>JBQMRR010000041.1:0-53170 GCA_052174495.1 Arsenophonus sp. NC-TX2-MAG3
AAATAGCCCTCTTTCATAGTAAAATATCCTAATTGGAAAATCTTTTGGGCTTATAAATACTAACTTCACGAAAAGCATCAACTAATTTACCTTAGCTTACTTCAGAATCAAGCGCTCAGTGTTAAGAACAGAAACAGGCGATAAAAGGTCAGACTCTCAAAAGCAATGTTATTGAAAATTATTTTTTCGCGCTAGGACACTAATTTCAGAACAGTCTAAAATTTATCCATAATTCATCCTTTTAGATAGACTTAATATGCTATAACGCAAATATAACATCCCAGATCACTATAGGGTTATTATCAACAATAACTATACTCTAAAATAAATGACGCTAAAAATCTTCATTTTCTAACTGACAGTTTTGTATATAATCATGAAAATCTATGTATTTCTTTTACTAACTATTTTAAAATTAAATTTCTAGTCATTGATATATTTTTTCTGATAACAATGAATTTAGAGGTATAAGTTAATGTTTGCGGCGTTATTGAATATTAGGTGTACCCCCTTCTATATAGAAACTATCTAATACAAAATTTTCATCACTAACTCATTCTAATTATAAAACATGACAGAAAATGTGCCACTTAAGTTATTCATATCTTCACTAGAGTTTTATTGCAAATTTTTGTTCACTGATCTATTTAATAACTTCATAAAACAACACTAAATAAACGGTTCTCGTTCCTGTTAAATATTAATCAATCTCCTGAATAGGAGAGAGAATAAATTGCATATTTTATCTTATTTTTCAGCCAACAATTTAGCGTGTTCAAACATTGTTACTGAAATACCATAAATAATAACTTAAATCTCCATCGCGAAAACTTATTAGCAAAAACCTTTTCTAACTCACCGCGTCTAAATAAGCTTTAAAGACTTATTAAGAAAAAAATTAAATAAAAGGCTTTAGATCCTAACAAATATCAGGTTCGCGTATATTCCCCCCCCTTTTATTATAGGATAAATATCCTGCATAAACTTATCTGCAATATCATTAAATTGGGATCTACCATGAAATACCCTGATACTACTATTATAAAACTTAATCAGCATTGACGATATAAATACCTATTTAATAAATAGATTTATTAAATGTCACATCATCTTGGAAGATAGTATGTTTTTAAATGATTTAGGTTTAATCTTGAACTAATCTTTCATCGACTGCAATAGATTTTGACTATCTAATGCCAATTGTAGTAATTTTTAATTTTATACCCAAACATATTCATATAGAGTGATCTTAACTCTTTGATCAAAATTAAAATAATGAATTTATAGTTCATATTTTATAACATCTATTAAGTCGTTAGACCACATCATTTATTTGAGGATGCATCGGCGGGATAAGTCTGTATTCTATATCAAGCTATATAGAAATGATCAAATTCATATTTTCTAATAGTTAAACACCTTTTAGATGAAAAAGTCGATCTGTAAATTCTTCGCTATTGTTTATAAGTACCTGATGGATAACCGTAAGGATAAGACATGCTTGGCTAAGACCACGTAATAAAGGTCAAGCGTTAATTACGATCTTGTTATTGTAAAGATAAATAAAAACTCATGAATAGGCGCGGGCTTTATATCTATAAAAAGGTAGCATCGTGAAGTTTTGTTTAGAATTTACGGAAGATATTTATATCTACATGCAGATAATCAGACGCATAGCTTTAAACGCTTTATATTTCAGATTCTGCGCTTCTTCTGTCTAATTTTACAAAAATTTCCTATTGTTTCGTAGAAGAAAGGCACCTACATAAATAGCGATGCAGACTAGATCCAAATACAACGAGGTTAAAAAATTCGTGTTCATCTACCAAGAGATAGATGAATGAAAGAAAAATATTTTTTGCAAGAAAATAACTACGCTCTAATGCACTAGCAACAGCATCGTCAGAAAACAATAGGAAGTATGGTATGTGATTATCAAACTATGTTTGTAATAATTATTAATAGATTTATATACTATATAAAGGATTTTTCGCTATAGCAGTTACCATAAAACAAACAGTCATGAAGATTAAAGAAACTTTCCCTTACCCTTATCCAAGATAAGCTGCATCTCATTAATTGGCTCGGCGACAATATATTAGATGATCTCGATCTATGCATTGAAGCAATTCATTTCACTTTTATCACCACTTATTTTATCAAAGTAAACATGCTTCTTCTGGGGGAACATTGATTAGGGTTAAAGCGATATCATTAAAAATATTCAATTGCAGAAAAATATTTGGCAATCTTACTACAAGTCTTATAGCAAAACCACATCAGAAGGATAAATGTTTTAATTATTTTCAATGTACATTGAGTATCTTGACTATACAGAGTAATCGAAACAAACAGTTATTAATTTAGAGTTATGATTATTTATGGCGCATGAAGTTTCAGGGATAATGGAGAATCTCTTCTTTTTAATTGATTTCGTAAATAATTTTAATAAAAAAGATATAATATTTCATAAAATTTATCCTATAAATATTCATAAAACCAGATATTACCTTTAATTTTTACATGAACTTATTCGTAATAGTGGTAGGTAGCTGATACCATCGCCATTGAGAGGGCTCGAAGTCCATGCTACAATGAAATGCTGACGCGCTCTCTTTGCCATCATCCCTAACGATTATGCAATATAACAAACTATACAGACGAGTATTTTAGAATCTTAAGATTAAAGTATCTAAGATCAAGAAATCGCAGTAACAACGGAATATCCTTGACAACTCATTGATACCATATTATCTAAAGTGTATAAAAACGTTAAAGAGCTTCTACTATGACCTTACCGACAAGTATCCTCCACTGAAAATTTTTATGAAGCTCTTGGGGATTTCTTGATAAAAGCACAGTTTTTTCTGTTAGTAACATCAGGAGACTGAAACAGCAATAACTTAAAGAGTACAAACAATGGTAGCTGCATGATTTATAGCAATATACGCTATGTTTATTTCTTGTCTTAAGGCATATGTTATTCTATTATGCAGTTTTGAACACCTTTGTCTGCTTATTAATTATTAAGTCAGTTAATATGGACATAAGGAACTTATTGCAGTCAAAGATGGTTATCAAGAGTCAGAAGCAAGCTGAGTATAACTTTTTAATGGCTTCCAATTCTGTAGATTAACCATACCTCCTAGACTACTAAGGAGAGACACGGCGCATTAGTTTTTAAAATTTAATAAAAAATATTCTTAGTATATATAGCCCTAATAGACTATTAGGTATCATAAAATAACTAATATCCTCCTTAACTTCATAAATCCATGTAACTAAAAGTTAAGACTGTGTAAGCTTGTAAAAAGATCTGGCTAGCAGAGAGCTATAATATTACTAATAAATCAGTTGATATTTTATTGGTAAGGTTTTTAGCGTATCCTGCAGCGATGAAGAAGACGGATAAAGAGGGAGAAGAACGCCTGGTATTCTACGATTTTCCATCAGTGAACTTAATGTCCAATAAAAATAATCAATTTAATTAAAATCAGCTTTTTCAAAAATAAGACTATGAAGCTCATTCGCGAAGAAACACTGTGGTTCTAGAAAAGTAACCCTTTAATAGTATTTAAGCTACTCTAGTTTTCGTAGAAAAGTGAAACTGGCTAATAGAATTAAGCTGCTGACTCTATAAGGTAAATAATGTTCAATTTAAGGATGGAGAATAGATTTGCAAGTATTAGAGTACAGATATTCCTGTCATATGCTAAATTTGTTAATAACTAATTAATTTTGAAACAACATTTAAATGGCATCACGACTTTCTGTGAGTTAGCGAAAGCAAAAATAAGTGTATTTATGTTGTATTTTTCTTTGACCTTGAAACCATTTCCCATAAATCCTTTAAAGGGAAGTGGTTATTTTCTACATAGAAAAAGCAGAAAATATGGAAGATAAGGAGATAAAAAAGAACGAATCGCGATCTTAATTGATCCTAGATCGAAAAGGTCATGTGAGAGATGAAAGATTGCTAAAGAGTTTAATGCAGAGTGTATTAGCTGTATCCTTTAGCCAATCTATAGATAAATAATATATCCTTTGCTCCTATGGGGGATAAATCATGTAAAACCTTTGCTAGGAGGCATAAAATTACTCGGTACCGTTAAATAACGTTTACTATTAATGAATTAATAGTAATAAATTCCATATGCAAAATGCAATATTATGCCAACCGATTAAAAGAATCTTTTCTTCTATTACTGACCTCAGCTAACCATATGGCACAGACTGAATATTTTTTTTATTTCTATAAATATACATCGCATTACTTCACCTGCTAATTAACTTACCATTACTTCATATCATTATAACCTTTGGGAAAATTCTTCTTATCGATTTACTTTTCCTACTCAGAACGCATTTAGTATGAATTTATTTACTTAAAATAACAGTTAATAAAATTAATAATATCCAACATTTAATATTTAGTTTTAATCTAGTAACTATAGATAGCTTAAAACTGGTGACATCAAGATAAATTTAAGTAGAAAAAAAAACTTCTCGAACAGCATCGAGATCCTGCTGATTATCAATCCCAGGCCTTGGTGTTTTAACTGCTAGGGCAACATGAATTTTATTTCCATACCACAATACACGCAACTGCTCAAGCATCTCTATCGTCTCTAACGAACTTATCGGCCATCCGATATAACGACGAATAAAACTAGCTCGATAAGCATAAATACCAATATGACGTAAAAAATTCTGGTTAATTTTTACTTTACTAATTGCAAAGTTATCACGTTCCCATGGAATAGCAGCTCTAGAAAAATACAAGGCGTTACTCTGTTTATCCGTCACGACTTTTACAATAGCGGGATCAAATATTTCATAAGGGTCATTTATTGGTGTCGCTAATGTTGCCATATCGACGTTATTTAGTATAAAATTACTAGCTAACTGATTAATTATCTCCGGTGGAATTAAAGGTTCATCACCTTGAACATTGATAATAATTTCTTTATCAGGAAATTTATATTTTTCAATAACTTCTGCTAATCTTTCAGTCCCTGATTGGTGGGAAACATTAGTCATGCAGACTTCACCATTTGCTGCTTTCACCACATCAAATACTGCCTGATGATCAGTCGCTACAATAACACGCGTCGCATCTGACATTAGGGCTCTTTCCATTACTCTAATAATCATAGGTTTCCCATGAATATCAGCTAACGATTTACCTGGTAAGCGATTAGAAGCAAAACGCGCAGGAATAATAACTGTGAATATATTATTTTTCTTCATCTAAGAGTAACTCACGAGCTTCTTCTTTTAATAGAACCGGTATGTTATTACGAACAGGATAAGCAAGATGATCGAATTTACAGATAAGTTCTAAATTTTGTTTATCATAAACTAATTTTCCATGGCAGATAGGGCAAGCAATGATATCAAGTAGCCGGTTATCCATGATATTCCTCATAAAAATATAATTTAAAATAAAATTAGAATAGCATAAGCATCCATCATCGTTAACTTTAATATCTGCTCTAATATGTATTTATTATCTGATAAATTGACAGAAAATAGTAATCTAAATTCATAAGCTATAAAATCAGCAACAACTTAATATCCATAAGCATTACACGTAACTAAAAATTTAATACAATAACCTTCTTAAGCTATTTATTTTTACTGTTCGTAATAGTTTGACGATTAATATAGATATCTTGACTTTCATTGATTAAAGAAGATAAATCTATAATCCTGTTGTTTCATACTAAACTATTTTACGCGACCCATTTATAATTGAAATATTATAATAAAACTTCTTTTGTCTACTTAATAGACAAATTTTATTTTTTCCTGTAGGAGTTGGGTATCCTCTACTGGCCTATTTCTTTCCCCCCTCTCTTCTATTAAGCTTTTAATAGAAATCTCATTTTTCTTTCACTAGATATTCTTTACTATCAAAGTAGTAGTATTATATTAAAACTATATTAAAACATTACTAGTAGAAACACTAGTAGAAACTCCTTAATACTGCATGAAGGATTTTTGCTATATAAAGAAGAGCTTATTATGACGAAACAAACAGTTATACTGGGTCAAAAAGTATTTTATATTCCCTGTTAAGATAAATATGCATGTCGTTATTAGTTGATTTTACGATTATCTATCAGATAATATTGATGCATGCATTGAAGCAACTCATTTTACTTTATCTTGCCTATATTATCACAATAAACATGTATTCGCTAAGGAGAAACACTAACCAATTAGAATTGCAGCGATATCGTTATAAAGTTTCCGATTATAGAAAAAGATTTAATAATTTTACTAGAAGTCCTCTGACGAAACTACATCATAAAGATAAATACTTTAGTTATCTACAATATATATTTAATAACTTAATTTTACTGGAATCAGCAAAGTAAAAGGCATTAATTTGAAAACAACATTTAAATGACAGCACTGTTTCCTTGCTTTAGCGTTAACAGCCAACATAAATATCTAAATACTATTGTTGAAGTTGGCAAGATATTTTCTTCAAATTATTTAAAGAATAAAAAGTTTTTTTCGATATAGGAAAAGTAGAAAATGCGAAAGGATTAAGGAAATAAAAGGAAAAACGAATTGCGATCTTAATTCTATCTATAAGATAGAAAAAGATCATGTGAATAATAAGATTTTTAAAATTTAATGTCAAAGTGAGTTATCAGTAAATCTGATGTATGAGGATCAGGATACCGCTCCATTATGATACTTTATAAATCTATTCTTCATTCTTGAATTGCATCTTATTTACTACAAGAGAGTCAGAAGCTTAAGTCTGCCTAGCATTTCTTAGCAGATTCTAGTTTTCTTAGTAGATGGAAGCAGTTAAATACCATAAAAGAGTTACTTTCTTAAACTACAGTGCTTTGACATCCTCTTCATAGCCTCACTCCTGAAAAAGCTGATTCAATCAGATTCGTCATTCTTATTGATGCCAATGCGTTGAACAGGAAGGCATAGATATCAGCTGTTCTTCTTGATCTTTTCTAGCTTCTTCATCGCTGAAATACACTTCGCTGACAACATTGCCTATAACATATCATCAAAAGCTTTCTTAGCAGCATTCTGACTCTCTGTTAACCAGACTTCCCGCAGCTCATTCTTAACTTTTGATTGCATGCCATTCAGAGTGAAAGACAGTACATTAGTTATCTTGTGTACTACCCCAATAGCGTTGAGTGCTTGGTGTCTGGACATATTTTTGCTATTGCATTCAAAACCAAAGGGTAGAAGTTTAAATAGTAAGCTTGAGAGATACGATTAAGCTTAGACGCTTGCAAAGGATTAAAAGTTAAACCCAGTGCGCTTCTGACTTTTAATAATCATTTCTACTGGAACGAGTTCCTTATGTTCATAAGTTTACGTGACAATATGAGTAGTAAGCAAAGGCGATTTATCTTGCCTAATAAAATGACATATTTTTTCTGTAAGAAATAAACGTAACACGTATCGTTTAAATCAGACAGGCACCGTTGCCTGTGCTCTTTAAGCCATTGCTATTTAATCTTTTTTGATGGTACTTGCAAAGAGAGATCATATGCTTTCACAAAGAAGCTCATAGCTTTGTAAAAGCACCAATATAGATGCTTTACGGTAAGACATGATAGAAATTCTTTAATGTTTTTTGTACGTTTTAGATAAGATAATGATGAAACGAGCTGTTGAAACATATTTCGTTACCGTTGTACAATACCTCGATATTAGGGCACATTAATCTCAATATAACCAATATCTGCCTCTATAAGTTTACTGTAGAAAATAAGAATTACTGGAAACAGCTCGCCACTCGTCGATAAGGCGGTCTTGAGTATGTTGTTGCAACATGGCTTAGAGCTTAGTTTCAACAGCTATGCTATCAGATGGCTGTCAGTATTGTGCATGAGTTTATGAAAAAGATTACGGTAATATCTGATTTCGTGGATATCTCTAGGGTAGATTTCATAGCATATCATCTCTCTTTTGTTATAATCATTCATGAAATTAATTTAGGATTGATGTCAGCATTTTAAAAAATCCTATACATCAGAAATAAGTATAACTTGTTTATATGCTAAATCAATATCTTAATGATGAACTTAAAGGGGGATTATTTTATATTTAGGTGAGCAAAGAAATAAAATGATAAAAATATTAAGCTAAGTGCCACGCTATTAGCATATTGGCCTCATTGAAATTCTCTCAGTTAAATTACCAAGGCTCTGTCGCTAAAATAGATCTAGTTGTTATGTCTTTAAATATAGGTATGCAATTAAAAAATCAGTGGTTACATACTCAAAATTTAGTTAAATTGACGACAAAATAGTTAAGGAATTTTTTTGCCTTTATAATTCTAGCTGACGAAGATAACGTCAAGTAAAACTCATGGCATAGAAAATATCTTAAAGTTATCAATAAGCTTAAAACTTTAGCTAATAATATAGCCAAAATAACGTTTAGAAAGTACCTTATTGAGCAAAGACAGTTCTTATAAGCCTATGAAATAATCATAGCAAATGATAACGACAGTACCGTGAAGAAAGTATTGACTTACAACTTTATAAATGATTATATTTGCTAAAATAGCAAAAAATAAAGCATTGATATTATCAAATTAATTTTAAAAAAAATAAAAGCTACTTGTATTCATATTATTACTGTTAATAAACAACATAAAGTAAATTTTTAACATTAAGCGAGTTATTTTGATTTTTTGTGTATAGGGGTTTTGGGATGATAATGTATCTTGTTGATTGATTTCATAAATGCTCTTAATAAAAGAGATGCTTTTCTATGAAAAGCCTACCCTAGAGACAGGGTATCGTGAAATAAAATATTACTGTTATTCTCTTAATATGATCTCACCTATAACGATTATAGTCACCGCAAACTATATAAACTATATAAACTAGTATTGGCGATATTGAAATATAAAATATCTAAGGTCCAGGGATCGCATGAGTAACAAAAAATACCTTCAGCACCTATTGCTACCAACTTATCTAAAGCGGGTAAAAATAGAAAGAGTTGCTACTCATTGATCTATACCCCCCCTTTTTTGCAAGGAAGGATGGGTTATCCACTAGTGATTTTCATGATTCTGAAGTCGCTTTTCTGTAAAAGCACATGCTCTCTCTGCTAGTAGGATCAGCAGACTGAAATAACAATAGCTTGAATAGCACAGATAATAGTAGGCTGTGTGATTTAAACGATACGCGTTACTTTTATTTATTGGCGGAAAGGATATAACCGTTCTGTCAAGAAGCTGATCGTCTTTGATCTGCTAGTTAAAGCGGGTACACTGCATGGATGATAAGGAAATGGTTCGGTTCAGGATACTTATCGAGAGTTAGAAGCAACCTGAACCCATCTTCTAGATGGCCGCAAGAGTATGACTTAAACGTATCTTCCATGAGCCTTTGAATGGGATGGAGAGGGGAGACGCGCTACTTGGTTTTTGAATGCAATGGCAAAAATATTCCTGAACGCGCAGTATCAATATTATTAGGTAGATAAAATAGCTGATGTGCTGGTTTCACTCTTAAAAGTAGCAACAAAAAGTTAAAAGTGAGTTGCAGGAGGTATGGTTAGCAGCTAGAGCTATCATGATACCAATTATAAATTCCTTGATGTTTTTGTTTATAAGGTTTTCAGTGTATTCTGCAAGGGATGAAAAGCTAAAGAAAGATTGAGGGGGGGAATGGCTTGGATTCTACAATTCTCCTTAAATACGCTAAGGATCAATTAAAAACGATGAATTTGATTAAATCAGCTTTTGCGCGATAGTGAGACTATGAAGGCGACGCAAAAAAGTACTGTAGTTCAAGAAAAACAACTATTTCAATGCTATTTAAGCTATTCCTGTCTTTTAAAAATAGTTGAAGAACCGGAACTAAAAAAATTTAAATTTGCTTCACCCCTAGCGATAAACATGTTCGATTCAATCATGGAGAATATATTATCTGAAGTATCAGAGCGGAATGGAGTCTGACTGACTGAGATATACACTAATTTTTTTTAATAACTCAAACGTAATCTATTACTAGAACTAAAACTAGAACTAGAACTAGAACTAGAACTAGAAGATATATTGTAAAATATCATCGTTGTATCTTTTACTTGATAAAAGTTAACAAATTTTCTTAAAAACTAGCAAAGTCAGAATTTTATCGTAAATGAAATTTATTTTTAATTGACTACATCTAGATAAAATCTTATATAATTAAGAAAATTATAATAAATTTAACAGGAGCGTTGAAAGATGAAAAAAAGACTAATGATATGCCTTCTTTGCATTTTAATATCACCAGTAAGTTTTTCATTAGAAAAACTTCAAGATTATGAATTAACTCAGGTATTAATTTTAAGTAGGCATAATTTAAGAGCACCAATAGTATATAAGGATATATTAACTCGTGCAACAAATAAACTTTGGCCTATTTGGGATACTAAAGATGCAAATCTCACGACTAAAGGTGAGCAGTTAGAGATTTATATGGGAAACTATTTTAAATATTGGTTTCATAGAGTAGGCCTATTGCGCACAGATCAATGTCCAGACTCAAATAATGTTTATATCTATGCAAATAATCAACAACGCACTATTGCTACAGCTCAATCTTTTATTAGAGGCGCATTTCCTGATTGCTCAGTTAAAGCTTTTTATCGCTCAGACATGAGCGAAGGAAAGTTTGATCCTATTTTTGATCCAGTTGTCACTGACAATAGTGCAGAATTTAAACGACAAGCCACAAACGCTATGACAGAAAAATTAGCACATTTAGATTTGGCTGAAGCTTATAAACAAATTTCAACGATATTAGACTTTAAAAATTCAACTCTGTGTAAAAAAGATAAGTTGTGCGATTTGGTTAGCTCCCCTAATACGATCATCATTAATCCCAATAAACAACCCGTTGTGTTTGGGCCGTTAGGATTAACAACAAATATTGTAGATATATTTGATCTACAATATTACGAAGGATTTGCTACAAAAGATATAGCATGGGGAACTATTAATACACCAGAACAATGGAAAACACTTAATAAAATTAAAAATAGCTATTATTCAGTTGCATTTAGAACTAAAATTCTTGCTAAGAATATAGCTAAGCCTCTATTAAATTATATTAACTTACATTTTGTTAACCAAACTAATAAAGAAAAGTCAAAATTACTTATTATGTTTGGTCATGATTCAAATATTGCATCAGTCATGTCTGCTTTAGATTTTGCTCCTTATCAATTGCCTGAACAATATGAACATACGCCAATTGGTGGAAAATTAGTGTTTCAACGTTGGCATAATAAGAAAACTAACAAAGATTATCTAAAAATTGAATATATTTATCAATCAGCGAATCAATTACGAGATAAAATGCCATTAACATTGAATAACCCACCCAAACAGGTAACTTTATCGCTTCAAAATTGCCCACTTAATAAAAATAACTTATGCAACTGGGATGACTTTGAAAAAGGTATGCAACAAGCTTTAAATTAAAAAAGTTAATGCTGATTAAATTAAATAAAAAGCAGCGTGGAGTTAACGCTGCTTTTTATTAATATTCACTTCAAAAATGAATATTTCTATGGTCATTTAAAGCAAAAAATAATTTTCTAACTAAACTATAGTTAACTTGTGAAAAGTAAATTAGGTTTACATTTCTGGTGTTGTAGTTTTTGAAGAGGAAATACTGGCATATCAAACCTGTCAATTAATTTCGGTGAATCATCTCAATATTATTGAGATGATATGACGTAAAAATTTATCCTACAGGTAGATGCAAAACTAGAGATTACCTCTAATCTCTTGTATGAATGAATTTGTAAGCAATGGTGGATGATAGACACTGATTAGGTATTGCTTATTAAGAGCTCAAAGCTATCTTACTAACAGATGCTGAATGCCTCCTTTTATAGACGAGATAATAGTTATTTGCCACGCGAATCATTATAGACTTGTATTGGTTATTATTTATATTTAAAGTGCCCGAGATCAGGAATCGTAGCGGCAACTAGATATACTTCAGCAGCTTACTACTACTGCCTTATCCAAAATGATAGAAATCTGGAAGAATTGGTAACCATCCCTGTATACCTACGAATCATCTCCAGTAATGATTTTTACGAAATTATTATGTCGCTTAACGATGAAAGCACGTGATCTTTTTATTAGTGCCTATCAGCAGACTGAAACAGTGATAGCCTTGAAGAGTAACAATCAATAGTAGCTATGTGATTCAAGCGATATACGTTACATTTATTTTTTGGCGGAAAGCATATGCCGTTCTATTAGATAAGCTGATTGCTTTTGCCTGCTGCTTATTATCAGCGACATATCATGGATGATAAGGAGGATCGTTGCGCTATAAGATGCTTATCAAGAGATAAAATAAACTAGGCGAACTTCTTAATTGCCTGTAAGGCGGAGCTTAACTGTATTTACTAGACTTGGATATCGAGGATACGGTGCTTGATTTTTTTGGAATACAATGGCAAAGATATTTTCGGATATGCAGGAACAATGTTCTTAAGTGCATAAAATAACTGATGTACTAGCTTCCCTTCCAAAAGGCATGCAGCACAGAAAGTTAAGGGTGAGTTTCAGGAAAGTCTGAACTAGCAAAGAGAGCGCGATACTGCTAATAAATCCCTTAATGTTTTATTAGTAAGATTTTTAGCAGTATCTTGTATCGATGCAGAACCTGGAGAAAGATTGAGAAGAACGGCTGAGATGCTATCATTTTTCAGTGCACTGAAAATCAAATAAGAATAAAAAATTTAATTGAATCTGATTTTACGACAGTGAGGTTATGAAGCTGATGCGCGCAAAGTTACTGTTGTTTAAGGAAACAAGCCTTTCAATAGTATTTAAGCTGCTCCCATCTGCTTTTAAAAGCAGGAATTAGGTAATGGAATTTTACCTGCTGACCATTGATGATAACCGACATCTATAAGAATGTATAATAGACTCATGAAGTATCAGAGTGGAACTTGATCGCCATACACCAGATTTACTAATAACTATCAATTGATTAACAAAAAGCTTATATAGATAAACCTAGTGACTAGCTTCATAACACAGCCTCTGATTTTTCTTAATCGTGTATGTTATCAAGCTCACCATAAAGCGATGGCATGCCTATAGGTCTAGTTTTAAACCGACGATGTAACCACATATATTGTTCAGGTGCTTCCATAATTTGTCTTTCAATTAATTCATTCATAAATGCTGCAGTAGAGATTTCATCCTGCTGTACAAAGTTGATTATTGCAGGTTGGATGAGTAATTCATAACCCTTTGCATTAGCTAACCGCTTTGGAGTAAAAGGTATTATGGCAGGATTGGTAAGTTTAGTTAGAATATGGGTACCTATGGTAGTAGCAGTATTTTTAACTGCAAAAAAAGGTACAAAAACACTTTTTCTTGGTCCATAGTCATGATCTGGTGCATACCATAATATTTCTCCTTGTTTAAGACTACGTATCATACCTTTTATATCTTTTCGATCAAGCATAAATTTATTAGAACGCAATCGTCCTCGGATTTGCAACCAGTCCATTACCGGATTGTTATTTTGACGATATACACCAATACCAGGATTTAATATACCAAAGATACGGGCGCCTAATTCAAGCGTTAAAAAATGAATTCCCACCACAATGATCCCTTGTCCTGTCAGCTGAATTTTTTTAATATTTTTTTGTCCTTTAATCGTAAACCAACGTTGTACACGTCTATCAGACCAGAACCATGCCATACCTGTCTCAAATAATCCCATACCAACTGATTCAAAATTTTTATTGATCATATGCTGGCGTTGCTGTGAACTCATAATAGGAAAACAAAGTTCTAAATTACGTTTTGCAATTTGTAGTCGTTTTTTTAGGAAGTATTTGGATAACCGTCCAAGGCAAGTTCCTAACCAATAGATAATTGGATAAGGTAGTAAAACTAACAAATAAAGAAGCCCAATACCTAACCATGTTAGCCAATATTGGGGGTGTAAATATAAAATTTTAAAAGGAGATATTTTTATCATCTAGGTTTTATTTAATTAGATTAACATGGCTATTTTTGCAAAAGTTCTTACTTTTCTCGCAGAGCCATTTATAGCTACATCTGTATTTCAATTTTTGTACTTTTAAACAATCTTCTCCAGCCTAAATAATTTAGCAAATAAACGACTTTACGCCATTGAATTTTCTTACCTATCCTTTTGATCAACTGATATAACTGTTCACAATTTAAATCTAGAATTTCTTATCAATAACTCTCTAATTATCCAATCTTATTAGGCAATTATGATTAATTTCGTACTCTCTGAAAAGGTTCATCATTTATCTCCATTCAAGCTAAGGATAAATCTTTACCGATAATCGACTAAAGAAAATGACTAACACACTCCGCATTAAACTTTTCAAGAATCTCATTGTTCAGATGACCATTTTAATCTCTATTGATTAAGATCGTAATCCGTTCTTTTCATCTATCTCCTTCTTTTTCACGTTTTCTATCTTTTCTATATGGAATAAAACGCTTCTTTTCATGGATTTAGAGAGAATATTTCATTAACTTCAACAAATAGCACTTAATGCACTTAAGTTGACTGTTTCTGCTGAAATAAGGAAGCAGGGGAACGCTCCATCTAACACTGTTTAAAGAATTAATGCCTGTTTATTTCTCTGACTCCTCTAAAATCAAGGTATTCAACATACATAGCAGATAACTAAATTATCTATCCTTCTGATATATTTTCGCTAGAGAATTTTCAATAAGATTATTAATCTTTTCGTGCAATCTGGAATTTATAACGATATCGCTGTAACTCTAATGAATGTCTCCAGTAAGCATTTATATTCACTGTGATAATATGGGTATGATAAAGTGGAACAAATTAATTCAATACAAGATGAATTAATATTATCCGAGAAAGATAGTTGACAAGTTAATTAATGAAATAGAGCTTTATATTAGTAGGGAGTGAGGAAAGAATCTCTATATCTGCATAACTGTTTATTTTTATGGTAACCTATGAAGTGAAATTCTTCTTTTACAGTATAAGATCTCCTTGCCTCAATGTGCAGTCCTACTATCGATAATGAGCAACAGACAAAGGCGATCTCACCTTACCTCTAACAAGGACGATATATGCCACATTAGCCAAGAAATAAATTATAACGTCATGTATCCACTTTAAATCACGCAGATAGCATTGACTGCGCTCTTTAGGTTATTGCTATTCAATCTTGTGATGAATTTTCCCAATAAGAGACTCATCTGCTTTTTACTGAGAAGCAACCCAAGAATCATAAAAATCACCAGTGTAGATGCCTAATAGCTTTCAGGTAGAAAACTATGGGATAACAACTCTTCAATGTTTTACGCATTTTAGATAAGGTAGTAATAATAAAATGTTGAAAATATTCCATTTTTTCTAAAATCCTATAACCCTTCGTTACTTTAATCTTAAGATTATCAATATTAGTCTGCATAGTTTACTAAGATAAAAAACCATTATTTTCTTCATTTATAAAAGCAAAGCCGGTGACACGTTACCGTAGCATAATTTCGAGCACAGTCTAATTCAACGCGGTGCTATCAGCTGCCTGCACGCTATTACGGATGAGTTCATATAAGGGATTATGGTAAGATTTAGTTTAATGGATACTTGTATGGTACATTTTATCATTGTATATTATATTTATCTTGTTTAAAATCATTTATAAAATTAATTAGCAGGATATGACAGCATCTCTAAACACCATAACATTAAAAATGAATATAACTTTCTAAGGAGAGTTGACCTTTACCTTATTAGTGATAATAAGATCTAATTTAAGGATGGAGAATAGATTTATGAAGTTTTAGAGATCGAAAGCGTAGCTAAACTGTTATGCACCAGATTTGCTAACAACTTAAAAATGGAGGAGGAGAGATTCGAACTCTCGAATGGTTTCCCATCGGCGGTTTTCAAGACCGCTGCCTTCAACCGCTCGGCCACCCCTCCACAATGTTTAAAACTATAAACATAGCTTGAATGCTTGTAAAGCCTTATATAATTTAATCGCTTTATATTTATTCTATTAAGTGATTATTTTCTTAATTTATCAGCATCTTACTAATTTACTTGTGTAATGATTTTAATTTTGCTAAATTATCCATAAATTTAATTTTTTCTTAAAACATTATATGTTTATATTTAAAGGTCGTGAAATTAACACTGATACCAATGGTTACCTTAAAAATAGCCAAGAATGGTGTGAATCTATGGTATTTCTCTTGGCTAAACAAGAGAATATTATATTAACAGAACAACATTGGGAAATTATTTACTTCATTCGTGAATTTTATCTTGAATTCAATATTTCTCCGTCTATTCGTATGTTAGTAAAGGCAATTGTTAAAAGATATGGTGAGGATATCGGTAATAGCCGTTATCTTTATCGCCTTTTTCCAAAAGGGCCTGCGAAACAAGCAACAAAATTTGCCGGTTTACCTAAACCGGTAAAATGTATTTGAGTTATTGCAGTAAATGTTGAATATGAAATTTACTACATCTTTTCAAGATGATACTCTTCATTTTATAATATTTAATTTTACCGCCTACTCTGTCTTAGTAATTTTTAATCAATCCTCTAATTATTTAACTTGCTATAATATGCTAAAAAGCTTTTATATTTAAACTACCGTCTAGCAATGATAAACATAAACATATAGTCTATTTATTTTTTTCAAAGTAAGATATAATAACAAAATACTACACCTTTTTAACTTAGCAATAATATATAGTAATTTCTGCTTATATTTTGCATTTTAGTGTCTCTTATAATAAGAGTAACTTCAACATATTGTTTTTTGTATAAATAAAAGATATTATTACTAGAATAGAGAATTTATAATCTATTTAGTAGAGTTATTAAAAACTAACATAACAGAGTGACCTGCTTGAAATTTATATTATTACCCACATATCATTGCCTATAGAATAGGCAAGCCTCTAGGAGGTAGCAATGATGACTACCAGTAAATTTAATATTGGGCAACAAGTAAGGCACAAACTCCTAGGTTATCTTGGAGTAATAGTAGATGTTGATGCCGAATACTCTCTTGATAAACCACAAGATGATGATATTTCAGCTAATGCAGCTATACGTTCCGCTCCCTGGTATCATGTTGTTATGGAAGATAACAATGGTGAACCTATTCACACTTATCTAGCTGAAGCTCAGATTACTTATGAAATTTCTGATGAGCACCCAGAACAGTCATCTTTAGATGAGTTATCGAGATCGATTAAAACTCAACTTAGAGCACCACAATTGCGTAATTAAACTAATTTTTAAACACAATCAAGGAAGATGATAAAGTAATCATCTTCCTTGTTCTATTTATTAAACTTAATTGAAGTATCTCTATGAAGTATCTCTATTTTTAATAAACGTTCATCATAACTAGCAATTTCAATTGCTCCGCGATTTTTTAATTTCTTTACTAAGAACACACTTAATTGTAATAAAAGTACTTTTGTATTAATTAAGATTGCCTGTATTCCGTAACCTCAAAAATTAAAAGCTAAATTTCTAAAAACATTTACCATATTAATAAAATATTTATACCATCTAAATAGATATAAACTTTATGACCAAGTAATTTATTGCTAACTAATGTTAGAATAACAGGAATCAGATTCTATCTTTGATTTATAAGATGTTTCATTATCTTATACTTGAACATTCAGGTTTATTAGAACGTAGCACGCTATGGTATGAACGATGCAGAGCTACGCTGCTCATATCATAATGAGCTCTATGTTTGCTTTATAAAGGTGAATAAAATCTATCAAGTAATGCGATATATATACCTAAAAATAATCTCTTCTAAAATTTTGTTTAGTATTTTTGGAAAAATATTTCAATCTACGTGTAAATATAATCAGGTTCGTAGCTTTTAAAGACGGTCATGCTTCAGCTTCTAGGAAAGCGAATTCCTCCTTCATTATCACTTAAATTCCTATCCTGTATAGGTAAACAACGATTCATGGGAAATCAAGATAGAACTGTATTAAGGAATTCGCATATAATAAACCTGCCAACAGATATAAATCTTTGAGAAGGAGAAAACTATTTTTTTCAGGAAAACACTAGGATACTCTCCTAATCGGACAACAGAATCGTCTGCAAACAATGGAGAGTATGACTGTAATCATCAACATCATCTTAAGAAAAATTATTAGTAGAAATCTCTTATACTGTATGAAAAATTTTCAGTATGGTGGTTACCATGAAAAAAAATAATAATACAGATTAAATGGACTTTTCCTTGTTCCCCGTTCCAGATAAATCTGGATCTTATTAGTTGGCTCAACAACAATATGTTAGATGATGTCGATCTATACATTGAAGCAACTCATTTTACTTTATCCTACTCATGTTGTCACAGTGAATACATTGCAAAATCCATGATTGCAAAAATATTTAACAATATTACTTGGGAGCTCTCTATCCTGGAAACTACATAAGAAGAATAAATAGTTTATTTATATGCGATGTATGTTGAATACCTTGATTTTACGGGAGTCAGAAAAATAAACATTGATTTAAAACAGCACTTAGATGCCATTCCTGATTTTTTGATCCAACGGTAAGAGCCAATTTAAATACACTGAATATTATTGTTGAAATCGATGAAATATTTTCCCTGAACTCTTTAAAGGAAAGCGTTATATTCCAGAATAGGTAGGCTAGAAAATGCGGGAGAGGAGGAGATAAAAAAGAACGAATCGCGATACTAATAATCGTTCAAGATATTAATAGAATTATATGAGCGATGAGATTATTGAAGAGTTTAATATAGAGTATGTTAGTTATTTTCTTGATCCGATGACCGATCAGAGTCGATTCTTAGCGAGATAGAACAAAATAATACGAATCTTTTTAGAGAGCATAAAATTAGTCGCCACACTCAATATAATTGGGTAATTAGAGAATCATTAGTAAGGAATTCCAGATTTAAACTGTGAATAATTATATCAGCTGATTAAAAGGGTAGCTAGTAGCTTCCAAGGTAGAGATTGATTTGTTTAAATACAGAATTATCTGACCTGGAAAAGAAAGTGCTTGAAACACAACAATTGAGCTATAAATATAACTACAGATTTCTCTGTAAGCAAAACGATAATCTTTGCCAACATAGAGCCAATCGTCAAATTGATCTAATTTTTACCATTTAGCAAAAGCAAGTTAGGATGTAATCCTACATTAGGCTTTTATTCACCAATTGACTATTAGCATAGTATTAATTATTTGCTGATAACTTTTTAATAAAAATTTCAGGTGTTTCATTTAAAATACTAATAATTTTAAAAAATTCTTACTTCAGTAAGATAACTAACACTGATTATATTGATTAATATATTTATTAATATAAAGAATTAAGCATTTCAGTAGTTAATATTAATCGCAAATCAGTATTAGGTTATTTTTATTTTTATCGTGCTTATAAAGTAAACTATAAATTGAGTTACTCATGGAAACACAAAAAAATAGCAATAATTAGTCTCATTTTGCTAGTGAGACGTTCTATCAAAAAATGTATAGTTTTAATTGATGCGGGTTCTGAACATTACGGTTATCTCGCAAATATTATCTGTACTTATATAACTAAAATAATGATGAATTTAGTAAGTTGATTAGTGATTTGGATAGTAATCAACAGATATTGATCGATACAATTAAAACCAGTATTCGCTACATTGAATATCATCAATAGATACATCAACATCTAGCATCTTTATAGCTAGATTATGACATTGTTTGCAATATCAAAGAAGAGGTAATAATAGAATATAGCTTATAATACCACTTTTCCATATTGCTTTATGCGCATATGCTAATCTTTGCATCAAAGATATTTTCTTCATACATAAGAAAGAATAAAGTTAAAAACATTACATGTAATTTACATTTAAAATAATAAATCTTTATTTGATATCAGTAGAGTTTATTTATTATTACTAAAGAGATTTAAAAAGCCGTTTTATTATATATCTAGTAACATACTCATAGAATTGCTGAAGAAAAAAATTTTATCCAAACTATTAAACATAAATACCCAAATCTCTCCCATCATTACTGGAACTATGTAGTTAGTAACTCTGAGATTATCAAAATTAAACTTTTAAATAATGGTTTGTCAACAAAAACAGACAGGTAAGCTGATGATCATTCAATTATTAGCTGGCTATATTATTATTAAAATTATCACCATTATGATTCGTTATTTTATATCATTAAATTGATAACTAATAGATTATTTATAACTTATTTTAATAGCTTTTAATAAGCATTTACTCTTTTAAACATTAAATTAATAATGCTTCAAAATATTATTTAATACATTGTGTGTATATGCACATATAAAATGGTTAATTAATTAATTCAATAGTTAACAGGGGGCAGATACTAGCCATAGAATGGTATAAAATGCCATTAGCAATTTTATTTTCTGACAAACCTTTAAACAAAAGTTTACTGAAAATTACGTAATTTGAGTAAAGTCGCGTTAAATTAATACTTAAATCTTAATGTTATAACTAGATTTTCAAGGAAAACCTATTTATGCATTTTCGAGCTATAACCCGAATTGTAGGGCTACTTGTTATTTTATTTTCTGTTACTATGATTATTCCAGGTATAGTAGCCTTGATCTATAGAGATGGAGCAGGACGTGCTTTTAGTCAAACATTTATTGTAGTATTAATTATAGGTTTACTCCTATGGATACCAAACAGAAATAGTCGACATGATCTAAAACCTAAAGAAGGTTTTCTGATCGTTGCCCTTTTTTGGACCGTGTTAGGTAGTGTTGGAGCATTACCCTTTATTTTTTCTGATCAGCCTCATCTTTCGGTTAGCGATGCTTTTTTTGAATCTTTTTCCGGTTTAACAACAACTGGAGCAACTACATTGATTAATTTAGATACTTTACCTAAAGCAATACTCTTTTATCGACAGATGCTACAGTGGTTAGGTGGCATGGGAATCATTGTTTTAGCGGTAGCCATATTGCCTTTATTAAGCGTAGGTGGAATGCAACTTTATCGAGCAGAAATGCCTGGTCCTCTTAAAGACAATAAAATGCGCCCAAGGATTGCGGAAACAGCAAAGACACTTTGGTTAATTTATGTTTTGCTCACGATAGTTTGCGCGATAGCATTATGGGGAGCTGGCATGGATGTTTTTGATGCTATCTCTCACAGTTTTTCTACTGTTGCTATTGGTGGATTTTCTACTCATGATCAAAGTATTGGTTATTTTAATAGCCCTGCTATCAATACCATTATTGCTATTTTCTTATTGATTTCTGGTTGTAATTTTGCTCTTCATTTCTCCGTTTTATCTGGGCGTAGTTTGGTACTTTACTGGCGTGATCCTGAATTTAGAGTATTTATCGGTTTTCAATTAGTTTTAATATTCACTTGTACATTAGTACTTTTATATCATTCAGTTTATAACTCAGTATTACAAACATTTAATCAAGCCTTTTTTCAGGTTGTTTCTGTAGCAACAACAGCTGGATTTAGTACAGATGGATTTGCAAATTGGCCGCTTTTCCTACCTATATTATTACTTTTCGCTGCTTTTCTGGGCGGATGTGCCGGATCAACCGGAGGTGGATTAAAAATTATTCGAATTTTATTATTATTCTTACAGGGTTCACGAGAGTTGAAACGTTTAGTACATCCAAATGCTGTTTATACAATAAAATTAAGCTCTATGGCATTACCTGAACGCATTATTGAAGCCGTTTGGGGATTTTTTTCTGCTTATACATTGGTTTTTATTATAAGTTTATTATTGTTAATTGCTACCGGTGTAGATGAATTTTCTGCTTTTGCTTCAATTGCAGCAACACTGAATAATTTAGGGACAGGATTAGGCTCTGTAGCTGAAAATTTCACTACTATGAATTCAACGGGAAAATGGATCCTAATTGTCACCATGCTATTTGGTCGATTGGAAGTATTCACTTTACTTGTTCTTTTCACGCCAACCTTTTGGCGGGAGTAATCCTTTATATAATATAAAGATAATATATGAGCTATTTGCTACTTTATTCTGGCAAAAATGGTCAGACTAAAAAGATAATACTTAAAATTACTGATTATTTACGTAAAAAAGGTAAGCAATGTGATGTCAGAGATTTAAATATGAATAAAAATTTTAATCTTTCTGTTTACCAAAAAGTATTAGTTGGTGCATCAATCCGTTATGGTCATTTTAATTCTACGGTGTTAAATTTTGCGAAAAATTACCAAAAAGAGTTAAATACTATGCCAAGTGCATTTTTTAGCGTTAATTTAACAGCCAGGAAAAAGGGCAAAGATACATCTGAAACAAATATTTATGTCTGTAAATTTTTATCTAAAACTCCTTGGAAACCAAATATTACTAATGTATTTGCTGGAGCGCTACGTTATCCTCAATATAACTGGTTTGATTGTATCATGATGCAATTTATTATGAAAATAACGGGGGGAGAAACTAATATAAATAAAGAAGTTGAATATACTGATTGGCAAAAAGTTGAATACTTTGCGCGTGAATTTAATTTACTTAAATAAAAATTTAATTAAAATAGCTATTTCCTTTTTTATTGAAAAAGGAGCAAATAGCTAAAGTTTATAAATTATTCCTTGCCAGTTATAGAGAAATAACTTATTTGATACAAAAGATTAAAAACAAACAATTATTCATCTAGAAAAAAAATTTTTAATAATACTATAAATTAAGCTTTACTATCCCTTAAATAGTTTTACTTGGGTCAAGGCTAATTCAGCTTCTGGATCGTATGTTAACATTAGAGCAATTTATTTCTGAAATGGTTTCAGTAGCACTGATTATAATTTTGGATAAAATTCCTCTAAATTGCTCTCCTGACATAGATTATATATAATCTTCTCGTTTTCTATCTGTTTTAAAACTTAAAATGGATTAATTTTCTAAATTACTTAGTTTCACTAAAAGTATACAGCACCATTATAACGAATAAATTTAGATAATTAAACACGTTCTTGCGGTTCTAATATCTCCAAGATTATTGAAATCTTTTATGTATAGGATCCACATGAAAGTAGTGTTGTTTACTGATTTAATGATTTATATGGTTTGATAGAATTACTTATTAGCTATTCAATGCCTATATTTTTGCTAATGTAATTCTTAAGAATATTAATATTAGGTCTTGAGCTTCTCTTAAGATAATCATTAATCCTTGAATGATTAATTCCCTATTCCTTTGATATTTTTTGTATAGATCTTGAGCATATTAGCATCTTAGTCTCGTGGTGACTGTTTATTTATGCCTTATTTTAAAAAAAATCTAATTCTTTTTTATCCATAAGTTTATTTTTCTTTCATGTTATCGCTTTTAAAGCAGAAATATATGTAAAACTTGCGCATAATTTAAAAAAATTAAATTTTTATTAACTTTATTTCTTTTAAGACAATAGTCTATTTAAAGCAGTAAATTGTATTGTTAGATATAAGTTTAATCTTTAAGAATAAAGAAATAATATTTAAAAATAAATTATAAAACCATAATAATATTAGTACAGATAACATATTGTTAGAACAGTGAATATAAAGGAATTCATACTACGTGGATTATCGATACGAGCAGAACTGAAATCTAATTTACTAAAAATATCCTTGATCACCATTATAAAATATGAACGCATTATTACTGAAGTGATTAGTAATGCTCCTGAAGATATTTAGCCAACTAGTATCCTCATTTTTGTATGATTAGTATCCTGATGCTTGTATGAGTAACTTAATTAATTGGGATTTCATGGTTATCTTTTACAGTACAGTGGTTTTTTATGGCACTAAATTCATGAAACGTAAACGTGAAGATAACAAATCTTAAGAGTACTAAAATTGATTACTTACCCATTGAAGTCTATTGTGGAGATCCGTAACCATCATCTTAAACAACTAATGATCGCCACGGAGGCTGATAAAATCAAATAACCACCGTATCAAAGGTCAATATCAATGATAAAAAACTGTAGAAATTAGATATTTACTGTAGTTGCCCTGCATTAGCTGAAATATATAAGCCGATCTAATTGATAACTAGTGCTAAATTACCGATATAAAATATTACTGGTGCAGCTCAAATAAGCCATCCAATTTTTTCCTGACAGTAGAAAACTAGTTAGTTTTTAAAGGGTATTCCTCACCAAGGTGATATAGGTGGTGGTCGCCGCCAAGAAAGATAAAAGTATTCAACTCACTGAAATCATCATTATAGTTGGATAACTGACTACAGAAAGACTAGAAATCCAGGCGAGCACCCTGATAAAAATCCTACTCTAAATAAGAGCAAGATCATTAAAACGAAGCGTATCGTCTGGCTGCATGATTACCTAACATATTATAATAAGTAAACGGATACAACGTGAAAGAAATATATGCGGATTTTTGTGCTGAATATAGCAACAAAGCGCTATGCGGATGAGTCACTAATGAAGCCATCACCCTTTTTATGAAACCGTAATGTATGCTATGGAAAAAAGCTCCATAAAACCAGGTATGGAATATCGCTACCTCAAAAGATTTGTTCACTGTAATTATAGCAGTCTGTTGGCGAATTATGTCTGGATTGGATGCGGATCACGAGATGAAAATTAAAGTCGACTACTCTGATTACGATTAGCTATTTCTCTAATATTCGGATAATAAGAAATAGTAAAACTAACAACATACTGAGCAGATATTAGCGGTATTTTAACTCACTTGGAATATTGAAGATCCAACCAACAATTCACAATGATACGGCAGTATCGAACGATTGAATTGCACCTTATCTTTATAATCTTTTCGCCGCTTTGTCATCTTATTACACGCCGTACTGGCGGTTAAATAAGAATCGTGCTCAAAACGGCAACAAAGTAGTTAAATCGGTGCTCAACATCAGGCAAAGAAGAATATAAATTAACTCTCACTAAGCTAGAGCCACGCTACGCAAGCTGCACTTCTTAAAATGTCGATTAATAAAATTAAGAGCTGGGGTTTTTAGCGGTATAATACACCCGTCTGTACACTTAACTCTATAAAAACCCGATGCTAACATTACATCTCAACTGAGTTTTACTGCTTTGAAAACTAGAAAACGATGCTACTTAACTGAAATGGCTGACGTAGTTTGAACTACGCGAGTTGTTTATGCCACAGACAGAACATACCATCAGCGCTATGAAATCCGTTTTTTAACAATATTTACTATCCTGATAAACTATTAGATGAATATAACCTCAATATGGTAGTAAAGTTACGAGATTCAGTATACAGCAAGGTTATTTGAATGCCGCATGAACAATACTTATCTATAAATCGCTGTAGGATGACATAAACATCTTCCCTTCTTAGTGATAGTTGAATATTATAACCGACAACAGCTATTAAATAGATCTACAATGGAATTTGTGGAATAAAGAAAAACTGGCCATTAACTGAGATAGAAACACCCTGATGTTGTCGGAGAAAATAATCTACTCTGAATTGCTGTTTATGCAATCACAGATGAGGAATTTACCTAAAATAAGATAAAATACTCGAAATCTAACCCATAAAGCGTTTAAAAGCTATGAGCTTGGTTATCCTGCACGTATTATAAAATATCTTCCGCAATACTAAACGAAACTTCACGACGTTATCATTCATAGGTATTATAGATCACGCACTATATGGATTTATCCGTCTTTATAAGGCTAAAATTGGGGGGGGTTAATACTCGACACTTATTACGTGATCTTAACTAAGCATAATCTAATGTATATCCATTGGTACGTATAAACAATAGCAAAAATTTACAGACCGCACTTTTAGTCTGCGAAAAGATTCAATCACTAAAAATAGAAATTCGACTGTTTTATATACAGAACTTGATATAATAGAACATTGACTTAGGCTACCGATGCATTCTCAAATGAAATGGTATGGGGTCGAACGATTTAATCGGCGTATCGAAGATGGGCTGCAAAGCTATAATTTCAATTTTTAGTAAAAGCTTTTGATTAACTTTTTATTAATATGTTTATCTGTACAATCAGGAATTACCCAATCAGTATTAGGTGAGTTATGCTTATTTCTGATATCTGGAATTTCAGAGATGAAAGTGTATTTTACTGATTGATTTCCTAAATGATTTCAACATTATAGAGATGATATAACATAAAAAATTTATTCTACTTAGGTATCCGAAAAAAATGAGATATTATCCTTTATCCCTTTCATGAACGCATCCGTAATTCTACTAGGAGGCTGATAGCAACGCTGTTTAGGCTGAGCTTGAAGCGATTGCTGCGATAATGTACTGAACGCTGCTTTGGTCCGACAGGGTTTTATTGTCATCATCCGTAATAGTTATCTGCAGAACGAATCATACAGACTTATATTAGCAATATTGAGATTAAAGTGCTGAAAATTAGAGATTACATCAGCAATAAAATATATTTTAACAGTTCATTATTACTTCACTATTTGAACCGTATAAAAAGTAGCGAAGAGTTGCAATCATGACCTTGTGTTATATGATAGGCATCTCCACTGGTGATTTTTACGAAGTTACTGAAGCGCTTCTTGATGAAGAAGAGATAATCTTCTCTGCCAGAACACTATCAGCAGACTGAAACAGTAATGGCTTGAAAAGTATATGGCATGCTATCTTTCTTAATTTAAGCAAAATACGCTGTCTTTATTTTTCTGGGACGATGCCATTTATGCCATCCTGTCAAGAAATCTGATCGCCTTTACCTTCTAGTTATTATTGCTAGGACTGTATATGGACGTAAGGAACTAGGTTATGATAGAGGATGCTTATCAAAAGTTGAAGCGCACTGCAGATAACTTCTAATCCTATACTAGCAGGTATTTTTATCGTATCTCTCAAGTTTGTTATTAGAAAGAACGGGGTATTCATAATTTTAAATATAATGACAAAGATATTCGCTGGCATGTAGCGCAAACGCTGTTGAGTATAATAAAATAGCTAATTTTCCCCCTTTCACTTCCCAAAAAAATCTAATCGAAAGTTAAAGGATAAATTGGAATAGGATTTGGGTAGCAGAGAGTTATGATACCGCTAATAAACTTCTTGATATTTTGTTAGCAATGGCTTTCAGGCAAATATCTTGAAACGATGAAGAAGCTGAAAAACATTAAGAAGAATGACTGACATTCTATGGCTTCCTTCCTATTAGGACACTTAGAGTCAATAAAAATGACGAATCTAATTAAATCAGTTTTTAACGATAGTTAAACTATGAAGCTAATGCGCGAAGCGCTCTGCTTTGAAAAATAATTCTTTCAATAGAATTTAAGAGATACTGCAGTCTGCTTAGAATAGCTGGAACCAGCTAAGAGGATCCTCTGCTAACTCCATCCCTTCTGATAACAAGGTATAATTTAAGGATGGAGAATAGATTTATGAAGTATCAGAGTGTAGCCTATCTCCTAACCGTCATATACTAAATTTATTACTATAGCCCTATTAGATAATAAAACTCTATTCCAGTCTTATTAAGAAGATTGATTAAAAGTTAAACCTGAATTATTCAAAAACTATATTACCTTTCAGGAAGTGATATACTTATCAATAACGCTAGGTTTTTGACAACAACCTTTAAAATGTACATTACAAAAAAATTCTACTATAACCAGCCACCTGTAAGGAAAACTAATGATGCGCGTAATATCATTACTATCAACACAGGTTTCGTAACGAAATGATAGATGTGCAATGTCTTTACTTTAAAAAAAGAGATACTTCTGGAATATATTATTCGCCTATACCCTGTTTGTCAGTGCTTTAAATTATCTTTCTCAATCTGATATTTATAAATCCACTTCTTTGGACAGTAGAAGCACAGAGAATCCTTCAGTACATAATCTCCTTATCAATTGCAGCGGCTTTAAAATTTATATGTTAATCTCTCTTTCCTATCTACATATCGCAGCTTGTAGAAATGTGGAGATATTGTGAGAAAATCGATTTCTATGAATCACTTCAGGGGAATTGTTGAAGGCGGTGTTAATACTCAATATGTGAAGTTTTGGTCTTGGATGACTGATTTTTATCTATAAAACGATTTCTATACATCTGTTTAATGCCTACATTCAGAAGACTTCCTTAAAGTGAAAGTCAAAGATTACACAGCCTCTTGCATCTCATTACGCTGGATGAAGCTATTAGAAGAGGAACTGTATCAACATGTCTGTTATGTTACCAAGCAAGGTGGGGCGCTTGATATCGAAAAGCGTGATATGAGACCTGTAGTAAGATAGCTATCTTGGCAAAGATTATTGCTTTAATTAGAGAGAAATTTATAGTTATGCCTGTATTTAATTGTTATGATTTTAAATAATCTTTTCTAGATTATATAATTCTAAAATAAGAGAGGACCCTTACACTATAAAATTTACTCAGCCATCCTCTTTTAATCAGCTAATATAATTGTTCAAATTTTAAATTTAAAATTCCTTACTAATAATTATTGACTATACAATATTATTAATTATAGTGATTAATTTCATACTCACTGGCAAAGGTTTTATACTATTTAGCTCCCTTTTAAAAAGTAAAAAGGATAAACTCTGATCAATGATCAGCTAAAGAAAACGGCTGACCACAACACTCTACATTAAACTCCTCAAGAATTTCATTGTTTACATGACCTTATTGATTTCGGGTGATTAAGAACGAGATTCACTCTTTCCTTTCATTTTTTACTCTCCCCCCGTTTTCTTACTTTCCTATATGGGGGATAAAATTTTCTTTAAAGAATTAAGAAAAATATTTCATCGACTTGAATAATACTACTTAATACACTTAAGTTAAGTGTTCCTACTAAAGCAAAAAAGCAATGTCTACATTTAAAGACTGCTTTAAATTAACACCTGCTTCTTTTGCTGAGTTCCGTAAAGTCAAGCTATTTAACATACATAGCAGATAATTAAATTATCTATTCTTATGATGTAGTTTTACTATAGACTTTCAATAAGATTGTTAAATCTTTTATGTAATCTAGTATTTTAGAACGATATCGGTATAACTCTAAAATGAATATTCCCAGTGGACATTATATTCAGTATAATAATATAGATAAGATAAAGTAGAATAGTTACTTAAATCCGTGAATTGATATTCATCTGACAGGATTGCCGACAAGCCAACTAATAAGATAAAGATTTATGTTGACAGGGAGTGAAGAAATAGTTTTTTCATCTATATGACTATTTGTTTTTATAATAACTAATTGTAGTAAAGATATTTACTACAGCATAAGAGATTTTTAGCAACAACCTTTACTAACATAGCTATAAAACATCACCAATAAGCGAATGCGCCCATAAAAAATATTTTTATCTACCGTGCAAGTTATAGCGATGGTGGTATCTATCACACCCAATGATTTTTAGGCAATGATATAATATGAGCAGACTTGTGCGGCCCCTTCTTGAAATTTGAAGATTAACCCGATATTTAAACTGTGAAGTGCAGCGATAAACTGAAATATCGGCCTATATCAGGCGCACCTTGCAAACGGTGCTGGAGGCCATTTAATTTAGCTCAACTATCGTTACTGTTTTAATGAGAACTTCACTCATAAGAGCAATCCTGTCAGTATTTCTGTATTATCTATCTCCCTGGGTTTAAACAAGCCCGAGGCGTTGCGCGTAGAGTAGCGCAACGTCATCTTATGATCAACAAAAGCAGATAATCCTCTACATCCTTATCTGCCTAAACCTATCTGATAGGTTAGCCTTTAACTGCAACAGCAACGATAAGTATCTGGCCATGGTTACCCGAGTACATTTCTGATTCGGATATTGTGGATTATATTACATTCATGAAAATAGTATCTCAAATGAATGCTCAGACTTAAAGGTGACTGAAAGCAAAAAATCTGATCCTAACTAGCTCATATGTTGATGCTTGATACTTTCTATATATCAAAGTAGTATATAATATACTACAAATTGACAATCACTTCATAAAGAATATACAATCAGGCGTTCGAAGCATGCATGACACCAACTATACTGGACGGTTTTAATATCCTGAAAATACCAGTCTATTAGGCATTTCTTATCTAAAATTTTATGATTGGAATATACTGACGACATCGGACACATGATAATCATAGCCTGATAAGCGAGAATCCTGCTAATAAAAAGTTTTGTATATTCATAAGTAATTTCTGGTATTTTCAAAGGATAGTCAAAGAACAAGATCGATATTCTCAAGTGATGGAAGTCATATGCCAAAGCATTTAGCATTCTGGATATTCATCTCTAACCCGCACTGCGCACTCGATTTTTAATCGGCAGATAGCCCCCGAGGTAACATGACTACTAATTTTAAAGAAAAGGCATTCATCTATTTTCTAAATTAAACAAACACCGCCTTGCGCTGCACAACATAGAATAAAACGTATTCAGCCATTACAGATAAACTCCACAATAATTAAAAAATCCCAGATATGAATAGCGCTATAAGAACAGCTTACTGACTCAGGGTGTCTAGATAATGCGATCTCTGCTTGATGCTATTGATACCTGCTCAAAGTCTATACAATGCAGAAGATTATTTGAAAATAGGTTAAGATGAGTTTCCTGACTACCGTTTACTGCCTGGGTATTATCCCGGTGCTATATTCTGCGTTAATTCCGACAACTACCACGGTAGCCGATAGTTACGTAATAGGAAGCTATTTCAGGAAGACATTATAGCTATATAGCTAGATTTTGCCATGAGGACAAGAAAAATAGACTTTATCCCCTTTGTTGTTAACGGGGGTACTTACCCAGCGGCGCATAGGAGCTGGTATCTACTCTAATTTAACTATTTTATCTTTAAGGATTACACAGCATACGGAATTTTGCCAAATTTCTGAAATTTATAGATGCTAATGCTAGTAGGTAAATATCCCAAGCTAAGTGAGTTATTAAACAAGAAACCATTTTAATGCTAGCGGCGGTGATAGATATTACTATTAGTTGTATAAGCCTCTAGTTTGAGGCTGCTGCTAATGCTTAATCCTGGTACCCCTTTCATATCAATGATTATTTCTGGAGTTTGCAGATGACGTACGTAATGCAGTGTCCAAATAGATCTGCAACGCTGATTTACGTCAGCTATTTATGTGGTTCTAACAACAATATCATTTATCCTCTCCTGTCGCTGAATATCCCGTCGAGCTTAACCGGCTAGGCAGGAACAACACCTAGTATTTAATACAATGGAAAGCAAAGATATGACTGCTTTTCGGACACGATCGTCAACCTAACAATAGGGATGGATATTGGTATTAATGGACACATGAAAAATTGAAGATCCCTTGTACTAACAGCGCAGCCGATAAATCCATTTCACCTTATTGATGGAGAATAGGCTTTCTAGGGAAAGTAATGATCATATTTCCTGGGAGGATAAGAATGTCTGTGCTATCAGGTTAGTCGTCACACATCCAGGAAGTCTCGATAACTGACGGCTGGATATAGAACTACCTAACTCCTCGCTCAATTGAACTAACACAGTATAATTTGATTAGCGTAGCTACACTGCTTCGAAACAGTTGATGACATGAGTATATTTTTATTCTAAAATATTAATCTTTAAAAATTAACTAGATGATTCAGAATAAATCTTCTAGAAGAAACCGAATAAATCAGGAAAACAATACACAACTTCATATTGTGATATCGTTTATTTATCCGAAGCGATTTTATGATCTCCATCACAAAATTCATGATGAGAGACCAACTGAATTTTTTATGATTTCAAATAGATGATATAGCAATATGTCTAACTCCTCTTATCCTTCCAATTTTTCTCTCGACATGACAAGTATTATCTGCCTCTATTCATTATTATCCAGAGTTTTGAGAAACACATAAGCCAAGCCGATGATACTGGATATAACTTATTAAGAATAATTACTAAAAGTATGCTTCTCGATGGATTTTTGCCTATAGGGAATAGGGATAATCTCACTCTCCTCTTCCACTGGACAAAGATAAAAATAGCTGGAACAATAGAGTAGACGAATATAGACAGGATAACTATCTCTCTTTCTCTGAAAAGAGAGTAGAGAGTATTTTGTCTAGATATATATTTCTTCCGCCAAACTAAACTGTTTTTTACTATTGATGAGGGCTGAATAACTTTCTTGAAAAGACGATAAAAGTATCACTCTGTGGACGCATTTATCTGTAGAGAAAGTTCTTGTCTGAAGCACTTGTAGTATTATTGGGTTTCCCTATCTCGAACGCCACTGCTATACCTATCCTGAATGTTCCCATAGTATTTTTCTGCTAAAACTGTAAACAAAAGCCTGCAGTTTATCTAATGTCAAAGCTATTTAGCATTGAACTGATTAGGGCAGCAGGTTCATATTTTACTCAATTGCAACTAACAATACATTACTTTTACTATGTTCCATCTTCTTTAATTTTTTTTAACATAGCTAGCTTATGAGACTTAACGGTATATTTGGCTGATTAACCTTGCACTATGCTGTAGTGGACACGTAAATAGAGTATTGAAATTGATATTTTTTGTGCATTTTACACTTATGTTCAATAATTTAATTAATATCTACATGTTTATACCAATATCATCTATTACGATCTAGATATTAAACATCCTATATAGGGTGATCTGTTTTAAAAACATAGCAGTTGAAGAGATCTGGCAATACGATATCATTCAGGTAATGCGTTAGAGCTATGAATTAATAAATACTAATATCTTTTTAGTCTTTTATAGATATTTGTACTAGGAAGCAGTAGCAGCATTACCTAGAAGTCACAGTACGAACGGATGTTACTGAAAAGTGAACTTCAATAAAAAGATAAAATGAGTATGATATAGCATAAAATACCTCTAGCGCTATCTTAAACGTCTCAGTATTCGCATCAAAACTGCGGCATTAATGAGAGGGTTACGAATTATTGCTAGAGGCACCTCTGACTACAGTATTGTCAGCAGACTCCCTTGACATAGAAAGGGGTGATCTGGTGTTATATATTAGCTATAATTTCAGCAAGGCATTTTAAGATATTACGTTACTATGATTTTTATCGAATTTTTAAGGAGGCAAATTCTTACCGAATATTACATAAGAACGGAATATACATAATATGCTAGAAATGATGACAACTCGCAAAAAAATCAAGGTTTGCTTTTCTGATAAAAAGATTCCTACAAGTAAATCTGTAAAATGTATTTTGTGTCGCAAAAGGCTACTTTTACCGACGCTCTGCCTGGCAAACAGGTAACGGAATTATTATCAAAAAATATATAAAATAAAAAAACGATAGCTATTAAGCTAATTAATATAGTTAATATCTCTAAAATTAAAGTATTAAATTAAAAATATAGACTCCGATGAAATTTTACTTAGAATAGATCAAGCAACCGATTATTCTATTTTTTAGGAAAATAGATGGCTTTCACTCTTAACTTAAAGAGTGATTTAACCTGCCAACCATGACGTTTTCGAATATCAAAATACGCTCTATAAATTCTTTGTCATTGTCTATAAGTAGATGATAAATAACTATGGGACGTATTGGCGGTTAAGATCACGTAAGAAGCGTAAAATTGTTCGCAGTATTGCCTTATAAAAATGCACAAAACTCTCTTCTATAGAGTTACGGAATCTATATCTTAGAAAAATAACATCATAAGTTTTGTTTGGAATTTCCTAAAGATATTTACATCTACATACAGATAAGCAAAATATCAGATTTAACGTTTTATGCTTCAGATTCGGATTCTTCCTGACTTATTTTACACAAATTTAACACTCCGTTGTCTGCATAAACAGCGATATCCAGATCATATTAAGATACAAAACAGAGTTCAGGAAATTTGCGTAAAATTGTAAGCACAGCTCGCCAAGCGAGAAACGTTATTTTGGAAGAAAACAACTACGATTTCTTGATCTGGCGATACCATTATCAGCAAATAATAGGGAAGATAGGTTTAATTATAAACATCATTTCGTTTTTACCCTTTAACAATAAGTAAGTTTAGAAATATCATAATTATTTTAGCTAAAGTAGATGCAGGCTTTTTATTTTAGCTGAAAATGGAGCTTCATCATCATAATATTTTGCTATCAGTTATATTTCTTAATGGCTATCTTATGACGAATAGGGCTTGTGCGACGAGCATCTCTATATAATAGTTTTGAACTAAACAGATACCTTTTATTAGATAATATCTAAAACTAAATTAGTTGAATCACAAAGAATTAATCATAGTAGTTTTGATTACATTTCTTAATAATTTATAATTTGATATACTAATAAAATATAATTTTATTTTTAAATCATAAAATGGAAGATTTCTATCTTATTTATTTTTAAGACAGGAAAATAGATAGATCAACAAGAAATCTAAAAAGATAGAAACTTTTCTGCTTTTAACCCAAGAAGTTCAAATATAAAAATGGTGCCTGATGGAAAAAAGAATTTCAATTATTGAAGCAATATTTCTAAACTACTTTTTCATTAAATTTAATCTAAAAATGTATACCATAATAATATATTCAAGTGTACTGGATCAGTTGTTTTTATTCGATATAGACCACCCTCTCCTTAATACTATGATCATACAAGATATTATCATTAATGAACTAAAATGTCTCTTTAAACAAGAGATTTTACTATAAAAGAGGTCAATATCAGGCGATTCAATTATCACTATTAATAATATTTTAAAAAGCTTAAAAACGATTTATTTAAAGACTAAATGGTAAAAATACTTCAATTATTCTTATTAATATCCTAAATCAAAATATAACTTAGCCACTAGCTAATAAATAATTTAAGAAAGAAATTAATTGTAATTAAAATAGCATTTTTTCTATTTTTTATTTAAATTTTTATTATCTATTGTCTCTCTCATAGCTATTAGCAACATAGAATTCTGATAATAAGAAGCCTAATTCAAATAATAAATTATATCGCTACCGCCAATAATGCTTGAAAACAGATCTGATATAGTCAAAAATATACTTATAACAAAACACCTACAATAATATATGGACGCTTACGTTATTAAATAATCAAGAGGTTATGACAACTGGTCAGGCGCAGTATAATACTAGCAAGAGGAACTTCAAGAATTGCGCTAAAAGCCATAAAAGTATTATGATAAATTAAGATATTTACTGATATTGGAATGATATTAAAACTTTTTGTTTAGTTTTCACAAAAACCAAACGCTAAATGAAAAACAAAAAATATGAAAACATCCACAAATAAAAAGTACTTTGCTTGAGAGACCAGCAAAAGTAATATTAATATCTATTCATTTTTTAAAATGCTGTCATGATAAAAAATCCATAATTAATATAAGATCAGTGAACAGAAATAAATGCTACCATAATAAATGGCAGTTTAATCGAGGTGAAAGTTGATACCATATCAATTATTCTTATGCGCTTATCTATCCAGTAAGCATGCTATCAACCATATAGCAACAAAATAATAGATCTCATTAGAAATAAGAAGAGCAAAAACTACTGCAACAAAAAATAAGCTGTAAATTTTACGTTTACGTATTTCAATGAAATAGTTAATAACTGGTTTAAGACTATAAATAAACATTAATTAATTTTCAGTATTAGTTTGATCAGCGGATTTTACTTTCTATGAAGGAAATTTGATTGCATTCCTAATTTTAATAGGATTATTTACTATTATAGTTACCAACTAAATAATCTCTATTATTGATTTTATTTATTGATTATGTTAGAAGCATTTCTTCATTCGTTTTACTTGCGTCTTCTTTATCAAAAGAAGTACTAAATGCTTTTATTTTTAACTAATTTTCTTCGATATAACTGTTCGATGATTAATAATTTTCTTTAATAACTCAGTAGAGTTTCTCAATTCTTTTATTGATTTCTTAAATTCCGACCAAAAGGTTTGTAACTGTACTTATTCTTTCTTTTTTATGTTTCCCTGCAATTTCTTCAATTTAAATTCTTATGAGAGCTAATCTTGAACATTAACAACCAATTAACGCAACATAGATGTCCAACTAGCAACTATTCTGACAGCTACCAGCAAATGCTTTAGACCAGAATAGCATTAGGCCAAAATCATAACTAATAACAATTAACTAAAAGTGATATCAAATACGGTTTATACCTAATTTTTTGCCTTCAGTCGTTTTATCTAACTTACTATTGCTTCTTTAGTAAGTTTTGAATTCAAAGTCAACATCAGTATACTATTTTTCTAGTTTGCTACTATCATTGAATTTTACTATGATCATCACTCATTACTTTTTAAAATTTTTAATGACTCTCTAAAATCTGAACTGAGTGAAAGTAATTTCTTAGTATAAAATTAAAATAATTAGTAAAATACTAATAATAGGAATCTGAGCAGAGCTTACTAATATAGTCATAGCATAGTCATAGCAATTCTTGTTGCCATTGTATACCTCTATAAATTAAATTCAACTATATATAATTCCATTATATATAATTAACTTTATTTAAACACAGACAAAATCTAATATAAATTTATTCAAACAAACTTTATTCAATTCACCTGTTTGATACTATCCCTGCCGCCCATGAAATTATACCGAAAAATATAAAACCAATAGAAGCAATTTTTGAATCAAAAATTTGTAATAAAGTACCACATAATAAGCAAGTTGATCCAATTCCTAGTAAATACTGGCCTTGTCTCTTCTTTAGTTCCTGTCCTTGTAGCAGGATAGTAAATTTATCAAAACTATCTTGCAAGGATTTATGCTGCTTAAGCGATCCGTAAATAAGATCAGGAATTTTTGGCATCTTTTCCAACAAATAAGGTACTTTTTCCTTAAATGCACCAATAATAGCTACTAACTCCATTTGCCGATGTAACCAATCTTCAAGAAAAGGTTTAGCTGTCTTCCATAAATCTAATTGTGGATAAAGCTGCCTTCCCAATCCTTCAATATAGAGTAAGGTTTTTTGCAGTAAAACTAACTGAGGCTGAACCTCCATATTAAAACGGCCTGCAGTATTGAATAAATTGAATAAAACATGACCAAAAGAAATCTCAGCCAGTGATTTCTCAAAAATTGGCTCACAAACGGTTCGAATAGCAAATTCAAAATCTTCTATATTAGTCTCTGGTGGTATCCACCCTGAATCAACATGTAATTCAGCTATCTTACGGTAATCACGATTAAAAAAAGCAATAAAATTTTCTGCCAAATAACGTTTATCTTCTTTATTTAGTGAACCGACAATACCACAATCAATACCAATATATTGCGGATCTTCAGGATGTTCTCGACTAATAAAAATATTTCCAGGATGCATATCAGCATGAAAAAAGCTATCGCGAAAAACTTGAGTAAAAAAGACTTTTACTCCACGTTCAGCTAATAACTTCATATTAATTCCCTGTTTTTTTAATTCATTAATATCAGAAATAGGGATACCATAAATACGCTCCATAACCATCACATTCTCTCGACAGTAATCTGAATAAACTTTTGGAATATAAAGCATGGAACTATTTTTAAAATTACGCCTTAACTGAATTGTATTTGCCGCTTCACGCAACAAATTCAATTCATCAATTAATGTTTTTTCATACTCTCGAACAACTTCCCGTAGACGTAAGCGTCGTTCATTCGGTAAAAGTGGAATGCAATTAGCTAACCAATACATCAAGCCTATATCGGCTTCAATAACCGGCAATATATCAGGGCGAATAACTTTAATTACAATTTGTTTATTATTTTTCTTTAATTTTGCAGTATGTACTTGAGCAATTGATGCAGAGGCTAAAGGTACCTCATCAAAATCATCAAACCAGGTTTCAAGAGAGCCACCTAATGACTGCTCTATATGTTGACGAGCCAGTTGCCCATCAAAAATAGCTACCTTATCTTGTAATAAGGCTAATTGATCAGAAATTATTGTTGGAAAAAGATCACGACGGGTAGATAGCATTTGTCCAAATTTAATCCAAACTGGACCTAAATCTTGTAAAGTTAAACGTAAACGTTCACCAATAACTTTACCTTTATGCTTATTTAATAACCAAAATAGACAACGGCGTCCAATTCTTAAGAATAAGGTGAATCTAATTTTAGGAATGAATTCATCTAAACCATAATTTAGAAATACTCCAACAATAAAATAGAGACGTTTAATTTCTCCCAGTCTCATATTTTTCCTCCAATTTAGATAAACGCTGTTCTAGTCTTAAAATATCTACTACTACCCGATCAATTTTATTAACAAAACTTAGTACTTCCAATGTGTTAGGAAACATTTGCCATTCTTCCACCAATGCATTTTTAAAATGTTTTTTTTGTTGCTTTAATAACCCATTTATTCCAAAAATACTTTTTTTAACTAAACAACTCATCACTTCGGCAATAAAATCACCGATATAAGGAGCAAGGTAGTGAGCAAGATCCCATTCAGCTGCATCAAGCAATGCATACCAATTCTGCACAACTTGCATATCCCCTACAATAACAATCGCACCATCGTTGATCAATGCTAAAAACTGTTGCATATTTTTAAGATATAGTAAGGTTACTAATCTAGTTTTTATCATACAATCTTCTGATGTAGGATACTGATTTACCACATCAACTCGTTCCTCAGAGCATATAAATATCAACGGTTGAGATAATTCTTTTAAATCAATCGACAGAACTTTACCAATTAGCCTTACTCTAACCGATTTTAAAGCAACTTCCTGATAGAAAAATTTATTTAATATATGCTGTAAAAAAGAAGCTATTCCGGAATGTAATAATGGGATTTTTGAATACCTTTTAATTGATGCAATATCCATTTTAAAATTTAAATCCCTTATGTAAGGCAACGATTCCGCCACTTATATTGGTATAGGAAACTTGTTCAAAACCAACTAATCTCATCATTTTCTTTAACGTATCCTGATTAGGATGCATACGAATAGATTCAACTAGATAGCGATAACTATCGGCATCATTAATTATTATTTGAGCAACCAGGGGTAAAATATTAAAAGAGTATGCATCATAAACTTTAATTAATGCTGGGGAAATGGGTTTTGAAAACTCTAATACTAATAAACGACCACCAGGCTTTAACACTCTAAACATAGATTTAAGTGCTTCATCTTTATCAGTAACATTGCGAAGGCCAAAAGAAATAGTAATACAATCGAAGTAATTATCAGGGAAAGGCAACTGTTCAGCATTAGCCTGAACATAATTAACATTACCAATGATACCCTGATCACGAAGCTTTTTACGTCCCATTTTCAACATAGAATCATTGATATCGACTAATACAATCTCTCCTTTTTCGCCAACTATTTTGGCAAATTTTACAGTTAAATCTCCGGTACCACAAGCTAGATCTAAAATAAATTGCCCGCGGCGTGCCCCACTAGCTTCTATCGTAAAACGCTTCCATATTCGATGCATCCCCAATGATATAAGATCGTTCATAAGATCATATTTCGGAGCTACTGAATGAAAAACAGCAGCAACCAAATCCCCTTTTTCATCCTTGTTTACTTTATGAAAGCCAAAATCAGTGGTTTCTTTAATTGAATCTACCATTATTTATGCTCATTAAATAATCGAAGTATAATCATGTTTATTGCAAGATATTATTTATGATCTAACGATTCTTCTTAATCATGAATTTATCTATCTGTCTATTAAATTCAATATCAATCGGACGTTTAACTTCTATACCTAATTCCTTTAAACTTTCCGCCTGGCTAATTAAATTACCTTTTCCTTCTGCTAATTTTTTAATCGCCGATTGATAGTTAACCTGTGCTTTGTTCAGACTCTGACCTAAAATCTGTATATCCTCGATAAATAACCGAATTTTGTCATATATGCTAGCAGCACGCTCAATAATTACTTGTACATTTTGATTCTGTCGTTCATGACGCCACAAATTATTAATAATACGTACTGCCACCAATAAGGTTGAAGGACAAACAAGTAAAATATTATTCCGTAAACCTTCATCAATAAGTTCAGGTGCTTCACGTAAAGCAATTAAATAAGCTGGCTCAAGAGGAATAAACATTAATACATAATCCAGCGATCTTAACCCATTTAATTGATGATAATCTTTTTGTCCAAGCTCTTTTATATGATTACGTACTGAATTAACATGCCCTCGCAATGCCCTTGTTTGCTGTTTTTCATCTTCGCTATTAAAATAGTGCTCATAAGCTGTTAATGACATTTTGGCGTCAATAATAACATCTTTACCTTGTGGTAAACGAATAATCACATCTGGTTGATAACGATTATTAGAAGTATTAATACTAACTTGAGTTTCAAATTCATAGCCCTGCCTTAATCCAGAAGCTTCTAGTATACGAGATAGAATTGTCTCACCCCAATTTCCCTGAATTTTATTATCCCCTTTTAAGGCTTTAGTTAAATTAATTGTTTCTTTTGCCATTGCTGCATTTAATTGCTGAAGCTGACGAATTTCATGAGCTAGAGTATGACGCTCACGCGCTTCCTGACTAAAACTCTCATGTACTTGACGGCTAAAACCGTCCAATTGTTCACGAAAAGGTGTTAACAATGAAATTAAACTTTGACGGTTCTGCTCTAAAGCTCGACGTTCATTTTGCTCAAAAATACGATTGGCTAAATTCTCAAACTGAACATTTAACCGTTGCTCGCTATTGAGTAACAACTGATGTTTTTCTTCAAAAGCCAACCGTATCTCTTCAAGCCGTGTCATCATTTCACGTAGTTCAATTTCTTGATTATGATTAATTTCCCTTTGTGATCTTAATTCTTGATCCCGCTGCTCACACTTATCTTTCCAATATTTAAGATAGGTGATTTTTTCCTCATAACTACCTTGGATACTATAAAAATCTTGTAATTCAGATTCTTTTTTATTTATTTTTTTCGCGATAAGCAACCAGATAATACTACCACCAAAGAATATACCGATAAGAAATGTAATAATTGCATATAATAACTGAATATCCACCTTTATTCCTTAAAATAGTTGTCACATCTTGGAAAGAGTATGGTTTTTTAGCTAAATTGGCAAAGGTTGTTGCTTTAATTACAGAATAATTTGTGTAGATAGATCTATATTTTAATTACTGTGGTTTTAAATAATCTACTTCAGGCTAGACAATTTAATAAATAAAACAATCCCATATCAAGAAATCTAGTCAGTCATCTTTTTAATTGGCTAATATAATTTCATATTTTAAAATATGAAATTCCTTACCAATAACTTTCTGATTACCTGACCTTATTAGTCGATGGTGACTAATTTTATGCTTGTTAGGGAAGGTTTATATGATTTTTCTCATCCAAATAAAAGATGGACTCTTATCTATGATTGGTTCAAGAAAAAGAGCTCATACTCTGTATTAAACTCTTAAAGAATCTTATCGCTTACATAAGCCTCTATTCTTTAGAAATTAAGACCACAACTTATTCTTTTCTTTTATTTCTTTCTTATCCAAGGTTTTTTAGCTTTCCTATATGGAATATAACGCTTTTCTTTAAAAGCTTCATAGAAAAATATTTTGTCGATTTCGACAATACAGCTTAATGTATTTATCTTGGCTGTCACTGATGAAGCAAGAAAGTAAGGGAAACCCAGTCTATCTAAAGACTGTTTTAAATTAATATTTTCTTGTTTTTCTAACTTCCGTAAAGCTAAGTTCCGTAAAGTTAAACTATTTAACATACATCGTATATAAATAAACTATTTATCCTTTTGATATAGTTTCGCCAGGGACTTACAGAGATTATTAAATGTTTTCCTGCAATCGTGAATTTTAGAAAAATATCACTGTAATTCTAATGAATATCCATAGTAGATAACATGTTCAGTGTGATATTATAGGCGTAATAAAGTACGAATGAGTTTATTTAATGCATGAATCGATATCCATCCTTCGATAGATTATATCGTTGAGTCAATTAATGAGATGCAACTTTATATCTTTAAATATATTTTTATATTGATATGAAGTAAAAAAAAAGAGTTTCTTGATCTATATCATTGTTTTTCAAAACAATCTCTATAGCGAAAATTCTTTTTACAGTATAAGAGATTTTTATCAAAAATATTTTCAAGGGTAACTTTTTAAATAATTCAGGTTTAACTTTTAATCAATCTTTCATAAGACTAAAATGTAGTTTACTACTTATTACTTGATTCAGATCATATCTGATTATACAATAAAACATATTAATGTAGACTAATCTTAAACTCCTAACTAGAATTAAAATGATGGCTTTCCAGCCTATCTATAACACCCATTACACCCATTAAATCGCTCGAGCATAGTATTTATGGATGCATCGATGGGCTAAAAGTCGGTGCTCTTTACCAAGTTCTGCTTGTAAATCGGTAAATTTATGTTTTTCGATGAATAAATGTTTTTACAATCTAAAAGGCAATCTGCAAATTCTCTTTCTTATATCCGCAAGAATCTAATGGGTAACTATTGTAGCTGTTTAATTAAGATCACATAAAAAGAGTTGAGCATTAACCACGGTCTCGATCTTGAGTAGACGAATAAAATTTATTGAGTGGCGCGATCTTTTCTTATGAAAAGATAACATCGTAAAGTTGTATTTACATTTGTAGAAAATATTTATATCTACGTGAAAAAATTATGCTCGTGATCTTATATGCTTTATGTTTGGATTTATAACTTTTCCCTCTATCTTATTTTAGATAGATTTCTCACTTCATATCTACGTAAACAACAATATCCAGTAGAGATTAAGATAAAACGAAGTACAGGAATTCGCGTCTAACTCCCACTGCCACTGTCAGAAAATTGTTGAGTAGAGAAAAATTACTTTTGTATGAAAACGACAACAGCGCTTATTGAGCAGGCAACAATATTATCAGTAAACGATTGAGATATTAGTTTCAAGAATCAACATTGTCTCGTTTTTACTTTTTAGACATGGTAAATTCGGAGGTATCATAACATCTATCTAAAGTAGATGCATTCTCTCTTTCTCTTTTTTTCCTGGATATTACTTTGATTTAGGTGTTATAGTTCTTAATAATAGAGCCTAATCATCATAATATTTTCTTCTCAATTATATTCATTAGTAATCATCTTGCTATAAATATGTTTATACGAGAAAGGTCTATATAATGACTTAAGACTAAATAACTAATATACGCTTTTATTGTATTGTATATTTTGCTATTTTCCGTCTAAAATTACCGTTTTATTTTGTTATTACATTTAAATAAATTTAAACGCGTTACCATTAAAGATATTCAAGACTAACCTCTCTCTAGAAAGAGGTTCCCTAGCTATTTTTGCCATTTCAAAACATCCAGCAATATAAATTTCATTTTTTTTAAAAGAATCAAATCATCCAATACAACAGTAAAAATCATACCTTTTCATCTTCACTAATCTAATTTAGATTATTAAACAATAAGAATAATTTTTATGTTTCAATATTGCTCTGAAAGAAACTGCAATTCATCTAAATCATATAAGTATTTTAACCTTTTATTCCTAATAAAAGATAATATCTCTGTCAGAATTTTATTCCAATACATCATATAAAATAATAGCACAAATATTAAGAAAATCCTGTTCTCCGTCAATAAGAACTATTGATTTTATTTCCCTGACTAAATCAAGCTTTACTATGAGGTATATAAATATTAATACTATTCTACGAAAAATGTACTCTATAGTAACCGCCATGGTATAAAGATGAAATTCCGACATACTAATATGTAATTCAATTATCTTTCTAAAAGAATTAAAGCTAAAAAATAGACGTTTATCACGGTTATTTGCAATAACCATTAAATATTCATTAACACGAAAAAAATTAACTATTACTTAATAATCGAACATAATAGCTATATCAGTGGTAGTTTCTATAGAAACTACCTTACAACTTGATATTGTTATTCAGATCCTATTACAATCTAAAATATTCAATTCATGCCAAATATCATCTATCCGTTTTTTTATTTTTTCTGTCATAACAATTGGACGACCCCACTCTCGTTGTGTTTCACCCAACCATTTATTGGTTGCATCAAGTCCCATTTTTGAACCTAAACCTGAAATGGGTGATGCAAAATCAAGATAATCAATCGGAGTATTTTCCATTATAATGGTGTCTCGTGCTGGATCCATTCTGGTTGTTATTGCCCAAATAACATCATTCCAGTCACGAGCATTAATATCCTCATCACAGACAATAACAAATTTTGTATACATGAATTGTCGTAAATAAGACCAAACCCCCATCATAATACGCTTAGCATGTCCAACATATTGTTTTTTTATTGTTACCACAGCGAGCCGATAAGAGCACCCTTCAGGGGGTAAATAAAAATCAACAATTTCTGGAAACTGTTTTTGTAAGATAGGGACTAAAATCTCATTCAATGCAGCACCTAAAACAGCAGGTTCATCAGGAGGGCGGCCAGTGTAGGTTGAATGATAAATAGCATCACTACGTTTAGTAATATGTGTAACGGTAAATACTGGAAATTTATTGCCTTCATTATAATAGCCCGTATGATCTCCATAAGGCCCTTCTAGTGAAAATTCCTCAGGATCAATATAACCTTCAAGAATAATTTCTGCACCTGACGGGACTTCAAGCTCATTAGATATACATTTTACAACAGATGAACGATCTCCACGCAATAATCCAGCAAATGCATATTCGGAAATCGCATCCGGAATAGGTGTTACCGCAGCTAAAATAGTAGCAGGATCAGCTCCTAAAGCTACTGAAACAGGAAAAGGTTTATCTGGATATTTATTACACCATTCTTGAAAATCCAATGCCCCACCTCGATGAGATAACCAACGCATGATCAATTTATTTTTAGTTAATAATTGTTGACGATAGATACCTAGATTTTGTCGTGTTTTATGAGGCCCTCGAGTAACCGTCAATCCCCATGTTATAAGTGGTGCTACATCTTCTGGCCAACAATGCATTATTGGAATACCAAATAGATCAATATCATCACCTTTCCAAATTTGTTCTTGACAGGATGCTAACTTTAATCTTTTAGTTGGCATATTAAGTACTTGCTTAAATTTTGGTAATTTCTCAATTAAATCAACGAATCCTTTAGGTGGATCCGGTTCTTTAAGAAAGGTCAATAATTTGCCAATTTCATGCAATGCTTTGATATTTTTTTGCCCCAAACCCATCGCAACGCGCTCAACGGTTCCAAATAAATTACATAGAACTGGCATAGAAAAACCTTTAGGGTTTTCAAATAATAGTACAGGCCCACCTGCTCGCAGAGTTCTATCTGCTATTTCTGTCATTTCTAAATAAGGATCGACTTCATAGCTTATACGCTTCAGTTCTTTTTTCTGTTCTAATAATGATATAAAATCTCTAAGATCACGGTATTTCATTATATATTTTGTACTTTTTAATTTACTGTAGCTACATTATAAATTTTTTCATACAGCTCACCAACAAAGATTTAATTTTTTTAAATCGATGAGTATTTTAAATTAATTGCAATGCAACTAAATAGTTATTTTAACATAAGTTGTTAGTAAAAATCCCCTTTTAATGTATCAAAGGATTTTAGCTAGAGAGGTATAGGTTCTCATAAAAGCAAATAGTTATACGGATAAAAGAGACTCTTTCTGACTTCCTAGCAACATAAACTCGCTGAGTCATATTGTTGAAATAAATAAAATATTTTTCTTTAATAATATAAATGAAACTGTTATTTCCCATATAGGAAAGTAGAAAATGCCGGAGAGGGAAAGTAAAAGAAAGAAGAAATCGTGTTCTTATAATCGACTAAGTTCGACAGGGTCATGCAAACAATAGTTTTTAAAAAGTTAAATGTAGAGTATGTTAACCGTTTTTTTAAGCTAATTATTGATAAAGAGTCCACTCTTTGTTTAGATGGAGCTAAATAGTACAAAACTTTGCAGCGAGCATAAAATTAATTATCATTGCCTAATATTAGGAGATAATCAGAAAGTTATAAGTTATGTTAATTTCTGGTAGTATTAGGTTCAAAGATGAGGGCGTATCCTAACGATTGATTTCGTGAATAATGTTAACAACAGAGAGATGATATGCCATAAAAGTTTTAGCCTACTGGATATCCCGCAAAAGCAAATATTATCTTGATCGCTTTCATGAACGGTTCCCCTAATCCACTAGGAAATTAATAGCACCGTTGGTTGAGTCTTATATAGCTCAACAAGAGTGCATTAGATCCTGTCACCATTATGAATTAGTTTATGTAATGGTCAGAAAATAATATCTGGTTTCGCAAATACCTTTAGAGTAAACTTTTCATAATATATCATCTATATATTATTGATATTATTCAAAAAATCAATTAGCAGAATATGCCACCATCTCTACGAGAACACAATCCACTAAAATTAACATAACTCTATAAGTTTATTAAATTATCTAAATAAAATATATTTGTATAATAAATATACAACTAGCATTTAACTAAATTAATTTCAAAAATAAATAATAATAAAAATAACTACTAATATATCGTTTATTGCATCTCTTTAACCAATTAAATCACACGTGAAAATTGACATTTACGCATTTAGTTGCGCAAGTAAGTATTAAAACACATACATATATTACGGATTAACAGTTGGCCTTTAGGGGGGTAATTTGTAGTTTTTTTGATTAACAATCAGTAAACAATCTATTATCAGAGATTGCAATAATTGTAAATCTGCAAAAAATAATCTTTAAAATTAATCTGATAATAATCTTCAATCTAAGCATAATCTAAATAAAAATTGCAGATTAAAGTTTTAATGATATTACGTCGCATACAATTATCCTGTGTCAAAGATAAACTTTTCCATAATGCATGTTGGTATAATTTTTAATGGTCTCATAGTAAGCGCCTAAATCCTTTTGATTTTGCGCATAATCATCACCTAACATGCTAATTGCTGACACACCAAGTCTTAAAAGTAAGATCACAGTTCTACTGAGTAGTTATAGCCCTGAAAATTACGATGCAAGATCTCATTACGTTGTGCAATAGCCAGTTCATCATTAGGTTTAGAAAAATGATCCATCGCAATAAATTGATAACCATTTTTCGTCAAGGTGAAAATAATTTGCTGTAAAATACCTAGTTTTTGTTCTGCTGTCGGTAAATCTTGCAGCTTTATTTTGCATTGAGCTGTAAATAAATTGGGTATATGGGCATAGTTAAACACACTTAAACTATCAGGCGAAAGTGCTAATTACTCGTTCTAGCTCTAAAGTAAAAACAAAAGTTTCTTTCTTTGTCTAGGTAAACCCATAAATTAAATCAATACTAGTGGACTAAATCCCATGTCTTTAGCACGTTGAATTAAAACGAAAATACCACCGTCATCCTGTTGACGGTTAATTAAATATTGTACCTGTTTATTAAAATCCTGTACGCCTATACTAAGGCAATTAAAACCCCCTGCATCACAAGTGATCAATAACATCAATTCTATTTCTCGCGGATCAATTTCAATTGATATTTCAGCATTGGCGCAAAATAAAAATGTGATTTTTAACATTACTAATAGATGACTGATCTGGAACTTATTCAAGTAAGTCTATATTCCACCATCCAAATGCATTTGGGTAACAGTTCTATTATAAATAATCTTGCTTGTTTTATTATCTCTTTTGCTAAAACCTGTAAATAGTTATCTACTTTATATTTATGGCGAGTCACAAACTTATTACAGCCAAAAAAATAACACAGTTTATGACAAAACAGAATATGTACATAAAGAGATAGAAGTCTATCAGGATAGCGATTGGCAGCAATAATAAAATTATTATTAATATATAATAGTGATTAAATTCTAATATAGTAGGATAAGAAGTATATCTAAGGCCTGCATAATTATATTTTTGAATAATGGAAAAATCCCAAATAATATTTTTCTCTGACATATATTATTCTTTAATAATAGCCATCTACTAGCTTATAGCTAAACTTACATTACTGTATTCATTACTAGAGTATCTTAAGTAGTAAAATTATCTTGAGATTATGTAAATGGTATAATAACCTTATTAAACAAACTATTTAAAATGATTAACGTTGATAATTAAAGATTATTATTGATAAGTTATTTATGATTAATCAGTAATAGATACTACTAATGTTATTAGGGAATAACACGCAGAATTATCATAAGATCTAATGCATAAAAATCAAGTTAAGTTGAACTAATGCTTAGTGCATCTATTCTCATCTTTAAATTAGACATTATTTACCACTATAGTTATCAGATTAATTCCATTATCTGAGTCTAACTTTTTTGAGCAGACAGGAGCAGATTAAATAACATTGAAATAGTTGTTTCTTGAAACATAGTGGTTCACGCTTCGGCTTCATAGCCCCAACTCTTGCAAAAAGTCGATTTATTCAAATTCACCGTTCTTATGATGCCGCTACCCTGAAGGGAATTGATAGAATGCCAGTCATTCTTGTCAATCTTTCTGCAGCCTCTTTATCGCTGCAGAATACGTTAAAAACCTTATTAATAAAATATCAAGTGCTTTATTAGTGGCATCGCAGCCCTCTTTTCTAGGGAGTTAGGGTTTCTCCTGAAGATTAAGCGTCAACTTTCATTTGCATGGACTTTGTGAAATGAAGCTACTGTATTATCTATTTTGTATAGATAATGACTTTAATGCTGCTTATTCGGGAATATTCTTTTGGCGGCCAATGCATTTCCAAAAAGCAAGAGACCAAAACTTCTCTAGCAAGCCTGGTAGGCACGATTAAGCAAACGCTCTCACTAAAATATTAATAAGTTCAGTCCATAGTGCGCTTCTGACTCTTAATAACCATCTTCGATCGCAATGAGCTCCTTATGTTCATGTTCGGTGATGTCAATAATAAGCAGCGAATAAAAACAATCAGATTGCCTGATAGAATAGTATATATGCCATATCAACATAAAAATAACGTAGCAGTATCGCTTTAAACCACGAAGCTACCATTTCATATATTCTTGAAACCATTATTGTTTTAATCTGGTGATAATCTACCAACAGGAGACCATGCGCTTTTTTGAGAGAAATGATGCAATAGTTTTGTAAAATCACTAGTGGAGACGATTCATAGGCATATAGCCATAGTAGTAACTCTTCACTATTTTGCATACTTCAGATAAGAAGGCCAGCGATGAGCTGTTGAAAGATATTCTATTACCGCTGTTATCCCTGAGCTTAATTATACTTTAATCTCAATATAGTCAATACTCCGTCTTGTAAGTGCCTGTGGAAAATAACTGTTACAGATTACAGGTTGAGGCTAATCAACAAGGCAAGAATTAGGATGTTCTTGCAGCATGAATTCGAATTCCATCTTAACATTAGCGCCTATCAGCTTCCTTTGGCAGCATTACAAATGATTTCATGTAATGAATGAAGCTAATATTTAATTTTTTGGATACCTGTAGGATAGAACTTTTATGACATATCATCTCTCTGCTGTTAAAATCATTCACAAAATTAATCAGGTAGGATACGCTAGCATCTCTGAAATCACATACATCAGAAATGAGAATAGCTAAATTAATATATAACAGAGTATAAACAGTACTCAGATCATGAACATTCTTAAAACAAGGATATCTCTACATCGCAACACCATAGTCTGTTATCTTCTTAAATCCAAGAAATAGTATAGTTTTTGAATAATTAAAATTTAACCTTGAACTAATCTTTCATAGACTATAATGGAGTTATATTATTTAATGCTGATTGAGGTAATTTCTAATTATACAGCTAAATATATCAATGCATAATGATCTGAAACTCTTTAGCAAAATTAAAGTAAAGGCTTTGCAACCTATCTTCTATACGCTGTTAAATTGCTCAACCATACCATTTATTTGGAGACGTATTGATGCGCTAAATTCGTACTATATAGTAAGCTATGACACAAACAATCCAATTCATATTTTCCAATAGTTGAATAATTTCACAAACAAAAATAGAGTTTATAAATTCTTTACCATTGTTTATAAATATCTATAAGCACCCAATGGATAGCTATTGGATATGATTGGTTATGATCAGGTAAAAAGCGTCGAGCATTAACCGCAGTCTTGAACTTATAAAGACGGATAAAATCTATCGAGTAGCGCAATCTATATCCTACGAAAAGATAACGTCGTGAAATTCTATTTATTATTTATGAAATATATTGCTTATCTACACGACTAGATAAGCAGGCTGTAGTTTTTAACTGCTTTATATATCTGCTTTAAGAAACTTCTCCCTACCTTATTTCACGTAAATTTCTATTCCGTTCCTACATAAACAGCAATCTATAGCGGGGCGAGATACAAGAGAGTTTGGTAATTCGCGTACGGGAGAACCTCAACTCCCCCTTTCCTTCAGCTTCTCTAAAAGATTTTCACATAAAATAATTACGGCTTATTTAAGCAGGCGACATAAGATTATCTGGCAAACGATTGGTAATATAGCTGTAATCATCAACATCATACCGTCTTATACCATAGAACGGTAAGTTCAGATTTGCTATAATGCTTTGCAAAAGTAGATTTGTCTCTCTTGTCTAGTCTTAAAAGCAGCACTTAATTTTTGGTGTTATAATCATCTGATTTTAAGGAGTTTCATGATCATGATATTTTACTCTAAACTATATTTCAGTAGCTCATATAGCCCTGAATAAAGCTATGCGATGAGAGCTATATAATAATTCTGGATCAAACTTCCACATAAGATCTTAATCTTCGTTAAGAAGATAATTTCTAGTTATTAACTATATAAATTTATTTTTCATTCAGAAAATAAATCAATTCTTTGAAAATATCAATTAACCAGTTCATACTTTTTATTTAAAATAATTAACGTCCATGAAGTGGTAACCATAATTGTAATCTTAGTCCTCCTAATGAGCTATCAGAAGCTTTTACCCATCCTTTATGATGAAAAACTGCAGTTTCGGCAATAGCTAACCCTAAACCTGTGCCACCGGATTGTCTATCTCTCGCTTCATCAGTTCTATAAAATGGACGAAAGATTTTTTCTCTATCTTCCTTTGATACTCCTGGGCCATCATCATCTACCGTTATTAAAATACCTTGATTTTCTTCTTTAAATGCAACTTCAATACGATTATGGGAATAACGTAAAGCATTTCTAACAATATTTTCTAGTGCGCTACCTAATGCAGGAGGATTACAATAAATTGCCCAAGCACCAGGAAAAGCCATAACATTCAGTGTTTTATTTATCTGTTCAGCTTCAAAAGTAGCATTATCCAAAATGTCATTCCAAAGATCAGTAACTTTAATATTTTGTCTCAATATCTCATTTTTATGTTGGCTATGAGACAATACTAACAAATCATTAATCATACCATCAAGACGCAATGTTTCAGTTTCAATCCGTTCTAATTCTTTACTCTCCCCATGTCGACGGCGTAATAATGCTGTTGCTAATTGCAAACGTGTTAACGGAGTGCGTAATTCATGGGAAATATCAGAAATCATCCGTTGTTGCGCGCTAACCATCCCTTCTAACGCACTAATCATCTGATTAAAACTATTTCCTACAGCTAAAAACTCTTGAGGTCCAGATTCCAGTTCAGGATGTTGACGTAAATTACCATTAGCAACATCATCCGCTGCCATTTTTAATTTTCTAGCAGGTTTTGCTAAACTCCATGCTAACCATAACAACAAAGGAGCACTAATTAACATCGTTGCAACTAACAACAAAAAAGGTCTATCAAAAAGTAAACTAATAAAATTAGACTGCAGACTATTAACTGGACGAACTAAATAAAGTTGATAATGATCTTCCCCATCACGTATTAAAAATGGTCCTAATATCTCGATCCGACCATATTTTTTCTTTTTTGGATGATCTGTATTATCTGATTGCCCAATAAAATTACGAATTACCTGCATTTCATTAGGCATAACGCCAATAACCCGTCCCTCACTAGTTACCATGATAAGATGCTGATCTGGAGGAGCCCACTTTTGAATGGCATTAGAAAGCCGGCGCCACCACATAAGATCATTAATTGGATCGCCAGCTAACTCAGCTTCTATGTGCTGTTCTAACATAACACCTTGACGATACTCGCTCTCTAACAGAGGTGTAATTTGCCTTGAATCAAGTTTAGGTACCATCAACACCAACATTAATACTAAAGCCAGCATAAACCAAAAAATAGCAAATATCCTGGCTGTCAAGCTATTTATCATGTTGCTGAAACCATTAAATATCCTCTTCCACGTAGAGTCTTAAACCAAGGCAATCCATCTGTCCGTTCAGGTAATTTACGGCGTAAATTTGAGATATGCATATCAATAGCACGATCGAACGGTGTTAAACGTTTTCCTAAAACCTCTTCGCTAAGATGTTCACGAGAAACAACCTGACCAAGATGTTGCGCTAATAAATAAAGTAAAGTAAATTCTGTTCCAGTAAGATCAAGAACTTTGCCATTAAAACTTGCTTCTTGTCGTCCTGAATTTAACTGTAAGCCATCTATCTGACAAATTGACAAATTAAGATTATCCTGACTTTGCTCACTCCAGTTTGAACGTCTTAGTAAAGCTCGTATACGTGCAACTAACTCACGATCATTAAATGGTTTAGGTAAATAATCATCTGCCCCTAATTCTAAACCAAGAACGCGATCAAAATCGCTGCCACGAGCGGTTAACATAATCACCGGAATTTGATATTGTCGGCGTATTTCTTTTAATGTATCAATACCATTTTTCTGAGGCATCATAATATCAAGTAATAATAGATCGATTGTTGAATCAAGAAGCATTAATGCTTGTTCGCCATCATAGGCGATGATCACACTAAATCCCTCCATTTCAAGTAATTCTTTTAACAGCGAAGTCAGTTCGCGGTCATCATCAACAAGTAAGATTTTATGCATCAGTCATATCCTCCAGGAGCCAAAATACGACAAGAATTGCCGAGATGCCATGACTTTACATTCTTTTACACGCTCTGACGCTAATTTTCAACTATACAGATATAATTATATTAATATTAATCTTTTATCCAAAGAGAGGGTGGGAGTAAATT
>JBQMRR010000042.1:0-96458 GCA_052174495.1 Arsenophonus sp. NC-TX2-MAG3
ACTATTGCATAGAGAAAACCCCTATCTAATAAACTCAAACAAGATGAACTAAAAACTGGATCCATATTAATACCATAAGCACCATAACCATAAATCAAAATTGGATTTTTATTTTTTTGCCATAAATCTTTACGATATACTAACGAAACTGGCACTTTTGTCCCAAATTTTACGTTAATCCAAATACGTTCACTGGTATAAAGTGACTTATCAAATCCATTAATTTGTTGTTGTTTTAGTAATTTACGCTGCCCAGTTCGCATATTTATCTGCATAACAGATATTGGTGTAGTTAGTGAGGAATAGCCATAACGTAAAGTGTCGCTATTAGGTTCTGGGTTATGATCAATCCACGCACTATATACCGGTTCATCAAATTGAACCAATCTTTCTTGTTTTGTCTGCCAATCTATCTGTCGAATATTAATTAATCCATTATGACGTTCCTCAACAACTAACCAACCGTTAAAAAAAACAAAATTTTCTAAGTCAATATCTTTATTTGGAGTAATAATCGTTTCCCAGGGCTCATCAATTGATTGAGTAGCATATAAACCAAATTGCTCTAATTGATGATTAGAGCGAATATAGAAATTATCACGAAAGTGGTCTAAGTCGTATTCACGTCCAGTTTGGCGTGATGAAAATACTTTAAGTGCTTCTGTGGGATTATTAGCATCAATTAATCGATATTCAGATGTTGCTATGCTAGTAATCGATAGCAGAATATACATTTTTGAGCTACTTTTTGTGATACTTAAATAAAATTGATCATCATTCTCCTGATAAACTCTATAATCTTTAATACCCTCTTTTCCATATTGATGACAATATACTTGATAAGGTAATAGTGTTTGTGGATGATTACGAATATAATAGAGTTTTTGACTATCATTAGTCCATATAATATTGCCAGAAGTATTTTTAATTACTGCATTCTGCCATTTTTTACTGGCTAATTGTCTAAATGAAATTTCAAATTGACGACGTCCTTGAAAATCTTCAACAATTGCTAAACAATCATTATCTTCAGAAACAGCAATCCCATATAATATATAAAATTGGTGTCCCTTAGCACGCTCATTACCATTAACTAGTATCTGCCAATCAGCATCTTGATTAATACGTTTACGTTGATAAATAGGATAATTTTTACCTTCTTCATAAAGGGTACAATAGATATAACCATTATAAATATAAGGTACCGATTGATCTCGCTGTTCCATACGATCGACCATCTCGTTAAATAATTTTTCCCTTAATAGAATGCCAGATTTTAATACCGTATTGGTATATTGATTTTCTTCAGTCAAATATTTGATAATTTTTTTATTTTTTCTCGTATCATCACGTAGCCAATAATAATTATCAATACGAGTATCACCATGTAATAGCATTTTATGTGGTTGTCTTTCTGCCATTGGAATTATCATTTTTTTCCCTGTTAACTAATAAATGCAATCGTATTTAATAATGATATTATTAGTACAATATTTAAATAGCAATAAAAAATGCTGAGTTAATTATATATTTAATATAATACCCTATTGGTAAATTTTTAGTTATTTACTCTATATATAAAATTAATAAATAAAAATTATAATAATAATTATAATACTAACTATTTTAAATAAATATTCAAATAATTAATTAATAAAATTGACTCATATATTTTATCTTACCAATAAGATAAAAATCTCTGTACTTGTAAATAACAGAAATTCAAATCAGTAATTAATTTAGTCTAAAATAGCTAAATTTCTGTTTTTGTTGAGCTATTAGAAGATCTTGTATCTGACAGTCGTCAACCTACATTTTACTCTGATACTTCGTGAATAGGTTATCAATCCTTAATTAGACGTTATTTACCACCAGGGGTCCCCTTCCTATATCAAATTTAAAAAAACTTTCAATAATTTTCATAGCGTTACAATTTTATCTGTCTCTTGTTACAGTAGGAATTAATTCATATTGATCTGCCAGTGCAGACAATATAGCTAACTCAATTTTATTATTTTAGCAATTATAAGAAATTTTTTCATCTAAACTCCTTTTCTAGAAAAGGAGGAGTATTATGAGTATAATTTTGTGCTAATCTTGATAGAAAATTTAATTAAACTTTTAATTATTAAGCAATATAATAAATGCGATTATTAATATATAATCAATTAATATAAACCTATGCAAGTGTATAGGGTAAAAATAACTCTGATAGTGATATATATGATATTAATAATAAAATTAAGTAAATCAAATAAGATAAATGATCTATTGGTAAATAAGAATTTTATCTGATAATGAATTTAATTATGGTTGAAAATTTTTCCTTTATGATGATCAAAACCGATATTTTACCGCTTTAACCAATATAGTTAATAACTGTTCAGTATCTTGCCAACCTATGCAAGGATCGGTAATAGACTGACCATAGGTAAGAGGCGTACCAGCAATAACTTTTTGAGTACCTTCTATTAGAAAACTTTCCGCCATAATACCAGCGATAACCTTCGAGCCTTTTTGCAATTGTTTGGCAATATTTTTAGCAACATCTATTTGGCGTTGATAAATTTTTTGGCAATTACCATGACTAAAGTCGATAACCAATTGCTCAGGTAATCCTAATTGACGTAATTGACGACAGACAACTCCAATATCTTTAGTGCTATAATTAGTCTGCTTTCCTCCCCGCATAATAATATGGGCATAAGGATTACCTGTTGTTTGATAAATAGTCATTTTACCATTTTTATCAGGTGATAAAAATAGATGACTGCTACGTGCGGCACGAATAGCATCGATAGCAATATTAATGTTCCCGTCAGTGCCATTTTTAAAACCCACCGGACATGAAAGTGCTGATGCCATTTGTCGATGGATTTGACTCTCTGTTGTTCTGGCACCGACAGCTCCCCAGCTAATAAGATCGGCTACATACTGACCGGTTATCATATCTAAAAATTCGGTTGCCGTTGGTAACCCGAGTTGGTTAATCTTAGTTAGTAGCTCACGAGCTAATCGTAGACCTTTATTAACTTGGCAGGAATTGTTTAGATCAGGATCGGAAATTAAACCTTTCCAACCAATCACTGTGCGTGGTTTTTCAAAATATGTACGCATCACTATTTCAAGATAATCTTGATATTTAACTCTCTGCTTAACCAGCATTTTAGCGTATTCAAGTGCTGCTTTGGTGTCATGTACTGAGCAGGGGCCAATTATTACCAATAGTCGGTGATCTTGGCCAATTAAAATTGATTCAATCGTTTTTCGCGATGCTGTCACATTTTCAATAATTTCTTTGGATAAAGGAAATTCATCTTCTAGTGCCTTAGGGGTAATAAGGCTATCGATAGGTTTAGTTCTTAACTCATCGGTTTTATACATATTTATCTCATAAATACTTCAATATAGTCGATTTTCTTGTAAATAAATAAATAAATTAGTTATTAGCAAATATGGTACATGCCTATCAAGATGGGCTCTGCATTAAGGCTTAATGAATCTGCTCTTCATTTTTAAATTAAATGTTGTTTATCATAAAAGTTAGCAGCTAAGCTTCCCTTAGCAGCTTATTCTAGCTTTTCTGAGCAGATGAGAGTAGCTTAAATAGCATTGAAAAATTGTTTTTTCGCGAAGCATAGTGGTTCAAATATCAGCTTCGTAGATTCACTGTTCAAGAGATGATTTTATCGGATTAGTTATTCTTATTGGACGACTCAGTGCACTGATGGAAAAACATAGAATGGCAGCGTTCTTCTCGTTTTTTCTCTAACTTCATCATCACTTAAGGATACGCTGAAAACCTTACTAATAAAATATCAAGGGATTTATTAGCGGCATCGTGACTCCCTTCTAACCAAAGTTCCAGAAGCTTACCCTTTACTTAGGTTACATGCCTTTAAGGAGTAAAATTACAAGTGCATTAGTTATTTTGTGTAGCTAATATATTACTGCCACATATCCAAGAATATCTTTGCCATTTCATTCAAAAAAACAAAAAGTATCGGTTCCCGTAGCAAGTTTGGAGATACAGTTAAGTCTATCGCGCTTACAGGGCATTAGAAATTAAATCCAGTTTAATTCTGACTCTCGATAATCATTTTCAACTACAACGAGCTCCTTACGTTCATGTGCAGTGCCGCCGATAATGAACAGAAGGTAAAAATGATCAGCTTGCTTGATAGAACTGCATATGTGATTACCTAAAAAATAAAGATAGTACATATCGCTTAAATCACAAAGCTAGCATTGCTTATACTCTTCAAGCTATTATTCTTTAGTTTGCTGATAGGTTCTCCAGAGGAGGTATGCTCTTTTCACAAAAAATCGCCTCAGATCTTTATAAAAAGCAGCGGCGGAAATGCCTTTATAGCTATACAGCTATGGTAACAACTCTCTGACGCTTTTGCACACGTCAGATAAGACGGTAACAACGAGCTACTGAAGAATATTTCGTTGTAGCTGAAATCTTTGATCTTAGACACTTTAAATATAAAAATCGTGACAATATTAGTCTGTATAGTTTTTGGAGCACATGACCTCTTAGGGATGATGCCAAGGGCAGCGTTGAGAATGTTATCTCAGCATGAATTCGATAAAAGGTATCGATTCTATCAATACGGATAAAATAAATTATATGTCCGAAATGTTTTATTATAAAAACATGAATATTACAGATAATCGGAAGTAGATATTTGTTATATTTAACATCCCTTATACTAATTAACATCCTCCTCAAGATGAGGGTTCTTTCATAAGAATAAGCTTATGCTACAAATTTATTATTCTAATCAATTAAATATTCATAAAGAAATTATTTCTAGTTTGATCAAAAATAATCCCTTGACTCATGCTTTTGCACAAGAAATTATTTTGGTTCAAAGCCTAGGTATGTCGAAATGGCTACAAATAAATCTTGCGCAAAGTATTGGAATTGCTGCTAACATTTCTTTTCCGCTACCGGCAACTTTTATTTGGAGCATGTTTACTCGGGTTTTACCTAATATTCCACAAGAAAGTGCTTTTACTAAAAGGGCGATGGCTTGGAAATTAATGACAATTTTGCCTTTCGTGCTACACGAACCTAAATTTAAATTCCTTAAACGATATCTCAATAAAGATCTTGATAAACGTAAATTATATCAGTTATCAGCTCGTATTGCAGATCTATTTGAGAAATATTTAATTTACCGTCCGCAATGGTTAGAAATTTGGCGCAAAAAAGAATTAATTGAAGGGATAAGTGATAATCAGCAATGGCAACAATGTCTTTGGTTAGCGTTGATAGAATATACTGAAAAGATTAATCAACCTAAATGGCATTTTGCAAATCTCTATCAGAGATTTATACAAAGTTTACAACTTAATCTGCCTTTACATATTAGATTACCAAAGCGTGTATTTATCTGTGGTATTTCTGCATTACCCCCAGCTTATTTGCAGGTATTAAATGCTCTTGGAAAGCATATAGATATTCATTTAATGTTTACTAATCCATGTCGTTATTATTGGGGGAATGTTCAAAGTTATACTTATTTGACAAGACTTGAAGAGCTTAAATTAAAAAATTATCAAGATCAACATAAAATTGCACGTTTCAAGGAAGAAGGTTCAGCTAGCACCTTATTTAATCAACAAAGTAAACAATTTTTAACTAATCCATTATTAGCTTCTTGGGGCAAATTAGGCCGTGATAACCTCTATTTTTTGTCTCAACTGAAGGAATCTAATAAAATTGCTGCTTTTATAGATTTATCACGCGATTGTTTATTACATCAAGTTCAGCAAGATATTCTAGATTTGGAAGATCATTCTCAACTTGGTTTAACCAAAGCTAGTTATAATAATAGTTTTTCAAAAAGAAAATTGAACAAACAAGATAAATCCTTAACATTTCATTCATGTCATAGCTTACAACGTGAAGTCGAAGTATTGCAAGATTATTTATTAGGTCTATTTGAAGAAGATCCAAATCTAAGACCCAAAGATATAATTGTAATGGTGACTGATATAGATAGTTATGCACCTTATATACAAGGGGTGTTTGGTCATATGTCGCCTGAACGTCGGCTTCCTTTTTCTATTTCAGATCGAAAAGCCAAACAAGTTCATCCTATTTTACGGGCTTTTATTTCGTTACTTGATTTACCCCAAAGTCGTTTCACTACAGAGCAAGTATTGTCTTTGTTAGAAGTGCCTAGCTTGGCTCGTCGATTTTCTATCTACGAAAATGAATTACTTTTATTACGTCGATGGATTAACGAATCAGGTATATGTTGGGGACTTGATGATGAAAATCTTTCTATGCTGAAGTTACCAGCAACAGGACAAAATACTTGGGCTTTTGGTTTAAATAGAATGCTGCTTGGTTATGTAATGGATAGTCAAGTAGGAATATGGAATAAAATTTTACCTTATGATGAATGTACAGGACTATATGCTAAATTAGCCGGAAAACTTGCCGCATTTATTGATTCATTGGCTGATTGGAGAAATAAACTTAATCAAGAACGAAAATTATTAGAATGGTTACCATTATGTCAATGTCTTTTAGATGCTTTTTTTAAAACTGATGAAAAAATTCAACCGATATTCGTATTTATACTCCAGCAATGGCAAAAAACCATTGAGGCTGGAATAGTGGAAAAATATGAAGAGCTAGTTCCTATATCGCTTATTCGTGATGAGTTAACAACATGTTTTGATGATAAAAAAATTAGTCAACGTTTCCTTACTGGTGAAATTAATTTTTGTATTCTAATGCCTATGCGTTCCATTCCTTTTAAAGTTGTGTGTTTATTAGGTATGAACGATCGAATATATCCATGTTCAATACCTCCATTGTGGTTTGATTTAATGATTGAACAGCCAGAACTTGGTGACAGAAAGCGTCGAGATGATGATCGTTATCTATTTTTAGAGGCTTTAAATTCTGCTTCTCAACTATTTTATCTTAGCTATATTGGATATACTATGCGTGATAATCAAGCAAATAATCCATCAGTTTTAATAAATGAATTAGTTGATTATATTAGTCAAAGTTTTTGTTTAGAGGGTGATGAACATCTAAATATTGATCTTAGTGCTAATAGAGTAAAAGAACATTTAGTTATTAAACACACGCGAGTCCCTTTTGCGACAGAGAATTATTTACCTAATAGCCTTCATCAGAGTTATGCTAATGAATGGCTATTAGCAGCTAAAAAACAAGGTAATCTACAGCCTAAGTTCTGCACACCGTTAACGCCAATAATTGAGCCTGAGAATGAAATATTATTAGAGCAGTTACTCTATTTTTATAGACATCCAATCCGTGCTTTTTTTCAAAAAAGGTTAAAAGTTAATTTTTTTAATGAAAAAATACAATTACCCGAAAATGAGCCTTTTGTTGTAAATAATTTACAACGATATAAATTTAATAAACGCTTACTTAATGCTATGATTTATGAAGAGTCATTAGAGGAGCTATTAACTATTTTACAAGCAACGGGTGGATTACCAGCAGGACATTTTGGCCAAATTTATTTGGAAAAACAGATCCAAGAGCTGCAGCCATTAGCTAATAAAATAAAGATAAATTGCCATGAATATTTTAACAAACTATTTGTTGAACCCTTCGAAAATGTTCGTTTGTCTGGACAATTACGAAATATTCAGAAAAACGGCATCATTCGTTATCGCCCTGTAAATTTAACGATTAGTAATGCTTTATCACTATGGATAGAACATTTAATTTTTTGTTTAACTATTAAATCTGGTGAAAGTTATTATTGGGGAAAAAATAACAGTGAATGGTGTTTTAAGCCGATAGACAAATATCAAGCAAAAGTATATTTACAGCAACTTCTTAATGGTTATCAAGAAGGAATGAATTCACCATTACCACTTTTATTAAAAAGTGGATGGAATTGGTTAATGTCATGCTACAATAAAAAAACTAATGAATTTAATTTTGAGTCTGAAACTACTTTAAAAAAAGCAAAAATGCAACTTATCCAATCTTTACAAGGTACATATAATCAGTCTGGTGAGATGAAAGATAGATATATTAATCGAGCTTTCAATAAAATTGATAGCAATTTACTTGAAATAATACAAAAAAATACACGTACTTATTTATCAGCAATGGCAATCTTTAGAAAAATATAAAGAGAATTTAATTAAGATATTTTAAATGATAAGGAGTTATTAGAAAATATAGTGTATGTCAGTCAGGCTAAATTACGCTCTGATTCTTTGTGAATCTATTATTCATCCTTAAATGAGATATTATTTATCGCTAGAGTCAGCAAGTAAAATTCCTTTAGTCAGTTACAAACTTTCTAAGAAGACCGCAGCACCTTAGATGCTATTAAAAGAGTTATTTTTATCAAATTACAGTTCTTTACGCGTTAGATTCGTAGGGTCATTATCGCAAAATTCGACTTGATTGCATTTATCACTCTTATTGATGCCCAGTGAGTTCAAAGGAAGTCATAAAATTCCAGTTGTTCTTCTTGTTCTTTCTTCAACTTCTTCATCTCTTTAAGGAGATGCTAAAACCTTGCCAACAAAAACATCAAGAAATTTATTAGTAGCATTAGAGCTCTCTATTAGCCAAATCTCCTATCAAATTTGCAGCCTTAACTTTTGCTTTCATGCTTTTGGAAAGTGAATTCTCAACACATTAGCTTGTTTCATGTACCACAAAACAGTATTTATCCTGCATGCCCGTGAATATCTTTGCCATTGCATTGCAAAAACTAAGGGTACCCGTCCTCGTACGTACCAAGTCCAAGAATACAGTTAAGTTCAGTCCCGCTTGGAACCTATTGATAAGTTTAGCCAGTGCGCTTTCTGACTCTCAATAACCATCTTCGAGCACAACTACCCTCCTTACGTCTATTAGACAGCAAGGCTGATTTAACTAGCAAGTAAAAAGTAGATTAACTTGTCTAACAGTAGTGTATGTTGTCATTGGCTTAGAAATAAATGTTACCAGTATCGCTTAAATCACACAGTTGACATTGCCTATTACTCTTTAAGTCATTGCTGTTTCAGTTTGCTGATAGCACTTGCAGATAGAGTATCTGTCTTTCATCAAGAAATATTTAGATATTCATAAAATCACTGGTGGAATAGGCGTCCTCAAAGGGGAAGATGGAAGGATACTCTAGCCAAAGTAGAAACTTTTTAACCTTTTAATGCTTTAAATAAGGCGACAGAAAAGAAATGTTGAGGTATATTCCGTTATCGCTACGATTTTTCTTAATCATAGCACTTTTATCTTAACATCGCCAATAATAGTTTATATGATTATTAATGGTAAATAACCGTTATGGATGTCGGCATGAGACCTGCCTTGATAAGGCAGGCTTGAGCATGTTGTTCCAGAATACTTTAGAGCTCACCTACCTTTAATGGTGCTATCTATCAACTGTCTGAAACTCATCATTACGGATGAGTTATGCAAAGAATCAGGATAAATATCTAGTTTTGCAGATATCTATTAAGATAGACTTTTTATGGCATATCATCTCTCTATTGTTGAAATCATTCATAAAATTAATGAGTATATATAGACCAGCATATCTGGAAACGCCATATACCAGAATAAGCAAACTCTATGGCAATTTTTTATTTGGGCTATTTCAGTGAATTAAAAGAGTTTACACTATGTGGTATCTATTTAGTTGAATAAAAATTTAAAATATAGTTATTCAGGAGAAATAAATGTTAAAGCGTGAAATGAATATTGCAGATTATGATCAAGAACTATGGCAGGCAATGAAAAATGAAATTAAACGTCAAGAAGAACATATTGAGTTAATTGCTTCAGAAAATTATACCAGCCCAAGAGTTATGCAGGCTCAAGGTTCTCAACTTACGAATAAATACGCCGAAGGCTATCCTGGTAAACGTTATTATGGTGGTTGTGAATATGTTGATATTATTGAACAACTCGCTATAGATCGCGCAAAAACTTTATTTAATGCAGATTTTGCTAATGTTCAGCCACATTCAGGTTCACAAGCTAATACTGCTGTTTATATGGCCTTATTACAACCAGGTGATACGGTATTAGGTATGAATTTGGCCCATGGTGGACATTTAACCCATGGATCACCCGTCAATTTTTCTGGCAAACTTTATAATATCGTTCCTTATGGAATCGATGAAAAGGGTAAAATTGATTACAACGATATAGCTACTAAGGCACAAAAGCATAAACCTAAAATGATTATTGGTGGTTTTTCGGCTTATTCAGGTGTGATAGACTGGGCTAAAATGCGGGAAATTGCAGACAGTGTAGCTGCTTATTTATTTGTTGATATGGCACATGTTGCCGGTTTGATCTCCGCCGCTCTTTATCCTAATCCCATTCCCCATGCACATGTCGTCACAACGACTACTCATAAAACATTAGCCGGACCTCGTGGTGGTTTAATTTTAGCTAAAGGTGGTGATGAAACGTTTTATAAAAAACTAAATTCTGCTGTATTTCCTGGTGCTCAGGGTGGTCCATTAATGCATATTATTGCTGGTAAAGCGGTTGCGCTAAAGGAAGCAATGGAGCTTGATTTTAAAACTTATCAATTACAAATTATTAAAAATGCAAAAATGATGGTTGAAATCTTCATTAAGCGTGGTTACAAAATTGTTTCTAGTAGTACAGAAAACCATTTATTTTTATTAGATTTACTAGATAAAGGGATCACTGGGAAGGAGGCAGCTGCTGTCCTTGGTCATGCTAATATTACTGTCAATAAAAATTGTGTACCGAATGATCCTCGGAGTTCATTTATTACTTCAGGTATTCGTATTGGTTCACCCGCCATTACTCGTCGTGGTTTTAAAGAAAAAGAATCAGCTGAATTGGCCAATTGGATATGTGATATTTTAGAGAAAATTGATGATGAAAGTCTTATCCAGAATGTAAGACAAAAAGTCTTATCAATTTGCCAGAATTTTCCTATTTATATTTAAATAAGTTGAAATTTAATGATCCGTTTCAGATTATTTTAGTTGTTAACTGACATTATTTTTTATATCAATAATCAAATAGGAATATAATAATGATTATTCCATCAACACATTGCCTAATGTTAGCTTATTTCACTTATTTTTTGGCATTTTTTGCTTTTATTACAATTTAGCTAAATTCTTAAGAACTTGAGGCCAATATAATTGGTGTCTTATTAACTTCAGGTTTTACTGATTGTTTATTAGTTCTTTTATGAACACACCGATACTGAAAGAAACCAATCACCTCATTATCACTTTGCGTCTATTTTCTTACTTAATGCTGATTTGACTGTTGTATTTATCGTAAGTTTCTATTGATTAAAATTATCATTTTAATATATTAGCTTTCAATCTGTTTTTGTCAATGATATCTTTAACTGGATGCACTAATCATAGATTAGTAAAAATAGTTAATATTAATTATGGCAAATTTTTAGGTTTTAGGTTTGATTACATTTATTATTATCGATTCTCAGATCGGTTGCTTGCGAATAATAATGGATATAAAATAATTATTTATATATTACTTATCAATATAATTATTATATTGTTGACAATCTCATTAGAACATAATTTTATAATTAAAAGCCATTTATCATAAGATCGATAATTCAACTGTATCACTGAAACAATTATTGGTCTATTATGACCTTTAAGTATTCTTGCTGAATTGATTATATTTATATTTATCTGTCTTCTTTTTTGTTATTAGAAGATATAAATGCATTATGATTGCTATCATCCAATTGTGTAGTTATTCGTTGGGATTAATGGTTAGTTTTATAGCTTTAGCAGTACTGATAGTTAGCACTTTTACATAGTGGTACTTTTACTATTTATTATTTTCGGCAATGCGTTTTATTAGTATACACAGTAGTAGAGAAGGTGAAATTATTCCGCTAAAAACATTTTATTTGCTATTTTGGCTAGATAATAATTTAGTGGTAATGAACAATTGTAGGGGGAGTTTGTATATGAATATTTACCTTTTTACCAAAACCTAAGTATTTAATTAACAATATGAATTGCTATTCTAAGAATATTTCTGACTGAGTGGAAAGCTCTATCATTAAATTGATGGAATCATATAGCTTTTTAAGCTTAAGTTGTTTATTTAATTTGAATAAAAGATAAATATTAACCAACTATAACTATGCAAAAAATTTTTTCTTAAAATTAAGAAAACTAACCAATCCTTATTTCCTCCTATATTATCTAAAAATAATAAGAGTTTTAATATTTTATTAAGAGAGATAAGAACGGATTATTAAAATAAAATTTTGAATGCTTATTTACCTAATAAATCTATGCTGAATCACTGCTATTTTGGCAACTACCACAAATTAATAATGATAAAGTAAGCATTAAGACATTATTAACTAAATATAATTATTGAGTATTATTATTTAATCATATTTATTAGCATTTTAATAGTTCGCTTAATTCAGTCTGTATTTCTGTGACTATTTTTTTTACTATCCGTGGACTACCAGCCAGAAGATTTCCAGATATAAGATAATTATGTCCGCCAACGAAGTCGGTTATAATTCCGCCGGCTTCACGAACTAATAGTTCTCCAGCCATAAAATCCCATGGTTTTAAGCCTATCTCAAAAAAGCCATCGACACGGCTAGCTGCAACATAAGCTAAATCTAAAGCCGCTGAACCAGTGCGACGAAAATCAGCACATTTTTTAAATAATTTAGTGATAATATTAATATATGTATCTGAATGTTGTTTCACTTTAAAAGGAAAACCAGTGGCAATAATTGCCCCTTCTAATTCATTATTATTTTTAATGCGAAGCCGGTAACCGTTTAATTGTGCTCCTTGGCCACGTACTGAAGTAAATAGCTCATTAAGCATAGGATTATAAATAGCGGCGATTTCTGTACGGTCTTTAATCCGTACTGCGATGGAGACAGCAAAATGAGGGAAGCGTTTAGTAAAATTGCTTGTTCCATCCAATGGATCAATAACCCACTGAATATCTTCATTTTTACGAAGTATTTTACCACTTTCTTCCGTAATAATAGTATGATCAGGATAAGATTTTTGAATAGCTTCAATAATGATTTGTTCTGCTTTTTTATCAATATTAGTCATAAAATCATTTTGACCTTTCGCTACTATTTCGATAAAGTCAGGTTTTTCATAACTTTTAGCAATAAAGTTACCTGCCTGGCGAGCTGCTCGTATAGCAATAGTTAGTATTGGATGCATAGATTATTTCCACTTGAATGTTAAAGAATAAGAATTAAGCCAATTCAGTATTATAATATAGATTCGTCATCATGAATATAATTGCAGTAAGATAGTCTGATAACTAACACCAAATAAAGATAATCATGGTGAAAAATATTCACGCATCATTTTTGTTGAAACTCCGTATACCGGAAATATAAGCTCAACTGCCCGTATGATAAAAACAATGGAACTAATTAATTTGTATTTAGTTAATCCTCTTACTATTGCTGGATTCGTAAGCTGTCGCATTATCTGTTATCGGTAGTGATATTATTGATCAAACTACTATTGTAGAAACAATAGATTAAGCTTTGCTTGGATATAGTCTGGTAATTGGAACGAGTATGCGGGTTCGTACGTTATCATAGCCACAGATAACGTCTAGATAATATGGCAAAAACCATCAGTCAGGTAATAAATTTTCTGGTGGCTATCATTTTTCCGCGAATATGTTAGTCTAACAAATAAAGAACTACAGAAATCTCAATATCATCTTTATATTTCAACAAACCCTAAATATAGCTTACTTAATTTAGTAATTGCTGTTAAATTAATCAGTTATAAATTCGTATGGCATACCTAGCAATAAATAAAAAATTCTCATTAAAGAATAATGATAGGGTATAATACCCCCCTCAATTGAAGATATTGAACGTTTTTACATTTATCTTGAAATAACACTCAATATATCTCGATTTATCAGAAAGCATCACCCTCGACAAATTATGAATAAATTGCGATGTTTATTTACTCGAGCGCGCCCTAAAATGCAAGAACTCCATATTTTGCATAGCATTCTCAGATTAATTGAAAACGGCATAAGTAATAGTTGAGTAAATTAAACTATATTAACAAAGATTCCCGCTTTACTTGAAAAGCAATTTATTAGGAACCTCTCTATAATTTTAATTGTTATGCTTAAAACAACAATCACTTCTAAATCAAATAATTTGACAAATAAACAGACTTACACCAAAAATTTTACTCATCCATCATTTTAATTACTTGATATAACTGCTCAAATTTTAAACGTAAAATTCCTTATCAATAACTCTATAATTAACCTAACCTTATTAGAGGATTGTGAGTAATTTTATGGTTGCCGGCAAAGGTTTCGTGCTAGATTGCTCAATCTAAAAAAAGAATAGATTTTTTATTGATCATTAGTTAAAAAAACGGCTAATGCACTCTGCATTAAACTCTTTAAGAATCTCATTGCTCGCATGACCCTGTCGATCTTAGATAATTAAGACCACAATGTCTTCATGGTTAAGAAATTAAATCGTTTTTTTAAGAAAGAACCAAAAGTTATTTATTTTTTGATAAAACAGATAGGAATTAATTTATTTAGTATATTGTAAGTTAAACTTTTATTAGAGTGTATATTCTTTAATCTAATGCTCTAATTTTAAAAATATTAACCCTAGAGAGTTAGGGTTAATAGTCATCGGTTTTTTCATTTTATGCATTTTTATTAACAATTCTATTTCCTGTTTACCAGGCTGAGCGTTGATAAACGTAGACTGTTGCCATACAGAATGCATTTACTTATACCTGTCAGTAAGAATTCTTTTATCATAATAGCGAACCTAGTTTTTCTAGTTTTTTACAAGCCGTTATTATCTCCAGTGCCTTATAGATCTTCAGTAATAATATGCTTTGTTTACGATTCGATCGTAACCATTATACACACCATCTTAACATGCCTAGCTAGCCAAAATATTTCTAATATAGAATCCGAGGTATTTCATACTATGTCAGAATTCTCTTTTGTCTTTTTAATGAAGTGCACGTTGCAGTAACGTCCTCATACTGTAACTTTAACTAACACTGCCACTGCTTCCTGAAGCGGATACGCCAAAGAGAAAGAAAATACTGGAATCTATCAGGTTATCACTGTGATGCATAACCCGAATAGTATCATCTCGCAGATTTCTTCAACCTCTCTTTTTTGAAGAATTGCTTACGCTATATAACATCTTTAATATCTAAACTGCTGAACGAGTGATGGAGAGATGAATAGACAGATGTTGATTCAGTTATTAACCACAAGCATATAAGCCATACAATATAGCATTTAATACCTTGTTTTCATATCACTGCAGCATAGCTTGTATAGCGACGAAAACAGAAAATTGAGTATTCAAAAACCAGTTATTTTGAAAAAGCTAAAGAAGATGAGGGATAATAAAATAATGTATTGCTAATTGCACTTGGGTAAAATGTAAAGCTGCTCTGCTAACTACTTAGTCGGTAGTTTTAATATCATATAGACTACAGATTTTTGATTTATAGCTTTGCAAAAAAACGTCGATAGAAATAATTTAGGATAGACACAACAGTAGTGCTAGGGCCAGCTACACCCCATAGATAAGTACCACAATAAAGTATTTGTTCAACAGATAGACGAATCTACGAGTTGATACTTTCATCATATTTTTAAGAAAATTATTTTAATCGTCATCCTGTTCGCATTCGTTAAATTTATTAGGCAAGCCATCTTTGTGTTTGTTCTAGGAGAAAAGAAGATAGGAATCATTATTTATCTCTCTATAGTAATGAATTTATCGGAAAGCATAGTTCAGTTATACCTCCCCCCTCAATCCAGTCGTATTTAGAATTATTAACTTAGGTCTAGGCTGTTGCTCAAAACCTAGAATAATCGTGATTAGTGGCGAATAATATTATATGTCTAGAAAAATTGGAACCGAAAGTCCGGATTCATTATTGTATACCCTCTTTTATATATTATAAAAAATTCAATCTGTCTGTTATTATTAATTTTAAAAAGAGGGGGGAGATCAAAGCGTTTCGAATAATCAGGTAGTGTAACACATAAATCGCGTATTATCTTCCTGATTTACCAATTCCTACTTTCTAGGAGACTTATTCCGGGCCATCTGACTGAATTATTAAAAATTAACATATTACAGAATAAAGACAGTATTCAGATCATTAACATTCTGAATCAACCTAATTATAGTTGCCCCACTCAACCAATATGGGTGCTGCGTTTTTCCTTTTATTCCTCCTATCCCGCGTTTTCTATGTTTTCTATGTAGAATAGAATGTTTTTTAAATGATTTATGAAAAAATGTTTTGTCGAATCAATAATACCACTTAGGCACTAATATTGGCTATTACCGCTCAAGAAAGAAAAATAGTGATGCCATCTAAATACTGGCTTTAAAATTAATGCCTATTTGTTTTGCTAACTCTCGTAAAAGTAAACTATTCAACATACATCGCAGATAACTAAACCATTTATTTTGTGATGTAGTTTTATCAAAAAACCTCCAATAAACTTGTTAAATCTTTTCCTGCAATTAAGAATTTTAGAAAATATAGCTATAAACATAATGATTATTTTCTATAGCAAGTAATATTCTTACTATAACAATTTTGACAGGCTAAGTAGAATAAGTTGCTTTAATGCATAAATCGATATAATTCGATAGATTGTCTTTGATACAACTAATCAGATAAAGCTTTCATGTTAGAATAAACTGACAAAAGAATCCCTTTGATCTTATGACTCTTTATTTTTCATGGCAACTTCTTCTCTAATAGCGAAAATCCTTCATATATAGGATTTTCTACCAATAACCTTTGCTAACATAGTCGTAAATTACCAGTTTAAATAGTTGATTAAAGTACTCAGAAATGGCAGAATTTTATCATAACTATAGAGACATATCATGAGATTCACATCTAAAAGATGCTATGCAGTAAACAGCTACTCTAGATGCAGTATTACATTCAAAGACAGGATCTGTTCCATTGATTGATATATCGAAATGGGAAGGGATTTCACTTTCTCATCTTGAGCAACTTTTTTCTAAACTTCATAAAACGAACTACTTAGCAGTGTTCGGAGACTTGGCCGGATATTTATTAGGTCGAAAAGAAAAAATATTTTTATCGCTTAAGTTACTTTTGCTGCTGATGAATCTGTTTGTGCAACTCACTGTTAGGGAAGAAAAAGAACATCAAGATAAAGAGCGTTATTTAACTCACGCGCCATGATACGATTTAAACAACCGTATTAACAGTTTTTTAGCAAAATTAGCTTAGAGAAATTCGTTAATGATCAATAAGTACAAAAAATTACTTATTATTAAAATGATGATAAATACTATCTAAAAGGAACTTATCAACTTGAATCTATTATTAATATACAAGCATAAACTGAATGATTCTAAAATAGAATAATTGTAAATTATAAAAATTATAAGACGTTTTTGTCTTATTGGAGCTAATGAGTTAATGAAACTACCGATTTATTTAGACTATTCGGCGACCACACCGGTTGATCCTCGTGTTGCTGAAAAAATGATGAAGTGTATGACGATGGATGGAAATTTTGGTAATCCATCATCTCGCTCTCATAGTTTTGGCTGGCAAGCTGAGGAGGCTGTTGATATTGCGCGAAATCAGATTGCTGAATTAGTTAATGCGGATTCGCGCGAGATTGTCTTTACTTCAGGATCAACTGAATCAAATAACTTAGCTATAAAAGGTATTGCCAACTTCTATCAAAAAAAAGGTAATCATATAATTACCTGTAAAACTGAACATAAAGCGGTTTTGGATACTTGTTTTCAACTTGAGCGTAAAGGTTTTGAAGTGACTTATCTGTCACCACAAAATACTGGTCTTATTGATTTACATGAACTTGAAGCGGCTATCCGTGATAATACAATTTTAGTTTCTATCATGCATGTTAATAACGAGATTGGTATCATTCAAGATATTTTCTCTATTGGCAAACTTTGCCGCAACCAAGGAATTTTTTTTCATGTTGATGCGACCCAAGCAGTCGGTAAAATACCGATTGATTTGAGTGAACTTAAAGTTGATTTAATGTCTTTTTCAGCACATAAACTGTATGGACCCATGGGAATAGGTGCACTCTATGTGTGTTCTAAACCCCGTATTCAACTTGAAGCTCAACAACATGGTGGTGGTCATGAACGAGGGATTCGCTCAGGAACATTACCTGTCCATCAAATTGTAGGAATGGGTGAAGCTTATCGTATTGCTAAAGCAGAAATGTCGGTAGAGTCTAATAGACTATACGCTTTACGCCAACGTTTATGGAATGGCATTAAAAATATTGAAGAAGTTTATCTTAATGGTGATCTGATAAATTGCGCACCTCATATTCTGAATGTCAGTTTTAACTACTTTAAAGGTGAATTTTTGATTATGGCACTTAAAGATTTGGCTGTCTCATCAGGTTCCGCATGTACATCAGCAAGCCTCGAGTCTTCATATGTACTAAGAGCATTAGGAATAAATGATGAGTTAGCACATAGTTCTATTCGTTTTTCGTTTGGTCGCTTCACGACAGAAGAAGAAATTGATTATGCCATCAAGGTAACCTCTAATGCGATAGATCGACTGCGTAATTTTTATCCTATATTTGGAGATCTATAAGTAGGATGTGGATCTTAATAGCATTGAATGAGCTCATCATTAATAGATGAGTAGACGGTTTTATGAGTTTACAATATGACATATAGTAAGAAAGTGATTAATCATTATAAAAAATCCACATATCCATAGGATATGATAATGATAATCTAATGCTGAAATTGGGAATAGATATTGGTCTGAGTAGCTTCTTCTGGTTACATCATGAAGATTAAGATAAAAATTAATGACACAAGCATTATCGAAGATGTCAATTTTAAAACTTATGGCTGCAGTTTGGCAATTTTAGTTCATTAGTAATATAAAGAATGCAAGGTAAGACACTGAATGGTGAAGATTATAAGACATCTTTCTTTTAAAAAAAAGAGAGTGTCTTATACTCTCTTGTAACCAGACCTCACCCCCAACAAAGCTCAGCATTAATTTTCGGCGGGATCCCTTTAAGAAGTAAATCCAGTGTATTAGCTATTTTATATAGAAAACAACATTGACACTTCGTGTCCAGGAATATTTTTACCATTCCATTACAAAAACCAAAGCACTATCTCCTATAGTAGGCCTGAAGATACAATTAAAATAAGTTTGCTTTTGACTCTTGATAATTATCTTCGAGCGCAATGAGCTCCTTATATACATGTGCAGTATACCGCCTTTACCCAGAAGGTAAAGGCTATCATCTTACCTGATAGAAACCAGCATATATCATCAGCCAAGTAATAAATATAGCAAGTATCGCTTAAATTACGTAGATATAATTTCCTATGCTATTCAAGCCATTGCTATTTTAATTTACTAAAGTTATTCTTAAAGAGACTATGCCTCTTTTCCAATAAGAGGCACTCATAGAGCAAAACTTCGTAAAATCATCGATAGTATCCGTATAATACGGATTGTAGAAACTCTTTGATGTTTTTATACCTTTAAAATAAAGCGGCAACAATAAGTTTGCTAAACCATATTCCATTACTGCTTTGCAATTCCTGACCTTAAGCGCTTTAATCTCAAGATGGCCCTTATCTATCTGTATACGTTCGCTGCGACAAATAACGGTTAATAAATGACGGTATGCGCTCCGTCGATAAAAGGCGGCTTTCAAGTATGTTATTGCAATATAGATTCGAACTTTAGCCTAAACAGCGGCGCCTATTAGCTTATCTAGCATCATTACGGATGCATTTATGTAATGTTATTGATAGCATTTAGAAAATTAATCAGGAGAGGATACGCCAGTTTTTCTGAAATTCCATATACTAGAAATAATTATAAGCTTCCTATTGCTTTGCTAACTAATCTGAAAATGATAAATTATATACACTGCAATAGGCAATTATAATTAATGCTCCTTATCAATCTTCAAAATATCCTTCGAAAAGGGATGAATATATACGGCTATGTTAACAAAGGTTTGTTACTTTTCTCGCAGAGCAATTTTTAGCCACGACTGTATTTCAATTGTTGTGGTTTTAAATAATCTATTTTAGACCAGATAATTCAGTAAATAAACAATTCTACACCATCAATCTAACTTACTACTCAGACATATTTTTAATTAGGTGATGTAATCATTTACATTTTAAAAATAAAATTTCTTACCAATAACCTTTTAGTTACCTAACCTTATTTAGGGGATAGTGACTAATTTTATACTTGTTAGCAAAGGTTTTGTACGATTTTACTCTATCTAAATAAAGGATGGACTCTTTATCAATAATTTGATCAATAAAACGGATAACACACTCTGCATTAAACTCTTTAAAAATCTCATCGCTTACATGATCTCTTATAATCTTGAACAATTAAGACCATGATTCGTTTTTTCTTTTTATCTCCTCCTTTCCCGCGCATTTCTAGCTTTCCTGTGTAGGAAATAATCATTCTCTTTAAAAAAAGAAAAGAATATTTTGTTTACTTCAATAATACCACTTAATGCACTTAAGTTGACTGTTTCTGCTGAATCAAAGAGCAGTGATGCAATCTAAACGCTGTTTTAAAAATTAATACCTATTTATTTCGCTGACTCCTATGAAGTAAAGGTATTCAACATACATTGAAGATAATTAAACTATTTATCTTTATGATTTAGCTTCGCTAGAAGGCTTGCAGTAAGATTATTAAATATTTTCCTGGAATTCAGGAATTTTGTGAATAATATCACTGTAATCCTAATGATCTCTCTAGCGCTTACATATTCACTATAATAATATCTGGCAGATTTAAAGTGGAATGAGTTATTTCAATACATAGATCAACATCATCTGATAGATTGTTGACAAGCCAAGTAATGAGACGAAGTTTTATATTGGTAGGGAGCAAGAAAGTAATCCATTTAATCTGTATTAGTGTTTGCTTTTCAAGGTAACTGCTGTAGTAAAAATTCTTTTATAATAGAATTGATTTCTACCAATAATATTTATCAATATACTAAAACTTTTTATGGTATCTCATCTCTCTATTCTTAAAATTATTCGCAAAACCAGATTACCTATGCTCCATTTTGCATGAACTCATCCGTAATATCGCCAGGAGCTATAGCACTGTTATTAAAAGCAGATCTCGAAGCCATGTGTTGAATACATTCTGAATACTGTCTTGTCTACGAATTATTATCAATCATTTGTAATACTTATTTGCTATAGTAAAGCATACAAGATAGCTATGGTGATCTTTAGATTAGGATATCCAAGATTAGGGATCGTCAGTAGTAATTGAGTATTTTATAAAGCTCGCTTTTTTGCCTTATCTAAGCGTATAAAAAACGATGAAAGGTGCTACCCATTATGTCTATTTATTCTAAAGAAACATTTTCACTGGTGATTTTATAAAGCCATATATAATTTTCTCAATTAAAAGCACATGGTCTTTTACTGATATTATCAGCAAACTGAAACAGCAATAGCTTACTTGATTAAGCGACACCTTCTATATTTATTACTTGGCCGATAAACATATACCCAGTCCTGTCAAACCAAGCTGATCACTTTTACTTGCTTCTTAATTATTGGCGGCATTGCATGGATGGTAATAAGCTCATTGCGGTAGAAAATGCTTATTAAAAGTTAAAATCGAACTTACCTTAATCGTATTTCCTAATCTTACTATGGGAGATGATACTTTTGATTTTTATAATGAATATAAAGATATTTCGAGAGATGCAGCACGAATCTCCTATTAGGTAGAAAATAGCTAATGCACTACCTTCACTCTATAAAGGTATGGAACCAAAAGTTAAGAGTTAGCTGCGGTAGATTTGGCTATCAAGATAGGCCTGATTCTGCTAATAAATTTGATATTTTCTTAATAAGGTTTTCAGCAAAAGTATCATTCAGCGATGAAGAAGCTGAAAAACGAGAAGAATAGATGAGCATTCTATGCTTTCCGTTAACACACTAGCGTCAATAAGAATGAGGAATCCAATTGAATTAGTTTTTGCGAGAACGAGGCTATGAAACTGACGCGCGAAGCTCTGTAATTCAATAAAATAATTATTTTAATAGCATCTAATCTGCTCCCATCTGCTCAGAAAAGCTGAGCGCAGGCTAAAGAAGTAACCTTGCCTAACCATGCTGAAAAATAATGTTTAATTTTAGGATAGAAAAGAATTTACGAAGCATCATAGTATATCTTGATCGATATACATCATATTTACTAATAACTTATTTTCTTCCCGTATATGGCTTATTGTTTATATGAAATTATTCTGTTGCTTAGATAATTTTTTCACCTAATGAAAAAAGTTTATAAGATGTTCAAAAAAAACAAACTTTTTGGTAACGTCGCTAATTTCTTTAACTTCTATGAGATTGGTATTTATTGCGTAATTAGGAAAAATTAAGAACGATTGCTATCCATATTTATATATGCCATAAATTATCATATCCCTGATAAAATTAAATTTAAGATAAAATATAATTAATTTATTTTTATAAAATATAAACTTTTTAATATTTAAATTTATTTTATTACTTTTACTCAACATCAATTATGACAATAACCTATTATCCACTCTTAAATTCTATTAGTAGATTTTTAGAGATTTTTTAATAAAAAGTTTAAATTTCATTCATAACTTAGCTATTAACTTTTAAATCCAATTTATTAATCAATTATTATAACTCAGTTATTAACTCTAAATTTAATATAAAATATTTAATAAATAAATTATACAAAAGAATGATTAATTTTACTAACTTTGTTTATAAAACAATCATTTGATTTATAAAAACTAGACCAAAATAAAAACAACACGTATAATACATCCCACTTATAGGCCCCTTGGCTCAGTGGTTAGGGCAGGCGACTCATAATCGCTTGGTCGCTGGTTCAAATCCAGCAGGGGCCACCAAATTTTGGCTGTATAACAACTAATTAATATACTTATTAATATAAGTGTTTTTCTATTGTAGAATCATAGACTTTATCTTCTATTTACATGGGAAATTGTTACTGAAAAGAGTTACAGTTAATGCTGATAAGCGTCATCAATAAATTCAGTACAATCAATATAAGCCATTGCTGCTATAAACCTGCTAAGGCATTAATGTTGATGAATGATCAAATATCAGATAGTAAAATTTAATTGAACGTTATGTGATCAGTAAAAAATCATCTCCTGAGCTAGTTGCAGTTATTCTGAGCAAACTATAGCAGATTAAGTAGCATTAAAGGATTGTTTTCTCGAAGAACAGTGCTTTATTCATCGGCTTTATAGGCTCATTGCAACAAAATCTGATTTAATCAGATTCGTCGTTTTTATGATATCCAGTGCGGCTAACGAGAAGGCATGGAATGCCCGGCATTCTTATCGTTTTTTCCAGATTCCTAATCTCTTCAGGAGTATTTATTCTGATAACTTTTCTAACAAAAATACTAATAGATTTTTTAGTAGCATCAAGACGTTCTCATAGCTAGATACACTACTTCCCCCACGCAGCTATCATCCTTAACTTTCATTTTTATATCTATCAAAATAAAGCGCCAGCATATTATCTGTTTTATGTATCCAATAACGTTGCTATTATATGTGCTAGAATATTTTTGTCATTTTATTCTAAAAATCAAGGGCATTGTCTTCCATAGCAAGCTTAGGAGATACGATTAACCTACCCGCTCAAAATAGCATTAGAAGTTTGGCCAAGTGCGTTTCTGACTCTTAATAAGAGTCTTTTAGGACAACTTGTTTCCTTATGTTTATGCGCAGTACTGCTAATAATAAGCAGTAGGCAACCGGGATCTACTTTCCTGGTAGGACGGTTATTCCATCAGGCGAGAAATAAATGCAAGTATATCACTTAAATCACGAACCTACCATTGTCGATCTCTTCAAGGCATCGTTGCTTTAATCCGCTGATGGTACTTGATAGAGAGATCATGTGCTTCTCACTGAGAAGAGCCAGCAGAATGGAGCCTTTGTGAAAATCACTGATGCCTACAGCTGCAGGTATAGGCGTGATGTAACTCTTTATCATTTTTTGTACTATTCGGATAAAGGGAAAACAAAGAGCTATTGAAGTATATTCCATTGCCTCTACGGATATTCACCTTTTAACCTTAGGTCCTTTAATTTCAACATCGCCAATAGTAATTTATATAGTTCACTGTGGCACATAACCGTTACGGACGACAGTGGATGATAATTCGTAGACAAGGTGGCATTCAGAATGTGTCGCAGCATGACTTCGAACGCTACCTTAAGAACGGTGTCTATCAATTGGCTATCAATATTACGGATAAGTTCATGCTAAGGATTACAGGTAATATCTAGTTTCGCAAATTACATCTAGGTAGATTATTTATGGAATATCATGGTTATTTTTTAAAATCATTAACGAAATTAATCAACAGGATATACTAGCATTTCCGAAACTCTATACACCAGAAATGAGGATCACTTGATGTTTAACAACTTTTAGTTATTTATAACAAAAGAATGTTTTTATTACTTTATATAATTAGAATGACAAAAACTTTTATCAATGATCTATTGAGTTAAATAATAACATTAATAAAAAGCACCTATAGATAAGTTATCTTTTGCTATACTAAAAATAAATAAGAATTTTATTCATCCAAAAAACTACGCAACACTTCTGAACGACTTGGATGACGCAATTTACGTAACGCTTTTGCTTCAATTTGTCGGATCCGCTCGCGGGTAACATCAAATTGTTTACCAACTTCTTCTAATGTATGATCCGTATTCATATCAATACCAAAGCGCATGCGCAGAACTTTTGCCTCACGGGTCGTTAAACCAGACAGAACTTCATGAGTTGCTGATCTTAGACTTTCCGAAGTAGCAGAATCTAATGGTAGCTCTAAGGTAGTATCTTCAATGAAATCACCAAGATGTGAATCTTCATCATCACCAATTGGCGTTTCCATCGAAATAGGCTCTTTAGCAATTTTTAATATTTTACGAATTTTATCCTCAGGCATTAACATGCGTTCTGCCAATTCTTCAGGTGAGGGTTCACGCCCCATTTCTTGTAGTATTTGGCGAGAAATGCGGTTCAGTTTATTGATTGTTTCAATCATATGCACTGGAATACGAATAGTGCGCGCCTGATCAGCAATTGAACGGGTGATCGCTTGTCGAATCCACCAGGTTGCATAAGTTGAAAACTTATAACCACGACGATATTCAAATTTATCAACCGCCTTCATTAGACCAATGTTACCTTCTTGAATTAGATCAAGAAACTGAAGTCCACGATTAGTGTATTTTTTAGCAATAGAAATAACTAACCGTAAATTAGCTTCAACCATCTCTTTTTTTGCTCGACGAGCTTTTGCTTCACCAATAGACATACGGCAGTTAATATCTTTTACCTGTTGAATAGTTAAACCAGTTTCTTTTTCAATCTGTTGTAGTTTTTGCAAGGATCGATATATCTCTTCTTCGACTTCAACTAATTTTTCAGACCAGGGTTTATTTATTTTTTTTGCCAGAACTAACCAATTGGGATTGGTCTCCTTACCTGAAAATAAGGTAATAAAATTTTTTTTCGGCATTTTACATTGTTCAATACAGAGTTTCATGATAAGGCGCTCTTGAGAGCGAACACGCTCCATAATATCACGGATATTATTCACTAAATAATCTAATTGTTTTGGTACTAAACGGAACTCTTTAAAAATCTCAGATAACTGCTCAATTTCTCCTATTGAATTAGGATGATTACGGCCACTTTTTTGGATTTCAATAGAGGTACGTTCATATTGTTCACGAAGCTCTGAAAATTTCTTCCGAGCGAGTTCTGGGTCGATATTACTTTCATCACTGTCATCACTATCATTGTTTTCGTCTTTATCTTCATCTTCGTTATCATTTAGAGCTTCTTCTGATAACACTGAAGTAATATCCCTTGCTGTTGATGCAATATCCTCTTTAATGTTTGGATCAACAAAGCCGGTAATAATATCAGATAGGCGGGTTTCACCTTTTTTAACAGGTTCGTATTGGTCTAATAGATAAGCAATAGCCTCAGGGTATTCAGCAAGAGAACACTGAACCTGATTAATGCCATCTTCGATGCGCTTAGCAATATCAATTTCGCCTTCACGGGTCAACAATTCTACAGTGCCCATTTCACGCATGTACATCCGTACAGGATCTGTTGTACGTCCTATTTCATTTTCAACACTGGATAATACCTGAGCAGCAGCCTCAACAGCATCATCATCAGTACCAGTGGCAGTTTCCGCCAGAATGAGATCGTCGGCATCAGGTGCTTCTTCCATCACTTGAATTCCCATATCATTAATCATTTGGATGATATCTTCGATCTGATCTGAATCAACAATATCTTCCGGCAGATGGTCGTTGACCTCAGCATAGGTCAGGTAGCCTTGCTCTTTACCTTTAGTAACTAGTAGCTTCAGCTGTGACTGCGAGTTTTGCTCCATAATACGCTATCCACATTTTATAATTTTAGTTGGTATTAGTCGGCAAAAACAAGTCAGCCAACAATAAAATTAAAGGGAGGATTTAATTGTTTTATGTGCCATGCCCCTTAATATCATGGCAACTTATAAGTGTTATCCCTATGCTACTTTATCTAGCACCTTAAAAACCAAATATTTTTTACTTTTTTAATACTATTCTTTTATTCTTGCAATAGTAATTAAACGAACTTCTTCACGTTGTTCACTAGTTAAACCTTCTGTTCTCTCTTTTGCCATCAGAGATGCGAATCTTTCATCAAGTGCGGTAATAAATAAATGCTCCAAAGCATCTTTAAACATTTTTTTCGCTATCTCTTCTATCTTTATATCGTTCCAAGTTGCCAGTTTTTTAAGTTGCTTAATAAATTTATTGTTACGATAGCATTCTAATAATTGACCAGCATTTATCCCAGGATAGGATTGACAAAATTCAACTAACTCTAAAAATAGAGCTAATCCTGGTAACTGTAAGTGCTTAATTCCATCAAGAGTAGGAATTAAGCTAACAAAATTTGGATTTTGCAGCAATAGTGCTATTAATATTCGCATTGTTGTTGATTTAATTTTTGGTGTTTGATATTTTCTTTCAGGTAATCCTTTTTGGATCATAGCAAAAATATGCGAAGTATCAGGAATACCAATAAAATTACCCAATATTTTAGCTAAAAATAACTGTAAAGTATCACTAGGCACCTTTTTAATTAAAGGAATAGCAAGATAATTAAATTTTGCCTTACCTTCATAACTGCTTAAATCAACTTGTGTAACTAATGTATCAAACAAAAATGTAGATAAAGAATCTGATTTATCCATTCGTTGTTCAAAATTTATTTTGCCTTCTTTACGTATTATTGAATCAGGATCTTCACCATCAGGTAAAAACATAAATTGTAGCTGACGGCCATCCATTAAATATGGAAGTGCTATTTTAAGAGTTCGCCATGCAGCTCTTCGACCTGCTTTATCCCCATCATAACAACAAATAACTGTATTTGTTGTTCGAAAAAGTAACTGGATATGCTCTGCCGTTGTTGATATACCTAATAACGCTACGGCATAATTAATACCAAATTGCGCTAAAGCTACAACATCCATATAACCTTCGACAACTAATAATTTAGAAAGTGCAAGATTATTTTGTGTTGCTTCATATAATCCATATAATTGACGGCCTTTATGAAAAATTTCAGTTTCTGGTGAATTAAGGTATTTTGGCAATCTACCATCTAAAACACGCCCACCAAATGCCACGACTCGTCCCCTCCGATCTCGTATCGGAAACATTACACGTTCACGAAAGCGATCGTAAGTGCGGCCATTATTACTGGTAACTAACATACCAGTAGCATCTAGCTGTTTACGACTATCAGGACATTTAGCAAAATTATTCAGTAGATTGTTATTCCAACCGATTGGGGAAAAGCCGATAGAAAAACGATGAATAACTTCATCACTTAATCCGCGCTGTACTAAATATTGTTTTGCACTCTGTGAATCTAATTTATTTAATGAATATTGATAAAATTGATTAATATCATTCATTAATTGATAAAGATTTTGTCGATGATGTCGCTCTATTTGGTTTGAATTATTGCCGGTTTGATAAGGCATTTCCAGTCCGTGCATGGTAGCTAGTTCTTCAATAGTTTCGACAAAATTAAATTTGTCATAATTCATTATAAAATCAATAGCATTACCATTAGCACCACAACCAAAACAATAATAAAATTGTTTATTTGCATTAACTGTAAATGAAGGCGTTCTTTCATTATGAAATGGACAACACGCGAGATGGTTGTTTCCTTGCTTTTTTAGCGGCAGTTTAGTATCAATAAGATCAATAATATCGGTTCTGGCCAATAAATCATTGATAAATGTATGTGGAATTCGTCCAGTCATAAATTCTTAATTGATGAAAGATAACAAGTCGTGCTTTGCTGTTAGAAAGCACTGTATTTTATAATCACTGTTACTTAATTATTACGATTGTTGAATTGTAATAATTAGTGCAAACGAATACGACGTTCGTTTTCCCGAACCAATTTTTTAGCGTGGCGCTTTACTGCTGATGCTTTTTCACGTTTACGTACAGTTGTTGGTTTTTCATAAAACTCACGACGACGCACTTCAGCTAGTATCCCTGCTTTTTCACAAGAACGTTTAAAACGACGTAGCGCTACTTCAAATGGCTCGTTTTCACGTACTTTAATTACCGGCATATGCCTTTCACCTCAAAAAAATCGGTTTTTGCTTTGCTAACAATATTATTGTCAGCTATCTTATAGTAGAGAATCTTACTTCAATTTCTATGGCTTTGTAAAGTGCTGTATATAAACGAGATGCAAAATCCATCTAACTATTTTAGAGTAAAAAAATTAGCATTATTTAGATTAAAATGGATAACCATATAAATCATATTTATTAATAGTAACTAATTTGATCTAGATAAATATTTATTTAATAAAAAGTTGCACCATTTTTACATAAATACTGATAAACTTATATTTATTAGTAAAGGTGGTAAGTAATGTATGCGTATTTTAGGTATAGAGACATCTTGTGATGAAACCGGTATCGCAATTTATGATGATCAAGTAGGTTTATTAGCGAATCAATTATATAGTCAGATAAAATTGCATGCCGATTATGGTGGAGTAGTACCTGAATTAGCTTCTCGCGATCATATTCGTAAAACAATCCCTCTAATTAAAGTAGCACTACAAGAAGCGAGTTTAACTGGCAATGATATTGATGGTGTTTCTTATACCGCAGGTCCTGGTTTGATAGGAGCTTTATTGGTTGGAGCGGCAATAGGGCATTCATTAGCGTTTGCCTGGAAAGTACCAGCTATTCCCATTAATCACATGGAGGGGCATTTACTGGCACCAATGCTGGAAAAAAACAGTCCTGAATTTCCTTTTGTGGCATTATTGGTCTCTGGTGGACATACTCAATTAATTAATGTAATTGCAATTGGTGAATATCAGTTATTAGGTGAATCAATTGATGATGCTGCTGGTGAAGCTCTTGATAAGATAGGAAAGTTATTAGGTTTAGATTATCCAGGCGGGCCGGCACTCTCATTGATGGCTCAACATGGACAAGTTGGGCAATTTGTATTTCCTCGCCCGATGACAAACCGCCCGGGGTTAAATTTTAGTTTTTCAGGATTAAAAACTTTTGCTGCTAATATCATTCGTAATAATAGGATGGATCATCAAACCACTGCTGATATTGCTCGAGCATTTGAAGATGCTGTTGTGGATACATTAGTAATAAAATGTAAACGTGCTTTAGAACAGACTGGTTCTAAGCGTTTGGTTATGGCTGGTGGTGTAAGTGCAAATCGTATTTTGCAGCTAAAAATGGCAGAATCAATAAAAAAAATTGGCGGCCAGGTTTTTTATGCTCGTCCCGAATTTTGTACCGATAATGGCGCAATGATAGCGCTAGCTGGCATGATCCGTTTAAAACATGGCGTAAACGATAGTATGAATATCACTGTCAAAGCACGTTGGCCACTAGTAAATTTATCACCGTTAGCAGAAAAAAACTTTCCATAAATCGGTTTAAAGTATAAAAAATTAAATTATTAATTAATTACTTTTTCTTGTTTTTTAGTAAAAAAATAATTTTTTTATTTCTTTTTTCTCTTTTTTTCTTCATTTTTTGCCATATAGGGCTTTCTTTTCCTCTCCATAGGCGCTGAATATTTTCATAATGGCGAAAGAGCATTAAACATGAAACTACCGTAACCGGAAAAGTGAATTCTGGTTTAAACCACCAAACATAGAAGGGAGCTAATAGAGCAGTGATAATAGCTCCTAATGATGAATATCCACTGAGTAGCACAGTTAGTAACCAGGTACCTGCGATGATGCTAGATAAACCCCAGCCAATGGCAACAATTGAGCCAAAGGCAGTAGCAACACCTTTTCCACCTTTAAAATGAAAGAAAATAGGGTATATATGCCCCAAACAGGAGGCAATAGCAATAATTCCAAGATAAAAAGAGGAGGTATTTAAATAATAGTAGGCTAACCATACTGGAATCATACCTTTTAGAATATCGCAAATGAGCACAGCTAAAGCAGCGGCTTTTTTGCCACCGATGCGTAATACGTTTGTTGCTCCAGGGTTCTCTGAACCTTGATATCTTGGATCAGGAAGACCTATCAAGCGACAGATCAATACAGCGCTGGAGATTGAACCACAGAGGTAAGCGAAGATAATCATGCCAAGTGCGATTGCACTCATATCGTTGCTCCAAAATAAGCAAGACCTTTTTAACTTAACATATTAATAATACTTGTACTTTATCAAAGTATTATTTGTGTCCTTGTTTCAAGGACCATGGATATATCAGAATATTAAAATAATATATACAATATAGTTATTGGTAACACACTAATAAATATTTATCTTACTATTTATTTTTAAGTTCTGATGAATTATATTTCAACTTTTTTTTTCAAAAACTATTAATACAATAGTCTTTATTTTTCTATCTTTTCTGAAGATTTTACTAAAAAATGTCTTCATTATACCATTTTAAAATGGTAATAGAGAAGTATCTGGAAAGCGATTATTTATCGCAATTAAAAATAAGAGAAAGGTAAATGGATATTATATTTATTGAACAGTTATCAGTATTCACAACTATTGGTGTTTATGATTGGGAACAAGCTACTCAACAAAAATTGTTACTTGATATTGAGATGGGCTGGGATAATCAGCATGCAGCTAAAAATGATAAAATAGAATATTGTTTAGATTATGCTCAGGTTACCAAAGTAATAATTAAACATATAGAAACACGAAAATTTGTATTGATAGAACGGGTTGCGCAGGAAGTTGCTGATATTATTTTAAATCAGTTTGGTAGTTGTTGGGTACAAGTTAAAGTTTATAAACAAGGTATTATAACGCAGGCTAAACAAGTTGGTGTAATTATAGAGCGGACAAAATCTACTTAAATTAACTTAAATCGGTAAAATTGTTTGTTGCTTCCACCAATTAGTTAATATTTGTATACGTTGTCGAGTAAGTTCATCTCTGATCGCGATACCTTTAATACCTTGTTGAATAATATTTTTGCTTGATACTTGTTGTATTGTTTTAAATGCTTCAATAACAAATTTAGCTTGTGGATAAGTGATTTTCTCTCGTCCTATCCAACCGCGAGCATCTGCTTCACAAGCGATGACTAGTTGATTAATACGCTCAGGTTTCCGCCAAGAATCTAATTGATTAAATAGGTTAATTACAATTTCAGGTGTTAACTGATTAATTTGGTGAATTTGTTGATGAAAACGAGCAACTAATTTAGCTAATTCTTTCATTCTATTAGGAATGTGTAGTCGATCACACATAGCTTCAATTAGCAAAATACTCTTGCTAGTATTATCGGGATATTGTTCAGTTGGGGTTAACGCTTTATCAAAATCATGACAGAGAGCAGCGAAGCGAGTTTCGACATTATCAGTTAATGATGCAACTATTTTTAAGGTTAAAAGAGTGTGCATTCCAGCATTTATTGCGGGCTCTGATTCTGTCACTGACAATGTTCCAAATAATTGATTAATTTCAGGAAAAAGAATAGCTAACGCGCCACAATCATATAAGACACAAAAATAAACTTCAGGCGAGGTTGATCGTAGTGCTTTTTCTGTTTCTTTCCAAATTCTTTCTGCGCTAATTGTATTAAGCTCATGATTAAAAACCATTTTTTTCATTAATAATTGTGTTTCATTAGCAATAGTAAATTTTTGCTTAGTTAATTGAGCAGCAAAACGCGCTACTCGAAGTACTCGTAAAGGGTCTTCGACAAAAGCAGCAGAAACATGGCGTAGTAGGCGATTTTTTATATCTTGTTTACCATGAAAAGGATCGATTAGTTGTCCATCTTCAGTTTTTGCGATGGCGTTAATAATTAAATCTCGACGCAACAGATCCTCTTCTATAGTTACATCAGGTTCGGCATAGTAAGAAAATCCAGTATAACCTACACCTGTTTTACGTTCTGTACGGGCTAGAGCATACTCTTCACGTGTTTTAGGATGAAGAAAAACAGGAAAATCCTTACCTACTTTCTGGAAACCTAATTTTATTAAATCATCCTGGGTAGCTCCGACCACTACCCAGTCGCAATCAGAAACAGGCAATCCTAATAGCTGATCCCTTACCGCACCACCAACAAGATAAATCTGCATGGCATTTTCTTTAAATTCATTCATCATTCATTACGTTTTTTATCTCCTGGAATAATATGCGGCAATAACAAACCAAAAATTAAACCTGCACCGACCACAGAGTACCAGCATACATAAACAACTTTAGACTAGGCTCACAAAGATTATCATTAAGATTGATTTACACAATTTCTATTTTTTCCTGAACGCATTAACTTATTTTTTCAGTTTTTGTTTTCTGTTTCTAGATTAGTAATAGTTTGCTCAGTGAGTGCTACTTTGGTTTGTATTTTACTAATTTGATTATTCCAGTTTTTACCAATGTTAGTTAATTTTTTATATAACTCTTTATTTCCCTTTCAAGTAAGGGAATACGTGTTTTTACATTGGGTGTTTTACTAAGTTGTTTTTAGATAACCAAGCGACTTGTCCTTTATAATCACGAATTTTAACGTAAGCAGTTTCAGGATCTTATGATTAATAATTGAACTTAATCACCGCTTTTTAGGTTATTAACAATGTAGTAATACATGCCAGACCCTTTGATAAATAAAAGTAGGGAGTTCATCAAAAACATAAATCGTTTCTTCAGCCTGAATTGATATTGAAAGGCTCAATCCTATTAATGCTTATAAATAAAAAATTTTTCTCATTGCATTCAACTATTTCAAACTGTAAAAAATGCTATTAGCTGATACTAATACCTTAAATGTACTGATGCAAATCAAAAAAGTAAAATAATAATTGTTTTAAATTAATTTGCTATTATTAATAATATTTTATTATTAATATTTTATTATTATGACTTTATATAAAAATTATATAATAAAATTATTTACTAATTTATTTCTATATTAGAATTATTCGTTTTTAATAAAATATTTTTTGTTGATATAGGGAATGAATCACACTTTTACTATTATTTTCTGGCTTATTTATATTAAAATTAGAGCTTTCTTCCTCTATTGTGTTAGACATAAAAATGTCCATTTTTAATCAGAAACAGAGTGAATAGAAAAACAAGAGTCATACCTTAAGTATAAGACTAAATATTATAAATAAAATAGAAATGTGTTTCTTCTTGGCGATAAATAAGATATCAAAAAATCTAAACTAGATATTCGTCTATTCGTCATATAGAAATTATATTAAAATTATCTACTTATCCAGGAATTTATTAAAACGAATTTCAAAAAATAATATTTTTCTATATGATTTCTCATTAGATAAACTATTAAATATCTATTTTAAATAAGTAATGCTCTTTTCTGGTGTATGTAATTTTAGAGATGTTGGTAATATCTTTCTGATTGATTTTCTGAATTATTTCAACAATATAGCTATGATATTCCATAAAAAGTCTATCTAGATTTAATCTGCGATATAAAATATTATCTCTTATTTATTGCACTAACTCATCCTAATAGTGACAGGGATCTGATAGCAGCGCTGTTAAAGATTGAGATGAAACTATAAGCTGCGATAACATGTTGAACGCTGCCTCTTTTGTTGATGTGGGCCTTTATAACGTTGTTTGTAACGGTTATGTGCTACAGAAAACCATGCAACTGGTATATTTTGGGACATTGAGATTAAAGTGCTTGAAGTCACAAATCGCAGTAGTAACTAATATGTTTCAACAGATGATTGTTATCATGGCTGTTTATATCCATACTAAGCAATATCTACCGATGATTTTCACAAAACCCTTGAATATAGGGTTTTCAGTGAAAAGTAGATAATATTTTGCTAAATGCTATCAATAGACTAACTGAACAGCAATCTCTTAAAAAGCACAGGTAAAGATAGCTATCTGCTTTGAGCGATACGTGTTATGTTTATTTTTTTACCAATGACATATTTATACCATCCTAATTAGGCAAAATAATTGCTACATGGGCTTGTTGCTCATTATCGGCATAACTATCCCGTGTATGGACGTAATGGAGTTATTTTCAACTGAAAATGATTATCAAAAGCAGAAGCAAACTGGCTGAACTTATTAATAGCTTACGAGTACGTGACTTAACCGTATTTTTAGACTTGCTACGGGAGCTAATACCATTAATTTTGATATAATGATAAAGATCTTACCGAATACGCAATATTAATGTTGATTGATACACAAAATAGCTCATTTTCTGCTTTCACTTCAAAAAGGCATGCAGCACAGAAAATTAAAGTTAAGCTACAGTAGATCTCTAACTAACAGAGATCTGTGATGCCGCTAATAAACTTCCTTGGTATTTTGTTGGCAAGACTTTTAGTCTATCCTAAAAGCAATGAAGAAGCTAGAGAGAGATTAAGAAGAATATCTTAGCATTCTAATACTTCTCATTAGCGTACTCGGCATCAAATTATAAATCAGCTTTTACGTAACAGTGTGAGGCTATGAAGCTAATATCGAAGCACTGCGTGGTTTGAATAAAACAACTCTTTCAATGAGATCTAATCTGGTTCTGTTTGCTCAGAAGATCTGGAAGTCGGCTAAGCAGATTTCAGCGTCTTTTATTTTGCTGACAATCCTCCATTTAATTTAAGGATGGAGAATAGATTTACGAAATTTCAAATAGAAGCACAACCTGACCGCCATAAGACTAAATTTATTAATAACTAATTACTATAATGGCACTTTCTTATTGTATACTACAATAGGTTTTCAATTGCTTAAAGCCGGCTAAATTAGCGCATCCTTATTCCTTTGTCATCTATCAGTATATCCAGTATATCCTATAGCTCCTCTATTAAATATATCATGATCTCCTTCACAATAATTTATATCATTGTCTTCTTTAGCAAGTAAAATGCCTTATTTTCTTTTACTACTTAATACGGTTGAATTACTCTTTTCTTTAAATATTTGAATTAAATTTCATTGAATATTCTCTCGTTATTTATCAACAAAATTTAAATTAAGAAAATTATATTACATTAAAAATTAAATTTTTATAAAAAAGTGTGTACTACTACAAGAAAATCAATTACTTTTTTAGCGCTATGAAAAACTGATAATAGTAGAAAGACTAGCTATTATTTTACTGAAGAAATAATGCTTAAATCCATTCAAAATTGGTTTTAGGAAAATATTTTAAAAATAAAAACTAGAACAGTTAATTTTTCTTAATTAAAAAAATTATAAATTTACATATTACTAATCATTGCATCACCAAATTTACTGGATGTTAATAACTTAATATTTAATATATTAAACATTAAAATCGTAGGTAATAATTTTGTGAATGCATTTCTTACATGCATTCTTGTGCTATAATGATTATGTCAGCTACCTCTATATCTAAAGCTCATATTAACGTCTTTTCTCAGAAAAGAAAAGTAATTGAGCCTGGATTAACTTTGTATTGATCTACGTATTTTAAAAATATTCTATGGACTGCATTTAAAGATTGCATAACTGTTATCTATATTTGTGAACTGAGGCCAATGCTTATAACTTGAGCTCAATTGCATTAAAAATGCAATTGCCATTAAAGTTCATATAAACAATAACGTTATAATTCAATTGGGCGCAATAAATTTATTGTAAAACGCATCAGTAATTATTTTTTTAACAAAAATCTTTAATTATCTATGGATGCTTAATTTTATTTATTGTTACCATTTAGTAATTCCTTATTAAATTCTTGTTCTGCTAACTGATATCCCTAATCTTTAAAAGTAGTTTTAATGAATTTTATTTCATTCTCTTTATGCACTAAAGTAACTGATTTACGATTGTTTTTGACAGCATATTCAATTGCTATTTGTACCAACCGCTTCATTCCTTTTTTCGAGCAGGGCTTTATTTTGATCTTATAGTTGGTTGAAAATTGAATTTTATTTCCTGCATATCATCTCTTCTGGAAATTTAATTATTTTATCTACCTCAAAGCAGAGCTGCCAAATTTTTCTATTCAATACCTCATAAATGTTTTATGAATTTTTGCGAAAAATAACTATATTAATCAATTCCGACTGCTTTAGAGTGAATGAGTAGAATATGGAGAGGAAGCACATCACCTTGATAATAGTTCATAGGTTCTTTATAAAGGCAAAGATTTTATTTTTTACATAAAACCATATCTAAACAAAAGATATTCATCCACACAACAAGCGTAGTTAATGTCTATTTAATCGACATATGATATTGTTAAATCAAATCAAGTATTCAGCGGGGGAAACCCCCCTCCATACATCCCCCCCCTACCATGAATTTAAGTTGATTTTTTACCAGCACAAAATCTCCATCTATGAAATCTTTTATTATTATCGTGATAGGCTTTATTTTACTGTTATATCAACCACTTTTTATATTACTTTGGTAATATAAGTACCAATACATTTCATTTCTTATCAAGAAATGATTGAATTATTATTAGGACACATAGTTTACCTATGCTAGTGTTATAGATTACCTTGTTGAGAAATAACTATTTTGCTTTCTATTTAAGCTCTCCTTTTTATTATATTACGCAATATCTATTAATCTTGGAATTAGCTTAAGGGGGATCCCCTGCTGATTCTAAAAATATTATCTAGTTTAAGAAAGAAAGCAGATTTACGAAGCATCAGAGCAAAACAAAACTACAGAAGCTGACAATTATACATTATATTTATTAATAACTCTAATTTACTAATAACTCTATATTAATAATAACTCTATATTAATTTTATAGTAAAATATAACATGGTACTTGAATAATTTTCTACACTAATACTTCTTAATTTAAGATAGTAAGAGAGATATTATTGCTCATTAGCATAATAAATTTGCAGCATAAAAAATTAAATTAATACTATAATAGAAATAGTACAATTTTCAAAAAATACAATTAATCTTCCAAAAATATTATTCTTTAGTAAATCGTTAGATATATGATTACAATTTACCAATCAAATTGATTAGAAGATATGAAAAATTACATCTCTTTCCAAATGTTTATACCGCAGGATAGTTAAGCTCGTGATAACAAGGGTTTTAAAATTAATTAATTGTTTAGTCACGGCTATATAGATTCTCGTTGTACAATCATATTCATAGCAATATAACTACTAAGAAATATAGTTGATAGAAATCATCATGATAATGAGGCTTTATCGTCAAACAACTACAACATCTAAAATCAGCCATGCTCTTCAGCACAACAAAGAGACTGTGTCTGATTTAGTTAAATAACGTTATTCTATATCCGAATTTACCATTGCTAAATACTAAAAAATATGTTGATAATTACAACTATATCCCCCCATTTTTTCTGATAAGGTTATTATCCACTCATCAAGAAGCTATAGTTATTTTTCTGTGAAAAATATTTTTCTACCGCTTAAAACCATTTATTGGCAGTCATATGTAAATTCCTGAATTCCGTTGTATCTCGATCTTATATGAATCGCCGTTATTCAGATAAAAGATGGATAATCTGTATAAAATTAGGAAAACCCCTAAGTCGATGTAAGAAATGCTTAAAAAATATGAACCTAATTATCTATATTAGAGATATGAAATATCTTCTGAAATGTCGAATAAAGCTTCACAACGTTATTTTTTCGTGTATATATCTCCTCATGCTAATCGATAGTTTTTTATCTGTCTTTACAAAGGACAAGACCATAGCTAATAATATTCAACTCTTCTTACGTGATCTTAAACCGGTAATGTCCGATGCTTATCCAGGTAAGGATAGACAATAACTAAAAAATTTATAGACTGTTTTTAATCTGTGAAAGATTCAATCAACAGAAAATATAAATTCAACTGTTTATATGCAGAGCTTAGTATAAAATACCGACTTATTCGTCGATCATTCTAAAATAAATGGTATAGTCGAACGATTTAATGAGTTAAAAGATGAACTACAAAACCATTATTTAATTCTGGTCAAGATCTTGATATCAAGCTATATCAATATGTTTGATTACGCAATTAGGAATTACTCCAATCAGTATTGGTAGTAAAACTTCATTGCAGTCTATGAAAGATTAGTTCAAGGTTAAATTTTAATTATTTAAAAACCATACTATTTTCCAGAAAATAATATTTAGTCAACAGGACTAATCCAAGATGAGTACTTGAAGTACTAGCGATTTTTTATCGTTAGTTAACTATCTTGAATTATCAATACTTATTAGTATAGTCCGGTGAAGTTTATGGTTATTTGTCCGCACCTGATAGATTAATAATATATATAGAACCGGAATGAGCAGTTGTTATGCTGTCTCTAAGTTAATCTAGTCAATGCTTATCACAAACAATAAAGCCAGATAGTATCTACTATCTGGCTTTATTGTTAAATTAGTTTTAATTAGAGTTTGATGATAACAATCATAGCAATCATACTAATGGTGGTGGCAGCACCATAAAAAATCCATTTTTCACCTGGAATCGCTATTTTTAGATCATGCATGATATGATGAAGTCGATATAGCCCACACCAAATAGGTAAAATAATCATTAATAGCAAAAAAATGCGGCCAATAAAGCTTTGGCAAAATGCCAGAATACGTTCATAACTGAACATTTCTGGTGAAAAACAATCTAGAGGAATTAAAATCGCCAATAAAAGAATAATAACCGGAGAGACAATTGCACTCCACATACCGCCAATACCAAATAATCCCCAAAAAATAGGTTCATTAGAACGTTTAGGAAAGTGATTCATCATTGTTCTCCTTAGATTATATTAGCGATACAGCTAAGATAATAATCGTTACTAGAAACGTAATACCCCAAAGTAATTTTACTATTGTTTCTTGGGTTATTTTTTTATTTTTAATAATGATATTTATAGCTTTGGGTGCCAGTTTAAACCAGGTTTTTGTATGAAATAAAGTTGCTATTAAAGTGAAAATATTAATTAATAAAACAATTGGATTATCAAGAAAACCAATATAATTGGACCAACTTTCACCTCCTGTTGTTAATGAATGCACGCCATAAAGAACGACTAAACTAAACCAAATTTGAGGGATAGCTGTTGCTTCTCGAATAATATAAAAACGATAAAATTCAATCTGTTTCCACCAATTTGGTGATATTTTACGTATATATGGCTTACGTTTTGTCATCATCTTTTCTTCCTTAGTTTGCTTTCAAGATAGATATAATAAAATATTTTATACTTGCTGCTTTTCCTTATTGAATTGCAGCAGTAACATTAACATGTTTAAGTATATTTTAGAGCAGTAACCGATAAATATACAGTTTCATACGGCATTATCGGTATTTAGTAATAGCATCTGCTTTTATTGCTTTTATCTTGATTGTCGAGGTTATAATACTCTTCTAGCATGATTGCAGCATAGACAATAAACTATAATTTAAGGAAAAATTAAGAGTTAGTCTACATAACAGAGGCACAATTAATACAACTTAAGAATTGATGATATTAATCATTTGACTAGGTATTATTTATTAGGACTATCGCTAATTTTACGATTATTACAATAATATTGAATTAATAACTTCAATGCTCTCAATAAAATTACTTATATCTACCACTAAAATCTCTTTCGAGAGGGAAATTTCCTAATGATTCCACTTTTTAGAACATCAGTATAGTCCGTAAAAAAGTTTTGCAGGCTAATTTAAACACCTAGTTAATTATCATACCGTAATAGAGCTGAATTCCCATACAGCAAGACTAACAGTAGAAGAGGTCAGCTGCTAAGTTATCTTTAATATAACCCAGAACATATAGCACAGAGGCTTGTCATCATAAAGAACTTCATAAGTAATAGAATAAGAAACATGGTTAGTTTTAAACTTGTACCGGATCATCTCCATTTTTAGTTTTTTAATCTTAGCCATTCCCTTGTGCCTTATTTGTTTTTTCTTAATACTGATACTAAATTGGTAATTTTATATCACTATAAACTATATACAGATCCAACTTTTAAGTTATAAAAGGAAAAGAATATTTTAGGCCAAATAGCATCACGCTTAGTGATGCTATCATTCAGGTCATGGATATGCGCAACGAGATTATTTGCGATAGAAAGTCTAGTAAACCATATGTATTTTTCTACATCTAGACTAAGTTCCAATTTAATTATATTGAGAATTTAGTATAAAAACGCTGATATGATCTCTAATTTCAATGTGTTTAAAGAGTTTTTAAATTTAGCTACTTTAATTTCATGAATTTTTCATCAATTTAGAATATAATAGATACTATAATCTTCCTCTATTCTATCTCTATTTCATCATGATGTTAGCTCAATTCTTTCTTTAATTTTTCTGTTTATCAGTTTAATTAAATTAGTTTTAATTTTACTATATTTTAATTTAATGGTACTATTATTTTCTTGGAACATTTTAAGTAGCATATTTAGCCACTTTTGTGCCAGATAATCGATAAAAAAGACTAACTCTGCTAAAGAGTTAGCATTTAGACGATTTTCTCCATACAAGATAATCGGTGGGGATTCGCTCATAAAACAGAGCTTTGATTAATGTTTTAGATTTATTTTAATCCTTCGCTTATCATATAATGAATGGTCGAGAAAATAGAAAAAAAATCAGTAACTGGATCAACACCAACATAAACTTTGACTAAATTAAATGACAGGCATTCATGTAGTTCCTCTGTTCCTAGAGATCGCAAGTCGAGATGTACGATACATTACCACACGATATAATTTCATTTTTAACGTACATGTACACTCTACCACTCATGCTAAAAACATTCCTTATTGGTTTAATTCTATATATTTATTTTCTGGTTTACCTAGTGCTATTTTTAGCCATAAAAGCATAATCTTATAGATAGCGAGATCCATCATTGTTAATAATGGATTTCCCTTTCTCCTCTACAGTCTTCAGTTATAAGTATGCCAGATCCTAGCAAATTATATAGTTAGACGGGTATGGAGCAACTTCACTATTAGTATTATGCCGATAATATGACCTGCCACACGGTGGTTATAATAACAGTGTTTGCCTTAATTTGAATATGAATATCTTCATTACCTAGATAGCGATCAGGTCTTAACATTTTTCTTTCATCAAGAAAAATATCTAATACAAAATGTTCATTAAAATCGTTAGGTTGTGGATATTTAAATAAGGCTTAAAATAAACCATATAACACATGGAAATCTGTTTAATTAACAGCAAACCAAGTTTGAAATGTCCTCACTTTTATTCCTTCAAATCAATAGAGATTGACCCTCTCATCTTTTTTACGATTCTATGGAAATTTCTCATAATTCTAGTTATATTATTTAGATTTAACAATACACAAAATATTCACCCATATACTGTTAACATAACAAACCTTTCTCTTAAACTATATCATTAAAGTAATAATCATAAGTATTATAAAATTAAGCGATTATCGTTACGCTATCTTCTGCAGTAATAATATAATTACGCATGGAATAAAACTTTTGAAATAAAAAATTTTCATATATGGATTAACTTTAGTAGAAATAATTGTTGCCCTTAAATCAGATCAATCAGCTTTTTATTATACCTACTTTTTATTATGACTAAATTATAATTAAAATTTTGCATAATATACTATTTCCATTATTGATAGAAATAAACCGTATGTTGTTATGGCATTGTTATTTGATTAATATTAATTATTAATTCCTAAATTATTATTTAATAAATTATAAGAAATTGTTACTAACGCAGATTTAATTTAGATATAAGTTTTACAGAATTTTGCTTATAAAAATTATATTTAAACTTTTTTAAAATTAGCTATTTTGATCAGTTATTAGAAAATCTAGTGAATAAACTGTCGCAGGGCTACGTCTACTTTAATGCTTCATAAATCTATTATCCATTCTTAATTAGATATTGGTTACATCAGAGTCAGTAGGTAAAATCCCATGAGCTATTTTTAGATATTATGAGCAGAATATAGCAGATTAAATAACATTAAAAGGGTTGCTTCTAAAGCGCAGTTCTTTCAGCATCGTCTTCATAAGTTCACTATCGTAAAAGCTGATTCAATCAGATTTTCTGTTCTTATTGAAGCCGAGTTCGCTGACGGGAGACATAGAATTCCAGCAGTTCTTTTTGATCTTTCTCTAGCTTCTTAATCGCTGCAGAATACTTTACTAAAAATATTGCTAGTAAACATCAAGAACTTTATTAGTGGTATCAGAACATTCTGATATTCAAAGAGCTCTCGCAACTCACCCTTAACTTTTGGTTGTATGCCTTTTGGGAGTGAAGGCAGCATATTAGCTGTTTTGGATACTCAACAGCGTTAGTGCTACATGTCCTAGAACATTTTTTCCTATTGTATTTAAAACCAAGGGTACAGTCTCTCGTAATAATCCTGGAAGATATGATTAAATTACCTTCTCCTTATAAGGGCATTGAAGTTCGAGCAAGTACGCTTCTGACTATTGATAAGCATCTTTATCACAACTGTTTATTTACGTCCATGCGTAGTGACACCGATAATAAGAAGCAGGCAAAGGCGATGACCTATCTGAGAGAATTTTGTATGCCATGAGCACAGAAATAAATGTAGCGATATTGCTAAATAATGCTGCGGCAGCATTATCTATACTCTTCAAGCGATTCCCATTTTAGTCTACTGATAGTCTAGCAGAGAGATAAGGTGCTTTTACCGTAAAGTGCGCTCAGGACTTTATAAAAATAAAGGGTGGAAATGATTCGTAAGCATATAGATATGAGAACAATTCTTTGCTATCTTTGCACGCTTTAGATAAGGCAAATAAAAGGGAGAATCTGTTGAAGGATATTTCGTCATTACTAACTACGGATCTCACCACTTTAACCTTAAGCACTTTAATCTTAAAAGGCCAATATCATTCTGTATAATTCACTGTAGTAAAAATTATTACTGATGACTGGGCATAAACCCAGTCGAAAAGGTGCGTTGAGGATATTGTTGCAACTATGACTTCGAGTTCATCCTTAACAGCGGTATTTATCAGTTACCTGGTATAATTATGGATGAGTTCATGCAATGAATCAGAAGTAAGATTTGGTTTTTGAATACCATATATAATAGATTTTTTATGGTATATTATCTCTTAGTTGTTAAAATCATCTATAAAATCAATATAGCAGGATATATCATCACTATCTCCGAAATTCCATATACCAAAAATAAACATAGCTCTTAGGTAGCTTATAAACTGGTAAGTGGAAAGAGGCGATCTTATTTCTTATTTAAACCGCACACTACAATGATAATGTAATTCATATTAAAGATAAATTTTTAACTGTAAAAGAAATTATTAATAATAAATTAGTCTGAAATCAACCTGCTAGGCATTTAGAAACCAATAAAACTTATTTCGCATGCTGCGCTTTTATCACGAACTATATTAAAGAAAAATGGTATTAATACGATTCTTCTTTAACAATTAATAAAAATTCATTAATAGATTAACCTCCTGATCTGATATTCACACTTTCCTTTCATTTTTTGATTGAACTAAATGAGATGTCTAAAATCTCTACATATGAGAATAATATCCAGTAATATTTATATATTGCTGATGAAATATTATTCAGTTTATATCTTTATGCTTGATTTTAGTGACAGAAAGCATATGCTGTTTTATCAGCTGATATTTTTCCGCTAACATTAATTAATGCTTATCAATTCCATACAAGCTAATAGCGATTAATCCTATTCTACAGTGGTGAAACTCATCGATGAATGTTAAAATACTTGAGTTTATATTTATCGCAATGAGATTTTATCATGTTAGATAACCAATTAAAAAAAGTCATCCTTGCTATATCTGGTGGCGTTGATTCATCTGTATCTGCTTACCTATTAAAACAACAAGGTTATCAGGTTGCTGGTCTATTCATGAAAAACTGGGAAGAAGACGATACTGAAGAGTATTGCTCAGCAGCTATTGATCTTGCCGACGCACAATTAGTATGCGATAAACTAGATATAGAGTTGCATACCGTTAATTTTTCCGCTGAATATTGGGAGAATGTTTTTGTTCATTTTCTTGCTGAATATAAAGCTGGCCGCACACCGAATCCCGATATTCTGTGTAATAAAGAAATTAAATTTAAAGTATTTTTGGAATTTGCTGTTGAAAATCTAGCAACAGACTATATTGCTACTGGCCACTACGCCAGACGTAAAACTGTTGCTGGACATCATCAATTATTACGTGGTTTAGATAAAAATAAAGACCAGAGCTATTTCCTTTACTCTTTAGATCAAGATCAACTAGCACAAAGTCTTTTTCCAATTGGTGAACTAGAAAAATCAACCGTTCGTCTTATCGCTGAAAAAATTGGTTTAATTACAGCTAAAAAGAAAAACTCAACAGGAATTTGTTTTATTGGTGAACGTAAATTTTCTGACTTTCTTGCTCACTATCTACCGACTAAACCAGGTAAAACAATAACAGTTGACGGTAAAATTTTAGGTGAACATCCAGGATTAATGTATTATACGCTAGGTCAACGTAAGGGATTAGGTATTGGTGGTGTAAAAAAAACTAATGACGATCCCTGGTATGTTGTCGATAAAGATATTAAAAATAATTATCTAATTGTTGCCCAAGGCCATAACCATCCACGTTTAATGTCCACAGGACTTATCGTTCAACAAATCCATTGGATTAATCCAGAAATATTAAATGAAATTAATCAATGCACTGTTAAAACGCGTTATCGACAGTCAGATATTCCCTGTACAATTAAGCCACTTACTAACAATAAAATCGCTGTGCAATTTAACTACCCTATTGCAGCCGTTACACCTGGTCAATCGGCAGTTTTTTATAAAGGTGAAATTTGTTTAGGTGGTGGTGTTATTAAAAAACGTATTCAGGAGTCAATGTGAACAAAAATTTTTATAATATTACTCTTGCATTTGCGGGTATTTGTCAAGCATGCCGTCTAGTTCAGCAATTGGCTCATGAAGGTAAAATTAACGATAATGCGGCAGAAGTGATGATTAATAGCACACTAAATATTAATCCAACATCTACATTAGCCGTTTATGGTAATAACGAGGAAAATCTTAGCGTTGGATTAAATACTCTACTTGCTATACTTACCGCTTCAGGTAGTACGATTTCATCAGATTTAACTCGCTACTTATTAAGTCTCATTGGATTGGAGCGCCGACTAAGAAAAAATTCACCTGCAAGTGATGAACTTAAACGACGTGTTGAATTACTTCAACAGAAAAAAAAATATTTTGAACCTATGTGTACTGGTATTTTTAATGCGCTAGCATGTATTTATATAGATGTTATTAGTCCTATTGGCCCCCGTATTCAGGTAATAGGTTCTCCTGATGTTCTACAGAACACTTTGATACAAGCTAAAGTACGCGCATTACTTTTTACTGGCATTCGTAGTGCTGTTTTGTGGCAACAAGTTGCTGGAAGCCGACTACAATTAATGTTTTCGCGACAACGTTTGATCACTCAAGCAAAAGAAATTCTTGCTCATTGTTAATAAATTTGGAAGTCATTACCAATGAAATTATCTTCATTAACTGCTATATCACCAATTGATGGTCGCTACAGTGATAAAGTTAGGTTATTACGTCCAATTTTTAGTGAATTTGCTTTGCTAAAATATCGTATACAGGTAGAGGTACGCTGGCTACAAAAATTAGCAGTATGCCCTGATATTAAAGAAGTACCAGAATTCAGTACTAAAGCAAATGATTATCTTGAACAAATTATAGCTAACTTCAATGAAAATGATGGAATCCAGATCAAACAAATTGAGCAAAAAACTAATCATGATGTAAAAGCAGTTGAATATTTTCTGAAAGAAAAAATAGCAGCTATCCCTGAACTTAAAAAGGTGGCTGAATTTATTCATTTTGCCTGTACCTCTGAAGATATTAATAATCTTTCTTATGCGTTAATACTAAAAACCACCCGTGACCAAGTGGTTATTCCTCAATGGCAAAAAATTATTAATACTCTAAAAGAAATGGCACATCTTTATCGTGCTGTACCGCTACTATCAAGAACCCATGGTCAACCAGCAACACCAACTACTATAGGTAAAGAGTTTGCTAATGTCGTTTATCGTATGGAGCGACAATATCGACAGCTTGAGCAAATAGAAATTTTAGGAAAAATTAATGGTGCAGTGGGTAATTATAATGCCCATTTATCCGCTTATCCTGATATAAACTGGCATTTATTCAGCGAAGAGTTTGTCACTTCATTAGGCATTAAATGGAATCCGTTTACAACTCAAATTGAACCTCATGACTACATTGCTGAACTATTTAATTGTATTGTTCGTTTTAATAGCATTTTGATCGATTTTGATCGGGATATCTGGGGTTATATTTCTCTTAATCATTTTAGACAAAAAACTGTTTCTGGTGAAATTGGTTCATCAACTATGCCGCATAAAATTAATCCGATTGATTTTGAAAATTCTGAAGGTAATCTCGGACTAGCTAATGCCCTATTAAATCATCTAGCAAATAAGTTACCTATTTCACGTTGGCAACGTGATCTTACTGATTCAACGGCATTACGTAATTTAGGCGTTGGTATTGCTTATGCTTTAGTAGCCTATCAAGCAGCTTCAAAGGGCTTGAGCAAACTAGAAGTTAATGAGCAAAATTTACAAACTGAATTAGATACTAATTGGGAAGTGTTGTCTGAACCTATTCAAACTGTTATGCGTCGATATGGAATTGAAAAGCCTTATGAAAAATTAAAAACTTTAACCCGCGGGAACTGTACTACAGCAGAAGATATCAAAGTGTTTATTGATAGTTTAGATTTACCAGAATCAAAAAAAAATAGTTTAAAAAAAATGACACCAGCCAACTATATTGGTTATTCAATCAATCTAGTAGACATATTAAAATAACGTTAATAGGTTCAGCGATATTAATAGACAATCCATATTTCTTGTTTAATTAACCAATCAAACCACATAATTATTTTCTTTTAATTCAGTAATATTTTTCTGTTATTCAATTCCTCTCTGCATAGATAAGAGAGTCATATTTGTTTTTATGTACGCGGTTTCGGAAAAAGATGGCGTATCCTGCTGATTGATTTCGTGGATAATTTAAATAATGAGTTATTAGCAAATCTAGTATATGTGATCTGATTAGGCTATGTTTTATTCTAATGCTTCATAAATCTGCTCTCCATCCTTAAATTAGATATTTTTACTAGTAGGATCAAGAAGGTCAGATTCCCTTATCTAATTTAAGGATGGAGAATAAATTTATAAAGTATCAGAATGGAGACCTAACCAGCTATATACTAGATTCTCTAAAAAACTTATAAATACCTTCATTAACAGGTAAGCAAAAAAAAATCAGGAAATGTGTAATGAACAAGCATTTTAAAGTTTTCAATCGCATTAATTTCATTAAAAACGCTAGCATAATCTACAAGGGCAGTAGATCCATTAAAACATCGACACAATTGTAGAGGTAGACTTTTTTCTATTTTATGTATGGTTGCAGTATTTGTGCTAAGAAAAAAAAAGTTGACAACCTGTTGTTATTGTTTAATGTAATGTTTTAATTTATTTAGAAGTAACATTATAAATGAAGTTTTTATACCACAAATTAACATTTAATTTCTATTAAGCATAAAATGTTATGGTATGCTGGGGTAGCAAGCCAGGCTATATCATTATCAGGATATATAAACTTCTTTAATGATAATATGTTGAAATACTTTGCTTTAGAGTAAAAAAACCTTTTCTAATAAACACCGTCATTTAATAAAACAAATAGGCTTAATAATTAAAACTATTAATATCACTGTTTTAACTTCACCACAAAACTAATAGTGATATTTCTATTTTTTCCATTTTAGAAAATTCTGGATAGACATTGCCGTTTTGATACTCATATCTAGAGTTAATCGTTACATTGGCTGAGTAAGTTTATAATTAGTAAATACCCATGAGTAAAACATTCTTCTCACTATCAATAATTGAAGGTACCAAGTTTACTATAACAATATCATCCATTTCTATTAAAATCAGTTAATATAAGCCACAACAAGTTTTAATATATCATCATCTTAATATAAGATAGATAAAAATGAGTTAAAGCAAGTTAATTAGAGACAATAAAAATGTAAATAACGATACTAAATATCGAATTAATCTGATATATAAATAATAAGTTATAAACTTATAATCAAATTATAATTTAAGATTATTGGCTCCTCCAACTGGACTCGAACCAGTGACATACGGATTAACAGTCCGCCGTTCTACCAACTGAACTATGGAGGAACTGATTAAGCTTAAAAATTAGCTGCATTCTAACTATATCATAATGTTAAATACATTAACTTTCTATTTGTTTATATTGCAATGAAATTATATTAATAATAAAACATTTATCTGATAAAATCAGCTCTATTATGAATCATAGATTATGCAGCATTTTATACCATAAAATGTTTTTTATTTTTCCCTTAAAAACCTCTTAGTTCAGTTTTAATTGCATTATTGATAATTAGTTCAGCAAATTTTTAATTTAGCATTAAAACTATTTTTTTTCAAGAAAAAAACGTAAGCTATTAGCAAATCTGGTGTATGATGATCAGGTTTTTCACTCCGTGAATGATGTTTCATAAATCTATTCTCCATCCTTAACTAGAATATTATTTATCAGAAGGATCAAATAAGTCATTCTATTAAAGCGATTCAAGTTTTCTAAACAGACTCTAGCAGCTTAAATATAGCATTGGAAAGGATTATTTTTCTCGAGCTACAGCGCTTAGCACATCAGCTTCATAGTCTCACTGTCATAAAATCAGACTCAATCAGATTCATCGTTTTTATTTGATTAGTTTTCTGATGGGAAGCCGTAGAATGTCAACACCTATTTTGATTTTTTCCCAGTTTTTTATTGCTGAAGGATTACGTTTCTCTGAAACACTTGCTAATAAAATATCAAAGGATTTATTAGCAGCATTGCAGCTCTCTCTGCTGGGCAAATATCCCGTATCTCAAGCCTTAACTTTTGATTGGATGCCATTTAGTGAGTAAAACCAATACATTAGTTATTTTCTGTACCCATCCCAATAACGTTAAGATGCATGTCTAGCAATATATTTTGCATTGCATTTCAAAAATTAAAGACAGTATTCTCTAACGAGCCCGAGAGATACGGTTAATCTTTACGCTTCCAAGACATTTAGGGGCTTACTCAGTTTATTTCTGACTTTTGATAAGAATATTATACCGCAACCTAACTTCTTTATAGCCATCCGTAGTACCTTCTCTTTAACTAGAAGGTAAAGGCAATCAGCTTGCCTGATAGAACGCATTGCCTTCCGCCAAAAATAAACGTAAGGCATATCGCTTAAACCATGCAGAAACCCCCATTATCTATAGCTCTTCAAGATATTTCTGTTTTAGTCTGCTGATTTATTACTTACAAAAAGATTATGTGCTTTTTCACTAATAAGCGCCCATAGAGCTTCGTAAAAATTACTGGTAGATCTGCTTTATTTTTTGCAGATACACAGGCATGGTAGCAACTCTTTACTACTTTTGCACGCTTTAAATAAGGTAATAATAATGAGTTGTTGAAACATGTTCTATTGCCGTTATATAATTTTCTTCTGATCTTGAGCACTTTAATCTGAATATCGCTAAACCAGTCTATATATGATTTATTGTATAGCAAATAACTGTTACTGGCGACGACATTTGATCTGTTGAAAAGTGGACTTGAGCACGTTGTTGAAACATATCGTTTCAAGTTCATCCTCAACAACAGTGCATATCAGCTGACTGGTACTATTACGGATGAGTTAGTGCATAAGATTAGAAATAATGTCTGATTTCGCGGGGGGGTATTTTACCCGTATATAGTAGACTTTTTATGATACATCATCTCTATATTATTGAAATCATCTACAAAATCAATCAGAAGGATACGTCATCTATCTACAAAACCCTATACACAAAAAATAAGAAAAACTCAAATCAATTTTTATTTTTTATTAATTTATTAACTTAAACGAAGAATATTCTTGAAAATTCAATTTTTTTCTTAAACAAAAGCATAAAACTATTGATATTATTAACTACTCATGCGTTAATAAGAAGAAGCTTAAAACAGATCTATTTTATTTACGACATTTAAGTTAATTCGTTATGAGTAGCGTTATCCTTGATAGCCTTTCGACCGTCTCTTGCTAAGTGCTTCCATGAATTAAATAGTGATGTAGGCTTTTATATACCTGCGAAAGCGGCAATGTTTATTTGTTATATAGGAAAAAGGCACATGTCTGACAAAATGAAAGGTCAAGTGAAGTGGTTTAACGAATCTAAAGGCTTTGGTTTCATCACTCCTTCTGATGGTAGCAAAGATGTATTCGTTCACTTCTCTGCCATTCAAGGAAATGGATTCAAAACCCTAGCTGAAGGGCAGAATGTAGAATTTACCATTGAAGATGGTTCGAAAGGCCCAGCTGCAGCAAATGTAACTGCTCTTTAAGATTAGTTAAATAACTGGATTTCTTGAAGCCTGCCGTTTATACAGCAGGCTTCTTTATTTTTTTGCAGTAAATTTTTTTCCTTTTCCATAAATAATAAAAAATCAATAATTTCATTTTAGCAAAAATCGATAGCGACCAGATAAAGAAAGGCATTATTCGATAACTGATTTTTAATAAAAAAACCAGATATTCTGCTACTTATCTAATATCAAAATAAATAAACATAAATTAACATCCTACTAACTTAGTAAATTACTATTTCTACATTTGAATATCTTAATCATAATTAAATCAGAGTTATTAGCAAATCTAGCATATAATAATCAGACTATCTTTTACTCTGATGCTTAGTAAATCTACTTTCCATCCTTAAATTGCACGTTATTTAACACTAGTATCAGTACAAGATCATAAATCCATTTAGGCAATTCCAGTTTTTAAGCAAAGTGTAGCAGTTCAAATACCATTAAAATAGTTCTTTTTTGATATACATATCTTCACGTATCAGCTTCATAGCCTCATTTTTATAAAAATCAACTTAATCAGATTTATCGTTCTTACTAACATTAATACACTGACTGAAAGCCGTAGAATGCCAGCACCTCTTTTCGATCCTTTCCTCTAATTTCTTCATTGCTGCAGAATATTTTCGCTGATAACTTTTCCAACAAAAATATTAAAAAATTTATTACTGAAATTAGAGCTCTTTGATAGCAGAGCTCTCTGAGCTCTTATCCTTACTTTCATTTTATATTCATAAAAAGTAAGGCGCATTATATGAGCTGCTTTATGTACCCAAACAGCGTTAGTGCTAGATGTCTTGGAATATTTTTACTATTGTATTCAAAAATCAAGGGTGCACCCTCTCCCATAACAATCTTGAGAGATACGATTAAACTATCTACTCATAGTTTAATAGAAATTGGACCCAGTTTGTTTCTAATTCTTAATAAGATTTCCAAGCGGAACCTAATTCTTTACGTTCATACCCAGTGACTCCGATAATAAAATAGAAGGAAAAGTAGAGTGAGGATTATCTTGTCTGAAAGAACAGTTTATGGAATCAAGATAAAAAATAAACGTAACGCGGTATCGCTAAATCATGTAAAAGGAGGGGGTTACCACCTTACCTGCACTCTTTAAGCTATTGCTATTTTAGTCTGGAACATAGTACTAGCAAAGAGACTATCTATTTTTCACCGAAAAACCTAGAGCTTAGTGAAAATCATCGGTGGTATGCCTAGCAGGTATAAGTGATTAGTAGTAACTTTTACGCTTTTTCCTTCTTTAGATAAGAACCAGCAAGTAGCTGTTTCAAACATATTTCATTACTGCTACAATTCCTGACCTTAAGCACTTTAATCTCAATATTGCTAATACCAGTCTTGGATGATTCGCTGTGACGAATAACCGTTATGAACTACACCATAAACGCGCATTGATAAAGGTAAGCTTGAGTATATTGTTTGCAACATTGCAGTTGAGGCTCCGTCTCAATAGCAGTGTCCCTATCAACTACCTGACATCATTACAAATGCGTTTATGAAAAGGATCGCATATAATAATCTTGTTTCGTGGACACTTTAGTGTAGGCTTTTCATGAAATATCATCTCTCTGTTGTTAAGATGATCCACGATATTAATCAGCAGGATATGCTATAATATTCAAAACTTCATACACCAGAAAAGAGCATAACTTGCATTACATTAATAATAACTGTAAAAGCATCGGCTTTAAGTGATTTGCTACCAACTATAATACACTATCGATATTAGGTTGACTAAAAATTTCGCCTGCATTATCTGGTATTCACTGATCCGCTATACTAAATAATCACTTCTTCGACAATGGTAGATTTTGTTGCCAAAATAATCACGAATAATTTATGTGGCACTCTTGCGCATGGAGTGGAGGTAACTAATTTGTCGGTACTAATCAACTAAATCTATTCTATAAGAAACAACACTATTTTTAATACGTTGAGATCTAAGCTATTTAATACCGAATTAATTTGATAAGCGAAAATTTGTTCAGTTTTTTGACGCTATTTTATTCTTCAGATTTACTAATACAAAGTACCGACCTTAATCCTTACGATTTTAATATTGCAAATTTTTGGCGATAAATTCATCGCTTTCTTAAATGATAAGTTCTACGTTCAAAACGACTGATAATAATATATTTTACGCCAATATCTTTTAGCGCTTCCGAGAAGTATCACACCGGTAAAATCGCCGGATAAAATTAATCTTAACATCTTACATACCAAGTACTATTATTGTACTGCTATTAAGCTTCCAGTTTTCCATAACTAATGGATGCCGTAAGATTTCCCCTAACTAAAATATTATTAATAAATAAAATAAAAGAATTGATCATTATTGAGTTTATGAAAAAGATAATATAAAAATTCTATGAATAAATCATTTTATTTTTCTCATTGATGTATAATATATGTTAGAGTTAGTTTCATTTATGGTATAGAAAAATTCGGATGATAATGACGTGTATCCTATTGATTGATTTTATGGATAATATCAACAACAGAGAGATGATATGCCATAAAAGCTCTTACCCTACAAATATCTAAAAAACTAAATATTTAGCTCTGTGATCCCTTATATAAAATCATCCGTAGTACTGTGCTAGGAATCTGATAAACTACTGCTGAAACAGAGTTCGAAGCTATGCTACTTTCTCGATGGGCGACTATGCTACATCGACCGTAACGGTTATTTGCCATAATGAACCATATGAACTGCTATTAATGATGTTAGGATTAAAGCTCTGAATATTAAGGGATTACAGCGGTAATGAAATATGCTTCAACGGCTCCTTACCTATCTCGTCTTATCTGAACCTTGCAAAAGCGGCGAAGAGTTGCTACCAATAGTTCCCTATTTAATTAGGTATCTTTACTGGTAATTTTTACAAAGTTCTAGGTTTTTGGTAAAAACAAGCAGTCTCTCTATACCAAGTGCAATGAGGAACTGAACGTGGAATGACTTAAAGAGTATTGACAATGGTGGTGGCTGCCTGCTTTGTTTAATCGATACGCGTTACGTTTATTTTTTGCTGAAGGCATATGGTCATTCTTTTAGATAAATTAATTGTCTTTTCTTGCTATTCATTATCGCCGACGCTGCATGAATGTAAGGAGCTCATCTCGGTTGAAGATGCTTATCGAGAGTCAGAAGTAACCTGAACTAAATTTCTAGATAACTGCGAACGCGTGATTTAACTGTATCTTCCAGGTTTATTACGGTAGATGTGTGGGGGATACCCTTAATTTTTTAATGTAATGGCAAAGATATTTCTAGACAGGCAGCATCAATGCTGTTTAGTGTACAAAACAAGCTCATGCGCTGCCTCTTTACTCCATCAAAGGCATGTAACTGAGTAAGGATAAATTAAAAACTTTAGGGTAGCAGACAGCTATGATGGTCGCTAACAAAATTTTTAATGCTTTGTTGTAATGTTTTTATTGAATATCATTCAGCGATGTAGAAGCTGGTAAAGAATCAGAAAATAATGACTGTTTTTATCCCTATTATGGGTTCTTATCAGTGCGCTGTTGTATCAATAATAGCAATGAAGTGATTGAAATCAGCTTTTGTAATAGTAAATCTATAAATTTGACTGTAGTTCAAGAAAACCAATCTTTTCAATAGTATCTCTAAGCTGCTCTCGCCTGCTTAGAATAGCTGGAATGCTGGCTAAGAAGTTTTATAACCTTCTACTGATAACTCTGCTATAAACAATGTTTGATTTAATGATGGAAAGCAAATTTATGAAGTATCAGGGTGAAAGCTAGCCTGATCCGCCATACATCAGAATTTAGTAATAACTTCTGAAGTTATCATCATATTTTATCCTCAACTATATCCCTATCTCTTATCAGCCATTTTATTATAAAATATCGGCGAAAGAAAGATCTATAATAACCCTGAACTAAACAGATGAATAGTTATTTTTATTGGTTTACCCTTAACGTTTTGTTAAAATAGGAAGTCATAAAAAAGATTTTTTATGGAATAACGTTTTAGATTGAGAATTTTCTTTATGTCTTATTGACAACTAGTGAATAATAGATTCATTTCTATATGATGTTCTGTTTTTATCCATAATCTTTAACAATCGGTTATGTGTTTAAAAAACATCTTGTTAGATTTATTACCTCATTTTATTTAAAATTAAATATCATTTTAAATAAAAAAGATAAATATTCTATTTTTCATTATAAAATGAAAAACTAAGAGGTGATTTATCTACAAGATAAATTATACTACTAAATACTAATAGTCAGGCGGAGTTTAACCTTATTACATTTTCTCTAAATTCAATCATAAGAAAAGAAAATAGAGAATGTAATAGGTATAAAATAGAGAAAAGAGAGATAATAAAATGATTAATAATAAAAAACGTCCAGGAAAAAATCTTGATCGTATAGATAAGAACATACTTAATGAATTACAAAAGGATGGTCGCATTTCTAATGTAGAACTTTCTAAGAGAATAGGATTATCACCAACACCTTGTTTAGAACGCGTGCGTAGATTAGAGCGTCAAGGTTTTATTTCAGGTTACACTGCTTTATTAAATCCACATTATCTCGATGCGTCTTTATTAGTTTTTGTTGAGATTACTTTGAACCGTGCTGCTGCAGATGTTTTTGAACAGTTTAATGCTGTTGTGCAAAAACTAGAAGGAATTCAAGAATGTCATTTAGTTTCTGGAGATTTTGATTATTTACTTAAAATACGGGTTCCTGATATGTCTGCTTATCGTAAATTGTTAGGGGAAACTTTACTTCGTCTTCCTGGTGTCGATGACACGCGTACTTATGTAGTAATGGAAGAGGTAAAACAGAGTAATCGTTTAGTCATTAAAACATATTAATCAAATAGATGCAAAACTGAGAAAAGTTAGATATACTCCTCCTTTTTATGTATACAGTTTAATATTGAGAATTACTCAGCTTTGTTCTTTTCAATCAACAGAAAAAATCTGGAGTATTACTTTTGTGGCAAAAAAATACAGAAAAGAAAAATATTCACTTAAAAAAAATCAGTAGTATCAAAATACTAATAAAGGTTATTTTACTTATAATTACTATTTTAGCAATTTTTTTAATAATGGCTCTAATAAGTTTCCATCCTTCCGATCCTAGCTGGCTACAGGCGACTTGGAATGAACCAATTAAAAATTTAGCTGGCGGTATTGGTGCTTGGTTAGCGGATATATTTTTCTCTATTTTTGGCATTTTAGCCTATCCTATACCATTAGTTATATTGTTAGGATCTTGGAGTGTATTTAAAAATATTGATAACCAAAATTATCTGGATTTTTTTGTCCTTTCCTTACGATTGATCGGTGGATTAGCGTTAATAATTACATCATGTGCTCTTGCAGCACTTAATATTAATGATTTAGCTAATTTTTCATCTGGCGGAATTATTGGTAGTATTTTTAGTAATGCTATTTTACCTTGGTTTAATATTTTAGAAATAACATTAGCGTTACTTTGTATATGGGCAATTAGTTTTACCTTATTTACCGGTTACTCATGGTTGATTATTGCAGAAAAGATTGGAGCATTAGTTTTAGCAATAATATTACTAATCACCAATCGTACTCGGCATAATAACAAACATTAGGCGACAAAAGCTTATTTTCATCTCATTCGGCTAAAATGTACGATAGAAACAATATAGATTGTATCGATTCTAATAATATTTTTTTTTAACTTCGCAAATTAATCAACTAACCAAAGAGGGATTTTAAAAAAAAACAAAACCAATGAATTACATGGTGATAAGGCACATATTTGATACTTAATAAAATTGATTTTTTTTGGTATTCAGTTAGAAATACTGGATAAATATAATGAAAATATTTTTAGCAAACCTTTAAATATATCTGCTCTAATAGACGATAATGTTAATTTAAATAAACCAATAGATGCTACTACTACCGTCACCCAAGTTAGCTATGAAGAGAAAACTTCAAATCTAAGTGAAACACTAATAATATCAGTAATAAAAATAGATATGGAAGTTGATAAAAGTATTGCTTTTAAATCAGTAAAATCTCAAAAATCTCAAATTAAAAAAAGAATAAGTCCAGAATTTTCACGTCCGAACTCTTATTCGTTTACTAACATGATGTGAACTTTGTGGTAATCGTCTGATAACGCAGAAAGAGCAGAAAATCTGTATAGATCAAAATTCTTATCAAAATCCAATAACATAGTTGGATTATATCTTTAAATTTAATCTTCATGATTGAAATGAAGATAAATTACGTGAACAATTTCTATAGCAACAGAATAAATGTTCTGACAATGATATAACTAACAATCTTAATTAGTCAACAGAAAACATTAATCTTGATAAGAAAGCCATTACTTCAAATTAAGTAAAACTAAATTTATTAGTTAAAAGTTATATGATATAGCTATCGAGCATAATTGTCATTAACTAAAGACGAAAAGGTGGTAGCACAGGAACAATTAACAAAAAATATCAGCAAACATTGATCTATTAAGAATAAAACAAAATGTATAGCTAAGATTACCTGATAAGTGGAGTCTTTTTATCTATCTGATACGTAATGATCAATCATTAACAAAAACCACAATACCTTGCCATTGTTACACCTACTTCCCAGCTCACCTAAAAAATAAAGCAGTTGATATGTTGCACTGTAACAAATATCTCATTTAATTAAAGTGTGTTTAAGTAATTATCAGGTAAAACAAAAAAGTTGTTAGTTTTTCTGCCAGAGCCAGTTATTACCTGTTTTAAGTTAGAGTTATCTTCGTTGCATAAAGGGATACATATTTATAACTTATCAAGGAATTTAGCTTGTTCCTTCGTCAGAAATTCTCTTACGTTTTATTAAAATGATCCAGAATTATCCTTATCTAGGATAAAAATTTTTAACATGAAAAGCATCAGATGCTTTATCTACATAAAGTACTTAATTGTGATAAAATTTCAACGTAACTCTTCACAATTACTCATTGTATTATGTTAAAGATATTGAAGGTGAAGAATCACTTATTCCTGATTTAAAATGCTAATTTATTGCTTGCTGGTATCACTAATTTTAGTCCATCAATTTAAATGAACACTATAATTCTTAATATTTTATATGAAGCTAATCCTGAGAATGTTTCTTTTATCATCATCAATTCTAAAATCTTTAAATTCTCTATTTATGTTATGAGGGAATTTCGCATTTGCTAATCGAAGTTGTTACCGACATGAAAGATACGACTAATGCAATACGTTAACATCTTAATGAGATGGAATCTCGCTCTAAACTTATGTCTGCTTTAGAGGTAATAAATTTTAGCAGCTATAATAATAAAATTAATGTCGCTGAACGTATAGGGCCCCAAGCCCGATTTCTGATCTATTTTTTTTAAAATCTAGCTAATAAAATATAAGTAGTTATCAAGTACTAACAAAGAGGCTTATATTATTAAGGTTAATAAATTTTCAATTTAACAAATAACCCCCTTACCCAAAAAATCGAAGATTTAATTGCACGTTTAGCACAAAAAGCGGGAGCAACTGATATTAATTTAGTAATGATAACACAACGGCAATCAATTGATATTATTATTGATTTAATTAAAGTTAACATATCCACTTGAATTCGATTTACTGTGTGAAGTAAAATAGATTCTCATGCCATTCTTGATAAAGATGGTGCTGAATCTTTGTTAAGAATGAGTGATATGTTTTACTCATTGATTAACTCCTATATTCAAAATTGTATTCATGATATTTTTATTTGCGATTAGGAAATGCATAATATGATTAAATATTAGCAAGGGAAAGATAAGTAATCCGAGTATATTAATAATATTACTAAGGGTGATGAAGAGCGTAAAGGTGCTAATAATTTTGATGGTGATGAAGAGCTCGATCTATTATTTGATCAAGCAGTTGATTTTGTAATAGAAAAGCAACGTGTTTCAAATATAGGACATTAAGCGATAATCCGCATTGGTTATAATCGTACAGTCAGAATTTTGAATAGATAAAAGCACAAAAATGATCGTTAGTGAACTAAGCTACGATAACAATCGAGAAGCCTCATCAGGATCAATAACAAAAGAGTGATTTAAAATGTTATCTTAAAACCAATAAATATTATGAATATAAAGGTCGTTACTTGATGAAAAATTGATTATCTTAGGATTGTTAGAAATAACTTTTCATATTAACCAGGTATTGGTGGATGCGACTACTAAACTTCAAATGCGTCTATATAAAATAAATAGTTTTTATGCCAATTTTATTCAAAAGACGACCAGTATTGGTGGTAATTTAATTCAGCAAGGTGAGATTAAACAGCCAAATTTATTTAATTGATATCTGATATCACCAGATGAAAGTTGGTTAGTTTTTGATGATACCAATCTTTGATTTTATAATTCTTTTATTGAGCAAGTTACAGTAATTTTATTAAGTCAGGCAACGACAGATACGCTATTCATGTTGATAACCCATAATGATCTGCAGGATTTGAACATTATAAATGTTAGTTAAAATAGTAATAATTTTCTACTGACGGCGACATAAAATAAAGGCAATTTGAAATATTTTCCATTGCTATCCAGCCTGATAGCGCTATTCAACAGTTTACTGGGATAGAGAAAAGATGGCAAAATAAATTCATATAAGCTCAAAAGTTAGAAAAATACCTATGCTGATAGCAATAAATTTAAATTTAATCCGCCAAAAGGTCTAACTATTGACGACCAAAAGTTTAAAGAGGTAAATAATTTTCTAGTTGATTTCTTATCTAATGAATTTCAACCTATTGGACGTAAATACGGTCAATTAACTTAAACAATATAATGGCAGTTATATTTATTAGTTAAGGATATAAAGGATACATAAGCAACACGCGCTATTCATACTGAGCAACTCTGCATTCTATGATTTCATGCTGATCAACCAGGTTACTGTAAAGCAACCATATCTAAATTATTATTACTATGCAAAGTTACTATTGAGAAAATCTCAACAGTATTCATTTATACCACAGGTAGCAAAGAGATATCTCTAAAACGATTGAAATTAATTATTAAAAACGACAATTAGGGCGAAAAATAATTTTATTTATTAATAAAATTCATTGTTTCAATAAAAATCAACAAGATATCTTCTTATTTTCATATTAAAGATGGTACGGTAATTTTTATTTGTGCCATGACAAAAACCTTTTCTTTTAACTTAATTTTACTTTCACACACGTGTTTATCTATTAGAATTGTTTTCTAAGGAAGAAATTATCATGGTTTTGCAGCAAACAATGACGAATAATGAATGTAGTTATGATAGGCAGAAAATTATTTTTCTTATGATACCAATAATATGATCGCAAATTAGTCAATGGTGATGCCAGGTAGTCGTTAAATTTACTGAAATAATGGTTAGGTATGCCTGAAATCAATGATAAAGATTAACGTATATTATCCGTAAATTTACTAAAGCAAGTTAATAGTGAAAGAAGTATTCGTTTTGATAATAAAGGCAACTATTATTATGATATAATTTAGCACTAAATAAATTTCGTCCGCAGGCTCAGCTTCTATATACAACGCTTTATTGATATACCTAAACTATCACTGCTAGCAGTAATTCATTATATGTTATTCATTCCGACTAGCTCTATTGTCTCAGAAGATATAGGTAATGCCGATCTTCAAGGGATGGAAGTTGCGATAGCGGTATCCCGGGATTCGTTTTATCACTCGAGCTAGCCCACGGCTAGCGGAAGAAGAAAATGGTATTACTCAAGCGATTGTCTATTCTCCATGTCTTGCTATAATTAATTGCAAAACAATAACTAGATATTATGATCTCTCATTTATTTACTAATGCGTCGACTAAATTAATAAAAGAATTAACTTAAGCCAAGAATATTTCTATGCCTAAGATAAAACTAACGTTTATTCTATTAATAAAAATTACTTTTCAACAGAGATGCAAAACCCGTTATTATTTTTCATCAAGTTATAGCTTAAGAATAAAAATTAGATCAAAATAATTCAACAAAATGCTATCGTTAAAAATTTTAATGGGGTAATGTAACTAGAAAAGGCTAAAAAGTGTTAACCATCAGAAAAAACTGATAGGTTATTTTTATTTTTAAACCATAATAATTTATAGGTTAAACATGCTCGATCCAAATATACTACGTAAAAAACTAGATGTAGTGGCTAAAAAATTAGCTCGTAGGGGATTTATTCTTGATGTAGATACGTTTCGTAAACTAGAGCAAGAGCGGAAAGATTTACAAATTAAAACAGAAAGATTGCAGGCAGAACGAAATTCTCGCTCGAAAGCCATCGGTGCATCAAAAACGCGTGCTGAAGATATTGAGGCTTTACGTAATGAAATTAATCAATTAGCTGAAGAGCTGAATAGCACTAAAAATAAGTTAACATATATACAGGATAAAATTCGAAATATTACTTTAAGATTACCAAATTTACCAGATGATAGTGTACCAGACGGTAAAAATGAGACTGATAATGTTGAAATAAATCGTTGGGGTGAGCTGCGTCAGTATGATTTTATTATCAAGGATCATATAGCATTAGGTGAATTAACTGATGGTCTGGATTTTCTGGCTGCAGTAAAAATTACTGGCTCCCGTTTTCTGGTGATGAAAGGCCAAATTGCTCGTTTGCACCGGGCGTTGGCACAATTTATGTTAGATTTACATACTGAACAACATGGCTATACGGAAACTTATGTTCCATATTTAGTTAATCATGCAACCCTTTATGGTACCGGCCAGTTACCTAAATTTAGTGAAGATCTTTTTCATACTAAACCGCCAGAAGAGCAGATATCAAATCAACAATATGCGTTGATCCCAACCGCTGAAGTACCGGTTACTAATTTAGTTCGGGATGAAATTTTGGCAGCAAATAGTTTACCACTTCGCCTGACGGCCCATACTCCCTGTTTTCGTTCTGAAGCGGGATCTTATAGCCGCGATACGCGTGGTCTGATTCGGATGCACCAATTTGATAAAGTTGAATTAGTACAGATAGTTGAACCAGAAAAATCGATGACCGCACTGGAAGAATTAACTAGTCATGCAGAAAAAGTATTACAGCTATTAAAATTACCTTACCGTAAAATTGTTTTATGTACTGGTGATATGGGATTTGCTGCTTGTAAAACCTACGATCTGGAAGTATGGCTGCCTGCTCAAAATACTTATCGTGAAATCTCTTCTTGTTCAAATACCTGGGATTTCCAGGCTCGTCGTATGCAGACACGTTTCCGACATAAAGAGAATAAAAAAAAACCACGGTTAGTTCATACTTTAAATGGCTCTGGTTTGGCTGTTAGTCGAACTTTAGTCGCGGTAATGGAAAATTATCAGCAAGCTGCTGGACGGATTGAAGTGCCAGAAGTTTTACGTCCTTATATGAAGGGATTAGCTTATATTGGTTAATATAATCACTGTTATTGAGTTAAAAAATGATAAGTAATAAATAAACTTGTCATTAATATTAAGCGAAATATCAACTTAATTAAGTCATAAATAAATAAAAGCTATTTAAAAAGTAGCTTTTATTTATTTCTAAAAGACAGATATGAGACAAAAGTACTGAGTAGATATCAATCTTTAAAGTTGATTAGTAATTCTACTATTTATTATCCTATGCCAGTAGGATAATTTTTCTTGCTCTATTGACTTAAATTAAGTTTACTTCTGAGTTATTAGCAAATATAGTGGGATGTAGTTAGGTTACACTCCGATTTTATGTTTCGTAAATCCGTTTTAACCCTTAAATTTGACGTTATTTGTTTATCACAGGATCAGTAGATCAAATCTTCTTTAGCTGGGCCAGCCATCTTTCTAAATAGATGGAAGTAGCTTTAGTAGCATTGAAATGATTGTTTTCTTAAATTACAATGCTTAGTGCATCAACTTCATAATCTCACTGCCACAAAAACCGATTCAATTGGATTCATCACTCTTATTGACACTACGCTCTGACAAGAACGCATAGGAAGGTTAGCCGTTCTCATCGCTTTTCTCCAACTTATTTAATTACTGCAATGCATAACTTTGCTAAAAACGTTGCTAATAAAACATCAAGGACTTTATCAGCAAGATCACAGATATCTGCTAGCCATATCCGTTCAGAAAATCCCTTAACTTTTTAACATTTAGTGTTAATGACTTTAAGGAGTAAAGCTAGTATATTAGCTGTATTATCTACCCAATAATTGGTAAGTGCTATATGCCCAGAAATATCTTTTGGTCATTACATTTTAAAACCAAAGAAATCCCGTCTCTCCCATAGTAATCTTGTGAAATATAGTTAAGTCACGCTCTCAGAAGCCATTGATAAGTTAGACTCGGTTCGTCTTTTGATTCTTGATAAGCATCTTTGAGCACAACTATCTCTTTATGTCCATCCAACAGTCCTGCCGATAATAACAGTAGGCAAAGGCGATGAGCCTAACTGACAAAACAGTATATTTCATCACCTCTAGATAAGAGTAGTACATATAGCTTAAATCATGCAGCTACCATTCCCTATACTTTTCAAGTTATTTCTGCATCAATCTGCTGATAAACTTTCTCCAGAGAAAGGATGTGCTTTTCATGAAGAATTGTCCTAGAGCTTTATAAAAATCAGCGATAGATAGGCCTAACAAGGTACGCAGCTATGATAATAACTCACTAACTTTTTTGCACACCTCAGATAAGACGGTAGAAACGAACTGTTAAAGGATATTTTCATTACCTTGCTAAGATTCTTCTGAATTTAAGTATTTTAATCTCACATTGTCAATACCAGTCTTGTAGGTTAACTAGAGTAAATAATTGTTACGAATGAGTTAATGCAATGGATCAGAGATCATGTTTAGTTTTTTGTAGATAGCTGTAGAGTAGATTTTTTATAGAATATTATAGCTATATTATTGAAAACATTTATGAAATTAATCAGCAGAATACGCCGGCATCTTTAAAAACTCCTTGTATAAAAAATAAGCATAACTTTCAGGAAACAGATAATACGGTCAAACTATATTTTAATTACATACAACACACCTTAGTAATAAGGTATTGTCAATAGAAAGTATCAATTCAAGTATTCTTATCCTAAAAATAGGAGGATATATTATATGCTAGCGACTAGATTTCGCAGCAATACTGCGTCACACATCTATTGACTTGGCAATATTAAGATAACATCTGATTTGGGAGGAGCTATCTGTAACCTTGAGATTGTTAACAGATAGCTAAATCTATTCAGATCAGCAAATATTTTATTTAATCAGGTAATTCTCAGGCAGAGAAAGAGCTAAATTTAGTTGATGCCTATATTCTTCACTATGATTTACTAGTTACTTTAGTAAATCAATAGTTTTCCTTTAACTGCTTCCATCTCATCAACTTCATACTTATCACTACCAGATAATCTTCCTATTAACTTGCAGAGAGACGGTAATATACATTGAATTTACAGTTATCATCAGCGAATTATACTAATATAATAACTTGATGCAACTAGTATAATATTGACTAACAAATGCGGTTGGGCAATAGGAAAGCAATAAGCCTATAACACAAGCTGAGGTGTTAACGAGTAGTTGATTGATATTAGAATCAGGTTATGAACAGATAATTATTATAGCTGCTAATGGAAATAAATTACGTAAAATCGTAACAACGAGCTAGTACTAACTAGCTTTTATTTCCAGGAAATAGTATTATTTTTTTAAATAATATAAGTTTAACTTTAAACTAATTTTTTATAGACTGTAATGGAGTTTTACCATCTTAATACCTGATTAGAGTAATCCATAATTACACAACCAAACATATCAATACAGAAAATATCTTAAACTCTTCAACAGAATTGAAATTCTAGCTTTTTAGGCCTTTTCTATTTATTTAAATGCTCCATCATAGTCTCATTCATTTGAGAATAATTAAAGAGAATTAAGTCAGTGTTCTATATCAAGGTCTGTATATAAAAAGATTGAATTCCTATTTTTCGGTAGATAAACGTTTTTCAGAGTAAAAAGGTAATCTGTAATTTTTTGCTATTTTCTACTATATAAACAAGTACCGTACTTCATTAAATAGACATGGGAGGGATGCTCAGCTAAAATCACGTAAGAAGGATCAAATATTTGCTCTCAGTTAAAAGTTATCATTTTAATTCTGATAAAGAGCTCAAGATACTTTTCGCATTGATATATTTGGCTGTATAATCAGAAATTAGGTAGTAAAACTCTATTGCAGTTTATGAAGGACTGATTCAAAAATAAATCTAAATTATTCAATAAAAACCATATACTATCTTCCGGAAATTAATACTTATCATTTTTATTTAATTTACTTTTTTTAATTTTTATAATCTCCTACAATCGTTACATTAAATAAATATTCTTAAAAATGGAGCATCTATGAATGCCACCAATCATAGTAAAGTTATTATTTTAGGATCTGGCCCCGCTGGCTATACAGCAGCTATTTATGCTGCCAGAGCAAACTTAAATCCAGTATTAATTGCCGGTATTCAACCAGGAGGACAATTAACCACCGCCACCGAAGTTGAAAATTGGCCTGGAGATTATTCTGAGTTAATGGGACCAGTATTGATGGAACGGATGCTACAACATAGTAAAAAATTTACTGCAGAAGAAAATATTATTAATGATCACATTCATCAGGTTGATCTAAAGCAACGGCCGTTTCAACTGACTGGCAATAACGCAATATATAGTTGCAATGCGCTTATTATTGCTACTGGTGCTTCAGCTCGATATCTGGGTTTACCTTCTGAAAAAGCCTTTAAAGGTCATGGTATTTCTACCTGTGCTACTTGTGATGGCTTTTTCTATCGCAAACAAAAAGTGGCGATTGTGGGAGGTGGAAATACTGCCATTGAAGAAGCACTTTACCTATCAAATATCGCCTCTGAAGTTCATGTGATTCACCGACATGAAATATTTCGTGCTGAAAAAATTCTTATTCAACGGATGATGAAAAAAGTAAAAACTGGTAATATTGTATTACATACCAATTTTACTCTTGATGAAGTATTAGGTGATAATACTGGCGTCACTAGAGTCAATTTACGTTCAACTCAAGATAATAATCTAGAGACCCTTTTTGTTACTGGCGTATTTATTGCTATTGGCCATACGCCAAATACAAGTATCTTTACTGATCAGTTAGTGTTAAAAAATGGCTATATCCAAGTCCAATCTGGAACTAAAGGTAATGCAACTCAAACTTCAGTTGAAGGTGTTTTCGCTGCTGGCGATGTCATGGATCATGTCTATCGTCAAGCGATTACCTCAGCAGGTACTGGTTGTATGGCTGCCATTGACGCAGAACGTTATTTAGAAAAAATAAACTACAAATAAATGTTACAAATTATAATAATTTTATAAATTTCTTTAGACAGAGGGCTGTTTTCGGTGGTGAAATAGAACTTTTTAGCTGTAAAATGCCTCTAAATTTGATATTAGATAAAATTTAAGATCAATCTATTGTAATAATTAACTGATCAGCGGTATATAAAGTTGTCCCTATGAATAAACAAAAACAAACTGAACTAGTTAAATGGTTAAAACAACAATCAGCGCCAGCAAAACACTGGCTACGATTATCAATATTACTGGGAATTATTAATAGCCTACTTATTGTTATTCAAACCTGGTTTTTAGCTACTATTCTACAAAAATTGATTATAGAGAATGTACCTCGAGAACAATTGCTCGTTCAATTTGCATTACTTATTTGTATATTTATTGTAAGAGCAATAATTAATTTTATACGAGAAAATGCTGGATTTGTTTGTGGAAAAATTGTTCGACAAAAGATGCGGAGCATGGTGCTAAATAAACTTAATCAATCAGGTCCTATTTGGGTTAAAAATAAACCCGTTGGAAGTTGGGCATCGATTATCTTAGAGCAAATTGAGGACATACAAAATTATTACGCTCGCTATTTACCACAAATATATTTAGCTGCTATGATCCCAATTATTATTCTAATTCCAATTTTTGCAATTAATTGGGCTGTTGGTTTAATTTTATTGATTACCGCACCTCTAATCCCCTTATTTATGATATTAGTTGGGATGGGCGCTGCTGATATTAATAGGCGAAATTTTATTGCTTTAGCCAGATTAAGCAGCAGATTTCTTGATCGCTTACGTGGGCTAGATACCTTAAGACTTTTTTTCCGTGCTAACAAAGAAATAAAAGCTATTGAACAAGCAAGCGAAAAATTTCGAAAAAGAACCATGGAAGTCTTACGGATAGCATTTCTTTCTTCAGCAGTGTTAGAATTCTTTATATCAGTTTCTATCGCTATTATTGCAATTTATTTTAGTTTTTCTTATTTAGGAAAATTACATTTTGGTAATTATGGGATACCAGTTACCCTTTTTGCTGGCTTTTTATCCTTGATACTTGCACCTGAATTTTTTCAGCCACTACGTGATTTAGGTACTTATTACCATGCTAAAGCGCAAGCAGTAGGTGCAGCAGAATCTTTATTTACATTATTATCCAACATAGAGCAACCGTCCCCACAAGAATCACAAAACAATCAGCTAATAACATCGGCTCAACAATTAATCATCATTACCGCACAGCAGCTAGAAATTTTTTCTCATGATAATCTACGCTTGGCTGGCCCATTAGATTTTACAATATTTTCAAACCAGCGTATTGTTTTAGTTGGTCAAAGCGGAGCTGGCAAAAGTTCATTATTAAATGTATTACTTGGTTTTCTACCTTATCGTGGCTCATTAATGGTTAATGGAATCGAGCTTAAGAATCTCGATATGACTGATTGGCGCAAACAACTTAGCTGGGTTGGTCAAAACCCCCATTTACCTGCACAAACCATCATTGAGAATATACGTCTCTATTCACCTGAAGCTTCCATATCAGCGATCAATATTGCAATGGAAAATGCTTATGTAACTGAGTTTACTAAAAAACTACCAGCAGGAGTTAATACTAAAATTGGCGAAAACGCTTCGCGCTTATCCGTTGGACAAGTACAACGGATTGCTGTTGCTCGCGCATTATTAAACCCCTGTCATCTTCTTTTATTAGATGAGCCTACAGCAAGCCTTGATATAAAAAGCGAGCAACGTGTGATGACAGCACTTAATATGGCCTCTACTAAACAAACAACCTTACTGGTTACACATTTATTAGCAGAAGCTGCTGCATACGATCAAATATGGGTGATGGAAAATGGTTTAATTATTGAACAAGGCACATATAGAAATCTAAGCCAGATTAAAGGAGCTTTTAGCCGTCTTCTCTCTTATCGTGCAGAGAAAATATAATATGCGTGTACTACTTTATTTTTTTACGCTATATCGTCGTTATTGGTTACTACTTAATATTGGTATTATATTAACCATTATTGCAATACTAGCAAGTATTAGCCTACTGACCTTATCAGGTTGGTTTTTATCTGGAATGGCACTTGCTGGCGCCACTGGATTATATAATTTTAATTATATGCTAACAGCAGGAGGCATTCAAGGGTTTGCAGTTATCCGCACTACCAGTCGTTACGCTGAACGTTTAATTAATCATGATGTGACTTTTCGTATCTTAGGACATTTAAGAATATTTATATTTCAAAAACTATTTCCGCTATCACCTAGCGGTATCGCACATTATTATCAAGGAGATATCCTTAATCGTCTTTTAGCTGATGTTAAAAGTCTTGATCACTTATATTTACGAGTAATTTCTCCTATCTTTGCAGCTTTAATTATTACTATTTTGATCTTCTTGGCGTTAATTACATTAGACTCATTTCTTGCCTTTATTCTTGGCACAATTATGTTGTGCTTGTTGGTTATCTTACCTTTTTTCTTTTATCAGGCTGGAAAATCTATTGGATATGATCTCACTATATTTCGCAGTCAATATCGCGCTTGTTTAATCAATATTATTCAGGCACAAGCAGAACTAACTATTTTTGGCGCATTACCTCGCTTCCGGAAAATATTAACTGATCTAGAATCTAAATGGCTAAAACGCCAACAACAGCAATCTAACTTAATCGCACTATCACAATCTATTATGATTTTTATATCTGGCCTTACCATAACCTTACTAATATGGATGGCGACAACTGGTGTTGGTGAGCAACATAAACCAGGTACACTTATTGCCCCGTTAGTTTTTTGTACCTTAGCTACGTTTGAAGTTTTTGGGCCAATAGCTGTTGCATTTCAATATTTAGGACAAGTTATTACTTCAGCAAATCGCTTAATGGAGTTAATTAATCAGAAACCAGCCGTAATATTTCCAGATTCAGATATAATGATCAGCAACCAGATTGACATTAAATTACAAAAAGTGTACTTCAGTTATCCACAACAGAAACAACCAACATTACAAAATATCTCTTTCACACTCAATGCAGGTAAACATATTGGGCTAATAGGTAAAACTGGCTGCGGTAAATCTACCTTATTACAATTATTAACGCGTGCATGGGATGTCAGCTCAGGTCAGATCTTAATAAATAATCATCCAATTAATTACTATAATGAAAAAACATTACGTAAATTAATGGCAGTAGTGCCACAGCGAACACATATTTTTAGTGATACCTTACGTAATAATTTATTAATAGCAAAAGATAATGCAAGTGACACTTTACTGATAGAAGTATTAAAACAAGTGGATTTAGAAAGCTTGATTAAAAATCAAGGGCTCGATAATTGGATTGGGGAAGGAGGCCGACAACTTTCAGGGGGTGAACAACGGCGATTAGGTATCGCAAGAGCCCTACTTTATGATGCAGCAGTAATTTTATTAGATGAGCCAAGTGAAGGATTAGATGTAAAAACTGAAAAACAGATACTAATTCAGTTACAGCAACACTGTTGGAATAAAACCTTGTTAGTTATTACGCATCGATTGCATGGGCTAGAAAAAATGGATCAAATATATGTGATGGATAACGGAAAAATTATTGAATACACCCAATCAATAAAAAATTTTTATAATTAAAAGGGCGCTATTTTCAATATAACCAGGTTTAATAAACCTACCATAATTATAAAATTAATTAATTAGGACTATTATATGTTTCAGTTTGATGATGAATCTTCTATCTATCCAATGATAGAATCTACTTTATATGAACTAAATAACTTGTTACTAGCATCAGCGGTAATCTAGCTGTTAGTAGATTACCAGCTACTTATTATAAAAGGATTTACTTTAATTTAATCCAAGAGAAATCCAATTATAGTGATTGGCCAGATCCACGTATAGTGCTCTTAGTAGCAGAAATACACTTTAACCAACAAAAAGGATAAAGAAAACGACTTACACTATAAAGTTAAATCATGACTTTTAACAGGTTATTTCTGCAGCCTGTGCAAAACGGCAAGAAGAAATCTATTGGATCACAGTCAACAAAATAATAGCAGTTTATACTACTTTACATCAATTTATCATTGTTCATTCTGTTCTATCCAAGTTTAGTAGTAAAAATAAAAAATTAATTAGTAATTATATAGGTTAATCAGCGCTAATGTTAATAGAATTTTTTCGGGTAATCGATATTTAATCATGTTAGTCATGACAATTCTAAACATGTACTTATTTCTTTTTATCAGTATTTTCTGCATTTTAATGGTAAATTATTTTACTATTAAATAATTAATGCATGCACCGTTTCTTTAGGCGTGAAAAAATGTTTTCAGGTACAAATTTAAAATTATCTTATGAAGATTAAGATAACTTATCGATAAAAGGTATTCACTAATTCAAATTATAAATTCATCTAATATAAAAGAAAACTAATCACTCTGGAGATTAACTCAAAAATATTTTTTTACCCAAACAAAAGCAACAGAGATAGCTGATTTAACATTAATATGAAGATATAAGTAAACAGACTCTTTATGCTATTGATAACTAAGTTAGTTAGTTTTGTGAGATTGTTTTATTTTTATTTTTATCGTTCATATTGTTTAAATCGTATACTTGTTGTATATTTTTACATATCAAACTTTAATACTGTAATTTACTTTTTTAATAAAAAAGTAACTTTAAATTCTATTCTACATTATAGAATGAGAGTTTTCGGCATTATTTTGTCTGTAAAAACTTGATGATCAACTGAGAGGATTAAATGGCTAAAGAAGATAATATTGAAATGCAAGGTATAGTACTAGATACTTTACCAAATACCATGTTCCGTGTTGAACTAGAAAATGGACACGTAGTTACTGCACACATTTCTGGTAAAATGCGTAAAAATTACATCCGTATTCTAACAGGCGACAAAGTGACTATCGAATTAACACCTTATGATCTAAGTAAAGGTCGAATCATTTTTCGCAGCCGTTAATCACTTTTATTTTTAGTCTATTATCAGAGGCAATTGAAATATTGTCTATGGTTAGAAACCTAACCATAATTAATGTATCTTTCAGTTTAGTTTTATGCATAACCTTTTATAAGGGGCTTATTATTATCTTTTTATTCATAAAGATCTTGATAATCACTATAGTGGTTTAACCAGTAACAAAATAAAAGCTTATTACATAATGGTTTCTTTAGATTAGCCTAGATTACTCTTGGCATCAACCAAGCTTACTTATAGCTTTAATTATAAATCCATTAATCTGCTATATTACTCATTTTAATTGATACACTTTTTTTTATCAAGTTAATTTGATCACTTAACAATATATTTATTAACAACTTGAACAGTAATTTTTAATTTTAAATCGTTAAACTAAATAATGCTATTTAATTAATCGCAAATTTAGGTGCAAAAATTTGTTTTATTTTTGATAATGCATAGGCACTATTCTCCTGTTCAATAAAACCAAGCGATTTACGTTATGTTTCTTTCACATCTATATTAGTTAGTAACTATTAATAAGACAATATTATGAAAATTAGCCTTGCGGCCATTATTATTGGTTGAAGTATCCATTATCCGAATTATGCTCTATTTCTGGTTTATTGGATTTCAGAAATACTGCCTGTATTCTTCTGATTCAGCTTGTAGATGATTTTAACAACAGAGAGATAATATCGGATAAGAATTTTATTCTACAGATATGCGAAAAACTAGATATTACCGTAAATCATTTCATGAACACATTCATAATCCTACTAGAAATCTGATAGCACCACTGTTGAGCATGAGCTCAAAGCTTGAGCTGTGCAACCAAACATGTTTAACGCTGCTTTGCCATTGTCTGTAACAGTTATATTCCTACAGCAAACCATACAATAGAAGCTAATATTGGCGATATTTAGATTAAAGTTGCTAAGGTCAGATGGATCAGAGTGGTAATGAAATATGTTTCAACAGCTTGTGTTTCTATCGCCTTATCTAAGCATGTAAAAACAACGAAGAGTTTATTACCATACTTGTGTATCTATGAGATATCAGCACTGCTGATTTTTATAAAGCTTTAAGATAATTTTTGGTGAAAGCAGATAATTTCGCTGCAATAATATAAGAAGATTGAAGCAGCAATTACTTAAAGAACATTGACATTAGTGCTTACGTAATTTATGCGATACGAGTTAGATTTATTTCTGGGCTGATGATAGCATATGCTGTCCTGTCAAAAGCTGATTATCTTTACCTTTTTCTAAAAATCGGCAGGATTGTTGCATAGACAGGAGCTAGGCTGGAGTCGAAGATTGTTATGGAGAGTGAAAAGAAAACTGGACATAACTTTTCAACCACTCCTGAGTGCTGAGATTAACTCTATCTTCAAGGCTTGTTATAGCAAGCTGGTCTTTTAGTTTTTTGGAATACAATGAGCAAAAATATTTCTGGAGATATGATATAAACTTGTTAGATACATAAAATAGCTAATATATTAGAGTTTCACTTATAAAAGGTATACACCAAAAATTAAGATTAACTATTAGAAAGTAGAAAATCTGACTAGGAGAGAGGCGTAATGCTACTGATAAAGCCCTTAATGTTTTATTATAAAGGCTTTTAATAAGTACTGAAGCAATGAAGAAACTAAAAAAGATAGAGAGAAGAGATGCTAGTATGCGCTGACTTCCCATCAGCGCACTCTGACATCATAAGAACGATGAATCCGATTAAATTTAATTTTACAACAGTTTAGAATACAAAGCTGAGACGTGAAGCACTTATAGTTAAAAACAACCATTTAATGGTATTAAAGCTATTACACTCTGTTCAGAAAAACTAGAATCGACTTAAGAGAGTTGACCTTAGTTCTTGATGATAAATAGCATCCAATTCAAGGATGGAGAATAGATTTATGAATCATCAGGGTGGAATGTAGCCTGACTACCATAGACAAGATTCATTAATAACTCTTACAGAGCAATAATTAGAAAAGGTTATTGATTTCTTTACAATAAAATTTATAGCCACGTTTATATTTTAATTGTTCTGCTTTCAAATAATCTTCTCAAGATTAGATAAATTTTATAAATAAAACAACCCTACATCATGAAATCTACTCAATCATTCTTATAATCAATTGATATAATCATTTAATTTTTAATATAGAATTTCTTAATAATAACTCTCTGATTAATCAACCTTATTAGGCGATTATGACTAATTTTATGCTTGTTGATAAAGCTTTTATAGCATTCAGTTCATCTGAAACTAAATATAGACTCTTATTGATGATCGTCTTTAAAAACTGGGCAATACATTCTACATTAAACTCCTCAAGAGTTTCATTACTTGCATAATTCTGATATCCTATCGATCTTTAGCGATTAAAACTAGAATTCGTTCTTTTCTTTTACCTCCTCCTTTACCGTATCTCTAGCTTTATTATATGAGATATAAAGACTTCTTTTTAAAAAATTAAAGGAAAACATTTCCTAGATTTCAACAATAGTACTTAATGTATTTATGTTGGCTATTATCGTTGAAACAAAAAAGCAATAACGCCCATCTAAACGCTGTTTTTAAATTAATCCCTGTTTATTTTGCTGACCCCCATAAAGTCAATTTATTCGACATACATCACAGATAACTAAATGACTTATGCTTGTGATATAGTTTCATTATATGCTATTAAGAAGTTAAATATTTTCTGGAATTTGAAGATTTTATAACAATAGCACTGATCCTAATGAATTTTCAGAGTGGGGAATTATATTCATTGTAATAATATGGGTAGGATAAAGTGGAATGAGTTAATTCAATGCATGAATTGAGATTACTAACAGATTATCACCGAACTAACTAATGAAATATAATTTTATTCTTGGAAAGACTGAGGAAAGAGTCTTTTGATCTGTATAACTGTTTTCTTTTTCATCGAAACTTCTATAGTAAAAATTTTTCTTACAATAGTAAGAGATTTCTATCAGTTATCTTTGCCAAGATAATCAATAACATAATTTTTGTTAAAAGTATTCCTGTCGTCATATCAACTTCATTTCTACTAATAAGCTTAATAGCTTAATATCACTATATATTCGCTCATTACTTTTATTGCTTTTTCTGATAACTGCAAGATCAAATTAATATCAATACTAAAATTTTCCGCTAATACATATAGAGAATCCTTTTACTACATTTTTAATAACCTTCTATTTATTTTAATTAAAACCTGTAATGCCAATAATCATCACTTTGCATATTATTATAACTCTTCAGTAATATTGGGTACCTTTTAAACGAGTAAAATCAATTAAAATATCAAATTTATCTAAATAGTAATCAGATAATTATTAATTATAACATTTAAAATGTCAACAACTCAACTAATTTACCGGTCTCTAGTACCTAGAATACTTAAGTTTTTTCTAATACTACCCCTAAACAATCCTATCCCTGTTGTAAAATCGCTTTAATTAGTTCACAGCTATTGGCAATCAATGATCGGTATCAACGATATTAATACGAAATCTGAATTAATTATGTTTTTCTATCTCGATTAAAAACAGGTGGAACACCTTAAGTTTAACAAGATTAATATTCATTCTAGCCTAACCGCGCTGAAAACATAACCCTCAGTAACAAAAAAGTTATTAGAATTGATTTAACTAGTAAAATAAATTTCTACGCTAAAAAATTAATTTAATTAAATACAAAATAGCTATTATTTTATAATATATTATATTTGCTTGATTTCAACACGCAGCTCTTTTGGTATTTGAAAAGTAATATTTTCTTTATGACCAGAAAGTTCAGTTATTTTACTAGCACCTAAAATCTTTAGACGTTCAATAACCTGACAAACAAGAATATCTGGTGCAGAAGCACCAGCAGTCAGACCAATAATCTGCATATTTTTTAGCCAATGTTCTTGAATATCAGCAGCAGAATCAATCAGGTAACTAGGTTTACCTGCTCTTTTTGCCAATTCAGCAAGACGATTGGAATTAGAAGAATTTTTAGATCCAACAACTAATACAATATTAGCCTTATTAGCCAATTCACGTGCCGCTTCCTGACGATTGTTTGTTGCATAACAAATATCATCTTTACGTGATCCAACAATATTTGGGAAACGAGTATTTAGCGCATCAATAACATGAGCGGTATCATCAACTGATAGGGTAGTTTGGGTCATAAAACAAAGGTTATTTTCATCTTTTACTTGTAACTTCCAGACATCTTCAGGTGATTCAACCAGATATATACCGCCCGCTGGATTCTTATATTGCCCCATTGTTCCTTCTACTTCAGGGTGCCCAACATGACCAATTAAAATCGCCTCTTTACCTTTACGGCTAGCACGCGCAACTTCTATATGTACTTTAGTTACTAACGGGCAAGTTGCATCAAATAACATAGTTAGATTACGTTTCTTAGCCTCTCGCCGTATTGATTGAGAAACACCATGCGCAGAAAAGATTAAAATAGAACCATCAGGAACTTCAGAAATTTGTTCAACAAAAATTGCACCGCATTGACGTAAATTATTAACCACATAACGATTATGGACCACCTCATGACGAACATAAATCGGCTTACCATAAAGCGCCACTGCGCGATTAACAATACTAATCGCTCGATCAACACCTGCACAAAAGCCTCGAGGATTAGCCAATAATATTTGCATTTTATCTCTTATAGTTCAAATTAATTTCTAAGATTTCAATATTAAAAATTGATCTTCTGAGTCGTTAACTATTAATTAAATGAATAATGATAAACTCTTCCTTCACTGCAGAGTTAGAATTCCTGGAATTTTATTACCATTTATCGGGGTAAATGAAATGATGGCATCACCTTCAATTATCCCAACCTGAATAAAGTCTTTTGACATAAGATGTTAGATCATATCTATTTTTAATTTACCAAAATATCATCTCCGTCCATAGTAAAGGTCTTTTTTACCAAGAATTAAACCAATTAATTGCTTTTAACTGTTAGCGAGAGATTATTTTTGCTAACTCAAAAAAGTGATGACTTATCCTAATCATATGTTGAATCTGAACTTGAACTATCTCAAGTTTAATTATAAAACTCACCAATACCGCACTATTATCTACTTGTACTAAGTTAGTATGACCAATAAAAACCTATTATTAGAAATAAATTAATCTGTTATCAATATAAACAAACCATAAACTAAGATCTACTTGCTTTTTTGTCTGTATTGATGAAGTTATCAAAAATAATGAGTACTGTACCAACACAAATCGCCATATCAGCAACATTAAATGTTGCCCAATGCCAGTCACCAACATAAAAATCAATAAAATCAACTACAAATCCATGTACTAAGCGGTCACACAAGTTTCCTAATGCTCCACCAATAATTAATGCATAAGTAATATTACTCAATTTTTTGTTTACACTTTGACGATACATCATTACTATAAGCACAAAACAAATAATAATAGCAACAAAGGCAAAGAACCAACGCTGCCACCCCCCTTTATCAGCTAAAAAACTAAATGCTGCACCTAGGTTTTGAGCATAAGCCAAGTTGAAATAAGGCATTAACGATATCGACTCATATAACTGAAAATTATTCAAAATTAGTTGCTTACTACCAAGATCAATAATTAATATTATAACCGTTAACCATAACCAGCGTAAGCCAGTATAGCAGATAAGATTTTTCATTAGGCAAACTTACGTATTTCACCGTTACCGGCTATGTTAGTAACACAGCGACCGCATAATTCTGCATACTCCGCCTCCTGACCAATATCCTTTGTATAATGCCAACAACGGGGACATTTATCACCTTCCGTCTGCTGAAAAGCAATTTTCAATCCACTCAGTTCACTATTATGTGCCTGAACTGGAGTTTGAATAATATTAATTACTTTAGCCTTTGAAGTTAACAATACAAAACGTAACTCATCACCTAAACGATTAAGTATTTCAGCCAGTTCTGTATCTGCATATAAAATAACTGTGGCCTCCAACGAGCTATGAATAAGCTTTTCTGCACGTGCTTGCTCAAGAATTTTATTAACCTCACTACGAATAATTAATAGCTTACTCCAAAATTCATCATTAAGTGTTTCATTAACATCTAAATTAAATAAGCCAGAATAATATTCCTCAGTAAAGACATATTTGCCATGTTTACCAGGCAATTTTTGCCAAATTTCATCAGCTGTAAAAGAAAGGATTGGTGCAATCCAACGTACCAATGCTTCTACGATATGGAATAAGGCTGTTTGACAGCTACGACGCGCTAAGCTATCGCTTTTTACTGTATATTGACGATCTTTTATAATCTCTAAATAGAAAGAACTCATTTCAACTGAACAAAACTGCATTAATCGCTGAACCACTGCATGAAAATCATAATTATCATAATGCATAACAATTTCCGCTTGAGCAGCTTTAGCCCGCCCTACTGCCCAGCGATCTAATACCACCATTTGTTTTGGTTTAACTTGATGCAAGACAGGATCAAAACCATTTAAATTAGCTAATAAGAAGCGTGCTGTATTACGAATACGCCGATAGCTATCAGCGGAACGTTTTAAAATCTCACTTGAAACAGTAATTTCACTTGTGTAATCGGTTGAAGCAACCCATAGCCGTAGAATATCAGCGCCTAAATCATTCATGACCTCTTGTGGACTAATAGTATTACCTAAGAATTTTGACATTTTACGGCCTTCTCCATCAACCGTAAAAGCATGGGTTAATACTTCTCTATAAGGGGCTTTTCCTTTCATAGCAGTTGATAGGATTAAAGACGACATAAACCAACCACGATGCTGATCTAAACCTTCTAAATATAAATCAGTAGAATGACCTTTAAATTCAGGGCGAACATCGACAACAGTATAATGAGTAGAACCAGAATCAAACCAAACATCAAGTGTATCGAAAACTTTAACATAATCAGCTGCATCACTTCCTAATAGGACTACAGGATCAAGATCCCACCATGCCTGAATGCCTGCTTTTTCAATATGTTTAGCGACTTTTTCAATCAATTCTAACGTACGGGGATGTAATTCTTCTGTTTGTTTACACATAAATAATGTCATTGGCACACCCCAGGTGCGTTGACGCGAAATACACCAATCTGGACGATTTTCAACCATAGATTCAATTTTATTTTTCCCCCAATCTGGAATCCATGTAACACCCTTAATCTCTTTTAACAACTGTTCACGTAAACCGTTTTTTTCCATACTTATAAACCACTGAGATGTCACACGATAAATAACCGGTGTTTTATGCCGCCAGCAACAAGGATAACTATGCTGTAATGTTTCTTTATGTAGCAGTGTCCCTTTTGCTAATAAAAGTTTAATAATTAACTTATTTGCTTTAAATATAAAAACACCATCTAAACCAGGATAAGTATTAGGTAAATAACAACCATTTTGACCAACTAAATTAGCTACTTCAAGTTTATATTTTTGTCCAATAAGATAATCATCTGGACCATGGCCTGGTGCGATATGTATAGCCCCAGTACCTGCGTCTAAAGTAACGTAGTCACCTAAAATAATAGGCACATCAAAGTTCATAAATGGATGATGAAAACGCAGTAATTCCAATTCAGAACCTTTTTTACATTGAGCTAAAATTTGCCACTCTGTAGCTACGATACGCTGCATTACTACTTCAATCAATGATTTTGCCAAAATCAAACATTCATCATTATTAACTTTAACTAATTGATATTCAAAATCAGCGTTAACTGCAATCGCACGATTTGCAGGCAACGTCCAAGGTGTTGTTGTCCAGATCACGGCTGAAACCGGTAAAGCTGACGATTTTATACCAAATTTACTATAAACAGCGTTAGGATCTACTGCGTTAAAGCGTACATCAATGGAAGGTGATGATTTATTATCATATTCGACTTCCGCTTCCGCTAAGGAAGAACCGCAAGCAGTACACCAATGAACTGGTTTAGCACCTTTTACTAAATGGCCATTTTCAATTACTTTACCTAACGCACGAATAATATTCGCTTCAGTATTAAAATCCATAGTTAAATAAGCCTGCTCCCAATCACCAAGCACACCCATTCTGATAAAATCAGCTTTCTGACCTTTAATTTGTTCTTTGGCGTATTTACGACATTTTTCATGAAAAATAGCTGCAAAAACTTTATCTTTAGATTTACCAGTAATTTGTTCAACTTTATGTTCAATTGGTAAACCATGGCAATCCCAACCAGGAATATATGGCGAATCAAATCCGGCTAATCCTTTAGATTTAATAATAATATCTTTGAGAATTTTATTAACTGAGTGACCAATATGAAGGCTACCGTTTGCATAAGGAGGACCATCATGGAGTATAAACATCTCTTTGCCTATTTTAGCCTGCCGAATAGATTGGTATAAACCTTCCTTATACCAACGGGTTAACATTTGTGGTTCTCGTTTAGAGAGATCAGCACGCATAGGGAAATCTGTTTCCGGTAAATTCAGAGTATTTTTATAATCATTCATTTAAATTCTCAGTTTTAATTTTTATCTAAATATTTTAATTATGAAGACTGGAAGAATTGTCTTGCAGCCATTATATCTTTACCGATTTGCTGCCTTAATTCATCAATAGAAGCAAATTGCTTCTCATTTCGCAATTTTTTACGTAATACAATATCAATATGACACCCATATATATCTATATGCACATCTATTAAATGAACTTCAATTTGCTGATCTACCCCATTTAATGTTGGCCGTTTGCCAATATTTGCAACTGCCTGCAATGGATGATCGGCTAAACCATATACTTCTACCACATAAACGCCTTTAAGAGGCATAACTAAACATTTAAATGATATATTTGCAGTAGGGAATCCAATCGCACTACCAATCTGGCGACCATGAACCACTCGACCACTTAATCGGTAAGGATGTCCCATAAGATTTTCAGCAAGGATAAGATCATCACTTAATAGTGCTTTCCTAATAGCAGTACTACTAACTCGCTGTCCAGCGTTACAAAAACTTTTAGTATTAGCCACTTCAAAACCATATTTTTCTCCTGCTTCGCAAAGATATTTAAAATCACCCTGTCTATTTTTACCAAAGTGAAAATCATCGCCAATTACTAAAAATTTAACCTTCAATTTTCTCACCAGCAATTGTGAAATAAAAGCTTCCGGTATCAATGAAGCAAATATTGGATTAAATTTAATACACAGTAAATAATCAACATCATATTTAATAAAGTATTTTACTTTATCACATAAACGCGTTAAACGTGCTGGTGCATTTGCGCCCAAAAAAAATTCTAGTGGTTGGGGTTCAAAAATCATGACCATTGTTGGTGCTCCTCCAAGACGCTGACTCTCTTGTTTTAAATGTTTCAATAATGCATGATGTCCTCGATGAACAGCATCAAAATTACCAATAGTCAATACGCAACCATGGTGATATGTACTAATATTATGTATACCACGTACTAGATTCATAATCAGCTCAATATATTAAAAATTGCTGGATTATATCGTTTTATTATCTTGAAAGTTAAGTCATTAATTGATTAATCTTTATAAGAAAGATGATAAATTACTCTTTTTCAGTAAGAGAGACACTTAATCTAATCATTTTTAGAATTCATTCTACTTTTATATTTAAAATTCTTTACTACTTAGTAAACTGATAAAATTTCTGATTATCACAATCAATCATATTTCTATACATGATGTTTATTTAAACAAATTTATATAAATTAATTGACAAATGAAGGCTAAAAAGGCATTGTTCTTTAGCCTATAGAGATTGTACTCGATAGAATAAATATTTAGGAGTTTAGACCTTGGCTAATATTAAATCAGCTAAGAAACGTGCTATACAATCAGAGAAACGCCGTCAACATAATGCTAGTTGTGGTTCTATGGTACGCACTTTTATTAAAAAAGTTTATGCTGCTATTGCTACAGGCGATAAAGAAGCAGCACAAAAAGCATTTAACAATATGCAACCTATTGTTGATCGTTATGCTAGCAAAGGCTTGATCTATAAAAATAAAGCTGCACGCCATAAAGCAAATTTAGTAGCACAAATTAAATCAATGTAATTTATTTTAATTTTTTAAAAACTTGACTTTAGCTGATTTTTATAGCTATTGAAAAATTCTCATTGTTTATATAACGTTGATCAAATAATCCAAAAATCTTTTTATAGACACATTTTTACTGCTAGGTGTACTGGATCATATATCAACAATGTTAACATATTATTTTCTTTTACTTTATTCATAAAAGCAATTTTAACAATTTTATTATCTAAAAATACCGATAGCGTTATAGAGAGTAATGGCGCCAATATATTGCATTGTGACATATGTTAAATGCTTTTATGAATTCTGAATTATTAAACTCACCTAGAATTTCTATCTATAAATTATTACTCTTAGATTAAAAAAGAAACTAATATAGAACACCAATACCGTGAATCAATAATCACTATTCTTCTAAACATAGAAGATAAAATTTCTTCGGTATTAGTGGTTTACGATAGAAAATTAATGCTACATAATCTAAGATTAATGGGAAATGATTCATTCTTATTAGAATAAAACAACCTGGCAATTAAATATGATCATATCTAACTTATCTTAATTTAATTGCTCCAATAAAGCTCGCACATCAACTTAAAGCAGCGTAAATATTGGATCCGCTAATACTTTTTTTTCAATGATAGCGCTTTCAAGAACGCAGATTAGATACTGTTTAGCTTAAAACACTAGCAACAACCAATATCAAATAACAAATTCGTTTATGACTATAATTAACAATATTTAACATCTCCTGCTTAGCATAAATATTTTATTAGTCTAACGGAAACCAATTTTCCTAGTTCTGACGGAATCAGACCTCGGCTTATACCTACCTTTTAAATATTTTACCATTCAAACGTTCTTCTAATCTATTGATGTAATCTGTTATTTTTGAAGCGTTAAATAAAACTTTTCAGTTGCATTAACTACCGACTCTCTCTTTTTACAATCATGTCAGAAGTAATAAAGATTATTAAAATTAAAATGCAACATTCTAATATCAATTTCTTCTATATCACTAATAACTATTTATATATGTTATCTTCTGAATATCAGAAGATAAATGATCATTTTTACTTAAATAGACACTCGCACTACAAATAAAAATATCGTATCGCGAGCATAAAAAAAATATTTTTATCAGATAAATATAATTTATAACTAACTTTATCCTGCTTAATTAGCAGTTTTAGTGCTAATTCCCTTTTCTGGTAAAACACTATTTAATAATATTAATCCTAATATCGCCCCTATCGTAGATCCAATAAGGATCCCAAGCCGTGCATAAGTACTAAAATTATCTAAACCTTTAAATGCTAAACTAGCAATAAAAATTGACATAGTAAAACCAGTACTACAGAGTACTGATACAGCAAATATCTGCTTAAGGTTAATTTTATCGGGTAATTTCGCAACACCTAATTTTAACGCTAACCAACTAAATAGAAATATACCTGCTGGTTTACCAATTAATAAACCTAATGAAACACCGATCAGTAAATTACTGGCAAAATTAGTTAAGGTAAGACTATTAAGTTGTATACCTACATTAGCAAATGCAAATAATGGTAAAATTAAATAAGCAACCCAAGGATGTAAAAGATGTTCTAATTGTTCAGAGAGTGAACTATTTTGCCTTCCCTTAAGTGGTATTAAAAAGCCCAGAATGATACCTGCTAATGTTGTATGGATACCTGATTTTAAAATACAAACCCATAAGATGATTCCAACAACTAAATAAGCAGATGTATTTTCAATTTTACGCCAATTCATCCATGTTAATACTAACAAAGAAAACATAGTTAATCCTAGTGATAGTATAGAAACAGATTTAGTATAAAAGAGAGCAATAATAATAATTACGCCCAGATCATCAATAATTGCCAACGCAAGTAGAAATACTTTTAACTCTGTTAGTACACGTTTACCTAAAAGCGCCATAATACCCAGCACAAATGCAATATCTGTCGCTGTTGGGATCGCCCAACCCTGCCTGGCAATTTCATCATTTACATTAAAAAACAGATACACTAAAGCAGGTAATAGCATGCCTCCTACAGCAGCAATAATAGGGAATATTACTTTATCGCGACCCGCTAATGAGCCTTCTATTAGTTCTCGTTTAACTTCCAGGCCAACAACTAAAAAGAAAATGACCATTAAACCATCATTGATCCACCATAAAAATGGTTTATCAATATTTAATGTGCTGATTTTAAAGGCAATGGAAATATTAAAAAATTGCTGATAAATACCTTGTAATGGGGTATTAGCTATAATTAAAGCTAAAATAGCAGCAATAATTAACAGCACTCCACTTGCTGCCTCTAACTTTAAAAACTGTCGTATAATTGCTGTCATTATTATTATGACCTCGGGGTTAATTATCTCCAATCAATTTTATGCTAATACCATGCAATTTAAAAAACTATTTTTAAAAAAAATCACATATGCTAGCCATCACTAACTATATAGACGGTATTTATCAGTTAAATATTTAAAGTTTGGGTTAACATTTAAAACAGTTAATTAATCTTGATACTAAAAAGTAGCTAATAAACTAAATATCGACGTCACTGCGCATTGATGTAAGGAGCTAAGTTGCAGTTGAAGATACCTTATCAAGAATTAAAAATTAAACTAGACCAAACTTCTGTGAATAACCTCGAGTGTATAACTTAATTGCATCTCTGGACTTTCTACGGGGAAACAGGTTCCATTAGCTTTTGGAATATGCAATAGGCAAAAAGACATTCCTGAAGATGTGGCACCAACGACTTAGCTAGACAACTAACTAATGTACTACACCTGCACACTCGTCAAAGGCATGCAGCACTGAAAGCTAAGAGTAAGGTTACCATGGGATCTCTTTGGGTAAGAGATAGCTATGATGCTGTTAATAAAGCTCTTGATGTTTTGTTGAAAAGGTTTTTTAGTAAAGTTTCTCTTACAGGGATGAAAACTTGAAAAAAGGAGAGGAACAAACTGAGCATTCTATGTCTTATTATCAGCAGACTGAACATCAATAAGAATGACGAATTCAATTGAATTGCCTTTTATAAGTATGAGTCTATGAGGTGATCCCGCAAAACGATGTGCTTCGAGAAAAGAATCTTTCAATACTTATTTAAGCTAATGTTCCCTGGTCTGTTTAAAAAATTAAAAACAGGCTAAATAGAGGGGGATAACCTTATCTGACTATGTTGATAAACAACATCTAATCTAATTTAAAAATAGAAAAGAAATTTACGAAACATTAGAGAAAAATTTATATATTAAATATTATATATGCTAATAATTTTATTATTCTATTATTGTTTAATAGAAAATTAAGATTCTAAGAATTAGATTAAGAATATGTTATGCAATAAATTATTAGTATGGGGGTAACTTGCTAATGGAAAGAATAAAATGACATATAAGTATGATTTTAATATTCGCAGACCCAGCCTATTAATACCAAAAAGTGTCACAGCGTGATAAATAAATCCTAGTTCCTCATCTAACAACATATCTCTTACCTAATAAAAAATAAAGATAATCATTTATGCTTAGGCTATTATTTTGGGACAAAACCCCGCCTAAGAATAGTGTAGTTTTTAAATGAGAATATAATAAACAAAATAACTATAATTCAGCAAAAAGGGAAGGGAATAATAGGAGTAAATAAAAACACACTAACTAATTAATATAAGTTTAAAACTATTAATTACTAACATAAAATCCGTATAAAGAGAAATCGCCTTATATATTTATAAAACAATTTTTTATTGAAGTTGTTAAATTTTATCAATACTCTCGTCGAGAGCGAAATTGATGTCATCAGGAGCAAAAATATCAATTTTAAAGGTAGTAAAATTTGAACGGTAGTTATATAACACCATGCAAAAAAAGAATTAAAGATCACTTAGGGAAGTGGACAAAATAAGCTCAGGAGAGTTGAACACAAAAAGAAATTTGAATTACGGAGAATAGCAAAGTTAGGTGATTTTCCTAATGTTATATTTAACAAAGCCTGTTTGAGATAAATCTAAGCAAAGGTTAATAAAAAACTTTAGATGATGAGAAAGGTAGACTTATTTTTTAGTTCCTACATTTTAGTAGCACTCAATTAAGAGATATTACAGAAGTAAAAGTATCTGATACTATTAAAAAAATAAAATAGGCAGAAAGAATATAAGATTGAAAAATAAAGCTCAGTCAGAAAAATAAGGAATAGAAATACCCGATTATAAAAAAGAAATTTTTCTTAATAAGAAAATCAAAGCATTTAGTTTTACTAAAATCAATAAGTGAGATCCGTTGAAAAAGATTAAAAATGAATAGGAGATCACCTGTTATTAGGCTTTGATTGGCTAAAAACGCATTAAATAGTTAAAATTGAATGAAGAAGAAAAATTAATCAATAAATCTTCTGAACCACTTAGATCAATGGTCAAATTTGTGTTTTTAATGAGTTTGCATCATCCTAAAATCATTAATTTAGAATGATTAAAAATTGATATGCAAAAAATTGCATTGATAGAACCAGAAAACAGGAAATTGAAAATTCTATAAGAGTAGCTATAAATGATATGGATTGCTGTATTTTGATTCGATCATTGGATAATTATCTAAATAAATATTCGTTCATAGAATATCAGCAAACAATCTGATGCTTTACAAAAAGTTTAATCAGAAAAATGCAGATCGATCCTAATATAAAATAGGAGAGCAGTATTGAAACGACCGGAATAAAAATTTTTGTTTCTATCAAAGAATACAGATAGAGTAGTTAGTTAATCCAATCTATCGTTCTTATTCTTGTTCTACAAGAAATAGGTTTATGGAAATTAGTCGAAATGTTAAGGTAATATGGATACTTAGCCTTAATTATATTACATGTTACTGAACACGATAAACAAATTAACGGTATTTTGATAGATTTAATAAAAAATCTTAAATCATGCTAAAAAATTTGTTCTAGTAAAATATTAAAATACTGACATCATCTAATCTATTGATCTTATTAGCATTTCATATAGAATTTGAACCTATTTTTACGCCTTAAAATAGATATAACTTATTATTTTAACTCATAAAAATTATTTTATTCAGTTTAACTATGCTGCAATAAAAGAATTTTATATATTATAAAATTTCATTCTATATTATAACATTTTATCTTAACGACATTTGTAATGTCAAGGAATATCTTCACTTGCAGTAAAATCAAAAATATTAAAAAAATAGTAAAGATATTATGTATTGTAGTCGTTAATCACCATAAGTACAGGATCCTTGGATCTAAAATTTCCTATTTAGGAGAAAGATTTTTATTTATAATTACCATAAAGATAGCACTCGTAAATTCCTTTTACTGGAAGATCATTCTAAGCAATCCTTCGTAGAAGGAACCATAAAACCCTCGCTGCCAATTTAATTATGTCAGAAATGTCTATTGCTGAATACGTTATAACTATAAAATAGTTATTTAAGATTACATCAATATTCAAAAAAATGAAAATTATTTTTATGACAAAATAATCAATAAGTTGAGCGCTAAATATTAAATAGTAGATAGATTGATCCAATTATATCTGATAAAAAATAAACAACCATTCAGATCAAACGCATTCTTTCAGAGCTTGTAGAACGTGCAGTAAATACAAAGGCAAATAAAGTTAGAGCTAATCTTCATGGTGTATTCAATTTTAGATTATTTGCAGAAAACAATCTAGATAACATTAATAAAAAACTATTTACAGGCTTAACCGAAATCTGAAGAAAGCGTCATTCCTCTACAGTAAAAACGTGTAAATAAAACGCTTTTGAATCATTTTTTATCATAGGTGGAGAGGACCTAAACAAGCTATTATGATTGCTTGCTATAATAAATCAACGTGCTCATTCATCTAGACTTTGCTCAATCAATCCTGCTCCATACCTTTTATCACACTAAACAGATCTGTCTCCGTTAAAAATAACTACCAATACTCGTATCAATGGAATAGAAATAAAATTCTGAGAATATCATTAATATATCAAAAAATAGTAATTTCTATTTTATCCTCATTGTAAAATAAGAGCGTTATTGAAATTCTAAAATGGCAGCGAAAATATCTAAACGCGTATTTCTTTTTAGAATAATACAATAAGGCCATTTGTCATTCACTGAATATACAATAAATAACTCTGTAAATTCTGTAATTTTACATTGATTTTAATAAATTTATAGCAAGATATATTCACTGTATCTTTAAAATTCTAGAAGAAATATTAGCATTAATACAAAATACGTAATAGACTTCAAAATCAAAAAAGGCCAGACATATCTAACAATACATTACGATAGATATTGATTCTTTAAGATAAAAACGAGAAATACTTGAGCAGTGAGAAAATACTTGTTTTATGATGGATACAATTTTGCATAGATTAGTTATTAGCTATGAATCTTCCTAATAGATTAGGAGTATAGCACCTTATTGCACTAGTAATATTATTTTGCGGATACAAAATAAATAAGTATATAATTAATAAAAGTAGGTATAACTACTATACAACAACTAGATTTATGGGTCCCTCCACTAACAAAAAAATTAAAATGCTTTATAAGGAGAATGCTTATTATTAAAATAGTCTCAAATTTTTCAATTTATTTCTAGTTAGTTTTGTTATTATCCTGATTATGCAAGTATCAATGGTAATTATTAAACATAATACGGTCTGGTTTAGTCCTCTCTGGGATAGGACTTGAAACTACCATCAACGCATTTTTTTTGGGTATCCTTCCTGATAAATATGGTCGTAAAAATTATTTTTCTCATATATTTTATTACTTCTAATATTTTATTGAAGTAACTGCACTAATGCTTGAATATAATTGGCTCTTTTATCAATCATGTGAGCTATGCGTAAGCATATAATATTGAAGGGATTAATATCATTCCCGAACTCTTATGTGGTTCAAGAATTTATACCTTCTAAAAACTTTTTATTAGTAGTCTGACTTTATCATTTATACCATTTGGCTTTTTTTCTGGATCATTTGTAACTTCTTATCTATCTGAATAGATTGGTTGGAGAGAACTTTAATTATTAATTGTCTTCTTACTATTTTATTAAAATGGGAAATTCATTCCAAAATCACCATGATATTTTTCTCTAGGGCATTTTAGAATATGCGTGAAGCTTATCCATGGGAGACTAATATCTCTGTATACTAAAATTGGGCATTAACCTGAATATACATAGATTACCAAAAGATCTTATCTAAGATAATAATACATTATTAAAAATAACTTATTATTGTCGACATTAATGGATTTTCTTTTATACTTGGAAGTTTCGTTATTCAATTCATTAAGAACTGGTATTATTGAATTAGGTTTTTCATTTTACTATTAAAACTGTAGTGAATTTTTATTCATGATATCCACTTTATAGGATTTAATTAGCTAATTATTTTCGAAATGCCTTTCCGATTATCTTGAAATACGTTGAATATTCTTTTATTTAGTTTTATTAGTGCGATTGGATATATAATTCCAGCACTGTCTATACAGATTAAGACAGCCGTACCTTTTAAAATTTAGATAATATCTTTAGGCTGAATTTTTGTTGATATTCTATCGCTATGATATTTAGCGACGGTGAATTTGGTAGAGAAATATTTTTTAATTCAGGTGTACTCAACCTGTCTTGAACTCGGCTATGATATAGCGATACTAATAAAATTATCAGTTCTATTTTTCTTGGATTTAGTGGCTTCTCCTTATCTCGATAGAAAAAATTTTTTGAAAAATATCATCTTCGTATCTTTTCATATTTATTTACGTTTATTTTATCAGTTCTATCGTTTATTTGTTTTCTTAGGAAACCCGTAATATTCAGCTTAAAGCTATATAATTAGTATCAACCTATAACTTAGATTTCTTAGTAGTTTTATAGATATAAACTTGATTACTTAGAAAGTATATTTTTATCTAAAAATTTATTTTAAATTAAATTTTGCCTGCTCATTTCCATATTTTCTGTATAAAATCAATAATCAATAATTTATTATTTATTAATATATCAAATGGATACAAAGAAGCGCATACAAGTACTAATACACAAAATATTCGTTCTAACTTAGGGAATTTACTAGGATTTAGTATTGGCATACAGAAACGTCGACGACATGGCCATAGTAATGGTATTCCTGCTGGTGTTAACATATCAGCTACAAGGTGGCTAGTATAGCCAACTACCATGGAATGAATAAAATCTACTGGTATTGGAATGATAATTCGTGATAATAAATCTGAGGAAAAAAATATGCTGCCTCCTATAATAGCCAGGAGACTGTGAGTAATACCTCTATGACCAAACAGTTTAGCAATGGGTATCGAAAACCATTTTAATCTCTGGCCTAAAAAAGACTTAGGGTGATCTATGTCTGGCAATAGACAGGTTAATATTCCGGCAATAATAATATGCCCCCAGTTCCCTTGAGCTAATTCTGGTGATAACTCTAATTTTTTCGCAAAAATAGTACTTGCTAAAGCAAAGATGAGATGCCCGCCAGCAGTCATAATAACCACATATAGTTATATTTAATTATAATCATTTATTTATCTGTAGAATGTAGCTAAAATAATTAAATAATCAATAACTTAATAAGTTAAAAACTCCGTCAATCCTGGAATAACTCTTGGCAATATCCATCAGAAGCGATTCTGCTTATTTAGAGGTTAAGTAATTTCAATAGTAGACTATTCACTTAACTCGATATACTACACCATAAATCTATGAAAAATCCTCAATACTCACCACAACATGATTCCATTATTCAAAAAATTTCTTAGTGATGTTGTTGTAAATAGAGATTTTTTTTAAAGATACATTTTACCATCTCATATTATATGCGTTAAGATCCAACTCTCTAACTAGAGAGTTGGATAGCTTTATTGAAGACGATTTGCGTATCCAATGTTTAGATATCTCTATTCTATACAGAGGAAAATGATGAAGACTATATCTATACATTACTTGAGCATCAAGGTTAGGCCTTAAGAAAATGATAGCGTGGTGTTTAATACATTATAGTATGTCAGCGATAAAACAGAATATCGAACAAGGTAATAACTCTTTACCTGTAATTATACCGCTTATGTTCTATTACGGTACCATATCACCCTATCTGTATAACAGTCAATAGTTAGGATTGCTTTGCTAAAACTTAAACTAGCAAAATCAGTTTTATAGGCAAGTATTTCCACTAGTTTATATTGATAGAATACTAGATGAGGATATCCTGGATGCACCACTGAGTAGAAGTCCTGTAACTGGCACAAAAACATATCCGAATGCGTTATGATATATTCAATTTACCTCAGAATTAGCTAATCTAATATAAAATAGCAGTATTCAAAAGAATAATATAAGATTTATTAGCTTAAATAGCTAAAACAAAAAATACGATTGATATTGATGGATTCATATGAACTCTTGTAAAATATATACTCACCGAAAGGATTTTATGACTATTGTAAAGCAACTTAAAGGTAAAGGTAAAAATAGGCTACCAGTTAAGTTAAAAGAATGCTATTGACGAAATTAGAACTCGGTAACTTTTAGCTAATGCTTCAGAGTGTAATCTAATGAAGATTACTACTGCTCTGTCAGATAATAACTAGATTAACTATTAGTTAATATAACACTTACCTTTAAATAAGTGCTTAAAATGGGCATATATGTTAATTAGTTACTTTTTATAAAAAAATTCCTTATTTCTTGAGTTAAGTCTTTATTTCCTTTAATTTTGGATAAAATTTTTCTCACTACTCTTCGCAATAGATTTTAACTATAAAGCTGCTCGCTTTCTTCTCTGGAAAATTCAAAAATCATTAATTATCCGAGTTTAGTAACTCCAGCAAAAAGATATCTCATCTCCGAGAGGAGATATTACTAGTTCTGTAATCAATTCATTATTTATTTTTAATAAATCACTCATTATATAATTTGTATATTAAGTAGTTGTGATGATATTTGAGTGCTTATTTCTTTTTTATTATTTGCTAATCTTATTAATCTTTACCACCTTACTTACTTTATTATTGTTTAATAGATTTAACGTAATTTGCTCATATATTTAGTGCTATATTATCATATAGCAACTAAGTTATATATTATTTAAATTCATTAACTCATAAAACTTTTTATTACTTTTGCTGGAGCTTTTTTCTATCTAATTCATAAGTTTTTGCAGTATTCAACGATAAATCAATCATGCTTGCAAATACTTATTGCGTCAGTTTTTTAGATTTTCTAATAGATCATAATTTTCTGTATAATTAATCTATAGAGGTAGACATGCATAAGCACACTATATATCATTAAGTAATGCTAAACCTAATAAATAAAAGTAAACACTAAGAATAACCTAAAATTTACTGAAAAACTTTACATATCATGGTCATTTACCTAATAATAAGAGTAATAGATTCTAGATTTATATTCTAAGATTTAAAAGAGTTATAGAGACTTAGAGGTACCTAGAAGCACTTTGAAGTAGCTGAGAAGGATCACCGGATAATTAAGAACGACTACGAAGTTAAATATCCGCTTGATATAATTATCGTAAAAAATTTCTAAGCTTTTTGGAAAATTGAAGATTGTTGTTAGAAAATGATTCTCAACAATAAATTACCTGCAGTTGATATGAAAGATCTAGATAAATCAAACTCTAGAATTGATGAATGTGAATATATCCCTTAAATTCAATCATATAATCCAAAAGTCTACTTGAAACCGTCTCACAAAAGAATGAAAGACTTGGACTAAATGACTTAAATTGAATAACAAAAAAATAAATTAAATAAAAATAAATAGCAAGCGTTTAGATCTATGACACGTTCTTTAATAAAACAGTATCAATAAGATAAAATCTATAAAATTGATAGTAGGAAAATTGCACTTATAATTTAATAAAACTGAGAATGAAGTTTATACGAAGAGCAGTTAAGTCTGCTTTATGTATAGATTTTTTAAAAAAATATCCCGATATAGAGTTGTACATAAACACCAAATAACTAATAGATAAATTTGTAGTAAATACGTTTCATACTTACGGTAAATTTTCTTATGGAGAGATTTATTCATAAATTAATATTTGTCAACATTCTCGTGAACAGCATCAAATGCATTATCATAACTAATCTCGAATAGGAATGGTAAGATTAGGTCTACTAAAAGGCGCTCAACTAAATAAATCATTAATAATATATAACCTGAACCTACCGAACATAACATATATGACACGATATTATAAACATTCTTTCGTTATTTAAAATTAAGTAAATAGAATGTGGTGGTAACCCACCCACCATGCTGACAGCAGCAATAATCGATATCTGCTAAAATTTATCTTTATATAATCAAGAACTGCTATTACAGCAGAAGGAAGCAGTATGAATATTCAAACTGAAAATAAAATTCTTTAAACGAAGAAATACTTAACAATTGAGGAATAGATCCTTATATTCTAAAGGTTGAGTGCTTATAAGAGAACTTAACTAATTTCTATATTGCTTAACTATTTTTAGCTTAAACCCAGGTAAAAATATAATCTTTTACTTTTGATACTAGAAATAACAAATAGCTTTAATAATACGCTCTATGACATTATGGAGGAAATAGCATAAATTCTATATATGTGATCCGCGATCCTGTAATATTTATTATGAGATTCAAGTTTGATTTATTAGTATAATAGAATCAATACATAAGCGTAAAATAAACTGAGATCAGGAATAATTACTGCGTCTCATTATGACTGCTTCATAATAAATTTTATATGGGTTTTGGTAAACCGGAAAACGATACGTACTACATATTGTCTTAATATTATCAAGGATAAAAAATTCAAATTTAGCTTAAATAATAATAACATCTAGCATAATCATGAATAAAAGCCGATAACTAGAATACTCTATTAAAAGTATAAAGAAATTTATGTTACCATGCTAAATTTTGCCTTCAGTGATTCTGGCAATAATTCAGATAAATTAATTGGAAATAATGGTGTTATCAAAACTAAGACTATTACCGCCGCTGTACATTTTAAAACATTGAAACGTAAAATTTTTTATCTAACTTATCCAAATGACAATTGATAGACCACCTTAATTGTACAGCGCGTGATTGGGTAAATTTTATTAGTAGTTATTACTATGATGTCTTTCAGAAGACAAAACAAATTATCTTTTGTCATCTTTTGATAAAAGATTATCAATCTGATTGAGTTAATTTCATCTGCAATAAAAGGATTTTTCTAATTTAGTAGAAATATAATCAATGTCATGATCCTTTCTCTAATTGCTTTAGAGAAAGGATATCATACAAAATTTAGAAAATACATCAGGATTTAAATACGTAAAAACAAATTGAACACTTTGCAAAATATAAATACAAAACTTATAGTAGCATTTTAGAATGGCTGTTAAACCGACACTTTTAAAGTGTCAATTAAACATTAAAATAAATAATGAATTACTTATATTGATAATCGCCATTATGTGAAGTCAAGGTAACATTAATAAATAAACAATTTACATTTTGGAACTATCTTTTCCTTATAAACTGGAAAAAAAGATTAAATGAGTGTAATCAACGAGCGTAACCCCCCATTTCATATGCTAAAATATGCCTTAAATGCACTCTTTAGTATTGATAGTTCTAAGAACTCAGAGATGAAGGAATACGGATCACAAAAAAAGTATAGCAATTTAAGACAAAATAGACGAAATTTTAAAATTGACTGATAAGCAATGCAGATTATTCTTATCAGAATTCGAAAGCGTCTTAGATATGCTTTTAAATTTATTTAGTGAACTAACATCAGAAAAAAATAAAACAAATTTACGGATCTACGTAAATCAGAACCGGAATTGAAATGAGTATAAAAACGATGATATTTTCTGGAAATCTTGCCACTATATAACTATACTACTCAGAGAATTTCAAGCAGCAAGTTAATTACCACCTTTCCGTACCTATCAAGAAAAGATATGATTATCATTAAAAATCCTTAGGTGCAATGTCAAATATTTAATGATAAAACTAAAATTTTCTATTTATCTAACTAGAGAAAATAATATTACCGTCATTAACAGATAATTTTTTGAAAGTTGAATTAGCTATAAAATAGCCACGAGAAAACAACTGCTGTTGCTCTAATTAACGAGATTAATTTTCCAGTAAATAAGAAAATAAACTTCAACAAATTAATCATTTAGATGGTTAACCTAAAAATGTAATCTCAAAAGAGTTTTATGACACCGATATTCATTTTTAAAATGAAAGATTCAACCAATACGCAATTCATACTTGTCCAGTTTCGAGAAGCTGTTATATTTATAGCTAATACTATAAAAAAAGATTTCAATTTAACATCACAAATTATCAATCAGACACATCTCGCTAAGCACTTTTTTTACGTCCATCAATAACCAGCATTGCACTCTTATAATGATAAGACATAAGGGTCACTGAGTTCTTGACTACCAGTATGCTAACTTTTCTCCTATTACGTCCCTCCATTTCTCTCATTAACATTGAGATGCGAGATTTAAAAACTTATTTAAAAGGAACTGCTATGGCTGTGTGCTATCCAAAATCAAAAATCACTTTGAGTTTATTAAAACATCCTAAACCATCCCAATAATACTTAACTACCTTTTATGATAAACGGTCGCTTACATACCAAAATCGCCGCATCTTCATATCAGCTTATTCAAAGACAGTTACTCTTATTTTTAGCTGATCGTAAACTTGTGCGTGCAGTTCATAAAAATTAATATGAGAATTATTAATATTCAACTACTCAATAAAAAAATGAGACCAAAAATTAGTCATGAGATCTACACTAGACTTATTAGAGCGATAGAAGTGCTAGATAATATTCGAGTACATTAATAAATATTCCTTAGAACATGAGCCAATGCCTTATCTTGCTGATATTATTAATCGTTTATAAGAAAATATAACTTCTATTTTAAGAAAATCAACGAATGGAAGAGTTGAAAGATAATTTATCTAAAACTGATTTATCTGAAGAAAATAATTTATAAGAGCTAGGTTATGACTAATGTTACCTTATCTCTATTTTAAATTAAAATGAGGAACAGACGTTTTTCATGACTAAAATGATACTGGTTTTACTCAGTGAAATAAAAAATTAAAGGAAACGCTACTACTTTTATCAATTACGTTGAGGCAATACAAAATATTTGATATGATACTTAGGCTTACTTCTTCTGGAATAAAAAATTTAGTCATATAATTAATGCACAGTTAAAAAAATAATTTAAAGATATGAGCTTAATACTAAAAATCAAAAATGAAATAGCTATAAATAAAATTTTTATGATTGGAGTTTTAATAAAAGTTTAGTTAAATTATCTAAACATTACCACAAATTGACTAAAGGTTAGCAAACCACTTACATATTAATACTAAAACCGCTAATATGAGTTTAAGCAAGTGAGCTAATCACAGAAAATAAAAAGAGATATATTAAGACATAAATCACCACAAATCCTCCATTTTTAAAAAATTAAAATCACTTAATCTAAATTTATAGAACTTTCTAGTTGCCTACTAAAAACTAATCTTAAATTTCTGGCTACAGTATATCAAAGAAAATCAATATAATC
>JBQMRR010000043.1:0-15925 GCA_052174495.1 Arsenophonus sp. NC-TX2-MAG3
CATCATTATTATAAATACAAAATTATAAGTATTGATATAATATGACCTAACGCAGAAATAGATGATAGAATGCTATATTGTCCATATTTCGATTAGGTATTTTAAGATAGCATGTTATATAGTTTTTTATCGAATCTTTAACAAAGAAGAGTATTATCTAAGGCATATAATACCCCCGAAAATAAATGACGATTAGCAAAAACTAAAAAAACTAGGGTTAGTAGTTATAATAAAAAGATTATTATATATAGATTCCGTACAAATTCATTCTGTGTTGTACTGGCAGGATATTTTATTGATCCTCACTATAACTAAGCAAACAATAAAATTCTTTATAAAAAGAATAAATAAAATAAAAAATGATAGTTATACAGGCAAATCTATGGTTAATATCTCTAAATTAGAGGATTAAGTCAAAAATATACATTTCAATGATTTTTAACTTGAAATAGATTAATTAAATCGATTTTAATTTTCTTTATTAGCAATAAATACATAACTTTTAATCTTCTTTTAAAGAATAATTTGATCCCTTAACTATCAAAAATAAATAGTTTAGTTATCTACGATGTACGTTGAATAGTTTGACTTTACTGAAGTCAGCGAAATAAACATATTTTAATTTAAAAATAGTATTTTCAGAGAAAATCCCTCCTTTTGCTTTAATCGGGTAGCAAACCAATATAAATATGCTAAGTAGCATTATTTAAATCTACGAAATATTTTCCCATAAATTCTTGAAAGGAAAGTGTTATATTTTGCATAAAAAACTAGAAGATGCGGAAAGGAGAAGTAAAAGAAAACAGTGAATCCTCCTATTAATCAACCGAGATTAAGAAGATTATGTTGTAATAAGATTCTTGAATAGTTTAATGCAAAGTAGAGTGATTAATTGTTTTTAAGACGATCCTTAATAAGAACTTATTCTTTTTCTCGGATGGAGCTAAATAGTATGAAACTTTGGTTAGTGAAAATGAAATTAATTACCGTCTTCTACTAAAACTAGTATAATCAGAAAGTTATTGATAAAAAACTCCAGATTCAAAATGTAAATAATTACATAAATCAATTAAAAGGATGGCTGAGGAACAATTCTATAAAAGTTGTTTATTTATTGAATTATCTGACCTAGAAAATATTGTTTAAAACCATAATATTTAAAATAGAGATGTGGTTATAAATTGCTCTGTAAGCAGAGCAACAAGTCCTTTCCTAAACATAGCTAAATATCTACGCTGGAATCTGACATAAATATAAACTAATGATTAGTTTTGTATTAATACTTATTGAGTAAATAAGTTTATTAGTTAATTTATGGCCGAAAATAAAATTTTCGAATTACTTAAGTATAATAATATTAGCCAGGAAGTAAAATATATCGACGAAAATAGTTAAATCGAACTTATATTAAAAATAGCAAGTTAACTGTTTTATTAACGTAATATCGATTTTTTTACTAGAAACAAATTAGTTATTTTCTTGATACTCTTATAATATAGGAGAAGAAGAATATTTATGTTAATTATTCTTCATAGTTGAATTAAGTGAAAGAACAGATTTGTTCTTTGGCAGCAACTTCTATACTGGTAAAAATATAAATAAAATGTCCGTTATAAAAACTATATTAATTCTTAATATCTTATGTTATTTCAGAAAATAGGAATATTAGTATTGAAATAGTTTTTTATTAGTTTAAAATTTAAAAAATTTGCCTAGAAATGAATAAAAATACCATTTATTTAATAAACCAGCCTATTATATCCTATCAGAAAAAATTTGTTTTTACATCCAAAATAAAGGAAAATAACCATGCGCATTATCTTAATACAATAAAAGAAATTGTAAGAACCATTGCTAACTATAGAGTCTTCTGTTATTTATAGCGATCTTAGTTTTCCCCTTTAAGGGGGGGGTTCTTTGAATATTTCCTATGTAGGAGAAAGTATTATGCAAGAAGAGAAAAAATCTAAAACTTCGTCATTAAGTATTCTCGCTATTGCTGGAGTAGATCCTTACCAAAAAAAGACTGGCGAAGGCTACATGAATGTCGCCCAATTAGCACATTTTAAACGCATTCTTAAAACATGGAGAAATCAACTCAGAGATGAAGTCGATCGCACTGTAACTCATATGCGGGATGAGGCAGCAAATTTTCCTGACCCCGTTGATAGAGCGGTGCAGGAAGAGGAATTTAGCCTTGAGTTACGTAATCGTGATCGTGAACGTAAGTTGATTAAAAAAATCGAAAAGACATTAAAAAAAGTTGATAATGAAAATTTTGGTTATTGTGAAAGCTGTGGGATTGAAATTGGTATCCGTCGATTAGAAGCTCGTCCAACAGCTGATTTATGTATTGATTGCAAAACATTAGCTGAAATACGTGAAAAACAAATGTTAGGTTAATTAGTAACCTGATATCGTAAATACGATACACAAAAGTATACCGTATACCTTTAAAATAAAGGAGTAATTCAATAATTACTAACGTTCTAGCATATATAGAACGTTTCACACCTATGTTACCCAACAGGTTAAACTTCATTTTAGAGAGTTGTTAATTATACTGATTAGTAGGTAGCTATCTAAAAACCAAGAGAAGTTGTATCTCAAGATTACTGAGATTGATGCCACTAAATGAGTACTAGATGCTTCTTTTCGCATTTTAAAAACTTTAAACTATCATAGTTTACTTACATATTAAGATGATAAATTACCTATCAGTCAGATACTATGATATTTTAGATAAAATAAAGAAGTATCATCGCTGCTATTGTCGTTTTATACCATAACCTAATAACACTACTAGTAGCTATTACAACACAGATTATTACAATCTTAGTTTATTTTATTCTCAAAATTATTAATGATATTAATATAATTAAAATCAATTTATGTTTTCTATAATTAGAACGTAACTCAGTATGTATGAGCAGCATAGCTAATCTTCTTCGAAAATCTTCATAATTTGAGTACTATTTTACACTCTGTGGTATGTTAATTTTTATTTATATTAAAAAGGTTGTTAGTGAAAACTACTTATAGTGTAAAAAGAATTTTTGCTACAGAAATTGTTATGACAAAGCAAACAATCATGCAGATCAAAAAAATTTTTTTCTTAATTTCCTGATAACATAAAGATGCATCTCATTAGTTGGCTCAATAAAATTTGTTGAATAGATATATCGATTCATACATTGAAGAATCTAATTTCACTTCATCACTGCTGATATTCTTGCAATGAAGATATTAATCGCTAGGTGCCCCTTTTATAATCATCCACATTCATATTAAGAATGTAGGAATATAATTATAAAATCTCTGAATTATAAAAAAATATTGAACAATCTTACTAGCATTGTTCTGGTGAAATTATATTTTAAGAATAAATGGTTAAGTTATCCTCGAATATATGTTGAATAACTTGACTTTACGAGGGAATTCAGAGAAACAAAGAGGGATTCATCTAAAATAACGTTTATATCATGTTACTACTTCTGTACTTCATTAGTCGATAGCTAACTTAAATCAACTAACTGTATTTAAAATTACAAAACATTTTTTTAATTAATTTAAAATAAAGCATTATATTCAATAAGAGTTATTAGTAAATTTGCTGTATAACAGTCAAAAATTCAACTCAGATTCTTCATGAATCTATTCTCTATCATTAATTAGAGTTTATTTACATAACTAGGCATATCAGCAGGTAAAAAATTCATTTAGCCTGCTCCAGATTTTCTGAATAAACTGACGACTTAAATATCATCTAAAGGTTGTTTTTCGAACTATAGTATTTTAGTTATCGACTGTTTATAGCTTTGCTATTACAAAAGCTAATTCAATTCAAACTCGTTATTATTCTTAATTATTATTCTTAATAGTTCCCAGTGTACTGACGAGAAAGCATAAAATGCCAACAGCTATTTTTTGCTTATTCGTTCAACATTCTTTCTTATAGCTGAATGATACGCTAAAAACCTTAGCAATAAAATATCAAAAAGCTTTATTGGCGGTATTACAGCTCTTTACTATTCAACTCTTCCATAGTTCAGTTTTAACTTCTGTTCACATGCCTTTAGGAAGTGAAGCCAAGATATGAGCTATTTTATGTAGCTAAATGATATTGATCCTACATGTCCAGGAATATTTTAACATTGCATTCTAAAAATCAAGGACAGGAATCTTCCGTAGCAACCACTGGAAGATATAGTTAAATCACGTGCTTGCATGGCATTGAGGAATTAACCAGAGTTTACTTTTGATTTTCGATAAGAATCTTATAGCGCAACGTGTGCTCCTTATGTTCATGCGTGGTACTATCAATAATAACTACTACTAGGCAAAACTATCAGCATAACTGACGAGAATAAGGTATGCGTCATTATCACAAAATAAACGTAGTGTATATTCCTAAATCACGCAGATACAATTACCAATTATCTTCAAGGGATTGCTGTTTCAGTCTTCTCATGATGCTACAGAGAGCATTATATTCTTTTACAAAGAATCGCCATAGAGTTTTGTAAAAATCAGTAATAGAGATGCTTCACAAGTACAGAGTTATAGTAATAACTCTTTTACGCTTTCGCACACATCAAATAAGGTGATAGAAAGTAACTATTGAATCATATTCCATGCTATTATGATTCTTTTAATCTTAGGCAGTCTAATCTAAACATCGACAATAGTAATTTATTTATTCGTTATGCCAAATATTCATTACGAGATATAGCTATGGAAGCCTTGACGGGCCAGCATTGAACATATTAGGGAAACATGGATTTCGAAGCTCCACACCTCAACAGCAATATCTATCAGCATTCTAGTAGAATTATAAATAAGTTCATAAAATAGATTATGGTAATATTTGATCTTCAGATATATTTAAGGTAAAATTTTCATGGCACATCATCTCTCTGTTGATGTAATTATTTATCAAATCAATTATCAGAATATCCCAGCATCTCCAAAACTCCATACATCAGAAATAAACATAATTATCATTAATCTCTCTAAGTTAAAAACTAGGCCAGAAGTTCTGGCCTTGTCAGGTTAAAGTAAGTATATAAATAATTATATTCTTATTTTAAGAGTTTTTATAAGATCAATTTTAAGTAAATTTTTTTACTCCATTAAGTTAATTAAATTTTATTATTTTTGTGGTTGAGAATTTTATTGCATGGTAACCGCTTTTTCTTTAGTACTTTTGCTTAAGGTGTTTGCCTTACTTCTGATATCCTCTTTAACCATTTTTACTTTTTTAGATAAAGCCTGTACTTCAGAATTAAACCCTTATTTAACTTGAGTTGTTTTTCTTTGGTTTGACTTGTAGTTTCAATAGCTTTTATCTAAAATATTTTGTTGCAACTTTGATATTTTTCTTTATTTGTTTCTTTTAATTGATCTACTTTTATTGATAGTTTATCAGCTTCTTTAACTTCTTTAGCTTCTTCAGTTCCTTCAGCTTCTTTATTTTTTATATCGCTTTCAGATTCTTTAGTATCATCAACTACTTGTTTAGTTTTTTCTTCATCACTCTGTTTTATTTGTTCAGCGCTTTCCTTAGTTTGTTGGATAGCGTCATCAACTTTAGGTGATTCATTACAACCAGTAATAGCAGTTATTATACCTGCTAAGATTAGCATATTTAAATTTTTTTTGTTCATTGATAGGTTCCTTTCTCTCTATTCATGGATGATCATATCGTAAAGTACGTATATAATCAATAAAAAAACTTTAATATTATAGTTACGTCTATTAATTAAATAAAGAGATAAGATAGAATACAAGATATTAATAATATAACAACTTGACATATACAATTTATAGCTTATATTCCTCATCAATCTCATCATCATAGATGAGAATTAAAAGAATTAAAATTATCATCAGTAATTCTACTAAAGATCAAAATAGAACTAACCCTTTCAAGTTGTCTTAATTAACTAATTAAAATAAATAAAAAATATTACAGATAAAATAATAAAACCTCCGATAGACGCGTCTTGTTGTTCTATTTTACTTAGAATATTATCTGCTATTAAGCTTTTAAACTGATTTAATCAATAAAAATTATTAGACTTTTTTTTCGATTTATCTCGCAATCCGTCACCATAATGTTCACCCTCCCAATGACCAATTAATGCCGACCCCATAGCATTACTCATAACATTAGTTGCTGAGCGTCCCATATCTAAGAAAGGATCAATACCCATTAATAAAATTAAACCCGCTTCTGGAATATTAAATTGATTTAATGTTGCTGCAATAACGACCAACGATGCTCGTGGTATTCCGGCCATACCTTTGGATGTCAGCATTAAAATCAATAACATTGTGATTTGCTTACCAATACTTAAATGAATATTGTATGCTTGACTGATAAAGATAACTGCAAATGAACAATAAGCCATTGAGCCAGCAAGATTGAATGAATAGCCAATTGGTAAAACAAAACTAGCAATCTTATTAGAGATACCAAACTGTTCTAATTTTTTTAAAGTAGCAGGGAAAGCAGCCTCAGAACTTGAGGTAGTAAAAGCAAGTAAGGCTGGATCCATGATGTTCTTAACTAAACGTAAAATGCATGGACCAACGATTAATACGGATAACCCAATTAAGATCATCCAGAGTAACGCTAAAGTAAAATAGAATTCTCCCATAAAAATACTAGTACTGATCAATACTTTTAATCCGCGTTCAGCAATTATGGATGAAATAGCAGAAAAAACCGTAATAGGGGCAAAAAACATAACATAATTTGTTAATTTTAACATTACGTAAACCAGTGAATCTAGAATTTTAATAATTGGTTCACCTTTTTTACCTATAGCAGATAAACTGCACCCCATAAAAATTGAGAAAATAACAATTTGCAAAATTTCATTACGCGACATTGCATCAATGATGCTAGTAGGTATAGCATGGGTAATAAAATTACGAAAAAAAAAGGCTGTTGATTTAATATTTACCACCGCTGAATTTGTATTTATCGAAAAATTAATACCTACTCCTGGTTTAAGAACATTAACAATGATCAAACCAAGGATAATTGAAATGAAAGATGCAACTATAAACAGTAACAATGTTTTTGAAAAAACACGCCCAAACATTTTTTCATCATCCATTTTAGCGATTCCGACGATCAAGGTCGAGATAATTAATGGTGCAATAATCATTTTAATCAAACGTAAAAAAATATCTGTAATAATTGAAATATTTTTGGCGTAGCTCATTGTTGCTTCAGCATTAGTAAGTGAATTTAATGAAAACCCAACCATGATCCCCGTGATCATGCTTATAATAATCCAATTAGTTAAATTTTTTAATTTCATAATGATTCCGTTTTATGAGACTAGTGTTAAATCTTATCTTATTTAACAAGCTCTGAATTAGTATTTCACTATTATTACTTGTTCAATTTAAAAAAATTGTATGATTTTTTTAAATAATTCAGGTTTAACTTTTAATCAATCTTTCATAGACTACAGTGGATTTTTCTACTACCTACTACCTAATAGTGATTAGGTAATTTCTAATTATATAGCTAAATATATTGACACAAGATTATCATCTAAAGCTCTTGATCAGAATTGAAATGATAACTTTACAGCTACTTCTATGTGTCCATTAAATCGCTCAACCATATCATTTATTTGAAGATGTATTACCATTATAAATCAATGTTATATATCAAGCTCTGTACAGCAAATGAGCGATTTCCTGTTTTCTGGTAGCTAAACCTTTTTAGAGCAAAAGTTAGTCCATAAATTTTTTGCCATTCTCGTAAGTATCGATGCATATCTATGGAAAATGCCAGGTGTAGTTAAGGTCACGTAAGAAGTGTCGAGTATTTGTCGTAATCTTAGCCTTGTAAATGCAGATAAAAATCTGTCCGAATGGCACAATTTATGCTTATAAAAAATAAGATCCTCAAATTTCGTTCAGTCTTCTTAGAAGAGATTTTGCATTATGTGCAAATAAACAAGCTCGTATCTTTTTAAACGTTTTATATACTTTTGTTTTATGACGTAGTTTCTTCTCTTATTATTAAGAATAATTAAAAAGAAAATATTTTTCGCAAGAAAATCTGGATTATGACTTTCTAAGCAAGCGACAGCATCATCGGAAATGATAGGAAATAATGGATATAATTATTAATATCATCTTATTTTTGATTTTTAGCAAAAGTAAGTTCAGATATACGATATGATCACCAAAAGTAGATCCAGACTCTCTGCTAGCCTGGAATAGTAACTCTAATTTTAGATGTTCTAGTTTTTGACGATATACCCTCATCATGATATTTTACTTCAGCTACTATTCTTTAATCGATATCTTGCGATAAAGAAACTATGCAACAGAATTCTATATAGTGACCTGAAACTAAATAATTACAAGTTATTCTTTTTAATTATATTAAATAAATATATTTAAACTGATTAAATCATATTAATTGATTTTATGAAAATTAATTTACTATCCTAGTATAGATACAGATAGTGTTGAGGTAAAATGAATATTTATTTTTAATATTAACTAATAATTTAGCTTTTAACTATTAATTAATTGTTTTTAATAAAAGTTACACTACTATAAGTTTATCTAAAATTAGATAATCTGAAACTGATTATAAGATATAATTTGTAGTTTAGTCATTCCCTAAGAATGAACTATAGAAAATTAATAAAAAAGAGTATTTTAGTTAACCATATATTTAGTAGTTCTTATTTATTATAAAAATTGGTATTTTACCAGTAAAAATCTGAAAATCTTTGTTGATAATATTTTTACTAATATACCTTTAATCATAATTAAGCACAAATAAATCTGACTGAGTATGGATCACATCCATAATATTAAAAAACCTATTTACCATGTTATATAAATAGTATTGGTGAGCATTAACTCATTGTGGTAGGTGCTATATAATAAAAAGAATCCCATACATAGATCAAGTTAGTGCGGTTTATTTACGCACCAAATAGAATGTACAGTGTTATTAACAGTTTTTGCTATAATCAAAATAAACTAAAAACCATTTTCATTAGACTCTGAAAAATTTTAATTAATTGTGTTAGTGGCCACATCCTCCTTCTTATCATTGAAGTGTTGTATATTACAATACTTATTATCATCAGCTTGATTACTTTTACTTAGAATAGTTAATATATAATTTTCTTTATTATCAAAATATATCCTTATCTTTATGGTAAGAGTGAGCATGCTCATATGTGTGATAAATATTTGAACAACAACTAATTTCCTTTTATACTGGATCTTTTAATACTTCATTAAATAGTTCTAATACTGAATATGTAATATTGTGTTAACTTTAAATCATATCGTTATTTAGGTGAAATTTTTATCTATCTAGCGTGTAAAATACAGTTAAAATTATATTACATTGATTTATCGTCTGTTGATTGATAAATACAGAAAGTTTTATAACTCGTTTGACTTAACCCTTCATTAAGTAATCAGTTATCTTATAAAATTATAGATGCATTGATCGAAAAAATTAATGTTTAATTTTAACACTTTTATAGTACAAAGATGGAAGATATCTCTTTTGCTTAAGAGATTAAAATTAATTTGATATTGTTCTTTTAATACGGTTAATTATGGTATCATTTTTAAGCATATTCATATAAACTCATATAACCTCAACTTGTCCACTCATCAATATTCTGCACTAATGTTCTTGGAGTACTGATCATTATTATGATCAACTTTAAATAAGAAATTTTAGTATGTGTATAAAATAACTTTTATATTACTAATTTGATTTTGATAAAGAAAATAACTACTAATAACTGATCAAGGATCAGTATGAGTAACTCTTGCATTTTGATATAGCATAAATCATTAATATCACTATTTTATTTTGTCTCTATTTACAATAATAAACACAAAATACTAATAATAATTATTACTAAATATAATTTAGTCGACATAGATATATAAATAGATTTTATGCGCCTACATAAAATTCAATAATTGAATAACCTAATAGGTTAATTATTATAATTTTAATACTTAATATTCTGTTAAAATTCACTTATTTTCATATCTATTTTTCAAAATTATAAATTTCATATTTTGTAAAATTATTGCCACAAACAATATAATTGTCTAAAAGGATTGCATAAGATAGTCAGATACTGATGTCTATCATAACGGTAACTAATTTAGTATTACAATAAAGATTACTAAAATTACTAAAATAACATTAGATAAAGATAATTTCTTAAACTAATTACATTACTTTTATAGTTGTTACAAAAAATATTTAAATAGCCTTTAAAATAGAAAAAGAGAAGTAACCAGATAAAGATTACTAATCTATTTTTTAATTTATTAACAATAAGATATTATATGTAATTTTTATTATCAGTTTTTGTAACTGATGAATTTTATTCATTCATAATAATTATAACAAATATATTATTATCTTTAATATTGCTATAAAAGAATATTTCTTCTTCTTTAAAAAAAAGAAAATAATAAAAATTCAATATTTTTAAATTATTTATTTATTTAATATTAATATTTAATACATAATTTATACTAAATTAGTAAAATTAAATTTACTAAGAACATAAATTTATATTTATAATTAATATTTTAAAAAATTTTCTTTAAAAGAAGGATTGTATTAAAAATACAACCGGTAAAATAGAATTTTTCTGAATAATAATTAATTTATTTAAATAAATAATTTCTACTGGTATCGTAACTGATATAGATTTCCTTAAAAACTTTAGATTATCGAAAAGCATTTGGAATAAAAACTATATAAAAGAAACTAAAGTACTAAACATTACATTACCCAGTAATGCGAAGTTTAGAAACTGCCTTTAATAAATTTGCCATAATCCGTAATATAACAGAGGGATAGGTACCATTAATGTCACTTACAAAGTGTAAATAAAGAAGTTTCAATTATATATTAGCAAAAATTATTATTTTACTCCTAGAGTAATTTATAGCTAAATATCTGTATTTCACTCTTGTATTTTTAATAATCTTCTACAAACTAGATAATTTGATAAATAAAATAACTTTACATGATGAAATCTACTTAGAGGTCATTTTAATTGGCTAAATAACTGTTCAGATTTTAAATCTGGAATTTCTTACTAATAACTTTTTAATTATTCAACTTTATCAAACGATCATGCCTAATTTAGGTTTGTTCGTAACGATTTCATACAATTTTACTCCATTCAGTAAAAGATAAACTCTTTATCAATAATTAACTTAAAAAGCTACCAACACCCTTACTCTACATTAAACTATTTAAAAATCTGATTTGTCACATGACAATCTTAATCTCGAGCGATTAAGAGCAGATTCTTTTTTTCTTTTATCTCTTATTTTACTGTATTTCAAGATTTCCTATCTTGAGTATAATATTTCCATTTAAATAATTTAAGAAAAAATGTTTCGTTGACTTCAATAATACCACTTATATATTTATTAGCTGTTTACCGCTAAAGTAAAGAAAAAAGAAGCAAAGATAGCTATCTAAATACTGTTTTAAATTAATACCTATTTGTTTTGTTGATTCCCCTGTAAAGTTAATCTATTCAAAATAGCTCATAAATAATTAAATTAATTATCTTTGTAATGTAGCTTCACTAGAAGACTTATAATCAAATTATTGATGTTTCCTGGAATCAGAGATTTTTGAATGATATCACTGTTGCAATCCTATTGAATAGTCTCTAACGGATAAAATGTTCACTGTGATAATATGGGTAGGATAAAGTGGAATGAGTTATTTCAATATATCAATTAATGTCATTTGACAAATTATCGATGAATAAACTAATAAAATATAGCTTTATATTAATATGTGCTAAAAAAGAGTTTCTTTAATTTGAACGCTATTACACAGATCAGAAAGCTGTAATCGTTTTCTTGTGAAAAACATTTTCCTCTTCTTGATGAGATCTTCTGGCGGTCAATACGATAACTAAATTTCTGTTCGCAACTACAGAGTGAAAATTTACATAAAATGAGTAGAAAAGCATCTCTAACTGAGATATAAAATGTTAAAAAGCTACGCGTCTGCTTATTTTAACGTATATTGAAATGTCTTCTGTAAATACCAAACAAAACTTGACGATCTATATCTTTTTATAAGTATAGATTCTCGCCCCTTGATGGGTTCTTATCCTTATTTAGAATATTAAGACCAAAGCAATGTTCAACGATTCTTACATGCTATTAACCAAACGTTTCCTATAATTATCCATCGAACACTTAGCAATGACAAAGAATTTATAGATCGCCTTTTGATCTGCGGAAACGTTCAGATACTAAAAAATCACTCCCACGTTTATATAAAAAGATTGGTATAGAACGCCACCTCATACTCCGCTGAGGCATCCTTAAGCAAGGGGTGGTATAGTTAATCAATTTAATAACGTAATAGAAGAGATTGGCTGCATAGTCTTTATTTCAATTATGATGAAGAGTTTAAGATCACTCTGCGTTGATATATTTAATTGTATAATAAAAATTATTCAATAAGTATTAAACTAATACTCCATTACAATCTATAAAAATTAGTTTAAAGTTAAACTTTAATTATTAATTAATGTTATATTATAGAATATAACAACGTTATTATTTAGTATAATAACGATATAATATCTATTCTTGCATCATTTTTAAGTAAGATGCTTATCTATTTATCCCAAAATACTTTTATTTTCTAGTGAAATTTATTAATGAAGTAGGAATGGTATTTAATACTTTAATTAAAGATTCCACTTTCAATCATTAAGTTTTACATTTAAGCACTACTTGAGCAATGTGCCAAGTGAGAACTGTAAAATTATTGTGAAAAATAAAGTAATATAAGAGTATTAAGGGTAATTACCCCCACTTAAAATCACTTTAACTGAGCAGGTTAAAGCAAATTAAAAGATAAATTTTTATAGTAGACTAGATCATAATTTCATCTATAAACTGAATAATAAATTATTATTATAATGATTGTTTTATTTTTTTGTTATAGCAACACGATTAGTATCGTCATACAAAATATTGATAATGATATGTTCTATTTGATGAAAATAATTTATGATTATAATATTTTTATCTATCTCAATTGACTTTTGAAGTTGATAGTATTTTTTGTGTATTTTATCAATGATATTTAATCTATTAATTATACTTTTACCACTAGATACTTTTACTACCAGGAATTTATCGGAATTTATCTCTCAAATATTATTGCTAGCTTTATATTATATATTATTTTTGCTTATTTTATAACCATTATACGCCACTACCTAAATAGTGGTTAATAATAATAACTAATTTCTAGTAGTTTATTAACTTTTTAGCATTTCATTGAAAATGAAGCTTTTCTTTCAGTAAGAGCACTATTATCATAGATTTTTAGAAATTTTAGTTCATGCCGTTAGTGCGCACTACTAGTAACTTATATTGATATACTAGTTTATCAATTAACTTAGAATCGCCTATTATGCGCAAATTTTGTCAACATAAATTACTTAAAAATACTTTTTTCTGCTAAATATAATACAAAATAGCTCAAAATTAGATTAACACCGGGAGATTTAATAGCATCTAATTCTTCTAGAACAACATCGATTTCATTAATCGCACCCACTTAAGCAACAAATTTTATTTGAGAAAATTCACCATTGATCTGATAAGCTGCTAATAGTAGTTCAGTTCTTTAACGAATATCACGAATAATATCAAGATAAGTACCAGCAGGTTTTATCATTAAAACATCAGCACCTTCTTTCTCATCTATCAATGATTCTCTAATTGCTTTATTACGATTCATTGGGTCGATTTCGTAACTTTTACGATCATCAATTAAATAAGATCCTTGCGGCTTCGTGAAAGGGATATAAAGGTTAGACGAAAATTTGATTGAATAGCACATAATGCAATTATTAGTAAAACCTGCTTTATCTAGTTCTACACGAATTACGCTGATCTGCCCGTCCATCGCGAAGAAGGTACGATAAAATCAGCAACCAGCATTTGTGCCACAACGACTACTTGTAGGCAGAGATTGAGTAATGTTGCGTCATTATCAACGCAATTTCTACCTAGAATCTCACAGTGATTATGAAAGGTGTATTCATAAAAATAAATATATGAAATGACTAGCATATCGGGTACAGTATCCTTACAAGCTTTTAACATATGGTCAACTAAGGCATATTCTTTCCAAGTATCGCTACCTATTTCATCAAGATGGTGTGAAATGAAAAATAATATTACTGACTTTAGCTCGTCTTTAGCAATCCGCTCGATTTCATAAGGTAACCTCTGTTCCGGGGGGGTACGAAAAATCCTAGGCATAGTAGCAATAAACTTATAATTTTTAATTTCTTCCTTGACAAAAATAGGAAATATAAGAACATTTAATGTTAAAATCGTTTCTTTGAATAAATCGCGAACTATTTTTGTTTAACGCAATCGCCTTAAACGATGAATAGTTTATTGATGTTGCAAAAACCTTCTCCTTGCTATTAATACTTAAATTATAATTAATTATAATTTTTTTTATAAAAATTTCAGTGTATTATAAATAATAATTTATCTTACATCTTTATTAATAGTGCCGTTTTCTATGGCTATTTGCTAAAAGTTGTTGCTTTGCTTGCATAGCAATTTATAGCCACCTCTATATTTCAATTATTACGGTTCAAATAATCTTCTCCAGAATAGATAATTCGCTAAATAAATGACCTTACTCTATGTAATCTACTCAGCTATTTCTTTAATCGGCTAATATAATTATTCACATTTTAAATGTGAATTTTTTAGGAAATAATTCTTTAATTACATAACCTTATTAGGTGATGGTGATTAATTTTATGCTCGCTAGCGCAAAGGCTTTGTACTATTTAGCTACATCTAAGTAAATTATTGACTCTTTATCAATAATTATCTCAAAAACAGCTAATACATTCTGTATTAAACTCTTAAAGAATCTTATCGCTCACATATAACCATTATCGATCTGATGGTGATTAAGACCGTAATTCTTCATGGTAATTTAAAAATTAAATTACTCTTTAAAAGCAATCAAAAGTATCCATTTTTGCTAAAAAGCAGATAAAATCTGTTTACTTTGGGTCTATTACAAGTTAAAATTTAATTGGAGTAAATATATTATTTTATCTAATACACTAATTTTAGATACATTAACTCTAGGTTTAGCTTAATAGCCCTCTTATTTTCCCATTTGATGGGTTCTTTTTGAGAACAATTTTGTTATCTGTTTCTCAAACTGAGTATCAATAAAAACATCCTGTCACAGAGAATTAATTTGTATAGATCTGTACGGAGAAATTCTTTAATCATAACTGTGAAATCCTAATTTTTTGCTAGTCGTGATATCTTCAGCGTTTTTATACCTTCGTAATAATATGCCTTATTGAGGATTTGACGATAAATCACTGTAAGATACTATTTTGAAATACCTAGCTGGAATATGGATAATATAAGTGCCTAATTATCTCTTCCTGCGTCAAGATCCTCTGCTGGTGGTGCTTAGTTAAGTGGTTATAGTAATGATTCACAACCACTTCATTTCGGTAATGTCATAGTTTTAACGTGAATAATTAGAGTTGATATAGAGCCAGAGCTATTTGAGAGCATAGCACGCTCCTTTCATTTTTATCGAAGTCAACTTTTTTCCAGTAACATCAGTACTTATGAATTCAGCTAACTCTCCCACTACTTCCTATGCAGATCATATTTTCTACACAGCAAAAAGGCTATTTCCATTTATTAAATCATAATTCTTATGCAACAATCAGATGACATGGCCTTGCTAAATCCATTATACCGCTCCTTTTTAAAGAGTAACTCAACGCTATACAGCATGCTTAATATTTAGACTTCTACAGGATGACGA
>JBQMRR010000044.1:0-128210 GCA_052174495.1 Arsenophonus sp. NC-TX2-MAG3
GACCTTGTTAATTATTGTTCACATAAACTTGAGTAATCTTTCCATCTAGCTGGTTCGAATTTTTCATAACGAAATGAGTCTAACTGGATATAAATACGAGACCAGTATTGTGATGCCCAATATTCACTAAACAGGATTTTAAGCGTCTTTTTCTATCGCTAAAATCGGTAAATCACTTTTCCTTTAACTATTTCGATATAGTCCCGTTGAATGCCAATTTTCATGATGTGCAACTGTCATTAAAAAAAGATAAAGCTAAAACGTGCTAATTTATGAAATTGTTTCATCTAATAACAATCGCTTTTTAAGCGGTGTTGAAGTTTTAGGTATTTTGAGATTTATGATCTGTTTATGTTTGGTAGCTGTTTTTTTGACTGCTATTTTTCTACTTTCGAAAATATACATTTTTCTATTTTTAGCACAATATTCGTTTAAACCTTTTTACGGTAAATAGGATTATTTGACTACTTTCTTGTAAAGCGTATTTTTAGGATAATTTAAGCTTAACTTTTTTGTTCTGTCATTTTCAATCTTTAAACACAGGGGTTGCTTACTTTAGTATTAGTGATAAAACTTAACTGTTTGACTATTTCTTTTCAGCATCTTTCTCAAGAAGATGGTACACTATTTTTATAGAAGCTTGTTTTTTAATTTTTTCCCATTCTTGTATGTTTTCTTTTCGTACACTTTAAAGAATATCAAAGTACTCCCTAATATTTTATTGTTTTTATTTTGATGATGAGGTGTATTGATTTTCTGTATTGCCTCCTGAATAAGATAATTAAATATGGTGATAACCTAATTATCAGTATAATCATTATATGCTAATAGTTTAACAATGCTGTCTAGTAATTTGCTCATATGTTCGGTTTACAAATGCATTTCTGTATTAACTCTAATAAACCATTCGGTTTCACTGGATAATTTTATCGTCCTTAAGTGTTATCATATTAATAAGTTTAAACGGTTTTATATAAATATTCAGCTTACCACTTTTATTAAATAATCAAGCTAATACGCTTTGTAAAAGTGAGAACTTTATTCTCTGCAATAAAATAGGATAGGGAAAGCAGCAACAATTTCTTTGCTCTCCTTTCTAAATCTTTCTGCATTGCTGAAATGCTATAACGTATAAAGTTTTCATGCTATAAGCTTATCATAGATTAACTAATCTCTATAAAAAGGTTAGATATACTCCTGCCATTGTTCGGTATTCACTAAATAGAAAATATCACTCTAAAAATTTTCATCTTGTTATCGATAAATGAATTGAATCGCATATTCAAGCTATCAAAGTTAGACACTGACTTAATTTCATTATAAACCAAATATCAAAAAAAATTTTTAGCCGTTTCTTTTTAATAAAACTGCTTGAATACCACATTATGATGTGGTATTGAGATGAATTTTAGTCATCTGAATTTAGCTCAGAGATATTTTTCTTTTAATGACTAAAGCTAAATCGATATTTTTTAGATTATTCTAGTATCCATACCTATCTCTTTAGCTCTTTTTAGCCTAAAAACCATAGATGATTTCATAATTTGAAAATTGCAAGTATTTCCTGTGTTGTTTGCTAAAAATCTTTTATATTGTATAAAGAATTTTCGCTAAAACGATTGCCATGAAAAATAAACAGTCATATAGATCAAAAAATATTTTTTACTACATGCTAACATAAAACTATATCTTATTAGTTTTACTCAGCAACAATCTATCAGATAATATCGATTCATGTATTGAATGAACTAATTCTACTTTATTCTACCTTTATTATCACAATAAACATATTTCCTCCTGTGGAAATTTATTAGGTTCAGCGATATCATTGAAAAATCTCCGATTGCAGGAAAAGATTTAATCTTTCACTGAAATATCCTCTGATAAAACTACATTATAAGGATAAATATTTTAGTTATCTGAGATGTATGTTGAATAAGCTTAACTCTACTAGGGAAGAGAAACCCGACGAAACAAGTATGTATTCATTAAATGGTATTAAATAACATCACTATTTCCTTGTTTTATCGGTGAAGTTAACATAAATAGCTAAGTGCTTATTCTTAAAATCGACGAAATATCTTCCATAAATTCTTTAAAGTAAAACGTTATATATGCAACATAGAGAGGCTAGAATAGGCAGGATAGGAGCAGATAAAAGAAACGAACTAATCAAAAACACTATGATGGAATCTTCCGCACAGCTATGCTGCTTCTAGAATGTTTATAATCTTAGTATTGTCTTATACTCTGTGATATATGAATTTTTTTTAGAAATTCAGCCAGATAATCAGTGTAAATTTCCTAGAAAGCGTAAACTAGGTAAATCCAGAAGACAATATACTATCACGTGTTACATCAGCTATTTAGCTAAAGCGCTTTATAATTTCTTTCCAGAAATTAATGATAATAGACCGATTAAATTTTTATGAGACCTCAAGGGAAGAATATAAAGTAATATCTCTAAATTCCTCTTGATTTCCAATTTTTTGGATACGCAAGCATTGTTACTCTTAGGTACGATTATCTGAGTTTTATAATTCAATGCCAAGCTCATGACACTGGATATAGCTTCATTAAGAGATAATAATAAAAGTGTGCTTGGCGATGAATTCATTACCTACAGAAGTTAGACATAATCTCCATCTTCTTTGCTATCTAAGACAAATGCAAAGATAAGTAGGCCGATAAACCTCACGAATACAGACAGGATAATAATTTTATTTTTTAGCAAGATACCAGAAGATAATTTATCCAGACATATATCTCCAATTAAACTGCTTTTTACTGTTGATGATATCTGAAATAAATTCTAAAAGATACGATAAAAGTATCAACTTCTGTATCATTTATCTGTAGAGTAAACGATTGTCCTGCAGTACTTGCGCTATTCCTATCCTTCTCTTGAAGTTACTACAACCTTTTTCTGCAAAGTTGTAAGTTAAAAGTCTAGAGTTCATATCGCTTCAAAAATACCGAGCACTATTAATGCAATAGGTTCATATTTTATTTAACTATAACTGATAACACATTATCTTTCATACTATGCCCAAATCTTATTTTATCTTTTTTAACAGTAATTAGCCCCAACTCAACGCTCTGCTGTTTTTATCCGCCACTTATACTTATCCTTAGTGGCACGCAAATAGGATATTGAATTGGTATTTTCTGTGCCTTTTACATTTAAGTTCGCAACTCAATCAACATTTGTATGTTAATATTTTCGTTATTCCTGATAGTTTATATATTAAGCCATTATACAGCAATGCTCTGCTCTTTTAAAAAAAACGGCTAAAGAAATCTAGAGAGGTACTGTTATCCAGCTCATTCCGTTAGAACTATGACCTGATAAATCCCAGTATTTTTAGTCTTGGGAATATATCCGTCAAATGAGTTTAATGATATCGTTACTTGAAGTTACAGTAGTGCGAATATTACTAGAAAAGGTGAACTTCACTAAAAAGATGAAATGGGAGTGGCATAGCGTGAAACATCTCTAGCACCACCTTAAATAACTACTAGTATTCGTATAAAAACTGCAGCCTTAATGAAGGGGGTGCTTATATCGTAATTATTACGATCACAAGTCTACCAGTACTGGCAGCAGACTCTAAAACAGGAAAAAATGATCCGGTCTCGCTAGATTATATCTATATTCTATATTCCGGCTAGATATTTTAAAATGGTGCGTTACATAGTTTTGTAAAAATATAAATGAGATACATTCTTACTGAAGATGTATAAGTGGCACTGGAGAAACATTAGCAAAAAACCAGAAATATTCAGTTCACTCTACTGATAAAAAAATTTTTGTGCACAGATCTGCATAAATAAATTCTGTCTGACAACAAGCTACTTTTCCTACGCTAAGCTTAGTAAGAAGACAGTGGAATTGTTGTCAGAAAAAATGTATAAAATGAAAAAACGAAAGTTATTAATTTTTAACTTAGCATTAATGTCTCTAAAATTAATGCATTAGGTCAAAGAATACACACTCCAATTAAATTTTAACTTATAATAAATCCAGTAAAATCAATTATTATCTCTTTTTAGCAAAAAGAGTGCCTCTTGCTCTGCTCTTGAAGAGGGATTTAATTTTCTAAACATTAAAGATCTAAGTCGATCTTTAATATTTTTACGTGATATTTAACCTAGGATGTTCCATAATTATCCATCAGATATTTGCAGACAATATCAAAGAATTTACAGAATGCCTTTTTGTCTGTGAAAATGTTTAGCTACCGAAAAATATAAATTTGATTCTTTGTGTGCAGAGCTTAGTATAAAATATCAAGGTATCTTACCGAAATATCCTAAACGAATGGTATAATCAATCTACTTAATAAGCGTATAAAAGGTATGGACTACAAATCTATTATTTTAATTCTAGTCAATAGCTTAAAATCACTTTGTATCGATATATTTAAATGTACAATCAGAAATTACCCCAATCACTATTGATTAGTAATGCTCTATTGCAGTCTATGAAAGGGATTTAAAAGTTACACCTAAGTTATTCAAAAAAGCATATTATCTTCCAGGAGTGACAAAAAGAAAGAATAAACTTTAAGTTATACTTGAAGATAATTTAATTCTCATTATTAACTGCATTAATAATAGAATAGATGATAAAAATTTTCCATTTATGCCACTAAAAATAATACCTAAATAGATTATAATCATGGAAATGGTTCAAGCTTTTACTATATAAAAAATTTTTATTATTAAATCTCTGTTCTGATTATCACTGGTAACAAATACTATTGAGTAGTATTCTTGCTGACCGTAGAATCTAGAAAATTATTCAATTTTAATAGGGAAATTACTGCTGATTAGTAACCACGTTTTAGGATCGGTTTTAAAAATTGAGCGGTATGTGATTGCTTACATTTAATTATTTGCTCGGGTGTACCGGAAAATAAGATCTCACCACCACCACTCCCTCCTTCTGGACCCATATCAATAATCCAATCGGCGGTCTTAATTACATCTAAATTATGTTCAATGATCACAATAGTATTTCCCTGATCACGAAGTTGATGTAATACATACAATAGTTGTTGAATATCAGAAAAATGTAAACCAGTAGTCGGTTCATCCAAAATATAGAGTGTTTGACCGGTACTACGTTTGGAAAGTTCACGAGATAACTTAACCCGTTGCGCTTCACCACCCGATAAGGTTGTTGCGGACTGGCCTAAACGAACATAAGAAAGTCCAACGTCGATCAATGTTTGCAATTTACGTACTATCGCCGGGATAGCAGTAAAATATTTACATGCTTCTTCAATGGTCATTTCTAGTACTTCGTGAATATTTTTATCTTTATATATGATTTCTAACGTTTCACGATTATAGCGTTTCCCCTTACAGTGATCACAGAGAACATAGACATCTGGTAGAAAATGCATTTCAACTTTAATTACACCATCACCCTGGCAGGCTTCGCAGCGACCACCTTTAACGTTAAAGCTAAACCTTCCTGGTGTATAACCCCGCGTACGAGACTCGGGTACGCCGGCAAATAATTCTCGTAGTGGAGTAAATATGCCAGTATAGGTAGCTGGATTAGAGCGTGGAGTTCTGCCGATCGGGCTTTGATTAATATCAATTACTTTATCGAAATATTGTAAGCCTTCGATATCCGTGTAAGGTGCGGGAGGGGAATTAGTAGCTTTATATAATTGCTGTTGAGCTATTGGAAATAATGTATCATTAATTAGAGTTGATTTACCTGATCCTGAAACGCCGGTAATGCAGGTAAATAAGCCAACAGGCAGCTCCAGTGTAATATTTTTTAGGTTATTACCTTGTGCACCAATCAGTTTTAGGATTTTTTCTGTATTGATGGCTACTCGTTTGAGTGGGATCGTAATTTTACGTTCACCACTAAGGTATTTACCAGTTAATGAATCTGGATTACTAATAATATTGTTTAGGTTGCCTTGAGCAACGATATGTCCTCCATGTATACCTGCGCCTGGACCGATATCAATAATATGATCGGCGGCACGAATAGCATCTTCATCATGTTCAACCACTATGACAGTATTTCCTAAATTACGTAAATGTAGCAAAGTCTGTAACAGACGATCATTATCTCGTTGGTGTAAACCAACTGACGGCTCGTCTAATATATACATGACACCAACTAAACCAGCACCGATTTGGCTTGCCATCCGAATGCGTTGCACTTCGCCACCTGATAAAGTTTCAGCTGAGCGGGAGAGAGTCAAGTAATCTAATCCAACATTAATTAAGAATTTTAATCGATCATTAATCTCTTTCAGAATTTTTTCCGTAATTTGCGCTCGTTGCCCGCTGAGGTTCAATGTTTGAAAAAATTTCATCGCATGCCCGATACTGAAATCAGAAATTTCAGGTAGGGTAGTATTCTCAATAAACACGTAATGGGCTTCTTGTCGTAAGCGGGTACCATGACAAGCAATACATGGGCGATTATTAATATATTTTGCTAACTCCTCACGAACTCCTATTGATTTAGTTTCTTTATAACGACGTGCCATATTATGGAGCACCCCCTCAAAAGGGTGACACTTTACAGTAATATCTCCACGATCATTTTGATATTTAAATTCAATTGCTTCTTTGCCGGAACCATATAATATAACTTGCTTGATCGCTGGCTTTAACGAACTAAATATAGCTTCAACGTCAAATTTATAGTGTTTAGCTAACGACTGCAACATCTGAAAGTAATAAAAATTACGTTGATCCCAACCGCGTATTGCTCCGTAAGCTAAAGAAATTTCCTTATTTTGGATAACATATTCTGGGTCAAAAAATTGTTGTACCCCGAGTCCATCACAGGAACTACAGGCACCTGCTGGATTATTAAAAGAAAATAGTCGTGGTTCTAATTCGCTCATGCTATAACCGCAGACAGGGCAGGCAAAATTAGCAGAAAAAATTAATTCAGTAGACTTGTTGTCATCCATATCAGCGATAATCGCAGTACCGCCTGATAACTCAAGCGTGATTTCAAACGATTCCGCCAGCCGTTGCGACAGATCAGGGCGAATTTTAAAACGATCAACCACCACTTCAATAGTATGCTTTTTATGTAGCTCTAATTTAGGTGGATCAGATAGATTGCATACTTCACCATCGATTCGAGCGCGAATATAACCCTGAGCTGTCATATTATCTAATAGCTTAATATATTCACCTTTACGCTCTTTAACTATCGGTGCCAGTAACATTAGTCGCTTACCTTTCGGTAATACGAGAACATTATCAACCATCTGGCTAATTGTTTGTGCTACTAATGGAATATTATGATCAGGACAGTGAGGTTCACCAACCCGGGAAAATAGTAAACGTAAACAATCATGGATTTCGGTAATAGTACCTACTGTTGAGCGTGGGTTGTGTGAACTGAATTTCTGCTCAATCGAAATTGCTGGTGATAGTCCTTCAATATGATCAACATCTGGTTTTTCCATTAAGGATAAAAACTGTCTGGCATAGGCAGAGAGTGACTCAACATAACGGCGCTGACCTTCTGCATATAGAGTATCAAATGCCAGAGAAGATTTTCCTGAACCAGATAACCCAGTAATAACAATTAATTTATCACGAGGAATAATTAAATTAATATTTTTTAAATTGTGGGTGCGTGCACCTCTGATTTCAATGGTATCCATATACCACATCCTAGATAAGAACATATTAATATAATAAATAAAACGTTTTATTATCACATAATTTTTATTAAATGAACATGGATATGTTAGAAAAGGTTATTGGTAGAAATCACGCATACTATGCGAAGGATTTTTGCTATAGAGGTTGCCATAAAAAATAAAACAGTTATGCAGATTAAAGCGACTCTTTTTTATTCAATTCTAAGATAAAGCTTCATTATATTAGTTAGCTCAGTAATAATTTATCGGATGATGTCGCTTCATGCATTGAAACAACTTATTCTACTTATTTGTCCATACTTTCACAGTAAATATGTTATCTAATATGTATTATTAGGATTACAGCGATATTGTTGAAAAATCACTAATTATAGAAAAAGATTTAACAATTTTAATAAAAGTTTTCTAGCAAAACTATATTATAAGGATAAATATTTAGTTATCTCAATGTATGTTAAATAGATTGATTTTACTGGGGATTTAGAAAATAAACAGGCATTAATTTGAAAATAGTGTTTAGATGGCGTTACTGTCTTCTTGGTTCAGTGTAAACAGTAAACATAAATGCATTAAGTGCTATTATTGAAATGAATAAAACATTCCCCTGATCTTTTAATAGGGAAGCATTTATATATCACAATAAGAAAGATAGAAAAGGCAAGGATAAGAAGAGAAAAAATGAACTAGTTACATACTGTGATGGAATCTGCTACACAGAGCTATCCTGTTTCTAGAATGTTTATAATCTTAGTATTGTTTTATACTCTGCGATATATGAATTTTCAGAAATTTAACCAGGTGCTCGGAATAAATTTCCTAGAAAGCGTAAACTAGGTAAATCCAGAAGACAGTACAGCAATTCACGTATTTCATCGTCTATTTATCTGAAGCGCTTTATAATCTCTTTCCAGCAATTAATGATAATAGATCAATTGAATTTTTATGATACCTCAAAAAGAAGGGGGGTATGAAGCAATATCTCTAAACTCCTCTTGATCTCTAATTTTTTAGACAATGCAAGTATTATTCGTTTTTAGGTATCATTATCTGAGTTTTATAATTTAATGCCAGACTCATGTGACGCTGAATACAGCTTCATTAAGAAATAATGATAAAAGTATACTTGCTATGAATTCATCATCTATGGAAATTAGAGATAATCTTCCTCTTTTTTTGCCATCTGGATAAGCATAAAGATATCTGTGAGCCGATAAACCATGGCGAATACAGGCAAAAGGATGATGATTTTTATTTTTTAGTAAGATCCTCTAGAGGATAATTTATCCAGATGTACATTCCCACCGCCGTTTTTCTGCAAAGCTATGAATCAAAATCTCGCAGTTCATGCAAATTCAAAGATATTGAACAGTGATTCGTATACCAAATTCAAATTTATCAGACTATAATTTGCAATACATTACTTTCACTATGCTATTTTCTTTATAATTTTACAAAATTAATCGCTATTAACGTTCTATTTTACGGCTCAATACGCACTGTGTTGCAGTGGGATAGGGTAGCAACGCAAAAAATAGAGCATTAAAATTACTATCTTTTTGTATGCCTTGCACAGTTATGATCGATAACTCAATCAATATCTACCTACATGTCTCCGTTACTGATTGCAGTCTGAATATTAACATTCTGTAGAGAATGAACTTGTTATTAAAATATCGATTAAAAATTTGTCAAGGCGTTATTATCTGGCTCCTATGTCAGAGTGATGCCGCTAATAAAACCTAGTATTTTTAGTCTTGGAAATATATCCGTCAAAAGGAGTTTAATGATAGCGTTACTTGAAGGACAAGTACGGATGTTACTGAAAAATACTAATTCTCTAAAAAGATAAAAGAAAGTGGGATTGCATGAAATACCACTCGTGCACTACTTTAAATAACTACTAGTATTCGTATAAAAACTGCGGCATTAATGAGGGAGTGCTTATACCATAATTATTATTATTACAGGACTAGCAGTACTGGCAGCAGACTCTACTATAAAATAGGAAAAAATGATCCGGTCCGCTACATTATATCTACATTCCGGCTAGATATTTTAAAATGGTGCGTTACATAGTTTTGTAAAAACATAAATGAGATACATTTTTATTAAACATGTATAAGTGGCACTGGAGAGACATTAGCAAAAAACCAGAAATATTGAGTTCACTCTTCTGATAAAAAAAATTTTGTGCACAGATCTGCATAAATGAATTCTATCTGACAACAAGCTACTTTTCCTACGCTAAGCTTAGAAGAAGACAGTGGAATTGTTGTCAGAAAAAATGCATAAAATGAAAACGATGATTATTAAGCTAAAACTAGGATTAGTATTTTTAAAATTAGAGAATTAGATGAAAGAATACGCACTCCAATAAAATTTTACTTATAATAAAACCCAATAAATTGATTCTATTTGCTTTTAGCAATAAAGAATGGCTTTTATAATCCCCACTTAAGGAGCGATTTAATTTCCTTAGCGATAAACAAATAGCAGTTTTAATCGTCAAAAATTAATAGAGTCAATGTGAGCGATAAGATTATTAAATAATTTAATGCAAAATATATTAGCTATTTTTTAATCTTATCATCGATAAGAGTCGATCATTGCTCGAAAAGAGGTAAAAGATATAAAATCTTTGTCATTAAGCGTAAAATTAGTTAATATTGTTTAATAAGATTAAATAATTAGAGAATATTGATAAAGAATTCTATATTCAAAATATGAACAGTTATATTAGTTAATAAAAAATAACTAAGTGAATTCCCTATAGTATAAGGTCTTTATTTATCAAATTATCTGCCCTAGAAAAGATTGTTTAAAACAATAACAATTGAAATATAGATGTGACTAAAGTTTCGCTGTAAGCAAAGTAGTAATCTTTGCTAAGATAGCAAAGAGTTTACAGTATAGGCGATTATATTCTGGAATATAATACCTAAATTTAAAAAAATTAGTAAAATTACAATATAATTTCTAAGGTGTTTCACAACCTGTAATTGCAAACGGTTTAGTTTACGCATTCAATAATGTGTTAGCATGTTAAATTAGTAATATTAAAATTAATTCATCAGGAGTATAGAATGGCCAGCAGAGGTGTTAACAAAGTCATACTTATTGGCAACTTAGGACAAGATCCTGAAATTCGTTATATCCCAAATGGTGGTGCGGTTGCGAATCTTACTCTGGCAACTTCTGAAAGTTGGCGTGATAAGCAAAGTGGCGAAATGCGGGAAAAAAAGGAATGGCACCGCGTTGTGATTTTTGGCAAGCTAGCAGAAGTGGCAGGTGAATATTTGCGTAAAGGTTCACAAGTTTACATCGAAGGTTTATTACAAACTCGTAAATGGCAAGATCAAAATGGTCAAGATCGCTACACTACTGAAGTAGTAGTAAATATTACTGGTAGTATGCAAATGCTAGGAACGCGTGGCGGTTTACAGGAAGGTATATTACAAAATAATTCAGCTAGTGGTTGGGCACAAACACAACAATCCCAACAATTACAACAAGCTCAGCAATTTAGTGGTAACACGACAGCGCCTATTTCCCATTCTAGTAAAGTTACTGACTCTATATCAGATGAGTCACCAATTGATTTCGATGATGACATTCCGTTTTAAAATACCATTAAAGTATTAATAGTAGTTATAAACAGTTATCGATAGCCAATATTTTATGATTATAATGCCGTTTATAACAAGTTTATTTTATCTTAGTAGAGGAAAAAAGTTTTAATCGTTTTTTATAGGACTTATGTTATAATGTGAAATTTTTATAAAAAGAAAACTTAGGGAGAAAATATGACGATTAAGTAATTCATGGTTAAGAGCAGAAATGTAAGCCGAAAGATAAAATACTGACTAAATTGAGAGGGGGTTGATTTGTTTGGGTGATACTGAAAGGTAAAGTAATTTTTCAGTATCGTTATTACCGACATTGAAAAGATGACAGCATAGATAGTGGAACGTATCGTCTAATGAACTTAAAAAATTCTTCTAATAGTGTATCTCTCTTTGAGAACTGTAGTATTACAGAAACCTTAAATAGTCAAATACATCCGGATGTAACAGTTGATTAATGTACAAATGTTTAAATTCGTTATTTAGACTGATTGGGAAATTACTTAGAATGTATAGGTAAAAGCTAGTGAGATATTATAGTCATTTAAAATTTATCTTTTCCATAAGACTGGAAATTTTAACTGTGATGAAATACGGTTGTATATCTGATTTCCGCTAATTGAAAGTTGGTAAAAGCAAGTCGGCGATAGGGAGAAGTGCACCCCCTTTGCAAAGGTTTAATTTTATTCAAAACTGTCCATAGGAGTAGGGAATTACAAAGTAATAATCTGTTAAAATCTAATTATGTAGATATGATATCATAGGATATAGAGATGAAAATATAATATGGAAAGCAAATACCAATAATAATGAACCTAAAGTATTATTGCGTTAATTTATATGCAAGATTATATAATCCAAAAAATATTTTAATAATTAAATAATCGTTATTATTTAATTGCCAAATAAGTAAATTGCTAAAAAGCAAAAATAATCAATTTTAATCTTACAAAAGGAAAATAAATATATTGCCAAAAATTATAAGATAGGCGGAAAACTAAAAAATCAATTATCCGCCTAATTTTTTCGGTGATAAAAGAATTGATAAAAGCTGTTAAAAAATTAAGTACGTGCTAGTGTACTATTATTTATCATATCAAGTGGTAGACAGTTGCGCATAAATGGGTAAAACAGTTTTGTTTCTTACCTCAACAAGGTAAGGTCATAGTCATAGATATAATAATTATACTCACTGGTATAATTTATGATTTACATGAAACCGTAAAAATGGTGTTGCAGGGTTAATTTTATCTTCGTGATGCTGAGATAATATTAGCTTATAAATTATATCTGATTTAGCAGACATATGACAAGCATTCTTATACCTATAGAAATGGAGTGGTGCTTTATGAGCACTAGTGGAATAGATTATTTAAATCGTTTGCAATTCTCCCAATTAATAATCTATTGCCAGATGAAATTAAGTTCATTAGATCTAAAATTAGGACATGAAAAACCTTTCCCCCGTTGCTTCATTATCAACCAATTGTCTGATAGTGCATATTGTTACTTTGTATATTTTTTCTAATTCACTGATTTTAACAAAATAGAATTTATTTTTTCAGTTTTATTAAAAGGATTTGGTTTCTTTAAAATAGTTATTAATTAATTATATTTTGATGATCCTTATCGTACTATTTTAGTAATACTCCTATTCTCTATTAATCAATAAGAGTTTCTTTTTAAAAAGGATTAATAGTTTAGTTTTTCTTGCGATGAATTCTAAATACGTACAGATGTCCTATATCTATATTACTTCAGCATCGATAGCTATCATAATATTAATTTGGGGATAATTTTCTAATTGTACAGCCAAACATATTAATGCAGAGAGATATAAAGCTTTTTTTACCAGAATTAAAATGATAGATAGTAAACTATCTTCTATGCATCTATTAAATCGCTCGACCATATTATTTATTTGCAGGATGAATGATCAGGCTAAGTTAATATTCTACACTAAGCTCTGGAAACAAAAGATTGAATTCTTGTTTTTTGATTTCTGAATATTTTTTGAAAATTAAAATATGATCTGTAAATTATTCGCTACTATCTGTAAATTCTTATAGTGTATGAATAGCCATGAAATTTACTCGATTAAAATCATATAAGAAGTGTCAAGCATTGCCTAGGGGGTTTAGAGGTATTCTAAGGACGGTTAAACTTATTTAGAAACACGATCTATATTTATGAAAAAATAGTCGTAAAGTTTAGTTTAGTATTTGCAGAAGATATTTCAATATACCTGGAAATAAGCAGACGTGTAGCTTTTAAAGACTTTATGTTTTAGTTCAGTGCTTCTTTCATCGTTCCACGCAGATTCTTCCTCTGTCCCTGTATAATAACCATGTAGATCTTGCATGACTGCTAGCAGATCTTGTCGGGAAGAAGAAGAAATTTTTCCAAGAAAATGACTATAGATTCTTGATTGAGGTGAAAGCCTCCTTCGGAAAACAAAATATAGCTGCAATAATCAACATAATCTCGTTTTTACTCTATAAAAACAGTAACTTATATATACCATAACGCTCATCTAAAGTTAATGCAAGCTCTTTATTTTATCTGAAGAGTAGCTCTGATTTAGGTGTTCTAGTTATCTGACGATGCAGCCTCATTATCATGATATTTTCTTTAACTATATCAATTAGTAGCCATATTCGTATGAATAGAGTCGTGCTATGAGGATTTATATAATGATTTAGGACTAAACAGATATGAATTAACTGATCACGAAGAGGATGTATAATGAGACACACGAGAAAACTTATTATTAATTTTTTTAATTCTATTTTTATTTCATTAAGGAATAATGTAGGTTTATCTGTTGATCTTAAATGGATAAATCCCTCTTTTTACTATTTATTTACTAATAAACCAGTATACCTTCTTTTGTTTTAGTGAGTACCTTATCGTTTTTTAATATCAGTTTTAACTGTGTGTCAATATTATTAAGAATATTATGCATTACTTTGGTTAAGTCAGCCTCTATTATTTCACGCTTGTTGTTACTATGGATAACCAGTAAAATCTTAATTTTTTGTTTAGTCTTTTGAGTTTACTGAGACACGTATTTTTGTTGGTTTAATTATTATGTATTCTTCTGGTAGGGAGATAAGGTTAATTGGTTTAGCTAATTTCCATTTTTAAATACTTTTTAGACATTAGATTGATCAGTATGTATTTATGATAAATTTACTTTGATTGCTGTAGTAATTGGCAAAAAAAATATGGGGCTCACTATTGCAGTGCCTAATTTTTAGAGTGTTTTTATTAATTTTTATATAAATATAACTACTCATTTGATAATGGATAGTTACTTTTTTGTAGGAAATTTCAGCAACTTCTGAATTTAAATTGTTTTAGTTTTAAATAGTTTTCTCTAGGTTAAATAATTCGGTAAATCAAACTATCCACAACCATGTGGATCTATTTAGTTCATTTTTTAATGCCTAATATAATTTCATAAATATGAAATTTCTTACCAATAACTTTTTAATTACTCAATCTTATTAGGCGATAGTGACTAATGCTATGCTTATTAGTAAAGGTTTTATAGTATTCAGTTTCATTTAAGCAAAGAATGAACTCTTTATCGATGATCAACTCAAGCAAAGAGATAAGTACTATGCATTAAACTCTTCAAGATTTTATTTCTTAGATGGACCTTTTTAATCTTAAGGAATCAAGAGCGCGATTTCTTCTTTCCTTTTGTCTCCTCTTTTCCCATATTTGCACTTTTCTATGTAAAATAGAACGCCTCTTTTTATGGATTTAGAGAAAAATGTTTTATTAACTTTAACAACACCACTTAGTGTACTTATGTTTCAAGGAACAAAAAAGAGTCTCTTTTGTCTGCATGATTCTTTATTTTTCCATAAAAGTTCTGTAGTGAAAATCTTTCATACAAAATAATAGATTTCTACCAATAATCTTCTAGAAAATAGGCAAGATAATCCCTTGCATAAATTAATCAGTAATAGTGCAGGTAGCTGATAGTATCGTTGCTAAGACAGAGCTCGAAGCTATGCTGTGACAATCATGTAAAACATTGCCTTTGTTGATGGGTATTGTCAATGGCTATCCTTTATAACGGTTATATGTCACCGCGAACCATATAAACTGCTATTGACGATGTTGAGATTAAATTGCATAAGGTTTATAAGTCGCGGAGGTGACAGAATATGTTTTAAGAGCTTATTTTGTACGCTGCCTTATCTAAAAGCGTATAAAAGCAGTAAAGAGGGGGGTGTTGCCTACCATATTTGCAGAAACTTCTCCTTCAGTAATTTTTACGAAGCCTTAAGATCGATTCTTGATAAAAAGCACATGGCCTTCTACTGATATCATCAGTAGGTTGAAACAGTAATTGCTTAAGGAGCACAGGCAATATGGTACTTGCGTAGTAATTTAAGTGATACCGTTATATTTATTTCTTCTTTAAAGAAATATGTCGCTCTATCAGGCAAGCTGATCGCCTTATCTGCTGATTTAATTTGTAATAGTATATATATGAATGTAAGGGTCTTGTTGCGGTTAATGATGGTTCTAGAAATTTGGAATCGAAATAAGCTGAACTTATTAATGGCCTGAAAGCGAGCTGCTTAATCGTATTGCCTAGATTTTTTACGGTGGGGTACCATTAAGTTTTAGAATGCAATAGAAAAGATATTTCTGAATACGCAGCACTAATTCTGCTTGGTGTAGAAAACAATTCATCCGCTATCTTTCACTACGGAAAGCTAGCAACTGAAAGTTAATGGTGATCTTAGTGAGGTATGGCTGCAGAAAATTACGATGCTTCCAATAAAACCTTTGATACTTTTATTCGCAAGATTATTAGCGAAGCGTGTTCTATAGCGATGAAGAAGCTGAAGAAAGATATAAAAGAGTTGTTGGTATTTCTATAATTATCTGTCAGCGCGTTGGACGTCAATAAGAACGACTAATTTGATTGAATTGCATTTTGTGAAAGCAAGTCTATTAAGCTAACATATGAAGTATTGTGCTTCGAAAAACAATTCTTTAATTTTATTTAAGCTGCTCTTAGCATGTTTAAAAAAATGGGAATCATTTAGGGGTTGACTGATACTAGTTGGTAACCAAGATTTAATTTAATGATGCAGAACAGGTTTACGAAGCATTATAGTGGAGCTTGATCGTCATAAACTAGATTTGCTAACAACTAAAATTAATAAGCTAGAAAATTAGCTGAAGACGGTCAATAACTGTTTTATATTGATTAATCAACTAAAGTTGATGGTGCTTTTAGCTATTGCGCCGATTTAGTATTAAAATTTCTATAAAACAACATGAATATCAATAGCTGATCACAAATTTACTCAGTGGTAATAATTTACCACTGATTACTATTAGTCACTTACTAATATTAAGCTTTCTCTATAGAAAAAGAGATGACATCACTAATTTTTTCTGTGTTCAGAAAAAACATAACTAACCGATCAATACCTAAAGCAACGCTAGAACAATCAGGAATAATTTTATCTAGTGCAGCAAGGAAACGCTCATCAATAGGTTGTTCTGGTAAACCCATTTTTTCGCGCATTTGATTATCAATTTTAAAACGTTTTCTCTGTTCTTCTGCATCAGTCAACTCACAAAAACCATTAGCTAACTCAATACCCTTAAAATAAACTTCAAAACGCTCAGAAACGCGGTGATCTTCTTTACTAATTTTAGCTAAATCTGCCTGTGAAGCAGGAAAATGATAGATAACGGTAGGTTTATATTTACCTAAATTAGGTTCAACACCCATAGTAAACAAAAATTGTAATAACACATCTTTATTTTCTTCTTTTTCCGTATTATTTAAACCTAATTGCACTGCTGCATCATGTAATTGTTTTTTTTTAATTCTGATGCTATTGGATCAATATTCAGGTAGCGCTGAAAGGCCTGTTGATATGATATCCGTTCAGTTGGTTGGGAGTCCAAAATCTGTTGCAGAAAATCATCCACTTCATCAATAAGATGATACATGTCATAATGAGGTCGATACCATTCAAGCATAGTAAATTCTGGATTATGGTAACGTCCCTTTTCTTTATTACGAAAAGCTTTAATTATCTGATATATAGGCCCACTGCCGGCTGCTAATAAACGTTTCATATGATATTTAGGGCTAGTTATCATATACAACTTAGTGTTGTTAGCGATTACCGGAGCAACAAATTGGGTTTCAAATGATAAGAGATGAATATCTGTTACTGTGAATTTGCTTAATATAGGCGTCTCTACTTCCAGTACCCCTCTATCAATGAAAAAACGTCTGATTTCAGCAATAATTTTAGCTCTTTTCAGTAAGTTATTGATAGATGCCCCCGGTTGCCAATTCACTATCTCACTCATTATAAAAACTCCAAAAAAGAATAAAACGCTCTAATTTATGCTAGCCTATAAATAAGTAAATAGATGTTTCATATTATTAATTTTTATTACTTTATTATATTAAATAATAAAGTTACTTTTAGTGAGAATAATAGTAAGAAAAACTAAAAATATTAATTAGTTGAAATAAATAATTAAAGTTAGCTATAAGTGCTATTTATATAAATATATATTATAATTGAATTGTCAAAATATTTCAACTAAAAATTAATAAAAGAATTATTCTAAGATTATGTTTATTTCTAGTGTATGTGGATTTTTAGAGATGCTAGTTATCCTGCAATTGATTTCATAAATAATTCAACATCAGAGAGATCATATGCCATGAAAATCTATCCACTAGGTTGGTATCCGAAAAATTAGATATTACTCGCTTATCCCTTCCATGAATTCATTCGTAATAATTATTTCCTACAGGAAATAATACAGACTGATATTAGCAATATTGAAATTAAAGTACTTAAAGTTAAGAGATATCTCACAGCGTCAGCGAAATATTCTTCTAAAGCTCATTGTTGCGGTTTATCTAAAACGTATAAAAACTTTAAAGAGTTATTGCAATATTTGTACTTGCGAGTCGCATTTAATGATAATTTCTATGAATCCATAAAGCGTTTCTTAATAAAAAGTATATGTTCTCTCTGCTAGCGCTATTAACAGACTGAAACAGCAATAACTTAAAGAGTGCAGGCAATGACTGCTAGCATGATTTAAGCAATATGCGCTATATTTATTTATTGACAGATTGTATATAACCATTCTATTAGGTAAGCTGATCGCTTTTGCCTACTAGTTATTATTGGCGTCACTAAGAATGAACGTAAGGAGCTAGGTTATTATAGAAGATTCTTATCAAGAAATCAGAAGCGCACTGGACCGAACTCCTCAATGTGTGCCCTCTGCGAACAATTAGTTTGATTCTATTTGCAAGCTTCCTATTAGGAACTGGGTATCCTTGATTTTTAGAATACGATAGCAAAGATATTTCAGGACATGTACCATCAACGTTGTTGGATATACAAAAGAATAATATATCGTTTTCATTCTTAAAAAGTGCAACTAAAAGTTGAGGTTGAGGCATGAGAGTTATATTACTGGAGAGCTTTTATGGCAATAAAAAATCCCTTGGTGTTTATTAGCAATATTTTCAGCGTATAATCTACTGCTTAGAAAGTTTGAAAAAATCTACAAGAAAGCTAACATTCTATTCTTTTCTGTTAACGCACTTAGGCATTAATAAAAACGAAGAATACGATTAAATCGGCTTTGAGGCAGTGTGGCTATGAAATTGACGCATAAAACACTTGTGCTTTGAAAAACAATTTTAATGGTATTGAGCCGCTTCTATCTGCTAAGAAAATTGAAATATAGTAAGTTACATGGTGAGTGTAAAGCTACGATAATTTAATTCGGAGATTTTATCAGCTGATTGCTGTTTTATACTCTGCGATAATATTAATTTCAGACTATGTTAACAAAGGGTTGTTGGTAAAAACCCCTTATACTATATAATGTGTTTTCTATAGAAGCTTCCATGAAAAATAGTCATAGAAATCAAAACGAATTTTCCTTACTGCATTCTAAGATGCAGTTGCATCTGACTAGATAACTATCTTCTGTATGATATCGATTTATCCATTGAAGTAACTTATTTGACTTTATCCTATTCATGTTGTCATAGTAAACATGTTATCTGCCAAGGCTATTGATTAATATTATAACGATATCATTGTAAAATTCTCGATCGCAGAAAAAGATTTAAGAATCTTGCTGGAAGTCTGATAGCGAAATTACATCACAATAGTAAATGGTTTAGTTATTTGCTATGCCTGTTCCACAGGCTGACTTTACAGGAGTCAGAAAAATAAATAGGCATTGATTTAAAAACAGCGTTTAGATGCTGTTATTACCTCATTATATTACCAGTGGTAAAGCAACATAAATGTACTAAGTGTATTTGTTGAAATCAATAAAACATTTTTTCCTGAACCTTTTAAAGGAAAGTGTTATATTCCACATAGAAATGTAGAAAGTACGGGAGGGGGGAGAAATAAAAGAAAAGAATAAATCGGGGTCTTAATCGCTAGAGATCAAGAGAAGTAATATGAGTGATCAGATTCTTGAAAAGTTTTATGCAGAATATGTTAGATATAGTTTTTAATTCGATCTTTGATAAAGAGTCCATCCTTTGTTCGGATAGAGCTAAATAGTACGAAACCTTTACCAGTAAACAAAAATTAATCATTATTAATTAATAAACTTGGTAATAAAAAAGTTATTAGTAAGGAATTTTAGATTTAAAATGTAAACAGTTACATCAGATGATTAAAAATATGTTTAAGTAGATTTCATAATCTATTGTTTTATTACTAAATTATCTAGCATCAAGAAGATTATTTGAAACATTAAAAATTAAAATACAAATGTAGTTATAAATTGTGTTGCAAGCAAAGAAAAAACCTTTGCTCGCATAGCTTAATTTATCTAGAAATTAATCTAAATAACTCAAAATAAGTGTTCCTTAAAACATAAACCGGAAAATTAGTGGACTACTCGTAACTTCTAGTATTAAGCCGCTTGTTTATCCAAGCCTTTTATGATCTTATTTCTACCAGAAAGTGATTATATGGTAAGTGTAGTAAATTTATAATATCAAGATGAGATAACCTATCCAGCACTGTATTTGATTCCTCCTCAATTTTTTCTCGTTACGCAGTATTGTTCTATCTATAATAATTATGTCCATAGTTTAAGCCAAGCTCATAGCTGAGAGCAAATGTCATGTGCAAAGATTTTTGATGCTGTATATAATTATATTGAGGAAGTTCAATCCATAAAATATGCCTGCTGATTAATTTATCTTCTTATGTAAAGAATTAAGGGATTATCCTTGTTTCTTTGCTTCATGACGGGAAATATACAATTAACTAGACTAATAGATTTAGTAAATGGATACAGGATGGTTATCCTGACTCTCTAATGAGAGAGCCCCATAGAATTATATACGTTAATGTTATTGAAAATTATTAGTAAATCTAATGTATGGAGGGTTAGGGCTCCCACTCTGATGTTTCATTAATCTGTTTTTCATTTTTAAAATTTAATGTTGTTACTATAAAGAGTTAACAGGTCAAATTCCTTTAATTAATTCAGCCTCTTTTTAGCAGAAGAGAGAAGCTTAAATACTATGAAATCCTTATTTTTTTGAACTACAGTGTTTCGTTTGTTAACTTCATAACCTTAATTATCGCAATTATAATTTAATCAAATTCCTCGTTCTTATTAGACGCCAAGTGCGCTAACAGGAAGCTATAGAATCCCAGCGTTCTCTTGTTGATTTTTTTCAACTTCTTAATCAGTGTATTTTACACTAAAAATTTTCCAAAAATATCAAGGGATTTATTAGTGGTATTATGGCTCTTTGGTAGCAAGAGTTCTTGTAATTCACTCTTAACTTAGGTTACATACATTTAGAGAATAAAGTAGCATATGAGCTATTTTATCTACCCAACAACATTGGTGCTGCGTATTCTAAAATATCTTACCATTAGTATTACAAAACTAATGGGTACCATCTCCTGTATGGATCCTAAAAATACGGTTAAGCTGCGTACTCGTAGAGTATTAGAAGTTAAATATAGTTTATTCTTATTTTTAATGAGTATCTTCAAGCGCAATGAGCTCCTTATATCTATATATCTATGCGCAATGCTAAGCAGCAGACAAAGACAATCACTTTATCTAAAAGAATAGTGTATATACCATAAGAACAGAAATAAATATAGTGCTATCGCTTAAATCACGCAAGTACCTCATATCACCTATTCTCTTTAAGCCATTACGGTTTCAGTCTTCTGATAGAACTTGATAAATATATCATGTACTTTCACTGAAAAGCGTTCGTGGATTTGAAAATTACCGTTGGAAGGATGCCCAATAACTACCCAACCATAATACCAACTCTTCACTGATTTTATAGGCTTTAGATAATGCAGTAATAAGCTGTTGAAGGATATTTTGTTGCCTATGCGATTCTTCTTTAATTTTAAGACACTTTAATCTCAACATCGCCAATATCAGTCTGTATGATTCATTAAGCAAATAACTGTTACGGATGATGGCATAAAACCTCGTTAATAATGCGGCGTTTAGCATGTTATTGCAGGATGGCTTAGAGCACACCATCAATACCGGTAGTATCACCTCTCAATAGAATTAGGAATAAGTTCATACAGGAGGTCATAAGTAATATTTAGTTTTTCAGATATCTTGTATGGTAGATTTTTATGGCGTATTATCTCTCTATTGATCAAATCAATCCGAAATTAATTATCAGGAATACGCAAGCATCTCTGAAATTCCATACATCATAAATGAGTATAACTCGCTTAAAAACAAGGTTGCCAGCTTCACTTATATTAAATATACAAATTTATTCAGTATAGATTAATAATTTCTTATATTGTCATTTTTAAGGATAAATATAACATAATTTATGTTGACAGATAAATCAACGTTTAAAGCTAATGTCATGATTTCGGTTAATGAGAAAAAAAGCCTGATGTGATAACCTTTATTTATAATCATAAAGCAATGAATGAACTGGAGAATTATGAGTGAGATAATACTAATAAATGAATTTTATTAGCAGATTATTACTTATTAGGTAATTGAAAAGTTTTATTACGCTAATAACTTTAAATTGCCATTTGACAGCTATCTCTTGCAACTTCGAGTACTATTAGTGCAATATATTATAAGTAAACTTTACGGTAATGCGAAAAAATTTCTAATAGTTGTTTAGGGCATCCATATTATTAGCATGACTCAATCAGAATTCGCAATTTTGAAGTCGAATTTTAGTTTTACTCCTGAAGACAGTTAACTCGAAATCTAGCCAGATGTTCTGGGCGGTTATCTTATCTTTAACTTACTGTATACTCAGGTAGCGAATGGCTATGAATAGTCCAATAGAATTGGCTAGATTATAGCCTGTTATTTCATGTTATCAATCTTAGGCATTAATTAATATAAATCCGTTTTTTTAATGATATGAAGATGATGGAAGCGAAAGAATGAGTGATATATTGCAGCAATAAAACTGGTATTTTATTACTACCTTTAAGGTGTTTTTATTATTTTAATAAAATATGATGACCGGATATATTGCTACAATTTCATTAAAAATAAGTATAGAGGATTTTAAAAGAGTGAAAAGAAGTCAAAACTCTTACAGTAACAATAGAAAAGGTTAAAAATGCTTTCTTAATTTTAGTATTAGATTAAAAAAGTTAGCTTAGCTTCACATTAAGAAATTCTAAAATCATTAAGATTTAAAAAATTCAATAATCTATTAAATTAACTCAACTAAAAAAGATTATGATGAGCTTAATAAAATTATCCCTAATTCACATCCTCGCATAAAAAATCTTACTATTACTACTTGTTGATTTATTGATGATAAGATCATACTAAACAGTAGATGGATGAGTTAAAAAAATGAATCTGGCGATGATTTATAAAAGGGGAAGAGCGTAATTTCTCAAAAATAAGTAGCAAAACAAGCAAAGTTAGCTGGATATTTTTTAAATGTATCAAAACAACAATCAGATACGATAGGTAAGAATACGAGTCGAAATTCTTAACTAAAGGTAGATCAAATTAGGGGTTCTTAATAGAGAGGCGCCTATAATTACTAAGCTAAAAGGACAAGAAAAAGCATTTATGAATGATGCGGCAACTGTTTTGTTCCGAATCATTATATATATGCTCGGTAGCATAGCTTTATTCATAATAAAATGATTATTCAGAGATATAGTTGAGTAAATATTATGATGATGAGATCATAGCTATATTCCCCAAATTGTTTTCTGACAACACTGTAGCCGCTTCAAGAATCCGGGAGTTATCTTTCTGTGAAAATATTTTTCCCTTCAACGGATCTGCTGGTAAGTCGTACGCAGATTTTGAATCCTGCTTGTATCTAGATCTAGACTAGATCGTTGTTTACCAAGGATTAAAGTGGAGGATTTGGATGAAATGAGTTTGAAAGTTTTGAAACCGAAATATGAAATATTTAAAAACTGTAAGCTTGCTTATCTACAGGTAGATGTAAATATTTTCTATAAATATAAAATAAACTTAGGATGTTATCCCCCTTTATAAGGGGGAATTCTATTTCTTAATAGAAATTTTATTCGTCTTCAGAAGGAAGACGAGGTCTGCATCTAATTATTGACTCTTATTTAGGTGATATTAACTGAGTATTTGTTCACCATGGATATCTATCAATTCTTACAGAATCACAAAATTTATAGACTGCCTTTTGCCATAAAAAATGTTTAGCCACCACAAAACAGGAGTTCGTCCGTTTGTGGTACAGAGTTCGATATAGAACAGCGACTTACTCACTTTTGTATCCTTTAAACAAAGGATATTGTCAAGAAATTTGATAGGTGTGCTATTAAAGATGCGCTGAAAGCCATCATTTAAATTCTACTCAAGAGCTCTTAAGATCACATCTTACATCGATATGTTTGGTTGTACAATCAAGAATTACCATAATCTAGAATTATATAGTAAAACTTCATTGCAGTTTTATGATAGATTAATTGAAACTAAAATTTTTTTTACTTAAAAAGTATACTATCTTTTTGAAGATGACACCTAACTATCTAATGATGCCCCTATGTAATATCGACAAAATAAAATATGTTAGTCATTATTGCTGCTAAAAAAGTATGGTTTTAGTTCTAATCGTGACTTATTGGCTAGAGGAATGTTATTGTTGAGAATAAGAGTAATATTGCTGATCATATGAACAAATTTATCCCTACAATTTAATTGATATAGGAGTTTTGCTATTAGAATTTCTGATTAATGTAAACCATAAAACGTTAAAATTGACTGTCAATAAGACAATTGGCATTACAGGTTTATAATTGATTATTTAAAATAATAAAATTCAGTAATCATTACTTATAACTTTCTAATTACCTAATCTTATATTAGGTGATGGTAACTAATTTCATGCTCGATAGCAAAGATTTCGTATTATTTAGTTCCATCTGAACAAAGGATGGAACTTTTTATCTACTTCATCTAAAGTAAACAGCTAATATCCTCCTGAATTAAACTCTTCAAGAATATAATTCTTCATATAATTCTATCAATCTCGAACGATTAAGACAGAAATTTATTTTTTCCTTTTATCTCCTTATCTCCCCATTTTTTGTTTTTCTATTATGGAAAGTAATGGTTCTCTTTAAAGGATTTAAGAAAAATATTTCGTCAACTTCAACAATATTATTTTAATCTATATCATTGTTTGTTTTCCATGGCAAGCTCTGTAATAAAAATTATTTTTATATAGAATAAGAATTTTCTATCAACAGTCTTCGGTTAACATACTAATAAAATAAACAGATTTAAACTATTAAAAACTGCTCTGAAAAAATAGATAGTTTTCAATAATATTTAATTGATTATTTTTTAATATTCTCAGAGAGAATATGGCCTAATTTGCTAGCTTTTATATTAAGGTAATTACTATTTTTTGGATTACGTCCAACAATGAGAGGAACTCGTTCTACAACATTAATTCCGGCTTCTTTCATGATTTCTAGTTTTTTGGGATTATTAGTTAGTAATCTTACTTCATTTATTGCTAGTAATTTGTACATGTCAGCACAAATAGTAAAATCACGTTCATCAGGTTTAAAACCAAGTTTTAAATTAGCCTCAACAGTATCCAGTCCTTGATCTTGTAAAGCATAGGCGCGGATTTTATTTAATAAACCGATATTGCGCCCTTCTTGACGATGATAAAGTAACACTCCTCGAGCTTCATGTGCGATTTGTTTAAGTGCTGCTTCTAGTTGAAAACCACAATCGCAACGTAAACTAAATAAGGCATCGCCGGTCAGACATTCCGAGTGGATACGGGAAAGAACTGGTTTTTCATCAGTAATATCACCATAAATAAGTGCAATATGATTATTCTTATTAAGAATTTCTTCAAAACCAATAAGTAGAAATTCACCAAAAGGAGTAGGTAATTTGGCTTCAGCTATAGGTTTTATCTGCATAGTGTTATACATTATTATTACTTCCCAGAAGATAGTATGGTTTTTTGAATAATTCAGCTTTAACTTTGAATTAATCTTTCATAGACTGCAATGAAGTTTTATTACCCAATACTAGTTTAAATAAATCATAATTATATAGTTAAACTATATTTGATAGAGAGTAATCTCAAGCTCTTTAACAAAATCAAAATTATGGTTTTGCAGCCCATTTCTTCCATACATCCATTAAATCGCTAGGCATACTTTTTCGTTTAAGGGTGCATCAGTAGAATAAGTTGCTGTTCTATATTAAGTTGCTCTGTACATATAAACAGTTAAATTCATCTTTTCCGGTGGCTTATCTTTTTTGCAAATTAAAGTCGGTATGTAAATTCCTTGTTATTGTCTGTAAGTAGAGACAAACATCTATGGGAGATGTTTGATTGAGATTACGTAATAAGCGTCTAACATTGATCAAAATCTTGGCCTTGCAAAGACGAATAAAATCCATCAAGGTGTACATCTATACCTACAAAAAAGTAACGTCGTGAAGTTTTATTTGATATTTTGAGACATATTTGCATCTACGTTCATGTAATTCAGACTTGTAGTTTTCAAATACTTTGTGCCTTTAACTTCGAGGTTTTCACTTTATTTCACGCAAATTCCCTACTTTAATTCTGTGTAAACAGCGATCCAGTCTAGATCGAGATACAACGGAGTTCAAGAACTTACGTATAAATACCAGTAGATAGGCAAGCAATAAACTTTTGGAAGAAAATGATTACGGCTTCTTGAGAAGCGTACGACAGTATCATCAGAAAACGATGTAAAGTATAGTTGTAATTATCAATATCATCTTGTTTTCGTTCTTTAGCAACGGATAAGTTCGGAGATGCCATAACGCTTACTCAAAGTAGACGTAGGCTCTTTGCTGGTCTTGAGGAATCCCTCTGATTTAGGTATTGTATTTCCCTGACGATGTTGAGCTAGATCATCATAATATTTTTCCTAAGCTATATCTTTCAGTACCTATTTTGCATGAGTAAAGCTGTACAACAAGGATACATATAATAATCTAATATTAAATACATAACGAATGAAACTTTCGATTTAAAATTAAGAAAAAATGCATTAAAATAGTTAAATATAGTTATTAACATTATTTTACCTATATATTTTACTAGGTTAGTAGATATCATCAGCAGATAAGATCTGGGAGGGATATAATATCCAACATGATTATTGAAAATTAACTATTTTAGTTATAGGCATATTTTATCTATATTATTTAAATATAGATTTTATTATTGAGACATACCTAGCTAATATAAATAAATAATCTGAACTTTTATTTTTTAAAAAACTAGAAACAATAGTATTTCGTTAAATAGGATGGAGTTATGCTCAATTTTGATGTATGTGATTTTAAAGATTCTGGTGTATTCAGTTTATTTATTTTATCAATTATTTTAACAACATAGATATTATATTTCATGAAATTTATATTTTTACAGCTATCCGAAAAACTAAATATCACTTCTAATCCCTTGCATAACTCATTTGTAATTATGCTAGGCAGCTGATAGGCATCCTTGTTTAGGCGGTTGCTCGAAGCTATGCTACAACAGCATGCCAAACTACTACCTTGTTAGTTTCCCGTTCATTGGATAGTTCATAATGGTTATTCGTTACAGTAATCTCATACAAGACTGCTATTGGCGATATTGAAATTAAAATGCCTGAGATTAGAGGAAATCACAGTAAGAACAGAATATCCCTTAAAGCTCGTTACTAACGTTTTATTTTAAGCACACAAAAAGCGTTAAAAGTTAATACTCATCACTTGTACCTGCAGAGATATATCTGCAGATAGTTTTTACTAAGCTCTAGGGATTCTAGGTGGAAATATATAGTCTTTTCTGCTAGAACCATCAGTAAACCAAAACAGCGGTGTCTTGAAAAGCGAAAGCATTGATAATTGCGTAATTTACGTTATAAACCTAACGTTTATTTCTCTGATGATAATAAAATCGTCCTGTCAGGTAAACTGACTGTCTTTGCCTACTAGTTATATTGCTGATACTGAGAATAGATGTAAAGAACTTACTGTGATGAAATGATTATTAAAAATTAAAATAAGACTGAGCTGAACTTTTGGATGGATCTGGAAGCTTAGATGTTTTAATTGTATCTCCTATAATCTTGCTAGGTAGGGCAAGATAATTTAGTTTTGGAATGAAATGGCAAAGATATTTCTAAGCGCGTAGCAATAATGCTGTTAGACAATAATGCTTTTAGGTATATAAAACAGTTAATGTGTCGCCTTCACTCTCCAAAGTCATGCAACTAAAAGTTAAAGATAATCTGGAGGAAATATTTGACTAGCAAAGAGCTATGATATTGCTAATAAAGCTATATGAAGTTGATGCATAAATCACCGTGGTTCAAGAAAGCAATCCTTTCAATGGTATCTGAGCTATTACAGTTTGATTAGAAAAGCTATAATCAGCTAAGGGAGTTGATCTTCTAATACTAGTAGTAAATAACGTCTAATTTAAGGTTAGAGAATAGATTTATGAAGTATCAGAGTGAAGCGTAGCCTGATCCGCATATATAAATATTTACTAATAACTCAATGAGATAAATTCAATAAAAAATTTTTTTTGATAATTCTTTCTATTATCTACCATTGAATTTTTTTAAAATAAAATAGTAAGCGTTGATATAATTAACTTTCTTTATTGGATTCAGATGCTAAGTTAATCGAAGAAAGGTATCTAACTGTTTTTCTATCATTGAAACAACAATAGGAAAAAATGTGAAATATTTTTTAATTTTATTACTTGTCATAAGTATTTTTATAGCATCTGTGATGCTTGACTCAAGCAATAATCAAATAGTAACATTTAATTATTTTATTGCCAAAGGTAACTATCCAATAGCTAAATTACTAGCAGTTTTTTTTGCAGCTGGATTCGTGCTATGTTTGCTTATTTGCGTGGTATTTTATATTAAGGCATTAATTTCATTATCAAATATAAGACGTAAAATAAAACGCTTAGAAAGTCAATTAGCTGAATCAATTCAAAGTGAACATAATACTAAAGTAGCAGTTGTTACAAATAAAAAAAGGTAATTTTATGTTAGAGCTGCTATTTCTGCTACTGCCTATTGCCGCTGTTTATGGTTGGTATATGGGACGCAGAAGTGCTCAACAAGATAAACAACAAAATGCTAATCGTTTATCTTGTAAGTATGTAGCTGGTATTAATCTCTTATTATTTAATCAACAAGATAAAGCCGTCGATCTGTTTTTAGATATGTTAAAAGAAGACAGATCAGTATTTGAAGCTCACCTAACATTAGGAAATCTTTTCCGTTCAAGAGGTGAAATTGAGCGAGCTATTCGTATTCATCAATCCTTGTTTGAAAATAATACTTTATCATTTGAGCAGAAACTATTAGCCGCCCAGCAGCTAGGACGAGATTATTTAGCGGCTGGAGTTTATGATCGTGCGCGAAATATTTTTTTGCAGCTAGCGGATAAGCAAAATTTTTGCTTTAGTGCGTTACAATCTTTACTTACTATTTATCAAGCTATTAGTGATTGGCATAAAGCAATCGATGTTGCTGAAAAATTAGTCAAAATGGGTAATCTTCAACTTAAAGAAGAAATAGCTCATTTTTATTGCGAATTGGCACTATTGGAACTGAATAGTGATGATCTTGATGGTGTATTTCTGTTACTGAACAAAGCCGTACAATCAGATAAAAACGCTAGTCGAGCTTCTATTATGAAGGGGCGTATTCATATTGCTCGAGCTGAATATGAGAAAGCCATTATAGTACTTAAGCAAGTTTTTGATCAAGATATAGATTTAGTCAGTGAGACTTTATCTATGCTTTATGAATGTTATCATCATTTAGCTAGTTGGCATGATTGGGAAGATTATATTCAGAAATGTGTTGCTGGTGATTGTGGTGCAACTGCTCAACTTTATTTAGCGGAAATAATTGAAAAAAGAAAAGGCCCAGAAAAAGCGCAAATGTTTATTAAACAGCAACTTGAATCCCATCCAACGATGCGATTGTTTTATAAACTTATCAATTATCATTTGGCAGATGTAGAAGAAGGTAGAGCAAAAGAAAGTCTAGAATTACTGTATAATATGGTTGGCGAACAAATTCGCTCTAAACCTGATTATTGTTGCCGAAAATGTGGTTTTACAACACATTCTTTATATTGGTATTGTCCTTCATGCCGCTCTTGGGATACCATTAAACCAATAAAAGGTCTTGACGGTCAATGATAAATATAATTGAAATTTCATTTCTTAACTTTAAAAAAGTTAAATATAATAGTTTACATCTAAAATAAACTTCTTATCTCTGCTAATTTTTCTATTATTATTGAGATTAGATTACCATGATCTCGCTAAAGTATTGTTTTATTTATAAAATCAGTCAGTAAGATTATTACCTAAAAGCAAGTATCCAGATACTTACTCTATTTAGCTTGCAAATCATTCATATTTTATATGAGTTTTTAGAAAAAATGCTGTATAAATATCAAATTATCCTTCGATCTTAGAATTAATAAACCTAATCTCTTCATTCTTAAATTGGATGCTATTTACTACTAGAGTCAGTAGGTTTATTTTTCCTCTAAGCTAGTTCTAGCTTTTCTGAGAAGACGGAAAGCTCAGAAACCATTAAAAGAATTGTTTTCTTAAGCAGCAGTGCTTCGGGCATCGACTTCATGCATTCATTATTACAAAAGCTAATTCAATTAAATTTGTTGTTTTTATTGACGGCGCAGTAAACTAACAGAAAGTCGTAGAATGCTAGCTATTCTTTTCCCTCTTTCTCCACCATCTTCATTGATGCAGAATATTCGCTAAAAAGTCCTTACCAATAAAACATTAAAGGGGGGGGCTTTATTGACGACATCACAGCTCTCTATATAACTAGCCTTTCCCCAGCTCATTCTTAAAACTTTCGATTGAATCCTTTTGGGGGAGTTAAGACAGCACGTTAATTAATTTGTGTAACTAACGATGTTAGTAGCACATGTCCAAGAATACCTTTTCCATTGTATCCAAAAAAACCAATGGTATCTGTTTTTCGTAGGAATTTTAGAAAATGTAGTTAAGTCATGTACTCATCAGTCATTAAAAAGTTATGCCCAGTTTTCTTTTTGGCTTTTTTAATAATTCTTTTTAAATGCAATGAGCTCCTTATTATCCATATATCCATGCAGTACTGCTAATAAATGAACAATTAGGCAAAAGCCATCAGCTTGACTACCAAAATGACATATGCCTTCAGCAAAAATAAACGTTAGGCATATTAGTAAATCACGCAGCTAGCATTTTGAATGTTCTTTAAAGAAAGGATTTATGTTTTAGTCTACTTATTGGTACTGACAAAGAGATCACGTGCTTTTTATCGAGAATCGCTTATAAATTTTCGTGAAATTATCGGTGGATAATGCCTAGCAGGTGCAACCATAAAAACTAACTCTTAGGCACTTTAACATGTTTTTAGATAAAGCGCTAGCAAGGAGTTTTAGAAACACATTCCATTGTTCCTGCAATCCTCTAACCTTAGACACTTTTATCTCAATATCAATAATATCAATCTTATAGGTTCGATATAGCAAATAACCGTTATAAGTTGACGGAATAAAGACTTCGTTAATAAGACGGTGTTGAGCAGATTATCTCAGCATGTATTTGAGCTCCGCGTTAATAACGGTGCCTATCAACTATCTGCCATTATTACATATGAGTTCATGTAATGGAATAGAAAGTATTATCTGGTTTGAACGAATAGATGTAGCATAGATTTTTTATGACATATCATCTCTCTGTTGTTGACATCATTTACGGAATTAATCAGTAAGATATCGCTGCCATCTCCGAAGTTCCATACACAAAAATAAGTATAACTTCTTTAATAAACAAGGTTTCAAGTTTTTTTAGATTTTAAATTTCATAATATTCTTAGTATCCTTACGCAAGAGTCATTAAGGGAGGAAGTGGTAGAAATCGGGGGGTTCAAATCCTTAATATACATTTGAGTAGATTGGAGCGGCAGAATGATGATGGTAACTAAAAAATTATTACTTAAGTTGGTAAAGATGCTTCATTGTTAAATTATCGTTACTCTATTAACTAGTATGAGCAAGTAGATCTAAACTAGATTAATATTGAAATAGAATCACCAGATATAGTGCCTTAGAAGCAGAAAAATTAATAAAGGAATGTGAGAATAATGGTGCTGTCTGTTTAATTTATGAGTTTATCAGTAAAATTGCTTCTGGAAATAATTTTTATTAATTATGCCGGATTTACTTGTCTAAGTGATGTAACTGCTGATAAGCAGAGAAGAGTTATGATATCAGATCAGGGTATTAATGTTAGTATTGATTATATAGTTGTTAGTGGCCCTTTTATTCATATTGTTGATCCAGTATAACTCTAGCGCGAATTAATCGTTCAATTGGATAGATAAATGAGTATGACTTATGTTTAGTTTATTCAATGGAAAGTGGCAGAATACTTGAAGTATAAAAATCATCCCTAATTAAAGGGTAATGATATTATTCATATCAGATGTAAAAGCTTAGACAAAAAAGATAATAACGTTTATGTTATTTTGGTTTAGATCTAAATAAAAATTAATTAATGAGATCACTGCTGAATTAAAGAAAAAATCTAGCTCAAAATGAGCAATTAAATAAGATTATTTGAGTCCAGTGGTTAATAAACAGAAGCTAATCAACCAATTATTACAATCTAAGATAATAAAAGTTAAATTGACAATGTTAGTTATCTTTATAAATCAAGCCATATTATTAACTGGTTCTATTATAGTTTATTGAACGCGACGATTTTATCGACATGCTTACCAGTTAGACTACTAATAGTGGTAATCATTTATTACACCAATATTATAATAGGTGATAATAGATATAAGAGAAATAATAGATATTAATATAAGTAATATGTGTTTTTTAAATTTTTAAGTATTTAATTCTTTTAAAGTAATTAATTAAAATTCAAATTAATCAAGATAGCGATTTTTTAATCAGAGTTATGAATATAGTATACTATGATATAAGTTGTGTTCAATTATGCTGATCTGAGATATTCATGATCTAAGTACTATTTATATTGTGTGATATGTTAATTTTTGCTATTTTATCAAAGGTTATTGCTTTTTTTTAGTAACGCAATTTATAGCACTTCTATATTTAATTATTTTATTTACCAAATATTCTCCAGGAGAGAATATTTGGTAAATAAAATAATTCTATATCCTGGAATCTACTTAGGCATCCTTTTAATTAACTGATAAAATTGTTTATATTTTTAAACATGGAATTTCTTACTAATAACTCTATGAGTAAATAGCCTTATCAGGCGATAATAACTAATTTTTATGCTTGCTAGCATAAAAATGGGGGGGAGTTCTTATCTTTTTCCTCTATCTAAGAAAAGAGGAACTATTTATCGATAATAGACACAAGAAAAAGGATAACATACTCTGTATTAAACTCTTCAAAAATCTGATCGCTAATATGACCATGTCGTATCTTATACGATTAAGACGCGATTGTTTTTCTTTTATCTCCCCTCTCCCGCATTTTCTAGCTTTTTTATCTGAAAAATAACGCTTTCCTTTAAATAATTTAAGACAAAATATTTCGTCGACTTCAACAATATCACTTAGTGTATTTAAGTTTTCTGTTACTGATGAAGTAAGGAAGCAATAACAGTAACTAAACTCTATTTTCAAATCAATGCTATTTATTTCGCTAATTCTTATAAAGTTAAGCTATTCGACATATATTATAGATAACTAAACTATTTATTTTTTAATATAATTTTACAAAAAATTCAATAAGATTGTTAAATGTTTTCTATAATTGAAGATTATATAACCATATCTTATTGTAACACTAATGAATATCTCCAGCGGATAACATGTTCACTATAACAATATTATTATAATAAAGTGAAGTGAGTTGTTTTAGTCTATAAATTGATACCATCCTACAGATTATCACCGAACTAACTAATAAAAGAGAACAGGTTTATGTTGGCAGAAAGTAAGAGAAATCTCTTTGACTGTTTGTTTTTCATCGCACCTCTCTAGAAAAACACCACATACAGTAATAAGAGATATTTCTAACAATAATTTTATCAACTAGCTTAATTTTTAGGAATTATCCAGATATAGTTTTGAATAAATATATTGAAAAGTGTAATTCAGATAAATCAGGAAAACAACAGGTAACTTCATGTGTTATATTGTCTTTCTACCCAAGTGTTTTATGTTTTCCATCCTGAAATTAATAATAACAGATTGAGTAAATTTTATTATTCTACAAAAAAAGCCATTATAAGGAATGCGCCGACTTATTGTCCTTAACTTTTTAACACGCAATATTATTCGATTTTCTAGTCACGATTATTCGTAGTTTTGAGTAAAGGGCAAATCAAGTTGATAGTGTTGGATATAACTCATTAAGAACAATTATTAAAAATATATTTGTAATGGATTCTCACCTATAAGAAATTATAGACAATCTCAGTATCCTTTACTTAGAGAAACACAAAAATGACTGGGCCGATAGACTTGATGAATGCGAACAGCATAATAATTTCTATTTCTCTAAAATATACTAGAGAGTAATTTATCCAGATGCATATCTTATCCGCTCAACTAAACTGTTTTTTTTATTATTGATTACGCTGAATAACTTTCTTAAAACACGATTAAAGTATTAAATCGGAGTGGCATTTATCTGTGGAGTGAATGTTTGCCTTCAGCACTTGTGTTATTAGGCATCCATGCCCCATGGACAGTTACTAGTACCCTATCCTGAATATTCCTAGAGTCTTTTTCTACTAAAGGTATAAGTAAACGTCTGCAGTTTTTATACGATTTCGAAGCTACCTAGCACTGGATTAGGACAGCAAACTTATATTTCACTGATTGCGACTAGCAACAGATTATTTTCACTACATGCCTATATTCTTTGGCTTTTTTAACAATAACTGATTGTTATTTGTTACTTAATGGTCTCTTTTGCGTTAATAAGCAACTCTGACACTTATACCGTAGGTAAGCATGCAAATAGGATATCGAAACTGCTATCTTTTATACCTTTCATACTTATAGTTAATAACTTAATTAATGTTCGTCTGTTCATATCTTCGTCACTAATAATCGATTTAGATATTGAATAGGCTATTATCAGGTGTCTGTTTTTCAAAAAGTAGTGTTTGAATAAATCTAGAGAGGCGCTGTTATTCAATTGCTGGGTTATAACTATAATTTGACAAATTCTACTGTCTTCCTTGTCTAATATATATCTCTACCTTGAATGCGTGTCAGCGTTACCTGAAGACACAAGTATGGATGTTATTAGAGAATGTGAACTTCGCTAAAAGGATGAAAGGTAAGTGTTATAGCGTGAAATACCTCTTACTACCTTAAATATCCTGATATTCACGTTAAAACTACGTATTACCGATGGAGAAGTGTTGTGAATCATTACTATGACCACATGATTAAGCATTATCAGCAGGAGACAATTAGGTAGAAAGAGCTGATCTAGCGCAGATTAGCTATATTCTGCTAAATATTTTAAGATTCTGGGTTATTATGTTTTTTATAAAATTGTAAATGAGGCACGCTTTTACCCAAGGAGTTTTATATAAGTTGCTAAAAATGACGGTTTACAAAAATAGGAAAAACTAAAGTTCATTATTCTAATAAATAAATTCCTACGCAGATACGTGTAAATGCATTCTTTGTTGAGACAGATTACTTTTATTGATGCTTACATGATAATCGGGCAATGGAATTATTGTCAGAAAAAATGCATAAAATGAAATAACAATAGTTATTAAGATAAAGTTATAGTTAATATCTTTAAAAATAATGCATTAGGTCAAATAATACAGACTCTAACGAAATTTTAACTTAAAATAGACCTAGTAAATAGATTTTATCTCTTTTTAGTAAAAAATATTATTTTATCTTTATTTAAAGCGATTTAATTTTTTAACTGTAAAACTAATCGGAATAGTTAAAAAAAATAAAGTTCCTGCTCTCTACAGATAGATTGTTATCATTAACTATATATAAAAATGTCTTTAGGTTAAAAGTTGGTAATAATATTGTAGGTTTTTATTTGAACTTCTTTAAGATAAATATTAATCACATCATTAAGTTTATAAAAAGTAACTTCTTTAATGATTAAAGTGCCTGCTTCTTGATTGCACTGCATTTATTTCAGCACGAAATGAATAAAATATCTCAGAATGAAGGTATATTAGCATCATTATCTGCTAAATAGAGCTAAAGTTTGGCTTGCGTTAATGTAGTTATTTCAGCTGTAAAATGATGTTATTTTTGGAAAAAGATTTTAAAATGTGCATATAAGGAGAATCACTGATATCGCGTTCAGCTAAATAATTAGAGTGCTTGCGATCGGTAATGTTCACTATAAAAGCTTCAGATGGCTTTGTGATATTATTTTTGTTATTATTATGTCCGTTAAAAGCGGTGATTGATGGATACTGCTATTCTTATAGATTAAGGATGACTAGGTTACAGCTATTAAATCCAAACTATAATAGGCGAGCAATAAGCTCTTATATAGAGGTTTTAATTTTAGTAAAAGTTTGAATAGCGTGTTTGATTATCTATAAATTAACTGAATTGCCCATTTAATAAATTCTATAAGCGATAAAATCTTTCAAGCGTTAACAATATTTCTGTATTTTATTTGATATTATTTTTTTGCAAAATAGCAATGATATTAATAATTTAATTTTCTTCAAAAGTTTAATAAATAGTTAAATACTAGTTTAATATTTTTTGCACAAAGGTTTTCTAAAAATCATTGTATCTTCGATGCTACGATTAGCGATCCGCTATTTTTCTGAAAAAAAGTAATATTACCATTTCATGAATTATAAAGCAATAAGCAGAACCCTCTTTAAATAGTAATAAATTGAATTAAACGTCAAGAAACACGTTTTTTGTACATTTTTTAAGAAATAATATTTTTTGTTTAAATATTTTATTTTTCAGTTACATTTATCTTGTTGTTGCTGTTATAGATAGTAAAAACATTATCGTATATAAATTTATTTTTATTGTATCCATGTAAGGGAAAAATTAAATTTTCAACTAATTGTCTATCTTGTTTTATATCAAGTTAACAAACTAGTGCAGAGCTTTTCTTATTAGAATGCAGGAGCATAAATTATTCGATAATTCATATAGTAATATCGAAATATTAATCTAGATAAGTAACTGGTATAGCAACATCATTAAGGAATGATATCTAGCTCACTATTTACTGGCTAAAAATGTTGAATCAATAAATTGAAGAAAAGGGGAAATTGGTGATCATCAGCACGCGCTATATAAAGCGTATTATTCATATTTTCAGCACTACCACTATTAATACTCATAAAGTTAAGATAAGCGAGATTATGCTACTCTCAGATGCCTACCGTTTTATGGTATAATTCTGAATTTTAGTAGTTCGAGTTCTAAATTGATGCTAACTCAATGTTAGTAACCAAGGGGCTAAATGATCATCTTTACGGTTAATATATTAAATTATTTTTATTTGGAATTTTTTTTTAATTTTTTAATGAATAATAGGGATGAATTTTTGCTATTACCCAATCATCTTGCATTAAATACACTCGTTAGATGATGTTGTGCCGGATAAAAAATATTTTTTTAAAACTAGAGGAAGATCAGGTTTGAGATAAAGATAATTATCATTATTTCTTTTTTAATACGTCCTAGAAATTGTTGAGAGAAGAATCTTTAATTAATTATTATTAATCAATAATTTCACGATGTTTATTTGTATAAATGGTGACGATTATTTAATCACCGTGCATCATTTTTCATTTATGGTACTTGAATGAAATAAGTTTTCGTTATATTAACTTCAAAAAACTAAAACTTTTCTATATTTTTAACGACGTCTTCAGCATGCGGCGTTTGGGTATATAATTTCTGATTTAGTTGTGATAGAAAACGAGTTATATTGAAATATACTATTCATATTTTCATGTTGCTATATGAAAATTTATTCACATCTTATTTAAGTTTAATGCTATGGGTGATAAGAATAATATTTATTATTTTAATAAATAGTATTTATAAAGTTGATTTTGTAAATCTATTTATTAATCATTAGGTTAATGGGTATTGTTTGTCATTAAATTCACATAAATCTTCAATAAGACAAGAACCGCAGCATGGTTTTCTTGCAATACATGTATAACGGCCATGTAGTACAAACCAGTGGTGGCAATTCACTTTAAATTTAAATGGAACCACTTTGAGTAGTTTTTTTTCAACCTCGATAACATTTTTGCCTGAAGCAAAATTTGTTCGATTACAAACGCGAAAAATATGGGTATCAACAGCAATTGTTGATCAGCCAAAAGCTGTGTTCAATACTACATTTGCTGTTTTTCGTCCAACGCCAGGTAAAGATTCCAAGACTTCACGATTTTCTGGCACATCACCATTATATTTATTAATTAATACCTGACAGGTTTTAATAATATTTTTTGCTTTATTATTAAATAAACCAATTGTTTTAATGTAATGTTTTATTTCATCGATGCCAAGGGCTAGCATTTTTTCAGCGGTATTGGCAACTGAGTAGAGATTTTTCGTTGCTTTATTGACACTAATATCTGTTGCTTTAGCAGAAAGCAATACAGAAATAAGTAATTCAAAAGGTGAATTAAAAACAAGCTCTGTTTTTGGAGTTGGATTGTTATTACGTAAGCGAGTCAAGATATTTATCCGCTTTTGTTTATTCATATTTTATTTGCTCTATATCTTTAAAATAATTTTTATTGCAGGAAGCAGCTGCTTTAATCGCAGATTGCTGTTATTTGTGAATTAATATATTTTTATTCTTTTATTGATTAAATACTTAGCAGATAAAACCATCCTAGAATCAAGCCTTATCTAATAAAAATCCCATCAGATAACAGTAATATAGCTAATAAAATGGATAAATAAGATGAATAATTTCAATATGTAGTATTACTCATTCTCAAAACAGGAGACTTACACCCATCAAACAGTGTAACCATTATCCAAAATTTCTCGCATAACATCTAAAAATAGTGTCATTGTATTTCTCTATGCTCTTCTCATAAGCAAACAATAAATTGTTAAGTTTATAGATATTACTATGCTATTATAAGCTTCAACTAGTAAAATAACAATATAATATAGTTATTATTAGTGAAATAATATACCTAAAAATTAATATTAATTAATTTTACAGAAGTTAATTAGCAGCCTCTACACAGAGGAAAGTAACGATGCAATAAATCATTACATAGATTGTAATACATGTTACGCTTAGAAGATCTTAAAATAGAAAGTTGAGACGGTAATATTGCTGAAAACAAGATTAATGTTATTCCAGCCCCACTCACTAATATAGTGAGACTTTTGAAGAAATTACTAGTAGTAACGGATACAACTATAATAATTCAACTAGTGTTGAATGGTTTTTCCTGTAACTTTTAAACAAAAGGCTTCTTAATTTTATTCATGGTGATTAATTTTTGCATGCTAGGTAAATTTTAATTTTATGGCACTATGAGATATAAATATGCAGCACGCTTAATTGCATTAATAATACTCTCTATTTACTATTAGTAAAGTAAATTAATTAAAATCGTCGTCATCTTTTTTATTCCCTAACGTGAGACGCTGTCCTATGTTCTAAATGAATTTTACCTAATAAATAATTGATCTAATTTGAAATGCTAATATCAATTTTATTACCTAATCTAGGTTTTTATGATTTTTAGTTATGCTAAAAACTATTATAGTAGACCAGAAAATCTGTTGCAATCAATAAATTTTATTATACCTAAATATTATTAGAAGTAATACTTTTATGATAGTAATAATTAGTTTTTCTGCTTTTTAAATAAGATAGAGATGATGCGGAAGTTTGTTACTTAATGTTTTATGTTACTTGCTAAGTAACACTTTATAATTAATTCATTTTTATAAAACTCAGGCACATTAATTTAATTAAACAGTTTTTGTTGTTAGATAAGTATCTGGTTATTGATAATACTTTTTAATGGTATAGATCACTGCAGTCAGTGTCCAATAATAACTCTGGAAAATACTAAAAATTAAGCTGTGATCTCCTAATGGATTTTAGCACAACTAGCTCTTTAGTTATGATTAAAAACAACCAGACCAGATATAGTAATCAATGGGTAGTACAGGGACATTAACCAGTAATATTTTAAAGTTGCAGCATTAGGATAACTAATGTAAATAGAAATAATCCAGATTAACAATGCAATTGTTGCACCATATAAATAAGACAGTTACATAGTTTAGTTATCATCGTAATTAAATCGGGAGTAATAAAAAAGGCATAAAATTATGTTTGATTGCTCCTAAAAAAGAGATGCTTCATATAAATATCGGATTATTATACCATAATAAATCAACTCAGTAATGAGTAGAATATTAGTGTGCCTGAAATACCAATATAGCTTGCTAGCTAATTATTTGGCGATAAATTATGATAATGTCATTAAATAGGTAAATGATATTAATCATTTAAAACCAAGCTCAGCTAATAAATCCTATAAATAAGTTTATTGTAGCATTTAGATAATCGAGTGTGTCAGTATAAACCTATTTTAAAGATATCAAGTAATGCGATTGAGTTATGAAATAAACATATAACGTCAATTGGTATAAAGTGATTGCTACATTGGTAGAAATCACTTAAAGCTCTATTTGCAGTAAACAACTGATTATTTAGTCTAGAAATGAAATTAATAGTACTAGAAACTTGCTATATCATTAGTTAAATGGGTTTAGTTTAATCCATCATGGATATCCTTAAGTAATTAATATGGCAAAATTAGTACCTAAAACTACTAGCTCTTAGGGTGATGAAGATGGAATAATTTTAATAATAATAAGGCAGTTACTAAGATGAATTATATTTCAAATGGGTTATAATTAATAATTTTATATCTGAAAAACAAGAGTCTCATAAATAAAAGCTGTTATGATGCGAGTAAAATTTAATAAGTATTCCATTATAAAAAGCAAAATTTAACAGCCAATACGGGAAATGTGGTATCAATAAAAATCTACAATATTAAGTCTATTGGTGTTTCAGTCTTTATGAATAAAGACTGAACTAGTTATTTTTAATTGGTTAACCCGACATCAGTCAATCTATAGTCTAAATTTTATTTTTAAATCATATATTGTTTAATTATTAGAGAGTTTCACTCTACGTATTACGTTTGTTTTAAGGTGTGTAATAGCGTTAAAAACAGATTTGCATAGGTCAAGCCGGCTCTATATCATTTCTATTTTCACAACTGATTAGTTTTTCATTACTTATCTGCTTACTTGAATAGAGCAGACAGTTGAGATTTTCTGACTTGACAGCGAACTTTCGGATAGCTATTTTATTATTTAATGACTCAGTTTTACTATTATAAGTCTGATTATTTGTAAATTAATGCAATACTAATTGCAGATTTTTCTCTTGCTTTGAAAATTTACACTGCAGTTTGGTTAAATTATTCCTGATAAAGGATTTTCTCTCGTTAAAACCGAGCTTTTTAGCATAAAAAGCTTATTGACATCAGATATGCGTTTTTTAAAAAAACTTTTAATTTCTGGTTTTTCTTATCAAGAAAATTAGATAAGAGGAATATTACTTAGGCGAAAATAAGCGCAACCACCATATTCAATACAATCGAGTAAATTATATTGTTCTACTTTTTTATGCCTATTCTTGACTAAACTAAAAATAGTTGTTATAATCTTTAGCAAGACAAGCTCGAACACAAACTTTTTCAATATTAAATTTACCGATTTTTGGTATGGTATGGGCGATACACAGTTGTTAACTATTAACAATAGGAGTAGTTAAATTAATTAAAATAAATCCTATTAATATCACAAATAACTATTTATTCTGATTCTGGAGTCAGAATAAGATTCTGCAATAAAAGTTGATCTGCATGACAGATCAACTAGTAATTGTTAGACTTTTGTATTATAATTTCAGTTAGTTTTACCATCCGTTTAATTAACAGTTCATTATCAATAATGACTTATTTGATCTTAAATAAGGTAGGAACATTATGCATCAATTCATCAATAAAAGAAGAGTGAACGTTGCTGCATATCTCTTTAACTAGTTAAAGTTTTAGTTAATTATTTACCACCGCCTGTAAGGATACTTTTTGAGATTACGCATAATTTAATCATGGCTTGTTTGATTAAAAATTATTTTTAAAGCAATTATGGCTACGCTTTATTATCTTCAATTCTAATTAGAGTTTCTTTCATTTTCAAAAAATTTATCAGTATACCTTTGATAATCTTATTAAGATGCTTTTATATTAATTGATCAAGACCAGTTATTTTATGATAAGATTTAGTGGCTTTAATAATTAAATTATTATTTAATTTATTATAATTTTAATTTTTACCAGAGATGGAGAGAAGCCTGCGGCACTTAATAATGCTATCCCTGTTTGCTCAATATGTAAGAAAAGGATTTTAATAGAATATTGTAAATAATTAGCTTAATTAACTAATAAAGATTTGTTCTTGCATTACTAATCTTTTATATTTAACTGCAGTTAGCTGAATATAAAGCTTTTTTAAGCAGGAAAAGGTGAGGTTATATATGGTGCTATGGTAATGATAGCATCTGAAATCGTAGCATGAATATGGATTATGGAATTGCAAGTTTTAGTTAATGCTTGTTCTTTTAAAATATAGTTATTAACTTTGAAATGATATCGTCTGTTTGAAGCTACATATTTCTAAAAAGAAATAATCAATTAATCAGCTAGAAGAAAGCCTAATTAATAGAACTTTTCTTAACTATTTCCATATAAAGTGGAAGTCTTATATCTAAAAACTAAATTTTTTTTATTGAGGTAATTTTAAAAAAAATAAATATTTTCTTAGATCACCTTTCTTTGCTACTAAGAAAGGTTGTTATTATTAAATTTGATAGTGTTGTTATAACATTTTTACTAAAAATACTTAAATCCAATTTTAAGTTTTTGATGATAGTTTATATTGGTAGTATTGTAATGCATCCTGTTAGGCAATAGACAGGAAAAATTTCATAATCAGTATATAAATCTTCTACTACCTCATGCATAGAATGGGGTGTTTTAACAATTAAATCAATGGGTAAATTTAATGTAGTTAATACAGTTTGCTTAATAAATAAAAGCAACTTTTTATTCAGGAATTAATTTAGTTTTATCAAGTCTCTCTGTGATTCTAAATTGAGTAATTTAGCAAATTTTAATATTTCCTGTTCTTTACCAGAAGTGAACTTATTTATAATTTTTAGCATTATTGCTAATTGTTTCAGAATAGTGGGAAGAATGGGCACACTCGGAGATAGGCATATTGGCTTTGCTGTGAATATGATCAATTTTCTACTATTATTAAATCATCTTTTATTTTAAACGAAGTAGGCAAATCAATAAAATAGGAGAAAAGATAAGGTTAAATTCGATAATAATATAATGATTACAATTAATAAAGCACTCATTAGAGTTTTACTAAACTACTATTTTTCGTAAACCCTAAAGATATTATCAGCTGTTATGAAAATAATTGATGACCTGAAAAATGGAGTGGGAATATTTCCTATTGTGATACATTTATGGATAGCAGAAATAACATCATCACTAAAGAAAATTCTATTGTAGTAATAAAAACTGCAATAGAAAATTGTAAAAGATTATGCGATTGATTGACATTTATTAAAATCATTCAATCATCATAGGTTCACTATGATGTGAACAGTGCAATTATCCTACTTCAGGGATGCTCATGAACTGAGTACTTGTTTTTACTTTGTGATATCCTAATTCTTAGGAAGCCATCTAGATAAATTAAAATAAATCTACTATAAAGTCTAATCTAAGTGGATCAGAAAGATAATACGCAACTTCATGTGTTATAAATACTGTTTATTTATCTAAAGAATCTAAAGCGCTTTATGATTTTTCTTCAGAAATTAATAATAACAGAGCGACTGAATTTTTATTGCATCTCAAAAGAGGCCATTATAATAATGGCCGAACTCCGGTCTTTAATTTTTTCAACATGCAAGGTATTATCCGCCTTTAATCACGATTATCTAGAGCTTTAAGCAACGTTCTAGGCTAGCTAAGCCGCAATGATACTAAAATATAACTATATTGATGTGGTAACGACTGAAAGTATATACTTATCGATGAATTCATACTTATAAGGGAACTAGTGATGACTCTTCTCTCCTTTTCCTCCTGTAAGGAGAGTGTAAAATAAGTAGGCCTAATAGATTTGATGAATGGGGGTCACAGGATGACAATTCTATTTTTATAAGAAACTAAGAGGAGATAATTTATCTAAATGTATATCCCTTAATTAAACTGCTTTTCACTATTGATGATGTCTAAAATAAATTTCTTAAAAACAGGCTAAAAGTCTCAGCTAGAAACTCATCTATTTATAGAGAGAATGTTTTTGTCTACAACACTTGTTTTATAGGGGGGTGTATCTGGACAATTACTGATCTGATTCTTCTAAATGGAGTCTATACAGTCATTTCTGCTAATCTATAAGTTAAAAGATCCTAGTTCATATGACTTTAAAGGTAAAGAGTAATGGTTAGAGCATAGCAGATTTATATTTTACCCGACTGCAACTAGAGTACATTACTTTCACTACCTCAATCTTCTTTGATCTTTTTAATAATGACTAGACGATATTTAATGTTTTGTTTTGGGCTACTACTCTTACTTACGCCTCAGTAAGTACGCATACAGGATATCAAAATTGGTATCTTCTCTCCTTTGCACGTTTACAGTTGTGATAAACTCAATTAATATTTGTATTTTCATCTTTCTGTGATCCTGTGGAAGTTTAAATATTAAAAATATGCTACTGTATAGTTATTGAGTTGCTTTTCAAAAAGAAACGATCTAAGAAATCTAACAAAGCGTTATTATTCGATTACTGTATTGTTCACAACTATGATTTAATATAAATCTCATAACACTCTTTCTGATCTGAGATAAATTCGTACTAGAAAGCAGTGGTAGCATTATTCTAAAGAAATATTATGGATGGTTACTGGAAAACTTTACTTTGATGAAAAGACAAAATGAATTTTTAGAATAGCGCAAATATCTTCTAGCGTTACCTTAATTCTGATATTCACGTTAAAACTAGGACATTACCGAAAAAGGAGTAATGTGCATCATTACTATAAAAACTTGAAGCGGTACTGATAATAGATGCTAACGCAGTAATAGATAATCGGACGATATCTTAGCCATATTGTAGCGAGGTATTTAAGATGGCACATTACTATGATTCTTGTTGAATCCTCAATGAAACACATTATTACCGAAGTAGTATAAAGGCAATAAAGATGATGAGCAGAAAAAAATTAGGATTTTGCTATCCTAATGAAAGGATTCCTGCTTATAGATATGTATAAATTATTTTGAATAACGATAGTCCACTTTTTCCCGACGGCTCAGCCTTGGGAAACAGGAAATAAATTATGTTCAAAAAGAATATATAAAATAAAAAATGATGCTTATTAAGTCAAATTTAGTGTTAATATCTCTAAAATTAGAACATTAGATTAAAGAATGCGTACTTAAATAAAATTTCATTTTATAATATACCTAATAAGTAATTTTATCTCTTTTTAGCAGCAAAAAGAGTTCTTTGAACTTTCTTAAAGTAAAAATGGATTTAATTCTCTAGTCATGGACAGAGCTCAGTTATAGAATATCGACTTAGCGCCAGTTGAAGAATTCTTAAACAAATGGTATGGTTGAGTGATTTAATGGGTCCTATTAAAGATTGACTGCAAATCCATCATTTCAATTTTGTTAAGAATTTTAGATCACTCTGTGTCAATATATTTAACTGTGCAATCAAAAATTACCCCAATCAGTATTGGGTAGTAAAACTCTATTTCAGTTTATAAAAGATTGGTTTAAAATTAACCTTGAATTATTTAAAAATCATACTCTTTTTTGATATATGATATACTTTCAATTTCAGCATATCACACTTAAAGTGTGAGTCTTTATCTGAAGCTCTTATGTATCCAAACGTTCCAGTGACGAAAATCGTTCAGTCTATAACTTTTAGTCTATCCAGATAAGGAGTATGCTAATTTCTAGTGTATGTAGTTTTGGAAATTTTTTCAATATCTTATTGATTAATTTCATAAATTGTTTTAATAAAATATAAGATAATATGAATGAAAAGTCTGCTATGCAGATAATGCTGAAACCAGATATGATTTCTAATCTATTGCACTAACTCCTCCGTAATACTAACAGGAGGCTAATAAGCGCCGTTGTTGAGGCTGAGTTTGAAGCTATTATACTGTAATAGCATCCTAAACACCGCTTGTCTATGGATCTATCCGTAATTCGTAATGGTTATTTGTTATCACGAACCATATAAATTACTCTTATCAATCTTGAAATAAAAGTGTCTAAGATTAAAGGAATCATAGCCGCAACGAAATATGTTATTTAACAGCTCGTTATCTCCTTATCTAAAACGTAAAAAAATATTAAAGAGTTATTACTTTCTCTGTATATAGGAGAAAGAGAATACTGACGATTTTCATGAAGCTCTGGATAAGTTCTCAGTAAAAAGCACATGGGGTATCTCTGCAGAAAATCTTCATCAGTAGACTGAAACGCCGATGCCTTGAAGAGTATCGGCAATAGTAGCTACATAATTTAAGCGATACACGCTACCTTTATTTTGCTCATGGCTAAATGCCACTCTGTCAGGCAAGAGGATTGTTATTATCTTCTTCTTAATTATTGACATCACTGAATATAGACGTACAGAGAACTCAATTGCGGTAAAATATGCTTATCAAGAGTAAGAGTTAGAAAGGCGAATTGGACTGAACTCCTCAATGATCCTCTTGAGCGCATAGATTAATCGTATCTTCCAACCTTTTTATGGAAGCCTGATCTCTTGGTATTTGAAATGCAATAACAAAGATATTACCAGATAAATACGTAGGAACAACGCTATTAGTATACAAAACAGCTCATACGTTAGCTTCACTCTCCAAAGGTATCTGATCAAAAATTAAAAGTGATTTGCGAGAGTTCTTGGTACGAGGAACTCTGATGCCGTTAATAAAGACCTTTATATTTTGTTGGCAATCTTTTCAACGTATCCTGAAATAATGAAGAAGCTTAAGAAAGAGCGAGAAGAAACTGTGCTGGTATTCTATGGCTTCCATAAGTCAACTCTGTTGCGTGGGGGTGTTCTCTTCCCGTCAATAAGAACGACAAATCTAATTAAATTGGCTTTTGGAACAGTGAGAATACATGAATGCGAAGCACGAATTGCTATAGTTCAAGAAAACAACCATTTCAAGAGTATTTTGCTGCTCCAGTTTGCTTAAAAATCGGGAACCGGTTAAAGGAATTCACTATGCTTAATTCTTGATAATAAATAACATCTAATTTAAAGGTGGAAACAAATTTATAAAGCATCAAAGTGAAGTAATATCCTCTGACCTACCATACACTAGATTTGCTAATAACTCTCTAAGATTATTATCTTTCAATAACTAATAACATAAACAATAAATGTTACTTGGTACCAAATAGCTTATCACCCGCATCACCTAAACCAGGAAGAACATACCATGTTTATCCAGATGATTATCAGCAGATGCTATATAAAGTTCAACATCAGAATGGGCAGCTTCCAGTGCCTTAATACCTTCTGGTTCAGTAACTAATATTAATATTTTGATAGTATAACTACCTGCTTGTTTAAGTAAATTAATCGTAGTAATCGGTTAACCACCGGTTGCCAACATCAGGTCAATAACCAATGCCATGCGTTCATTAATGTTTTGAAACTAGTTTTTGAGAATATGAAATAGACTCCAAGGTCTTTTTATCACGAAATATGCCAATAACACTTATGCAGGCACTAGGAATATTTTTCAATACCTCCAAATCTATCATTCCTAATCCCGGACGTAAAATTGGCACGATAGTAATTTTTTCCTTTAATTTGCTCGATATTTATTTGGCTACACTATCCTTTTATTGTAATTGTTTCTGTTTCTAAGTTTGCTGTTGCTTCATAAGTTAATAGACTTCCGATCTCTGAGGCTAATTCACGAAAACGTTTAGTACTAATATCTTTATCCCGTAATAAATCTAATTTATGTTTAACTAACGGGTGTTTTATCTCAACTATTTTCACGCTATTATCTCCTACAGTACAAATTTAAAAATAAAAAATTATTAGCTTATAGAGCTTTTTAGATTTTTTTCAGTAAAAGATTAAAATTTTTTTCTTTTATGAAATTTATTTTTATAAACTTTTTTAAAAAAGTTTATGATGAAAATCAATATAAGAATATCATAAACGTTTATTTAAGTTAATAAATTATTGGTTTTTATTAATTTTCCAAAATCTAATCGAATCATATTTGTGATTTTCTATAACAGGTAAAATTTTTCTCAATATATAAAGATGCTGCTGTTAAAATATTGATTTAAATAATATACTGATCGAATTTATTAAAATAGCTATTTAAAAAGGGAACCACACCCCCACCACCGCCGCGCCAAGAAGTAATAGAAAGGTCACAAGCATACTTTTATATACCTTAATTAGAAAAGTATCGTGGCTAATATTAGTTTCCAGCATAAATGCTGTTAGCATAAAACTGCGATTATTAAGTAGCTTAAAATGCTATAATACCATAATCATTAATTTAGTTGCTATGTACGTAATGGATCTGATCGTTTAAGATGCGGAATTACTTTTCTAGATTATTACGAAACTGGTAAGGCTAGAGGTAACGCAGAGCGACCAGGATAATCAATAAAAACATTGCAGCTTCCTGCAATGCAATAAGATTATCCCTTGGTTGGTGATAAAATAGAAGAGCCACCTAATTATGTATTAGGGTGAAGATTATAATATAATAGGTTTTTATGTTGGTATAGTTGAAAATAAAAATTATTGATGGTAGCAAAGTTAAAGCTTAAGGATGTATTAATTATTTTAGCTGCTAGCGAATTTATATTCTTAATAGTTATTCATTAATTAAAAAACTCTACAGTTAATACAATAGATTAACCTCTAATCAACTAGAAAATAAGTTATTTTCTGATTATTTTCACCCATAACAAAACATATTTATGTTAAAAGCATTCTAATATTAATTAGAAAAACAGAATATTCATCTGAATGTTTATATAATAGGTAACGGTTTCAAGAAAATATTTTGATGGTTTTATCCTTAGAAAAAGTCTCTGATGTATTAAAAATGATTAAGTAACTATATAAGAAAGTCTACAAAATTAGTAAGGTTATCGCAATTAACACGGATTAACCCACACATAACAATCAGAAAATGAAAAAATTAGTATTATTAATTCCTGCCATTGTCAGAAATTATAAATGATTATTTCATGCTTGCAAAAAATATCGATAAAATTAATGGAGTTTTCAGCAACAAACCAATTTATTCTTCTTTAGAACGTGCTAACAATCTGCGATTTAAACTGTTATGATACAAAATAGGATAATGGATAACTATGTTTATGATGTTTCATTTATCATGGGGAGATAGTTCAGTATCAATCAGATTTTAGAGTGCTGTGTTCAGATTAACATATTCGCATTTTTACACCACACTGCATTATCAGCTATTATTTAGATAAAATAATTAATAGTCACCATTCCTTATTGCAGAAGAAATCTGGATTAGATGCCACTAAAAGTACTGGTAAATAGTGATAAGAGTACACAGTGCTTCGATTTAATTCATCACTAAGAAGTTTGATGATGACCTGATTATTTTACAATTTAAAATGTCTATTTTTGACGAAGATTAAATGTAAGATATTTTATGCGTATTCAAATATTAAGAGCATCAATATTTATTTATTAATTATTCATTAATTTATTAAGGGCTGCTTAGCAATGATTAATAATAGCTAAGTTGGCAAAGGCTATTACTTTGCTCGCAGAGAAATTTATAGTCACCTCTATATTTAATTATTGTGGTTTAAATAAAATTCGCAAGTCAAATAATTTAATAAATAAAGAGACTCTATACCATAGACCTCTTAGGTGTATTTTAAATCAGCTTATATAACTTTCTACATTTTTAATATGAAAATCCTTATCAATAACTCTCCAATTACCTACCCTTATATTAGCTAATAATGACTAATTTCATGCTAGCTAAAAAATATTTTTTACTATTTATCTCCATTTGAGATAAAGGATCTGCTATTTTTGATGATTTTCTTAAGAAACAGCTAACTGTTATATTAAACTCTCCCAGAATCTATCGCTCACATTGACCATGTTGATCTCGAGTAATTAAGAGCGAGATTTGCTCTTTCCTTTTATTTTTCTCTTCTACTACATTTGCACTTTTCTATATGGAAAATACACTTCCCTCTTTACATGGATTTATGGAAAATTTTTTTTTGACTTTAACAATAGCACTTAGTACATTTAAATTAGCTGTTGTTGAGGCAACAAGCAGAAATTCAATTTAAAAATGCTATTTCAAATCAATACCTATTTGTTTTGGTTACTTACGTAAAGTCAAGTTAATCAGCGTACATCGAAGATAATTAAAATATTTATTCTTCTGATATAGTTTTGTTATAGGAGTTCTAGTAAGATTGTTGAATCTTTTCCTGCAATAAGAGATGTGCATCAATATCGTTGTAACCTCTATGAATATCTCCAGAGATACCATGTTTACTATGATAACATGGCAAGGATAAAGTGGAATGAGTTCCTTCAATGTATGAATTTAGATCATCTGATAGATTATCGCCGAGCCATGTAATAAGATGGAGTTTTATATTAGTATGAAGTAAAGAAAAAGTTTTCTTTAATCTTTATAATTGCTTGTTTTTCACGGGAACCACTATAGTGAAATTCTTTAATGTAGTATAAGGGATTTTTATTGATAATCGTTTCCAACATATTCTTAATAATTCAGGTTTCTTAAATGGTTGTAAACTATTTAAATACGGTTCTGCTAATAAAAAATTAACATTACCAGATTTTGTAAGAAAGTTGCTTCATAATTTTTATAATAATGGTGACGCATATTCTAATGAGTTATTACAAATCTAGTATATTAGGGTTAATCTATGTTTTACTCTGATACCTCAGAAATCTATTCTTCATCCTTAAACTGATACTATTATTATACTATTGGTTAATAGTATAGAATCCGCTAAGTTAGTTTTAGTTTTCTGAATAGGCTATTAGTTTTCTGAATAGACAATAGTAGATTAAATACTATTGCTATTGAAACGGTTATTTTCTCGATTTTTTTTAGTTTCTTCATAGCTACATAATACACTGAAAAACATACCAATAAAATATTAAGAGCTTTATTAGTGACATTGCAGCTATCTGTTAGTAAGACCTTTCCTGTAGCTCAGATCTTAACTTTCAGTTGTATGTTTTTGGGAAGTAATTTAGTACTAATGCTACTTTGTGTCCTCAAGAATATTGTTGTTGCGTACTCAGGAATATCTTTGCCATTTCATTCCAAAAATTAATGATATCTCGCTCGTATCAAGTTTCAATGTTCAGTTAATTCACGCGCTCTTTACTATCCAGCAGTTGAGTTCAGTTCGTTTCTAATTATCAGTAAGCATCTTCAATAGGAACGAGCTGCTTACATCCATGATCAGTGATGCTAATTATTTAACTAGTAGGCATTGAGGAGGGTAAGCTTGCCTTATAGAATAAGAATAGACCTCACCAAAGAAATAAACATAAGTGTATCGCTTAAATTATGTAGATACAATTGCTAATACTTTTTAAGTCATTTCTGTTTTAGTTTGCTGGATTGATACCTGGAAGAGAAACTATATGCTCTTTATTAAGAACCCACAGAACTTCGTGAAAATCAGTAGTGAAGATGTCTCCTATATATAGGTATGCCAATATAACTCCTAGACGTTTTTGTACTATTCAGATAAGGTAGTGTAGCAACAATTTGTTAAAGGATATTCTATTTCTATTGCCGATCTGTAGATCCTCTTAGTAAATTAAGCACTTTAATCTCAATATTGCTAATATAAGTCTGCATATAGGTTTCTATGATAAATAACCATTACAGTCGATGGGTATTTCCTGCGTCGATAGGGTGGTGGTTTAGTATATTGTTGCAAAATAGTGGCTTCGAGTCAAGCTAACCCTCAACAACAGTGCTATCAGCTCCTTGTCAGAATTACGAATGAGTTCATGCAAGGATTTAGGATAATATCTAGTTTTTCGGATAATCTGTAGGTTAGACTTTTTTATGAGATATCATCTCTCTATTGTTGATTATCCATAAAATCAATTAACAGGATAACCAATCTACAAACCATAGGCAAATCTCATACACCACAAATGAGCATAACTCTAGTAACGAAGATTGTTGGTACCATTAATACCCTACAGGTTATGTCTTATAAAGCTAATATTCATTGAATTTTTCTATATTAATCCAATTCGGAGATTATCTAAAAAAGAATAATTTACTTAGCTTACTAGCTAAGTTATTAGCAACTTGTTAAAATTATATTCTTAGTAATTTATACTTAAAGAGGTTTTATACTAAATTAGTCGATGCTGAAGTAAGACAGGTTTAGAGTCAGTCTGGAAAATTATTACTATTCATCCTAGATAGAAAATATTTACTAATAATACTAAACCTTTAGTTGACTATTTTTTCAGAAACGCTAACCTGCAAAATTTCATAAGTATGTAATAAAACCTATTCCTTCACAAAAAGGAAAAAATACTTCCTTCATCGAAAATGAACATGAAATCACTCAATAGATTATTTATATAGCAAAAAGTATGATTATTTAAGAAAATTATCTTCTATCAGAATTTGAAAATAATTATACATTAATTAGTGGTTAGCTAGTAAATAATTAATCGGTAGAAATTAATTATTTAAGAATATAAACAATTAATATCCAAGGTCTATCCTGTTTTTACCCGTATTTAATTCTAAATTAACCTTTACAACATAAGAAAATAATGATAGAATAAAATTATTATTTTTTCTATATTCACTAAATAACTAAATGGTTGAAATAACTAATAAAATTTCTATGCTGATAAATTAGTTACGAACTATTATTTAGATTGATCAACATCACCCTAGATTGACGAATCTAATTTTTTCTTACTTATTCTTTAGTTAAGTGACCCCCTTTTATATTTGAGATGTAATTCTTATTTAATTATACTTTCCAGTATAACAATACTGTTGTTTATTCATAAAACTTATGATAAGATACAATTAATCATCAAAATAAATTATTTAATCTGCTAGCCCGGCTCTTTAGTAAATTGTTGACGATAGGTTATCAGATTTTCAATAGTTATTACCGGCATATCATATTGCCTAGCAAAGATAAGCACTTCTGGCATACGGGCCATGGTACCATCGTCATTTGTCAACTCACATAAAACGCCTGCTGGCTTAAAGCCAGCTAAAGTTACCAAATCAATGGTGGCTTCAGTATGACCACGACGCTGCAATACACCACCTTCTTGGGCCCTCAACGGAAAAACATGCCCAGGCCGATTAAGATCGGTTGGTTTTGCATTATCGGTAATTGCTTTACGAATAGTTATTATTCGATCACTGGCTGATACGCCGGTTGTAACCCCTTCAGAAGCCTCGATAGTGATCGTAAATGCAGTTTGAAATCGACTGGAATTTTTTTCAACCATCATAGGTAATGCTAATTGTTTACGGCGTTCTTCCGTTATACAAAGACAAACAATTCCACTACCATAACGGATAGTTAATGCCATCTGTTCAACTGTCATAGTTTCAGCAGCAAAAATAATATCACCCTCATTTTCACGGCCTTCGTCATCAAGTACCATAACACCTTTACCTTTACGTAAAGCCTCGAGAGCACGTTCTATACGTTTGATCGGATTACCATACGTGAAAAGTGATTTCTGATTCATGGTAAAATCTCATCATATAAATACTAAATTACCAGAACCATAGTAAGCTTGGAAGTATAAAAATAAAACCAGTATCTTAAAAATCTGCATATAATTTGCAGTTTTTAAAACTATAGATATCGTTATTCTCTCCTATCCAGACTATAATCTTAGGTTCCAGAACTTCAATGGAGCCGCTGATTTTCACTACGTGTTGCTATAATGAAATGCTTGTAAGCTTGGTTATTAAATTAAAAGAATAAATATCAACACCGCTGCTAATTTGCTCCTATCTAAGATAGACAAGTAAACTATATCGTGAATATAGTTCTGTAGCAATCAACAATAACAAATATATAATGAGATAATATTTTGATTTATAAAGCAGCCAATTTACTATTAGGGGAGTTATTCTGCTAATTTTAAATCAATTGTTATCACCAAATTTATTAAAAATAATTTTGGAAAATAAGCTGATTATTTAACATATATCATTAAATGAATTATATTAATTTTTGGTGTATGAGTTTTAGAAATGGTAGCGGTATCCATTCTGATTAATTTCATTAATAATTTCAATAATATAAAGATGATATACCATGAAAAGTCTACCTATAAGTATCCGCTAAAACTAGATATTATCTCTGATTCATTATATGAGCTCATCTGTAATGCTGAATGACAGGCAGGTGATAGACATTGCTGTTGAACCAGAGCTCAAAGCTATTCTGAAAGAATATATAGAATGGCTACCTTGTTTACGGATAGATCCGTAATTTGTAATGGTTATTACCATACCCAACTATATAAGAGATGCTATGAGGTATATTGAGATTAAAGTGATCTAAGGTCAGCAGATGAATCATAGTAAGAATGAAATATACTTAAACAATTCATTATTATTGCTTTATCTGAAATGTGCAAAAAGCGAGTAAGAATTATTATCATGGTCTACCCGACAAGGTATTCTTCACCGCTGATTTCCTTTAAATTTTTTAGGATTTTCAGTGAAAACACACACTACTCTTTAGTAGTATAATTAGTAGGTTGAGACAGTAATAACTTAAAGAGCATAGACAATCGTAGGCTGCGTAATTAAGCGATACGCATTGCGTTTTTCTTAGGTAAGAAAGTATAATCGTTTTTCCTAGAAAACTGATCGTCTTTTCTTGCTACTCATTATTGGCGGAGCTGAATAGATGCAAGAAGTTGGTTAGAGTTGAAGATGCTTATCAAGAGTCAGAAATAAACTGTGCCGAACTTTTCAATAGCCTGTTGTGAATCCGGGATTTAATTATATCTACTAGAATTCCTATGGAAGGGAACGAGGATGCCATTAATTTTATAATGCAATGGCAAAGATATTCCCGGGCATGTAGCGACAACCCTATTGAGTACACAAAACAGCATTGGTGCTATATTACTTTCACAAAGGGATGTAGCACCGAAAATTAATGATGAGCTGTGTGGAGGGCTTGCCTATCAGAGATTTGTGATATCAATAATAAACCTCTTGATGTTTTATTGGTAATAAGTTTCAATAAATATCCTACAGCGATGAAGAAGTTAGAGAAAGAGCAAAAAGAATGACTGATATTCTATGCCTTCCCGTTAGTGCACTGGGCCTCAGTAATCAGTAATAAGGATAAATCTTATTTTTAATATCGACCTTTTAGATGATATTAGTGTCAGGTTTGAAACTGATCCCAAAATTACTATGCTTTGGAAAATAACTATTTCAATGGTATTCAAAACTGTTTTCGTCTCTTTAGAAATCTAGAAGCAGCTTAGAGGGGATTTTGATTTGCTTGACTCTATTCATGATAAACAATGCTTAATTTAAGGATGAAGAATAAATTCAGTAAGTATTAGTGCAACGTAATCTGATAATCATACACCAGACTTTCTAATAACTATATTAGAAAGTCTATAGATTATAATTTGTGACATAGAAGGATATTGTGATGGTTAATGTAAAAAAAATTGAACAAGTTGTTCGTCAGATAAAAGAGACTTTACCGCAAGAAATACGCAACTTAAGTGAAGATCTTAATAAAAAGTTAAAGGGAGGATTACAGTACCAGTTAGGAAAATTTAATTTAGTCTCTCGTGAAGAATTTGATATTCAAATAGAAGTTTTACTGCAAGCCCGTGAAAAAATAGGACAAATGGAAAAACGTATTGAAGAATTAGAAAAAAGGCTAGATCATGAAAATGAATAATAAATGCCACGATATTCCACCTATCGTGGCATTTATTTTTACTTAAAAATATTAATTATTTTTTATAATGCTATTAATAATATTTGTTGTAGAGAGACCTGCTTCAAAATTAAGCACTTTAACTTCACCACCTGCGGCCCAGACCTCTTGGCTACCAGCAATATCTTCCGCCTTATAATCGCCACCTTTGACTAATACATCAGTTAAAATTAATATTTCACTGATTAGGCGTTGAGGAGTATCCTCTTCAAAAGAAACCACCCAATCTACTGAACTTAGCGCTTCTAATACGCTCATACGTTGAGCTAATGGATTAATAGGACGATCATTACCTTTTAGTCGTTTAGTTGAAGCATCGCTATTTACAGCAACAATCAAGCGATCACCTAACTTGCGGGCATTGGCTAAATAGATAACGTGACCAGCATGTAGGATATCAAAACAACCATTAGTTATCACAATCTTCTCGCCACGGCTACGAGCAGCAATAATTGCATGTTTTAGTTGCTGCTCATTCATTACACCAAAACCATTATCAGTTCGGTTATGAATAGCATTCTCCAGCTCAACAGATGATACAGTTGAAGCACCCAGTTTTCCAACTACAACTCCAGCAGCAGCATTAGCTAAAATAGAAGCTTGATAAAAATCGACTTGAGTTGCTAAAGCTGTTGCAAAAACAGCAATAACTGTATCACCGGCTCCGGTAACATCATAAACTTCCTGTGATTGAGTTAGTAAATGTAAAGGTGGTTTTTCGCGCTGCAGTAGGGTCATCCCTCTTTCTGAACGAGTGATCAGCAATCCCTTGAGATTAAGGGAATAAATTAATTTCATTCCTTTTTGTTTAATTTCACTATTGCTACTACATTTGCCAACAATAGCTTCAAATTCAGACATATTTGGGGTTAATAAAGTAGCTCCGCGATAACGTTCAAAATCATTACCTTTTGGATCAATAAGTACTGGCACTTGAGCAGCATTTGCTAATGCAATGATCTGCGAAATTTTTGCTAATGCACCTTTACTATAATCAGACAATATCAATACATCAACACTTGGTAAGGATTTCCCCATACGATCTAATAACGGCTTTATATCAACACTATCAAATTTTTCTTCAAAATCTAGTCGAATAAGTTGTTGATTATGAGATATAATTCTTAGTTTAGAAATAGTGGGATGAGTTGATAATGAAATAAAATCACAACATACATTGGCTTGAGTGAGTTTTTTAGTTAAAACTTTAGCATCATCATCAATACCAGTCAACCCTATCAGACGAACATTAGCGCCTAAAGTAGCAATATTCATAGCAACGTTAGCCGCACCACCAGGCCGTTCTTCTTTTATATCTACTTTAACGACTGGAACGGGCGCTTCTGGCGAAATTCGGTTAGTTAACCCATACCAATAACGATCTAACATAACATCGCCAATTACCAAAATACTAGCTTGTTTAAAATCAGGAAGAATAATTTTCATCCAGACTCCAATTATAAATAAATTACTAATTAACGATTACTAGCAATAGTAATACAGCTAACTCTCTCAAAAGGTGAATTATTAGAAATATGGTATATGATAGTTAAACTATTCTCCGTTCTGATACTTCGTGAACCCCCCTATTTCTATTTTTAACTTGAGGTTGTTTACCACCAGGATCAGCAGGAAAATTTCCTTACTAGTTTTAGATTTTTTGGGTAGATGAAATAGCTTAAATACCATTCAAAAGGTTCTTTTTGAACTAAATTACTTCGAGAAGTAGTTTCATAGCCTCATATTGTCGAGCAAAAGCTGATATTGAAATTAGATTTATTGTTCTTATTGATACCCAGTGCGCTGATGGGAAACATGGAATGCCAGCCATTCTTCTCAATCTTTATCCAAGTTCTTCATCTCTGCAGGAGATATTCTCGCTGAAACTCCCTTCCAATAAAACATCAATGAGTTTATTAGCGGAATCGCAATTTTCTACTAGCTAAATTTTCTCTTAGAGATTTTTATAGGATAAAAATAGCACATTAGTTATTTTATATCAAATAATATTGGTATTACGTACTCAGGAATATCTTTATTTTTATATTCAAAACAAAGCACTATCTTCTCTAGCAAATATGGGAGATATGATTAAGCAACGTGCTCATCAGCTATTGAGAAGTTTTATCCAACTTACTTCTAACTCTCAATAACCATCTTCTAGCGAACGAACTTCTTAATATCCATGCGCAGTTCCGCCAATAATGAGCAGTGGTAAAAGCGATCAGTTTATCTGTAATCAGCACAAATATATATGAATCAGCCTAGAAATAAATATAGCTTCGTGTATCACTTAAATCATGGAAAGATCCATTGCCTATACTGTTAAAAGCATTTTTATTTCAGTTTGCTGATTGGGGTATTAGCAGATAAACCATGTGATTTCATCGAGAAAAGGCCTATGACTTTTATTAAATCACCTGTGTATAAATGCTTCGCATATACAGGCTATGAGAGCAACTTTTTGCACTTTTTAGCTAAGACAAATAGCAACCGAGTTATTAAAGGATATTCCGTTGCCGCTACGATTCTTTTATCTTAGATACTTTCATCTCAACATTGGCAATACCAGTCTTTCTAGGTTGGGATATAGCAAATAACCGTTATAAAATGACGGATTCCTGCCAGTTAAGCAAGTCAGTGTTTACATGTTATCACAGCAATGACTTCCAGCTCCGTCTCAATAGCAGTATCTATTAGCTACCCGTCCACTATTATGGATACATTCATTCAAGGGATAAGAAGTAATATCTGGTTTCTCAGATTAACCTATAGGCAGACTTTTCATAGCATATCATCTCTCTGTTGCTAAAATCATTCACAAAATCAATTAACGACATACGCCACTTATCTTAAAACTACATATATTAAAAATGAGCATAATTCCAAAAAGATACGTTGACGATAAAGGCTGATAAATAACTCTATACTGAATAGTATTTCAGTAAACTAGACGATATAGGAACGTAAAGGTTAAGGAAGTTGATAACAGTAATAATAGTTATCAGTTATTAGACTAGTTTTCTATTCAATAATCTAATTTGATTGATAAGAGAGAACTTTTAAGAAGTTACTATATATAAATAGTATATTAATTATTCGCTTTCATATAAGATATTAATATTTTACATAACTGATAAAATATCAAACAGGAAATGTTTTAATGTTGTAACCCATAATGGGGTTGGCGTTAGTTTTTATATTTGCTTGCTAAAATTAATGAAGCCACTGATTGTAAAAATGTTGAAGTAATTCTAGATTTTTAAAAAAAATCTTCAGGTATTTTAATATCTTTAACTCGATGTTATTCCTATAAACTATCTATTATTCAAAAAGTATGAATTCAGACTTAGTAGAAATTCCAGCACTTATTTTAACACGACAATTTTTTATTTTCATTTTATCAATTAACTGTTTGTCTTGGTAAAAAAGACAGCAACGAAATCTTTGTCGGTGTAAATTTTTCTTTTTACGTAATTTTCTAAGACGACAATAAAACAGTACCATTGTAAGAATATCCTTTTCATCTTAGCTAACTCATTTTTAATTAAACAATCGTTACTTTTAGATAATTATAACAAAATAATAATTATTATTTCCCAGTTAAAATTCGCGCCGGATCTATTTTTGTTGCCCGTTTAGCTGGATACCAACTAGCAAGTAAACTTAAAATTAATGTTGTTAATATGACACAAAATACATCGATAATCTGGAGCTCAGAGGGTAAAAAATCAATAAAATAAATATCACCTGATAAAATAGGATGATTAATAATATTTTCTATATATTTAATAATAGTCGTTAAATTTAGTGATATAAAAATCCCAACTAACATACCAATAAAACATCCAATCATCCCCGTTATTAATCCATACCATAAAAAAATAGCTCGAATAAAACTATCTTTAGCACCAAGTGTTCTCAACACTGCAATATCGGTTTTTTTATCTTTTACTGCCATCACCAGCGTAGAGACAATATTAAAACAGGCAACACCAATTACTAAAATCATGGTAAGATACATTATGCCACGCACCATTTGAATATCGCTATACATGTAACCATAATCTGTTATCCAACTTTTAATAGTGACATAATGGCCAGTATTTATGCCGGCATCATAAACTACTTTATTAGCAGCAAAAATATCATTCACGCTGATCTGAAAACCGGTAACACTATCACCATAGGATAAGTATTGTTGTGCATCTTGCAGTGGTACTATTGCTAAATGATGATCTAACATACCATTTAATTTTAATATGCCAATAACTGTAACACTAATTCGATTTAGTTGTTGAATACCTAATTTATCATCATGATTAGAGATCATAATGGTAATATGATCTCCAGGTGAAACTTTTAATATTTTTGCGATGCCTTGACCTAAAATAATTTCGTTATTACCTAGTTTTAATTTTCTCCATGCATCATTTAAGATAAAATCAGGTAACGAACTAACTGAGCGCTCTGACGATAAATCAACACCGGCTACTTGTATTGCTTTCAATGTACCCCCTTTTTCTATCAACCCAGTAAAATTAATATAAGGTGATACACCAACAACCCCTGGAGTTTGTCGAACCTTAGCTAAATCAGCTTGCCAATTTAAATAAGGCTGATTAACTACCGCAATTTGTCCATGAGGGACAACTGAAAGTATGCGATTTTTTAATTCACGTTCAAAACCATTCATTGCACTTAAACCGATAATTAACACTGCAACACCAAGCGCAATACCTAATATAGAAATAATCGATATCAATGAAACTAAGCTTACTCTTTTTTTGCCTTGGCTAAAACGAATAGCAATCTTTAAAGCACGAAGTAATTCCGCCATAATTATGCTGTTCACATTAATATTGAATCATCTTGTAAGTAACCATCCCGTATTTCCAGTTGACGAGTTAAACGACAGGCAAGTCGCAAATCATGAGTTACAACTAAAAATGCTGTCCCTTTTTGTCTATTAAGATCCATTAATAAATCAAAAATAATATCTACATTTTGTAAGTCTAAATTACCTGTCGGTTCATCTGCTAACACTAAAGCAGGTTCGTTAACAATTGCACGAGCAATTGCAACTCGCTGACGTTCACCGCCAGATAATTCAGCCGAGCGATGATTAACTTGATGCGATAAAGCTACTGCTGCTAACATTTCATTAGCTTTATGCTGAGCTTTAACACGTGTCATTCCGCCAATTAATAATGGCATCATCACATTTTCTAATGCAGTAAAATCCGGTAATAAATGATGAAATTGATAAATAAATCCCAATTTTTTATTCCGTAGTTCAGCTCTATCATTGGTAGAAAGTAAGGTAATTTTTTTACCATCAAAAATAATATTACCGCTACTTGGCGTATCTAATCCGCCTAATAAATGCAGAAGTGTACTCTTTCCAGAACCTGAGCTACCTAGAATTGCCGTCATTTCACTTTTATTAATTGATAATGAAATATTTTTAAGAACATTAGTTAAAATTTTGCCATCTTGATAAGATTTACAGAGGTCTTGGCAAACTAATAGTGGGGAATTATTCATAACGCAAAGCTTCTGCAGGTTGAATGGTAGCTGCACGCCAAGATGGATAAAGGGTGGCTAATAATGAGATAGCGATTGAAGATAACACAATTAATATAATACGGGAAGGATCAATAGATATTGGTAATTCGATACCTTTAGCTAATAAACCAAGCATAGGCATTATTATATTAAGCTGGCTTGTAATAAATAGACCTAATACTGTTCCAATGATGCTACCAATGATTCCTGTCGCTGCTCCTTGAAGGATAAAAATAGCCATAATCTGGCTTCGTTTTAAACCTAAAGTCTGTAAAATCCCCCCTTCAGACTCCTTTTCCATAACTAAAAATGAAAGTGAAGTAACAATATTAAATGCTGCTACGGCAATAATGAGACTCAATAATAATCCCATCATATTTTTTTCCATTTTTACTGCCTGAAAAAATTCACCTTTTCGTTCACGCCAATCCTGCCATATCATACCTGCCGGTAACGCTTGTTGACACAAGCTATCAACAGTTAATGGTGCGTTAAGATAAAGACGCCAACCAGTAATATTACCGATCGGATAACGCATTAATCGTGCTGCATCTAGCTGATTAACTAATAATTCATTATTGTCGGCTTCACCTTGGGTAGCAAAAAATCCAGCTACTGTAAATAAATGTTGACTTGGTATTCTGCCAATTGGCGTAAGCTCACTAACAGCAGGGATAATTAATCTCAATTGATCCCCTCTCCTTAGATTTAGTTGTTCAGCTAGTTTTAAGCCTAAAATAACATGATAACTACCAGCAGTTAGCACTGAAGAATCAACATCTTGCAGATGATTTAATAAAGGCTCACTCGATGTTTCATCAACACCAATCATGACCGCAATCCCTATATTTTGCCTACTTTGCAATATAACATCACTTTCCACAATTGGAGCAATGTTTTCGATTCCTTGCAGATAGGTTATATTTTTTGCAGGATACTGACTTGGGTTGAGATTACCTTCATGTGTCGTTAAAATAACCTGTGGCATATATGTTAAAATACTCTGTTGCAATGAATGTTCAAAACCATTCATAACAGCGGTGACGGTAATTAATGCCATAATGCCTAATGTAATGCCAATTGTAGATAAACTCGATACGAACCGACCAAATCGGTCGCCTGTTTGTCCACGCATATAACGTAGACCAATATAAAAGATAACAGATTGAGACATTAAATCTAATATACCTCTGTTGCCAAAGCAAAATATTTGGCGATAATAAATGGTAGCTTACTGAATAAAATTATTTTAAGTCAACGTTTTATGATTTTTTATATCTATCTTAACAGATTAGACTATTTTCTTTTGTTTTAGTATTAATAAAATAAGTATTACAATTTTAATAATGAGAATTAATTAATCCTTATGTCGGCAAAATATTATTATCAACTACCCAAACAGCAAGGTGATATTCGCCATTTGGGGTGTCTAATTGGCGCAGCAGCCTCTATTGAGTGTGCTGATATTGTCAAACGACATCCAGGTCTTGTTGTATTAATCACTCAAGATACACATAATGCCTTAAAATTATATAATGAAATACAACAATTTTCACAGAATTCAGTGACAATGTTTTCGGATTGGGAAACGTTACCATATGATAATTTTTCACCACATCAAGAAATTATTTCAACGCGTTTAATTAATCTTTATCGACTGCCAACTTTGACAAAGGGTTTATTAATTATTCCGGTTAATACATTAATGCAAAAAGTTTGCCCTGCTGATTTTTTAATCAGCAATGCACTGGTTATCCATAAGGGAAATAAGCTTTCACCTGAAAAATTACGTAATAATCTTGATAAAGCCGGTTATCGATATGTTGAACAAGTACTCGAACATGGTGAGTATACTATTCGTGGATCGTTACTTGATCTTTTTCCAATGGGCAGTAATGATCCATATCGAATTGACTTTTTTGATAATGAAATTGATAGCTTAAGAACTTTTAATGTTGATAGTCAATTAACTATCAGCGAAATTGAGCAAATAAATTTACTACCCGCTCATGAATTCCCAATAGATGATAAAGCTATTGAATTATTCCGTAGGCAATGGCGTAAATATTTCGATATACGACGTGACCCTGAACATATCTATCAACAAATTAGTAAAAAAATAGTGCCACTAGGAATTGAATATTGGCAACCTCTTTTTTTCAATCAGCCACTATCTTCTTTATTTGATTACTTCCCTCCTGATACTTTATTGATAACGCAAGATTTAGTAGCAATGGCTAATAGATTTTGGACTGATACTTATCAGCGCTATGAAAGTCGAAATGTTGATCCAATGCGTCCGCTACTACCGCCTGATATGCTTTGGTTAAATAGCGAACAGCTCAATCAAACCCTTAAGACATGGCCATGTATTAAAATTTCAATTGAACCGGTTGCTCAAAAATTAGGTAATACTAATCTACCCTATTCAGCTTTACCCGATTTAAGTATCAGTCAGAAAAATAAAGCCCCGCTTCATAAGCTAGATGAGTTTAGCAGAAATTTTGCTGGTCGAATTATTTTTTCTGTAGAAAGCCCAGGACGACGTGAAATAGTACAGGAGCTACTAGCACAGATAAAAATTAACCCTATTAAGATTAAAACTCTGAATAAAACTAATAATGCAGGTTTTTATATCACAGTAGGTGCTGCTGAACAAGGTTTTGCTAATCAGGATCAACAAATAGCCCTCATTTGTGAAAGCGATATTTTAGGTAAGCGGGTTATTCAACGTCATACTAAACAATATAAAACAATTAATATTGACCTATTAATCCGTAACTTGGCTGAATTGCGACCAGGACAACTTGTTGTTCACCTTGAACATGGGGTTGGACGTTATGAAGGTTTAACCACTTTAGTCGTAAGCGGTATTCAAGCTGAATATTTGATGCTCACTTATGCTGGCAACGATAAACTTTACGCTCCGGTTTCATCGCTGAATTTAATTAGTCGTTATAGTGGAAGCAGTGATGAAAGTGCACCATTACATAAATTAGGTAGTGATGTTTGGGCTAAAGCAAAACAAAAAGCAGCTGAAAAAATTCGCGATGTTGCAGTAGAGCTATTAGATTTTCATGCTCAGCGAAGCATAAAGCCAGGTTTTGCTTTCAAGCATGATAAAATGCAATATCAGCTTTTTTGCCAAGATTTCCCCTTCGAAACAACAGTTGATCAAGAACAGGCAATTAATTCTGTTTTAAATGATATGTGCCAACCCATTACTATGGATCGTTTAGTTTGCGGTGATGTGGGTTTTGGTAAAACTGAAGTGGCTATGCGAGCAGCATTTTTAGCAATAACTAATAACCAACAAGTTGCTGTATTAATACCAACAACCCTACTAGCACAACAACACTTCGATAATTTTCTTGACCGTTTTGCTAATTGGCCAGTACGGATTGAAATGCTATCACGTTTTCGTAGTAATAAAGAACAGCAACAAATTATTAACGCAGTAGCTGAAGGTAAAGTGGATATCTTAATTGGTACTCATAAATTACTACAAAGTGATTTCCGTTGGAAATCACTTGGATTATTAATTGTTGATGAAGAGCACCGTTTTGGTGTTCGCCAGAAAGAGTTAATTAAATCGATACGAGCTAATGTTGATATTCTAACATTAACGGCAACACCTATTCCTAGAACGCTTAATATGGCAATGAGTGGGATGCGTGATCTATCGATTATTGCTACTCCGCCTTCTCGTCGATTATCCATTAAGACCTTTGTTCGTCAATATGATGATTTAATTGTACGGGAAGCAATTTTGCGGGAAATATTACGTGGTGGGCAAGTTTATTATCTATTTAATGATGTAAAACATATTGAAAAAGCCAAAGAACGTTTGGTATCACTAGTATCTGAAGCGCGTTTTGTTATTGCTCATGGAAAAATGCGTGAAAGAGATTTGGAACGTGTTATGACTGATTTTCATCATCAGCGTTTCAATGTATTAATTTGTACCACTATTATTGAAACGGGAATCGATATCCCTACTGCTAATACTATTATTATTGAACGTGCAGATCATTTTGGTTTAGCACAATTGCATCAATTGCGTGGTAGGGTTGGTCGCTCTTATCATCAAGCTTATGCTTATCTCTTAACACCACACCCGAAAGCTATGACGGATGACGCACAAAAACGACTTGAAGTGATCGGAGCCTTAGAAAATCTTGGTGCGGGCTTTGCATTGGCTACCCATGATTTAGAAATTCGTGGTGCTGGAGAGTTGCTTGGTAAAAAACAAAGCGGACAGATAAATACCATCGGATTTGCACTTTATATGCAACTTCTTGAAAACGCTATTGAGGCTTTAAAGCAAGGCAAGGAACCTTCTTTAAAAGAGCTCACCAGTCAACAGACTGAAATTGAATTAAGAATGCCTGTACTATTGCCGGATGACTATATTACCGATGTGAATCTCAGATTATCTTTTTATAAAAGAATAGCTAGTGCCAAAAATAGCAATGAATTAGATGAGTTAAAAATTGAACTTATTAATCGTTTTGGTAAGTTGCCTGATTCTTGTAAGCAATTACTGCAAACTACTGATATCCAGATGCATGGACAAACATTAGGTATTAAACGAATAGAAGCTAATGAAAAGGGGGGATTTATTGAATTTAGTAATCAAAATAAAGTAAATCCAACTTTTCTTATTGAGTTATTACAAAACTCAGCTGATATCTATCGACTAGATGGGCCTAATAAATTAAAATTTATTAAACCACTAATTAATTATGCTGAAAGGCTTGCTTTTATTAGGAAGTTAATAACTAATTTTCAGTTACATCAAGTATAAATTAATTTATCGCTTCTTATTTTGGTTACAACGAAAAGCCGATGGTTAATATCAAATCTAGTATTATTAATGATGATCGATATAAATTAGTTATTCTTTCTAGAAATAATATGATATATTATTGAATAATTCAGGTTTAACTTTGAAGCAATTTTTGTAGATTGCAATGGAATTTTATTAATCAATACTGATTTGCTAATTTCTAAATTGTATAACTAATTATATCGATGCAGAGTGATCTAAGATCTTAACAAAAATTAAAATGATAGTTTTAGTCTATTTTCCATGCAACATTGAATCGATAAATCAGATCATTCGTTTTAGTATCTATCGGCAGATTAAGTCTGTGAGCTATATCAAGCTTTGCATAGAATAGTTAAATTTCTTTTTCCGGTGATTAACTTTTTTCTTAATCTAAGAAAAGATCTTTAAATTCATTACATTGTTTTTAAATTTTTAATGAAAAGCCATGAATATATTCGGTTAAGATCATCTAAAAGCATTGAGCATTAATCACGGTCTTATAAGACGAATAAGAAACTACTGAATAGTTCGATCTGTATCTACAAAAAGATAATGTCGTAAAGTTTTGATCGATATTTTATAAATATATTAAATTTTAGAAATTTGTGTATCACTATCAGGCTAGATTTCACTCTGATATTTTGTAAATCTGTTTTATCCTTAGAAAAGACGCTGTTGACTACCAGCGTCAACCAGGTCAAATTCTCTTAGCCTTGGTTCTAACTTTTTTTGAATAGACTGTGGAAACTTAAATAGTATTGAAATAGTTAATTTTTGAACTACAACGCTTCGAGATCGGCTCCGCATTCTCACTGTCAAAAAGCAGATTCAATTGGATTTGTTATTTTTATTAATGTGTGCCTAGTACACTGACAGACAGTCGTAAGGTGTCAGTCGTTTTTTTTTATTTTCTCCAATATTCTCATCGCTTCAGAATACCGCTGAAAACCTTTCCAACAAAGCATTAAACGATTTATTAGCGACAAACGGATTTCTCTGCTAACCGGAATTTCCGGCAAGAGTTCTATCTTGATTTTTGATGCTGCATGCTTTTAGAGAGTGAAACTAACATATTAGATGCTTTATGTACCACTAAACAGCATTTACTCTGTATCCCAAGGTTTATATCTTGATCATTGGCATTTTAAAAATCAAGAGGATACCGTCTTCCGTAGGAAACATGGAAGTACAGTTTTAACCACGTGTTCGCGGTTATCTAGAAGATCAGACAAACGCACTTCTAACACTCGATAAGCATTTTTAATCGCAATTCCCTTTTTCATATCTATATGCAGTGCTACCAATATTAATTAGAAGGCGAAGGCGATCAGCTTACCTAACAGAATGACATATGCTTTCAGCTAAGAAATAAATGTAACACATATCCCTTAAGCCCATGCAGTTAATATTATAAATGCTCCTTAAGGCATTGCTGTTTCAGTTTGCTGATGATATTGACAGAGAAGATCATGTGCTTTTCATCGATAAGCACTTCAAGGGGCTTTGTAAAAATCACTAGTTGAGATACCTCTCATATACACAGCTTATGGTAAAACAACTCTTCGTCTATTTTTATGCAATTCAGATAGGGCAGCAGCAAGATCTTGAAGGATATTCTATCGCCACTGCTACCCCCTAAATCTTAGGCACTTAATCTTAATATCCTCACAATACTAATTTTATAGGTTCGCTACGACAAATAACCGTTACGCTCGACGAGTATAGACATGCCCGTCTACAAGTTGCGTTCATGATGTTATCGCAGGATTGTTTTAGAGCTCATCTTTAAAAAGAGTGCCTATCAGCTCCCAGTAGTATTACAAATAAATGCATGCAATGGATCACAGGTAATATCTAATTTTGTGGATACCTATAGAGTAGGTTTTCATAGCATATCATCGCATATCATCTCTCTGTTGTTAAAGTATTTAATAAAATAATAAGCAGGATACGCATCATCTCCGAAATTCTATGCACTAGAATTATCATAACTTAAGATATTTATATCTAGGGTGCAGATAACTAAGTTTTTAGTTTTTAAACGATTTATGGCACGGCTTTGCAGGATTCTTTCTTCATTTCACGGAAACCTTTCCTAGTAAACGTAAACAGCAATCCAGATCAGATAGAGATAGAATGGAGTTTAGGAATTCGCATACGACTGCTAGCAGATTCGTCGAGAGAGAAAAATTTTTCACAGAAAATAACTACGACCTTTAATCTTGTTAAAGAGTCGTAGGCAAATGATAAGGAATATAGCTATGTTTATCAAACATTATCTCGTTTTCTCTTTATGAAAAGAAAATTCGGAGATATCTCATAATACTTAGTCAAAGTAGATAGAGGCTCTTTGCTAGTTTAAAGAGCAACACTGATTTTAGGTGTTGTAGTTATTTGAAGATAGAGTCTTCTTATGAAGTTTCTCTTAATCACACCCTCTTAGTAGTTATCTATTCTATGAATAGAAGTGCAACGAGGGTCTATTATAATTAATCGGAACTAAACAGTTAGTGTAATTTTAGTCTAGGTCGAATGATTCGATTAATACTACCCACTAACATCATCAATCCAGTTTTAATATAACCGTGTAACGCTACTTGATGCATGCGATAAAGTGAAATATAGACGATACGAGCGATTTTTCCTTCAACCATCATATTCCTGCACACTAAATTTCCCATTAGACTGCCAACCGTACTAAAACGAGACAATGAGACTAAAGAACCATAATCTTTATAGACGTATTCTTGCAATTCTTTATGTTCAAGTAATGCGAGGATATTTTTATAACATAAAGTGGCCATTTGATGTGCAGCTTGAGCGCGTGGAGGCACAAATCCACCCTCTTTTTTAGGGCAAGAGGCACAATCACCAATCGCAAAAATGGAACTATCTAACGTCGTTTGCAGTGTTGCATTAACCACTAATTGATTAATTTGATTTGTTTCTAAGCCACCAATTTGATGCATAAAATCAGGTACTTTAATACCCGCTACCCAAACCATCAGATCGACATTAATTTTTTCTGCTGATTTAATGTTAATACCATCGCTATCCGTACTAGTTACTATAGTTTGTGTTAAAATACGAACACCTAATTTAATTAATTTATGATGTACAGCTGTTGAGACTCGTATAGGCAGTGCCGGTAAGATACGTTCTTTAGCCTCAATTAGGGTTACATGAAATGCTTCTTTATCCAAGCCTTCAAAACCATAACTGGTTAATTGCTCGATAACATTATAGAGTTCAGCAGATAGCTCCACTCCAGTTGCGCCACCACCAATAATTGCAATATTAATTTTATCATTCGTTTTATGGTGTACTGAGTATCTAAGAAATAGATTCAGCATCTTTTCATGAAAACGAAAAGCTTGCTGAGAATTATCCAGAAAAATACAATGCTCTTTTACACCGGTGATACCAAAGTCATTAGATACACTACCTAGTGCCATCACTAAAAGATCAAAATTTAATTCTCGCTCTGGAACTAAAAGTTGACCTTCTTTATCATGTATTGCTGAGAGTGTAATAGTTTTATTATCACGATTAATATTGGTTAATTGACCTAATTGAAAATGAAAATAGTGATTACGGGCATGCGCTAAATAACTTAGAGCATCAACACCGTCATCTAAAGAGCCTGTTGCAACTTCATGCAGTAGAGGTTTCCATAAATGGCTTTTATTGCAATCAACTAATATAATCTCAGCTTTATTCTTGTTCCTTAATTTATTCCCTAATTTGGTTGCAAGTTCTAAGCCTCCTGCCCCACCACCGACAATAATAATTTTAGTTTTTGAGGTCATTATAACTACCTTATCATAAATAATTTTTTTGTTATTTAATTAAATTAATAATTATTTTATTATAGTATATCATAGATGATTATTTTCTCATATTTAAATTAATTAAAATCAATTTAGCTAGTTATTTTTAGCTATATTGGCAAAGGTTATTGCTTTGTTCGTAGAGCAATTTGTAGTCATGTCTGCATTTTAATTATTATCGTTTTAAACAATCTTCTCTATGCTAAATAATTCGATAAATAAATATTCCTTCATTAATGAAATCTACTAAACTATCTTTTAGACGGCTAATATAACTATTCACATTTTAAATATGAAATTATTTATCAATAAATCTCTAGTTACCAACCTTATTTAGCCTATTGTGCCTAATTTTACGCTTGTTGGGAAAGATTTCGTATGATTTTTCTCCATCCAAGTAAAAGATGGATTCTTTACTAATAATTATCTCAAGAAAATGGCTAATACACTTTACTCTACATTAAACTATTCAAGAATATAATTCCTCATATGACCCTATCAATCTCAAGCAATTAAGATCCCGATTCGTTATTTTCTTTTATCTCCTCCCCTCCCGCATTATCTACTTTTCCTATGTAGAAAATAACGTTTTCCTTTAAAAAATTTAGGAAAAATATTTAATCTATTTCAATAATACTATTTAGTATACTTAAGTTAACTGTTTCTGTTAAAGTAAGAAAGTAGTAACACCATATAAACACTGTTTTTAAATTAAAACTTATTTGTTTTACTGACTCCCGTAAAGTCAAGCTATTTAATTAACATATATCGAAGATAACTAAACTTTCATCTTTGTGATGTAGTTTTAAAAGAGGACTTCTAGTACGATTGTTAAAAGTTTTTCTATAATCAAGGATTTTATAACGATATCGCTATAACCCTAATTAATGTGTAGTTTTGGGTGGGTTATCTTGCTACTAGCGGATAATATTTTCACTGTGATAGTATAGGCAAGATAAAGTAGAATAAGTTGATTAAATGCATGAATTGATATTATCTAATAAATTGTCTCTGAGTTAACTAATGAGATCCAGATTTATCTTGGGATGGAGTAAGTAAAAAATCGCTTTGATCTATATGAGTATTTACTTTTCATGGCAAGTTCTGTAACAAAAACCTTTCATGCAGTATAAGGATTTACCAACAACCTTTCTCAACATAGAGAAAGGTCACCGATTCTTTTCTGCTAAATCTATAAAATAAAATCTTTTAGTTCATGTGAAGTTAAAGTTACTGAGTGGTAAATTAGCAGAATAAATTTATATTACTTAACTGCAACTAGCAGTACATTACTTTCACTATCCTATATCCTTCTTTAATCTTTTCAATAATAACTGGTTGTTATTTTCTATTCAATGCTCTGTTTTACGTCATCAAACAACTTGTGCTATGCTGTAGCAGTAGTCACGCAAAACAGGATAGTCGAAACTGCTATTTTATGCTTTATATACTTATGGTCGATAATTCAATCAATATTCGCATGTTCATCTCTCAATCTCTTATAGGATCTAGATGTTAACATGTTATATAAGATAAGCTATTCTCAAAAAAAGAGAAGTCGAAAAATCTAGTGAGGTTGCCCCATGATCTGCTTGCTGTATGACACAGCTGTAACCTAATAAATCCAAATAGCCTTCTTTTTTAGGTACATCTGCACCAGGAAGTAGTAGCAGGGTTACTTAAAAGTGCAATACAGAAATATTACTGGAAAGTATACTTTTCTAAAAAGACGGAATAGGTGGATGGGATAGTGTGAAATACTTCATACCCTATCTTAAACGGCCTCAGGTATCTATGTAAAAACTACGAAATTATCAATGGGAGAAGTGCTTTGCATCATTATTACATCCATACTCAATAATACCAACATCAGCCATTGACGCAGGAAAAATGATCAGGTGCTATATTGGCCATATTTAAGTGAGTTATGTTAAGATAATCTGTTATTATAGTTTCTTATCGAAATATTAACTAGAAAACACTATTACCGAGATGTATTATACAAGTTTCTAAAGATGATAACTCGTAAAAACCGAAAAAACCGAAGTTCGCTGTTTTAATGAAAGATTCCTGCGCACAGATCTATATGAATGCATGCTATATGGAAATAGGTTGCTTTTATCGATCCTTCCAGCTTGGGAGATAGAAAACAGAATTATTGTCAAAAAGAATGTATAGGATAGAAAAGGAGGGCTCATTAAGATAATCCTAGGATTAATATTTCTAAAATTGATGTATTAGATTAAGTAACATTTACTTCGATAAAATTTACTTTATAAATAAATCCAATAAATTGATTCTATCTCCTTTTAGGAAGGAGATATGACTTTTAGTTTTTTTAAGAGTGATTAAATTTTTAACCTGAACACCGACTTAGCTGATGATGCATCCTAAAAGTAATGCTTATGAGGTATGATCTAGCAATCTAATGAGTGCAAGAAGATAGACTTGTAAAGCTAAAATTTTAATTCTGCTCAATAGCTTGAAATCACTCTGTATAAATATGTTTAACTGTATAATCAGAAATTGCTCCAATCAGTATTGGATAGTACAATTCCATTATAGTCTATGAAAGATAAGTTATATTTATTTTTGTGTTATGAATTTCAAAGATGGTAGCATATCCTGCTTATGATTTTATCAAATATTTCAATAACAGAGAGACGATATGATATGAAAGCGCCTACCATACAGGGATCTGTAAATGAGATATTATTCTGATTCTTTGCATGAACGCATCCCTAATGGTGTTAGGGCATAGATGATAGCTATCTGCTGTTGAATTGGAGCCTCAACGGCATCCTGCAACAATATGCTCAATCATCTCTTATCAACGAATTCGTATGCCGTCGAGTATAACGATTATTTGCCGAAGCAAACTTAATATAGACAAGTATTGATGATGTTGAAATTTGAAGTGCCTAAGATCAGGAATTGCAGCGGAAATGGAATATTAGCTTAACAGCTTTATTGGCTGTCCTATCTGAAGTGTCTAAAAATCGGATAAGATTTGCTACCATGACTTTGTTACCTGTAAGGAAGGAGATATTATCCACTGGTTATATTTATGAAGCCATGAGCTGCTTTTAAGCAAAAAGCACATGGGGTCTCTATTGCTAAGTACTATCAGCATACTGATACAGCAATGGCTTAAAGAGTGCAAGAAATGGTAGCTCTGTGATTTAAGCGATACTGTTATGTTTACTTCTTGACTGAAGGTATATACTGTTTTATTAGAAAAGCGGTTCTTTTTGGTTACTAGCAATTATTGGGATTACTATATGGACGTAAGGAGATCATTGTGATCGAAAATAGTTATTTATAATCAGAAGCAAATTGAGTCATGTTTCTTTAATGACCTGCGAGCATGTTCTTAATCGTATTTTCTATGATTAGTACGGTATGATGCTTGATTTTTTTTGGAATGTATATAGAAAGATATTCCCAGTGGCCAGCACTGACAAGGTTATTGGCTATATAAAACAGCATTGGTACTAAATTACTCTCAAAAGGTATCCAGCAGAAAGTTAAGGCTAAGCTCTTCTGTTCTGAGATGAGATTAGCAGAGAAATCCGTAATGTCACTAATAAAGTTTCATGATTTCTTAGAAAGGTTTTTATAGGTCTATACATCGCTTGTAGCGATGAAGAAGCCATAGAAGGAGTGAGAAAAGAGCTGCTGCATTCTACGACTTCCCATCAGTGCACTCTGTATGAGGGTTCAGTAAAAGATCCTAATTTCGTCAATAAGAATAAACTCAATCTAATTAAATCGAATTTTGTAATAGTAAGCCTACGAAGCTGATGTGTGAAGCACTGTAATTTAAGAAAGACAACCCTTTTAATGGCATCTAAGTTACTCTCGTTTTCTCCAAAAAATTGAAACTGGCTAATAGGATTAGTCCTGCTAACTTTTATGGTAGTAATGAAATTCAATTTAAGAATGGAGATAGATTCATAAAGCATCAAAATGGAGCTTACCCTAACCGCCTACACTTAGATTTTCTAATAACTTATCAAGATTGGTTTAAAGTTAAACCTGAATTATTCAAAAACTATACTATCTTTCAAGATCTCTGGAAATTAATTCCAGAGGAACTGGCACAATATAATTTTTTGTTTTAATTTATAAAAATTATCATAACTATTCAATTACTAAAAAATAGTTTTGCAAAAATTCACTTTATATATTTTTATCTTAACTATTTATTGCAAATAACGTTATCAGAGAAAATATGATATTGCAATCAGGTAGTATATATTCCCTAAATTAAGAATTTTTAACATTTCATTATCAGTAATAAAAAATTTATTTGATGAAAATCAAGATGAACAAATGCTTTTTTACTAGTTTAGATTATTGTGGATATTGAAAGAATTGATGTAAACTTATCTGAGTAGGTGATAAATTGCCTGAGTTAATGATGCTATTAGTAATTAACTAAATACTATTGAATTAAAGTAAGTAACCAGATAATGGATATGAATCTAATAATGGAAGTATGCAATTTAATGGTTGATATAATTCAGGGAATAAATAGAGTTTCTCAGTAGCTGATTTACCTTTCATTTATTCTAAGAGTCACTCAATGATTATTTAGTCCAAATATCTTTTTAAGCAGAAACAAGCTAAGAAAGCTAGAACCATATTTTTATCCTTATTTTTCTACAAAACGGACAATAAATTTAATATTTTCGGTTACTTCAACAAAAAAGCTTCTACCAAAAGGATCTTGATAATGCTTTAAATCCAAATTTATTGCGTATTATTTTCTAAACATTTTTGTAAAATTACCACAATAAGTCTTTCTTTTTATTCAATGCGATTCGATCCTGACCAGAGGATCTCACCCGTTTGTGCTGCCATTAATTGCATTTTAATTTCACTTTGTTGTTGATTACCAGAAATCACTGAATATAAGACATAATCAGCTTGCACATAACGTGCTAATCCAATGGATTTACTTCGCGTAACTAAACTATCTTCTTGGGATAAGCCCAGCGCTTTACGTGCATTTACTACTACATCTTGCGGAACTAATTTAAATACATGTTGGTTATTAACTGCATCAATAATAGCATCGATTGATTGAATTGATATATTGGTATTATTTTTGATTGAATCAATCAATAAAACCTTACCTGATTCAACCCCCTTCGCTTGCACCAATTGATTGGCTAAAGGAATAATTGCTGTTAACCAATTAATTGTTTTTATTTTTGGTAATTGCGGCACAGTATTATCTGGAGATGTTGATATTATTGATTGCTCGCTAGGTTCAGCGGGCTTAATTATAACAACGGGTACGTGTTTTTTACTTGTTATCGATGAGCAGCCAACTAATGTAAATATTACAACCATAAGTTGAAAAATACGTCTCATTTACTCTTCTCCTTTATACCTCAAATTGAAAGGTAAACTGAATAATAAAAATCTGCGCTAAATACTAATTTAGATTATTTAATAAATAAATATTAAGCAAAAAATGATTTTTATTTTTTAATATCAAATTTATGAATAGCAGTTTAAATTTATCTATTCTTTATTTGTTGTTAGTAACGCCCCTAAAGGATGACCTCCCAATAAATGCATATGAATATAGAAAACTTCCTGACCAGAATGTTGGTTACAATTCATAATTAAACGGTAACCATCATCAGCAATGTTTTCTTGTTTTGCTATTTTTGCTGCGACTGTAATCATATGACCTAACGTTTGTTCATGCTCAGGTTTTGCGTCATTTATGGTTGGAATAAAAATATTAGGAATAATTAAAATATGGACGGGTGCTTGTGGTTCTTTATCTCTAAATGCTGTTACTAAATTGTCCTGATAAACAATATCAGCGGAAATTTCGCCTTGTATAATTTTACTAAAAATCGTTTCTGTTTCCATAATTTTATAAGTTAAATCTAATTTTAATATGCAAGTTATTTAATTAACTTCAATGGTTAAATGAAAAAGATCGCAAAAATTCTGCGTGGTAACTTGCGCAATTTCTTCAAGATCGACACCTTTTACTTTAGCTAAAAATTGTGCAATATAGCTTAGATAAGCGGGTTGATTTTCTTGACCACGATGGGGAACAGGAGCTAGATAAGGAGCATCAGTTTCAATCAAAATACGATCCAAGGGTACTATACGTGCAGCCTGACGAATCTGTTCAGCATTTTGAAATGTCAGTATACCAGAAAATGAGATATAAAGCCCTAAATCTAATAATGTTTTAACCATCTGTTCATCTTCCGTAAAACAGTGTAAAACTCCACCGCAATCACCAATCTGCTCTTCTTTTAATATGGCTAAAGTGTCTTGCCGAGCTTCTCGGGTATGAATAATAATAGGTTTATTTAATTGACAACCTATACGAATATGTTGGCGAAAAGATGTTTTTTGTAATTTAACATTCTCAATTTGGTAATGAGAATCTAAACCAGTTTCACCTAATGCAATAACTTCGCTGCCTGAGGCTAAGTATAGAAGTTCATCAAAATCGTAACTTTCATTAAGGTTAAGCGGATGAACACCACATGAAAAGGCTACATTTTTGCGTAGACCAATCTGCTTTTTTATACTAAAAAAGTCTGATAGCGCTGTTGCAACAGCCAGCATATATTTTACCTCATTATTCGCCGCTTTTGCGATAACATCATCGATATCTTTATGTTTATTCTTATAATCTAAACAATTAAGATGACAGTGTGAATCAATTAAAAACATAATAAACTCTTTTAATTATTGTAATTAAGTACGTTTTGCCATTTAATTAACTGAGATGTCAATCGTAATTCCTGATTCAGCCCCATGACTGACATTAATTGATAACGGCAATTTTTCCATTCAGTAGCGCTTTTTAATATGCTATCAACAGAGTTGATAGCGGCTAATTTAGTAATTAATGATAGTTGATCCTGATTAATACAATAACTACCTGCTTGCTGTTGATATTTTACAGCATCCAGCAATAGGCTTATTAGCCAGCTAATCCGATAGGCAGCGTCTGGTTGATCCAATTCAGGTAACCAACTTAAAATTGTCTTGGTTGATAAATATTGCATTAATGATTGGCAAAATTGCTTTCTTTTTAGCCAATTATCTGACTTTAATAGTGTTAAAGCGGCAAGAGGGGCCCCCGCATTCAATTTTATTGCTGTTTTAATATCAACTAATGCTAGCGATATTTTTTGTTTTTGTAACCAAGAAATTACGTTCTTTTCCTCTGGCACTGAAAGGTAATAATAAAAACATCTACTACGTAACGTAGCTAGCAATGCAGCTGGATCGCAGCATTCTAAAAAAAAATAGGTATTGTCTGTTGGTTCTTCTAAAATCTTTAGTAAAGCGTTGCTAGCCGCTTCTGTTAGTGCTTCAACTTCAGAAAACCAAATAACTTTCGGCCAACTTTGCTGTGTATGATTAACTAAAATCTCAGTTAAGCAACGAATATTTTCAATACGTATTGTATTTTTACCCTTCTCAGCGCTAATTTTATGCCAGTCTGGATGTGTTCCAGCTATCATCAGCTGACAGCTACGACAAACCCCACAACTTTTTATATCTACTGGCTGTTGACACATTAGCCAACGGCTAATAGCATAAATAAGTGAATCACTTCCCATTCCAATATTGGCATGCAATAGTAATGCATGGTGTCCTTGATTCTTCTGATGAAGAGCAATTATCTGTCTATATGCATAATTTAACCATGGATACCAGTTCATTCTACTTGCCTTTAGCTGCTAACCAATTTGATAATGTTTGGCAAATGATTTTTTGCATCTCTTTTAGAGATTGGTTGGCATCAATTGTGATAATTGTGTCATCTTCTGTTGCTAATTCAAGATAGCGCTGGCGAGTTCGTTTAAAAAAATCCAATGACTCTTTTTCAATCCGATCTAGTTTACTACGATCACGTGCTCGCTGCAAGCCAAGACTAGGTTCTATATCAAGATATAGTGTTAGATCAGGTCGAAAATCATCTAATATAGTATTGCGTAATACTTGCATTAATTCAGCGGAAAGGCCACGTCCTCCGCCTTGATATGCTTGCGATGAGAGATCATGTCGATCACCAATGACCCATCTTCCCTTTGCAATAGCGGGTTTGATAACATTTTCAATTAATTGAATACGGGCAGCATAAAGCATTAATAATTCTGCTTTATCGGTGATTTTTTCCTCGGAAATACCATTCTTAATTAATTGACGCAATTTTTCTGCTAATGGGGTTCCGCCTGGTTCACGGGTGAAATCAATCTCAGTTATTCCTACTTTAGTGAGTGTTTCTGCAATTGTTTTTATTGCAGTAGTTTTTCCTGCACCTTCAAGACCTTCAATAACTATATAACAACTTTTCATTCATTTTTATCTTTTATCTGACGATAGTTTTTAACTGCCTGATTATGATCATTAAAATTGGTAGTAAAAGTATGCCCACCATTACCTGTTGCAACAAAATAAAAATAGTTAGTTTTATCAGGATGAGCCGCGGCTTTAATTGAAGCTCTACTAGGCATAGCAATTGGGGAAGGTGGCAAACCAACAATCAAATAAGTGTTATAAGGGCTTAGCTTATCTATATCATTACGATATAGAATACCACGGTATTTATCACCTAAACCATATATAACAGTAGGATCTGTTTGCAACCGCATTTTTTTCTTTAATCGATTAATAAATACTGATGCTACTTTAGGTCTCTCTATATCAATGGCAGTTTCTTTTTCAATAATTGAAGCCATAATTAACATTTCATATGGTGTTTTATATGGTAAATTTGATGCCCGTTCTTCCCATTCATATTTAAGAGTCGTTATCATTCTCTGATGAGCACGTTTTAATATGTCAATATCTCTTACTTTTGCTGTATAATAGTAAGTATCTGGATAAAACCATCCTTCTAGTGATTGACCACAAGGTAACCCTATTTGCTGTGCTAGTTTATCGGTAGTTTGCCTTAAATAAGGTGCTTTATATAATACTTTTTTCCAATCTTCGAAACGAGAGCCTTCAATAAACAGTAAGCTAAATTGTGCTTCTTTACCAGTAAAAAACATTTTTAACATTGCCCTCAATGTTATACCAGGATTTAATCGATATGTACCTATCTTAAATTGCGCTAATGATGGTTCTAATCTCAGTAACCATTGAAATTTATTAGGCGATTTTATTATTTCCTGCTCTGTTAACAATGATTCTAATTCTGCTCGCCCTGTTCCTGCAGGTAAAGTAAAAATCGTTGTTTCATGAATATTAATAGTCGTATCAGCGTAATTTTGTATTTGACAGTAAAATATATAGATAATACAAGCACTTAATATTAATAAAAAAATAATTAACCATAATATGCGTCTTGCATACTTCATTTAATACTGATATTCCTAATATTTACTATAAAAATTAATTTAATATTAATTTAACCTAAAACAATATGGTAAAAGAAAATTGAATAATTCACGTGAATAATAATGCAATATGGATTGCTTTGACTGAGTTAAAATACGATTAATTGATAATATAGGCATTAAAGAATTAGTAATGATCACCTCATCGCTATACGCTAATATGTTAAGATTAGCGCTGATATAAAAAAGTTCATAATCAGTATTAAATAAACTCGCAATAACCTGTTTGCGCATTACACCTTCAACACCAGCATGATTTAGATTTGGTGTATAAATTTCTTTTCCTTTACGTAAAAAAATATTCCCTGCACAGCATCCAATCAATATGCCATTAGTATCCGTCACAATAGCTTCATCAACATTCAATAATTTAATTTGCTGTTTTATCAATATTTGCTCTAAGCGATTTAAATGTTTAATGCCAGCCAAATAACAGTTGTTATTTACAGGTATCTTACTTATTATTAAATCAATACCTGTTTGCTGTTGTTTTAAATAAATAACTGGATAATCAGTTAATAAAATAATAACAGTTGCTTTGTTGAGGCCATCTATATTATACCCTTGTCCACCTTCGCCTCGACTAATAATAACTTTAATAACCGCTAAATCTTTTTTATTAAATTGCGCTATCTGATTTACATCAGTAGCCAATTTTTCCCAATCTGGGGTAGGTAAAAGTAATTGTTTAACCCCTTTTTGTAAGCGAGAAATATGATGGCACAATAAGGCTGGCTGATGTCCAACCACACGAATTGTTGTAAAACAGCCATCACCAAATTGAACAGCTCTATCCATTACAGAAATATTAGCTCGATGTTCACCATTAATCCAACATATCATAGTATTAACTTTTTATTCAAATTGAATACCTACAATTTATTTCAAAAGTTTATTGGAAATTCACTACTTTTATCAATAAAAACCTCATCTTAAAATTATTTTCATTTATTTTATATTGGGTTTTAGAAATGAGATGATATCTTACTGATTAATTTCGTGAATTATTTCAACAATATAGCTATGATGTTCCATAAAAAGTCTATCTAGATTTAATCTGCTAAATCAGATATTACCATAATGTATTTCATAAATTATCCATAATTCTACTAGGAAGCTGATAGCACCTCTGTTGAGAGGTAGCTCAAAACTATGATGCTATAACAAGATACTCAACACCGATTCATCAACAAGGTCTTATGCCGTCGATCGTAATTGTTATTTGCCATAATGGACAATATAAACTGCTATTGGCGATATTAAGATTAAAGTTTTCTAATATTAGGAAATCATAGCGGAAACAATACTCTTCAATAGGTTGTTTCATCACATTATCTAAAACGTACAAAATTACCGAAGAGTTGCTCTCATGGCTGGGTAGCTGTTAAGGATATCATCCACCTCTGATTTTTACGAAGCTCTAGAGAGAATCCTGGTAAAAAGCACATGTTCTTTCTGGAAGCACCTATTAACAGACTAAAACAAAAATGGCTTAAAGAACGTAAGCAATGAGTGCCTGCGTGATTTAAGCAATACACGCTACTTTTATTTATATTGGCTAAAAGCATAATGCGTTCTGTATCAGGTAAGCTGATACCCTTTGCTTTCGCTAATTATCGATGGCACTGTATGAGGGTAGGAGCTCGTTTCGATCGAAGATGGTTATCAAGAGTCAGCAGCGGACTGGGTTTAATTTCTAATAGCTATCTGACAGATAGCTTAATCATATCTCTCAAGATTGGTACGAGAAACGGTCCCCTTAGTTTTGAATACAATGATAAAAAATATTTCCAGGAGCATAGCACCAATGTTTTGGGTGCATAAATAGCTTATGTGCTGATTCCATTCCCAAAAAGTATTCAAGCGAAAATTAAGGTTAAGCTACAGGAAGTCTCTTTAACCAGAGAGCTGTAATGCCTTTGATAAAGCCCTTGATGTCTTATTGGAAAGGTTTTTATAGAAGTATTCTGCAGCTATGAAGATGTTGAAAAATCAAGAAGAATTACTAGCAGTCTACGACTTCTTATGAGCGCACTGGACATCATAAGAACGCCGAATCTGATTAAAAACGACTTTTGCAATAATAAAGCTATGAAGCTGACGCATAAAAGCGTTGTGCTTTTGAAAACAATCATTTAATGGTATTGAAGCTAAGTTTTTGTCTTCTCAGAAAAGCTAGAACCTTCTAAGTGGATTTTATTTGTTGACCGATTTGATGTAAACAAGGTTTAATTTAAGGATGGAGAGCAGATTTACGAAGGATTAAAGTGGAGCGTATCTTGCTCCATATATCAGATTTACTAATAATTCTTCTATCTATATTCATTATGTCTATCGATCAAGTTATCTTTGTGTTTATTCTATGGGCGAATTAGGGGGTTATCCATAGTTCTCTATAAGTATTGAATTTATCAGCATGCATACTTTTAGTTATTAACTATTCAATGCAGTTGCATCCAGCGTTATTAGCTTACTTGCTCAGTTTATTATTACAATTTTTATGAGGCTTTGAGGGAGTTAAAATCCAGTAATACCTAAAAAGGTGTACTTGCTTTCTACCCCCTCAGCTAGCATGATATTTATGTAGCATAAGGAATAATATGTGCTGCATGAGCAATGGTATACTTCTCTAAAGTATAAGCAGTATTAATGGAAATAACTAGATTTTAAAACTATAGATAATACATAAGTGCTAAACTATCATATTGATGATAGTTGAATGAACAAAAAAGGACTTATCTGACACTTAACCATTACTCAGTAATGCATCACAGTTTTTTTAGATTAAGCCTAATCTGTTAATGCTAGAAATAAATTATTGTGCAACACAATCTATATTTTTTCTGTAATTTATGCCTTAATCTTTAATAGCTTATTTACCAAAAGCAAGCTATTTTGGATAAAAATTCATCTTACGATATTGTTTTTAACAGAAATACGATAATAATCATGATTAAAGTTTTTAATTGAATTAGTGAATTTATTTATATAGTTTTCAGTATTTAAATCAGTATTAAAATGCTTAACAAGGCTGATCCGATTCTATCAAGAACACATCTAATATTTTAAGTTGATTGAACTTAAAATGTTCACAGGAAATAATATTTAAGTCCAATTATAATTACTCGACGTCTAGACATTTATATCCTCAAGAAAAAAATAATTTTCAGTAAAAATATAGACGGTCGATCGAGACCGCCTGAATATGTGCATAAAAGCTTTCTATGATTAAATTTGCGTCTTATGATCTGTGGCTATGAATATAATCAATAGCTGCTTTAACTGTTGTGATTTTTTCCGCTTCTTCATCAGGAATTTCGGTATCAAACTCTTCTTCTAATGCCATTACTAATTCAACAGTATCAAGAGAATCGGCACCTAAATCTTCAACAAATGAAGCATTATTTATAACTTCATCTTCTTTAACACCTAACTGTTCCGCAATTATTTTCTTAATACGGTCTTCAATATTGTTGCTCTCAACACCTTGGTCTTTAGTGTTCATACTATTTAATTCCTATTAAAACTCGCTTTCACGATGGTTTTCGTAGTTTAGATACAGGAAAGCACAACCGGAATCCTGGCTATTCGAACCTAATTTCGCATTATTAATGCTATTTTAGCATTAACTATGCAAATGATTCATTAGTTTTTAACTCATATACATGCCACCATTGACATGTAATGTTTCACCTGTGATGTAAGATGCTTTATCAGAAGCTAAAAATGCTACAGCACTGGCAATTTCTTTTACATCACCGAGCCGCCCCATAGGAACACTGGCTAAAATGCCTGCTTGCTGTTCATCTGTCAACGCTCTAGTCATATCGGTTTCTATGAAACCAGGTGAAACAACATTTACCGTAATACCACGGGTAGCTACTTCACGCGCTAAGGATTTACTAAAAGCGACAATACCTGCTTTAGCTGCTGCATAATTCGCCTGTCCAGCATTACCTAATGTACCGGCCACTGAACCAATAGAAATAATGCGACCATAACGTTTTTTTATCATTGAACGCATTATAGCTTTGGATAGACTAAAGATCGAAGTTAAGTTCGTATCAATAACCCTGTTCCAGTTTTCTTTTTTCATTCGCAGCAATAGATTATCACTGGTAATACCTGCATTATTAACTAAAATATCAATTTCACCAAATTCTTCACGAACTTTAGATATAGTACTATTAATAGATTCAGTGTCTGTTACATTCAAGATATAACCTTTTCCTTTATCACCAAGGTAGTTACTAATCGTCTCGGTAGCTTCTTTGTTTGTAGCAGTAGCAATTACTTTTGCACCATGTTCAGCCAGTAGTTCAGCTATTGATCGCCCGATACCACGGCTTCCCCCAGTCACTAAGGCTATTTTTCCATCAAAACTCATGTTTCCCCTCAATTATTTATAAACGCAGCGTTTAATGATGCTGTATCATTAATTGCCACTGAATTAATCGTGCTTACAATATGCTTAGTTAAACCAGTTAATATTTTACCTGGCCCTATTTCTAATACTTGCACGATTCCGTGTTCAGCCATGAATTCAATAGTTTCAAGCCAGCGTACAGGATTATACAGCTGCCTAACTAAAGCATGACGAATGCCTTCTACCGAATTTTCAATTTTAACATCAACATTATTTACAATAGGGATGTTAGGTTTATTAAATACAATTTCTTCTAATGCTTCTGCTAGTTTTTTTGCTGTGGGTTGCATTAATACGCAATGTGAAGGTGCACTGATAGCTAACGGTAAAGTACGTTTTGCACCAGCAGCCTTACATAAGGCTACCGCTCTTTTAACAGCGCTTTTTTCACCTGCAATAACAATCTGCCCAGGCGAATTAAAATTAACTGCAGAAACTACTTGGTCTTGACTAGCTTGTTGACATGATGCTAATATTGATTCATTATCTAAACCAATAATTACATACATAGCACCCATTCCTATCGGCACAGCTTCTTGCATTAATCGCCCACGTAGCTCTACTAATTTAACAGCGGATTTAAAATCAATGACATCAGCACAGACTAATGCAGAATATTCACCTAAGCTATGGCCTGCCATTAGTGTAGGCATTTTGCCTTTTTTTTTCTGCCATACTCGAAAAATTGCTACAGATGCGGATAAAAGTGCTGGCTGTGTTTTCCAAGTTTTATTTAATTCTTCTTCTGAGCCATTTTGTATTAAATCCCATAAATCATATTCTAAGATATTAGAAGATTCAGCAAATGTTTCCTCTACTACTGTAAACTCTTTTGCTAGATTAGCTAACATGCCCAGAGATTGAGAACCTTGGCCAGGAAAGATCATTGCAAAATTAGACATTTTATTTTCCTTTTTTAATTTAAAAACGCAGGAGGGCTGAACCCCAAGTAAAACCGCCACCAAACGCCTCAAGCAATACTATTTGCCCCCTCTGTATACGGCCATCTCTGACTGCTTCATCAAACGCTGTTGGCACTGAAGCTGCTGAAGTATTACCGTGTCTATCTAGAGTAATGATAACTTTATGCATTGGCATATCCAGTTTCTTTGCAGTTGCTTGAATAATTCGTAAATTAGCTTGATGAGGGACTAACCAATCTAATTCTGATTTATTTAGTGCATTTTTTTCTAATGTTTCATCTACAATATTAGCTAATTCTTTCACTGCGATCTTAAAAACCTCATTACCTGCCATTATTACATAAGTTGGCTCTGAGAATTTACTATGTTCTTGATGCCGTAAAGTTAATAAATCACTATAATTGCCATTGGCATGTAAATGGGTTGACAAAATCCCTGGTTCTTGTGAACAACCGACAACGATTGCACCTGCTGCATCACCAAATAAAATAAGTGTACTACGATCATTAGGATCTAATACTTTAGATAATACATCAGAACCAATAATTAATGCCTTCTTCGCCATCCCTGTTCTAATAAACTGATCACTAATACTTATTGCATAAGTGAAGCCAGCACATGCAGCAGCAATATCAAATGCAGCACAGTTTTCAATGCCTAATAATTGCTGAATTTGGCATGCTGCACTAGGAAAAGCATGAGTCGAAGAAGTCGTTGCTACAACGATTAAATGAATCTCATTAGCTGCGATACCAGCCATTGCTAATGCTTTTTCCGCAGCGTTAGCACCCATTGTAGATACGTTATCTTCTCCTGTTGCAATGCGACGTTCTTTAATTCCTGTTCGAGTGGTTATCCATTCATCAGAAGTATCTACCATTTTTTCTAAATCAGCATTCGTACGAATCTGTAGAGGCAAATAACTGCCAGTACCTAAGATTTTTGTATACATTTTGCTTTAATCACTCTTTGGTAGTAAAGTATTCAAGCGATTTGCAATTCTATCAGGAATTTGCTTTTCTATTGCCTGAATTGCCTGTTCAATTGCAGCTTTAAATGCTTTTTGATTTGCCGCTCCATGACTTTTAATTACAATACCTTGTAATCCTAAAAGTGAAGCACCATTATATTGATCTGGATCCAGGTGGCCAAAACGTTTTAAAATACGGTTCTGTAACCACGGTTTAATTAACTTCATTATCCAGTATGAGATCTTATTTTCTGTAATTGAAGGGTTCATTAAAGATAGAATAACGCGTATCACACCTTCCATTGTTTTCAATGTTACATTACCGGTAAAGCCGTCACAAACAAATACGTCAGTTTTACCAGTCAATAACTCATTACTTTCTATGTAACCAATATAATTAATAGAAGATGTTTCTTTTAATATTGAGGCGGCTTCGCGGATATTATCTAACCCTTTACTTTCTTCTTCCCCAATATTCAATAAAGCTACTCGTGGATTGCTTATATTAATAAGTTCTTCAGCCATTACTGCTCCCATTAGGGCAAATTGTACTAGCATTTGACTATCGCAGTTAACATTAGCACCTAAATCAAGTACAATGGTTTTACCATGTTTTTGATTTGGCAAAATCGCTGTCAATGCTGGTCTTTCAATACCATTTATTGTTTTTAATATGAGTTTTGCTAATCCCATAAGTACACCAGTATTTCCAGCGCTAATACATGCTTGAGCCTGACCAGATTTCACTAATTCTAAAGCAATTCGCATGGATGAGCCTTTACTTTGCCTAATTCCTTCTAATGGCTTGATATTATCAGCAATAGCATACTCAGCAGGAATAATTTGTAAATGATTACGTAGTTCAGTACGCTGAACTGAAAGCAATGGGTTTAAAATTTCGGGAATACCAACAAGCAATAATCTTAATTGTGGATTAGAAATTAGTACTTGCAATGCAGCAGGCACAATAATACGAGGACCATTATCCCCACACATTGCATCTAATGCTAAGATTAAATTAGCCAAGGCATTAATTTATTTAATAATTAAAAGGATAACTATTTATTAATAACCTTACGGCCACAATAATAACCATTAGTAGTCACATGATGACGCAAATGGGTTTCACCAGAGGTTTTATCTACTGAGACTTCGGAAATTTTTAATGCATCATGTAAGCGACGCATACCTCGTTTAGAACGAGTGGGTTTATTTTGTTGTACAGCCATTGACCTTACTCCTTAAAGTACCTTTTAAACTAGCTAATTTGGAAAATAGATTTGATTTTCTGCTTTCGTTAGGCAACTTATAAAAAAGCATATCTGATTAGAACACACTTTACAGTGTTAAAAGTTATTAACCGTAATGATCGACAAAAAGAGAATTATTTCATTTTCAATTATTACTAGCAAATCTATTTTGCAAATTGATCATTTAGTTATTTAGTTATATTCTTCAGATAACAAGGGAATCTTCTCATCATTAATAACAGAATTAAAATAATAGGTTATATGAACCTGGTGATTAAATTTTTTATAACGTTCATATTTTAATATGACATCGACATCAGAATTACCTTTTAATTAGTAAATGTTGATTATCTATTTAAATGATAATTAAATAGTTATATCAGTAACTATACTTACTACTTACTACTGAACTACTGATTTTATGATAGGCAAATCCTTTTCAAGTAAAAAGCATCCTAAATAATTTATTTTTCACTAAGATACGCATCTTATCTTTATAATGATAAATAGCCAAAAGAAAGGCTCATTTAATTATTATTCACCAATATTCGTTATTTAATTTCTATTTAGTTTTAAATGTTTCAGCATATTTCTATATTCCTTTTAAGTATTTTATGAAATCAATTATTTATATTGATATCAATCTTATTTTTACGCTATAGCTACTACAAAACCTAAGCTTACCTTTTATTACTAATGTACTGAATAATAGATGAAACTTCTATTAATTAATGGATCTGCAAGTTATCTTGTTATTCGATTAGTAATTGAAAATAAAATCATTAGTGACTAAGTATCCTACTTATTTAATAAAAGGTATAGATCAAGTCTGGATCTCTGGCAAATCAAATAATAGAAAGACCACTGATTCATGGAAAGGCAACCAAACAATTGAAATAAGCTTTTAACAAAAATATCTTTTATATAGATTACACTTATTTGATAGTAAAACTAAAAATACAATGATAAATATAAACTTTTCACTGCTTATTTTGGCATCTAACAATGCAAAAAGTTAAAACTATCTTATTAAAATATCCATATATTAATGTGAATTTCCTTTATCTTAGAAGAAGTTAGCCATCATGTTATTTGAAAAACTTATTTAAGGGAGGGTCCTCTCTAATTACTTTAATTAGCTTACCTTTAATTAGTTTAATTAGTATGTTGTTACGCATTCACGGTAATAACTTTCTCAATTGATTATTTCACTGCATACAAAAAGCAAAGTGTTTTATAATTTAACCTATTTTAATAACTTATTAGCGATAAATTATTGTTTACGTAATTTTTCCAAACAGCTTTTAAGCTGTTTATCTAAAGGAGCGTTGAAAGTTAATTTTCCCCCACTGGCTGGATGGGTGAACATTAATGAACTAGCATGCAAAAAAAGCCGTTTTAAACCAGTAATCGTTAACTGTTGATCAAAATTGCGATCGCCATAATAACTATCATACGCAATAGGATGCTTTGCATATTGTGCATGTACTCTGATTTGATGTGTTCGTCCTGTTATTGGATTGGCATTAATTAGTGTAGTATTAGAAAAAGATTCTTCAATTTTAAAATGGGTTTCTGAATATTTACCATCTATGCTGACTTTAACTATTCGTTTACCACTTTGTAAAACATTTTTTAATAAAAATGACTGAATAACTTTTATATGGGACGGCCATTGTCCCATTACTAATGCAAGGTACTGTTTTTGCATTTGTTTTAAACGTAACTGTTTATGTAATGCTCTAAGAGTTGAACTTTTTTTTGCTATCAGTAAAATACCTGATGTTTCGCGATCTAACCTATGGACAAGTTCTAAAAACCGTGCTTTAGGACGTAATGTGCGTAAAGCTTCAATAACGCCAAAATTTATTCCACTACCACCATGAACAGCCATACCGGAAGGTTTATTCAAAACTAGCAAATGGTTATCTTCGTAAAGTATATAATCTATAAGTTCGGCTATCTTATTCAATTTAGCCGAAATAATATACTGTTGTTTTTTTGCTAGTCTAACGGGTGGGATCCTAATTAAATCGCTTGTTTGAATTTTATATTCAGGTTTGATTCTATTACTATTTATTCTTACTTCGCCCTTACGAAGTAACCGATAAATCCTACTCTTAGGAACATCTTTTAAACGTCTCAATAAAAAATTATCAATACGTTGGCCTGCTGCATCATTATCGATAGTAATAAACTGAACCTGATTATGTATTTTCATTATATAATTATAATATGTTGTTAATATTTAAATTTGTTAACGATTTTAATCGAATATTTATGATATCTTGTTTTAACTTTTTACCTTTATCAATTCCTATCTTAAATGCATTTTTCATATTTTTCCCTATAAAAACGCAATAAACAGTAAAAGTTATCTTGATATCTGCCCATAAGCAATGGAATAATGAATAGTTAGCATAATGCTTATTAAAATAAGCGTTACTATAATTTAAGATTGATCTATTTGTGAAGAGACAAAAACGCAGAAATAGTGTAAGACGAGACGGTGTGTAAAATTAAAAATAAATTATTTAATTGTGAAAAAGTTTACTGGATTAGCTAATCTTATACATTGAAAAAATAAATTTAGAAACAATTCTAATTTAAGAATGCAGTGTTTTATTTAAACATAGCTTAACAAAAATTGCCTTTTAATACAAACCGACAACTGTGAAGTTGTCGATTATGTAAAAAGTTATGAAACCATCCGGTTAACAGTAACTATTTTTAGTCGCAACTTTTCTGACTTAGTAGAAAATGAGTATTTATAATGAAAAGAATGTTAATTAACGCAACTCAACAAGAAGAGTTGCGTGTTGCTCTTGTTGATGGGCAACGTCTTTATGACCTAGATATTGAAAATCTCGGACACGAACAAAAAAAAGCAAATATTTACAAAGGCAAAATTACCCGTATAGAACCTAGTCTGGAAGCAGCATTTGTTGACTATGGATCAGAAAGACACGGCTTTCTTCCAATTAAAGAAATTGCACGTGAATACTTCCCTAGTTATTATCAACCACACGGTCGCCCAAACATAAAGGATATTTTAAAAGAAGACCAGGAAGTTATTATCCAAATTGACAAAGAGGAACGAGGAAATAAAGGTGCCGCGCTAACGACTTTTATAAGTTTAGCTGGCAGCTATCTTGTTTTAATGCCTAATAACCCTCGCGCAGGTGGGATATCGCGACGTATTGAGAGAGAAGATCGTATAGAACTAAAAGAGGTATTATCTTCATTAGAAATACCTAATGGTATGGGATTAATTGTCCGTACTGCTGGTGTAGGTAAATCTGCAGAAACGCTTAAACATGATTTACAATATCGTCTTAAGCATTGGCAAGCAATAAAAAAAGCAGCGGAAAATCGAGCAGCACCTTTTCTTATTCATCAAGAAAGTAACGTAATTGTGAGGGCATTTCGTGATTACTTGCGCCCTGACATTGGTGAAATTCTAATTGATAATGCGAAAATTGTCAAAATGGCTCGTCTTCATATTGAAGCGATTGGTCGTGAAGATTTTGCAAGTAAAATTAAATACTACACTGGAGATGTTCCACTATTTAGTCATTATCAAATTGAGTCACAAATTGAGTCTGCTTTTCAACGTGAGGTTCGTTTACCATCAGGTGGTGCACTAGTTATTGATACAACTGAAGCATTAACTGCTATCGATATTAATTCATCACGTTCAACCCGTGGGGGTGATATTGAAGAAACTGCATTAAATACCAATTTGGAAGCCGCTGATGAAATTGCCCGTCAATTACGGTTACGGGATTTGGGTGGATTGATTGTTATTGATTTTATTGATATGACACCCGTTCGCCATCAGCGTGAAGTTGAAAATCGCCTGCGTGAAGCCGTATGCCAAGATAGAGCACGTATTCAAATCGCTCGGATATCTCGATTTGGTTTACTTGAAATGTCACGACAACGTTTAAGTCCATCACTTGGTGAATCTAGCCATCATGTTTGTCCCCGTTGTAGCGGTACAGGAACAATCCGTGATAATGAATCACTTTCACTTTCTATTTTACGTTTGATCGAAGAAGAAGTGTTAAAAGAAAATACCCATGAAGTACATGCAATTGTACCGGTACCAATTGCTTCTTATTTATTGAATGAAAAACGGCAATCAGTAAACGAAATTGAACGTCGCCAATATAATATACGTGTTATTATTGTTCCTAACGATCAGATGCAATCACCGCATTATAATGTAATCCGTATTCGTAAAGGTGAAGAAGTTTCAGCATTAAGTTACTATCTCGCGCAATACCATGAAGCTGAAATCAATAATCTAACAGATGATGCTGTTAATGATAAAAAGTTACCTGAACAACCTGCTATTTTTGCTTTTACTCTTCAATCTCAAGCATATACAAAAAATGCTATGGTTGGTAAGAACAAATCAAGTAAACAGAATAAATCAACCAATAAGCAAGATTTTCGAACTCTGTTTAATCGAATTAGTTATTTCTTAAAAAGATTATTTATTAAATTACGGAAACTAATTAAAGTAATTGAGAAAAAATTTAAAAATAATAATGATAAGCAACATGATAATGATCATAGGCCAACTCAACGGCATGAACAGAATATTAATATTGATAACCATCAATATTGTAGGTATATCGATGAGTCTAAATCGTATAATAGCCGTAATCATAGAAGTCATTTTAATGATATTCAAGAGAGTGTTGCGCGTGAAATTCAACAGCAACCTCGCGAACAGCGAGCTGAAAATCGCTGTCGTCAGGAAGAAAAAAAAGAGCTGCAACTTAAAACTAAAACTCAACCACTAGAAAAGAAAGAGGATGAAACAGAAAGAACAGTTATTGTTTCTCATTATTATCAACAGCCTCAACTGATTCAATCTGTGCGGGTCGCAAATAGCGTAACTGAAGAAAAAAAACTCTCTATTGATGATAGAGAGTATCAAAATATTAAGCTTCCTGTTATTAGTGGCGCAGAGGTAGTGCCTGCTTTGTTAATTCCAGAATCTATTCTGCCAACTGAATTAACAGCGAAGCAGAAAAATATAGATCTACCGCTTATTACAGAACAGGATGAAGCTCAAAAAGTATTCAGAAATTGTACTAATGAACAACAAGAAACGATTATTCCACGAAGATCAAGACGATCTCCCCGGCACCTACGCGTTAGCGCGCAACGACGACGACGTTATCGTGATGAACATCAAAACAAATCATTGATATCATTAAAAATACCAGTTGCTTCACCTAAATTACCTTCAGGTAAAGTCTGGATCCAGCACCCTGTCAAATTCAATGAATTAAACCAAATATCATCAGATAGTAAAAATAAGATGATAATCAATAAAAAGATAGTATTTTCTAGAACTCCAATTGATTGTGATAACGTCATTGGTAAAATTAAACTAGAAGAAAAAATAGCACCAATTAGTAAAACGATTCAATTAACAATATCGGAAAACTTACAACTTTTTCCTAAGGTATCGCTTATCCCCGTAAATATTCAAGATATAGAACAAAATGAAAAACTTTGTCAATCACATCTTGAAGCAAAAGTCATGGCTGAAAACAGCATTAATGTCGTTGTAAAAACGCAAGTACAGAATGAATCACAAAATCAGCTACAAAATGCTCAATTAGTTAATGATGAATTTTTTATAATCAATGAGATTAAAAAAGCTAAATATTCAGTGCATGAAATCAGTCAGGAAAAAATAACAAACCTATCAGATAAAAATTATAACTATGCTAAGTCAAATATATCTTCTGTGAACGCTGTTATTGCAAAAAAAGCAAGTAATCAAAAAGAAAAAATTGCTGCAATAAAATTGGGCAAAAAATCAGGGTATTCTCATTCTCCGACTACGAAAGCACCAGGGCCGGAAATTACTGAAAATTATATGGAAATTAAAGCTTATGTGCGGCGACCTGTAATAACTTTTTATGGTAAAAATGGTGCAGGTGGTCATGTTGCAACAAGCATAGCGACATCCAATATATTTAAACCAAATAATAATAAATAAAATGCCCTAATTTGACAATTTTATTCTGAATTTTAATTCACTACTTATTGCCGTTTTAATAGAAAAATCTTTTTGTAAAAAATATATTTTTAATTAAATTAGGAATAAAGATATCTCAATTGATTACTTTAGTGCAGATAAAGGGTGTGATGGTTATCATCTTGTGCAATATGCTCTTTAGAAAATTATCAAAGTTATCGCTTTAATTCATAATATAAAACACGATTAACACAAATAGGCGCGCAAGTTATTGAAGAAAATCTTTGCTATGATAACCGGCAAAAAAATATATTAGCTGATATTCCTAGAGTTATCAGTAAAAATCTGGTATATGATGTTCAGGTTCCGCTCCATTCTGATCTTTCGTGAATCTGTTCTTCATTCTTAAATTACATGGTTATTTACTAGCAGCAGAGTAAAAGGAAGTAAAATCCCCTTAGTAGCGATTCCAGTTTTTTTTGAGCAGACAGAAGCAACTTAAATAGCATTAAAGAATCGTTTTTGAACTACAGCGTTTCGCACGTCAGTTTTATATCTTCTTACACAATCGCAAAATTCGATTCAATTAGATTTATTGTTCTTAATTGATACTAAGTGTACTGACGGGAAGGATAGAGTGGCAGTTATTTCTTCTTGATTATTCTCCACCTTCTTCATCGCTGAGGAATACTTCCCTGAAAACCTTGCCAATAAAAATATCAAGGACTTTATTAATGGCATAATAACTCTCTGCTACCTAGAACTTCTTCACTTCACCCTTAAGCTTTCGATTGTATGGACTTATGAAGTGAAGGAGCACATTAGCTATTTTTATACCCAACAGCGTTATTGGTATATTCAGGAATATCTTCGTTATTGTATTCCAAAGCTAAGGATATCGTTTCCCGTAGAAAAACTCTAGTAGATATAGTTAAGTCAGGCGCTCACCAACCATAATACAGTGAGTCCGATAACAAGAAACAAGAAAAGGTGATCAGTTTGCCTAATAAAATAACAATATGCCTTCAGCCAAGAAATAAACGTTAGGCGTATTGCTAAATCAAGCAAGTACCACATTCCCTGTACTCTTTAAGTTATTGCTGTTTCAATCTGTTCATGATGGTGGTACTGCAGAGAGACTATGTTCTTTTCACCGATAAGCGGCTTTAAAAATTTCATGAAAATCACGATAAATAATCTCTTGCATATACAGGATGCAAGTTAGAAATTCTTCGTCGATTTTTATACACTTTAGATAAAGGCTAAAAACGAGCTTTAGAAGTATATTTTGTTACTACTGCTATTCCACTGATCTTAAGTACTTTAATCTCAATATCGCCAATATCAGTTTGTATAGTTAGGTGTAGCAGATAACTGTTGCGGTCGATGGTAAAGCGGTGTTGAGCATATTATTGCAACATGGTTTTGAGATCAACCTCAACAGCGGTGCTATTAGCTACTCGCCACTATTACAGATGCATTCATGCAAGAGAATGACAGGTAATATCCAGTTTTCGCGAATAGATGTAGAATAAATTTTCATGGCATATCATCTTTCTATTGTTGACATCCATTCATAAAAATCAATAAGCAGAATATATCAGAATCTTCCAAAACTCCATTACAGAAAAAATGAGGAGAGAATAAGCATAACTTTAAGAGGATATCTTAGTAGATTTCATTGTATATGCTTGTTTTATTTATGAAATATTTTTCATGGAGAGGAGATTATTTTAAAATCACAAGAATTAAATATAGATGTGTTATAAATTGCTTTGGAAGCAGAAAAGTAATAAATGTTTACAGTATAGCCAATTTTACTTATATTTAATAAGCTTGCGCTGATAAATAAAACAAGCCATCCTTTTGTTTTTATTAATTTGTGTTATTAATAACCTAAATTAAGTTAATCAAATAATGATAATAAGTAAATTTTTAAAATTATCACCAAATATAGCATGCTAGCTTCAACATCTAATGGTGATATTCAATTCAATTATCCATAATAACTTATTATTACAGATAATTTAAAATGCAGAATTTATTTCTGGTTGGATTCCCATTTGAGTCACTAAAAATAAATTAATAAAAAGAGTAAAAATATTTATTGTTAGATTAGAATAGTTCAAGAGTGTTAATAACATGTTGTGCACCTAAAAATTAGAAAACTATATTGGATAGTAAATATAGATTCTCATTTTAGTTTTACTGTTATAAAATATTTTGGCAGCATATCCTGCGCTTGATCAAATTGTACAATTTACCGAAATCTGAATTGACTAAAATTCAGGATTATCAAAGAGTCTTAAATTTTTTTTATGCTATATGGATCCTTAGCTTTCCTGAGCTAAAGCCAGTTATAGTTACAGATATTAAACCCAAATAACCAATAGATTATTGCTATAAATAAAGTTGAATTTGTTAAATGTATTTATGGGATATTTAGTATATTTAATAGTTGTATTCTTGATTACAACAATATTCAATTTGATTTAAAGTTATTTGTTATATTTTACCATAGCTTTTATAAGCTTTATTGTTATAGTTATCAGCAAGATAACTCACGTTAGAATTTACCAAATATCTTACGCGCTTGCTATACGGATACGTCCTGATGACATTAACTGATGTAACAATTATAAAGAACTACTAGCATTAAATTAGAACATTTGACAATTAAAACGCTATTGAGCATGCAAATACTCATGATGTATTTTAGCCGACGTTTTGCTGCAATTGAAATAGCAAAATTAATTAAGCAAGTACAGCTAAACATGCTCAAGTATTTTTTTGAATTTAAAAAGAAAATAAAGTTCGTTTATTGATTAATATTATTACTATAACTCTGTTAGTCCATCTTTTCAGAATGTTTTGCGCAATATAAGCTAACAATACTCTAATTTCGCTACTTACCTTCTATCTAGAAAATTGTATACGATTATTACTTATGATTTTGCAGCAGATATTATATCTTATTGTTAATATTAAATAGTAATATACTAAAGAAATATTTATATACACCTAAAGACGAGTTAATAAGTGAGTTAGTATCTCTATTAAACTGATTCATTTTAATAAATACCAAATTCTGGTATCGTAATTCATTACACTGCAAAACAGATAATGTAATAATATTACAGCACTTAATTTCGATATATAGCTAAATAATTTAGCTATGATGTTGTAATAAAATAGTGAAATGTGTGATAAAATTATTCAGCTATTTACGAATAAAAATCTTTTCTTACAGTAACTGGTGTACATGCTAAGTTTTATTGCAGTTTTTTGCTTATAATGATTATTAATAATGGTCATTATTTATTAAACTTTATTATAAAATATACTTACATTAGATTTTTAAATTTTACGATCTGCGCATGAAGCAACTATTTTCATTATTCTGTAACTGGGGATTACTCAACCAGACTGACAGAACAAGAATACCTTGCCTGGTTAGAGTATCGGCACGATAGATTAACCAGTAAGAAGATAATCGAATAGTTTCAAACTATCGAATAATTTTTTCTAAAAAATTAATAAGATAAAAATAAGTGCCAGTAACTAAAATGCTGCAGATGATTCCAATCAGATAGAAGTTAATTTAGTTTTTATCATACTACATAAAAATAGATTACCTAATATATAGCTAAAGGTAAAATGATTAGCTTTTGATCTGGAAAACTGTCAATAGTGTTAAAATTTAATCACTAAACATCATTCATTTGTGGTAATGGTCGGCGAAAACGGCTGGTGATAATTGCCATATAAAAAATTCCAATTGCCGCCCATATCATTCCTAATAACATGGAAGTTTTCTCTAAATTGATCCAAAGCACTGATACAGTTAAAGCCCCTATAATAGGTAAAATTAAGTAATTAAACTTGTCTCGCCAAGTATGGCAATGACGCTCTTTAAAGTAAAATTGTGAAATAACTGAAAGATTAACAAAGGTAAAGGCAATTAATGCACCAAAATTAATCAACGCTGTGGCAATTTCCATGTCAAACCAAATTGCTGTTAATGCTAACATACCAACTAGAATGACGTTAAAAGCAGGAGTTCGCCATGTTGGATGAACATAACCAAAAAAACGCTCAGGAAAAACACCATCTCTTCCCATAACATACATAAGACGAGAAACTCCTGCATGCGCTGCCATACCTGATGCTAATACGGTTGCACAAGAAAAAACTAAAATAATAGACTGAAAAATGGCACCAGCAACATATAATATAATTTCAGGTTGTGATTCGTCAGGTTTTTTAAAATATGAAATATCAGGAAAATACAGCTGTAAAAAATAAGAAACACCAATAAAAATCAGACCACCAATTAAGGCCGTTAAAAAAATCGCTTTTGATATCACTATTCCTGCATTTGGTGTTTCTTCTGATAATGAACTGATACCATCAAAGCCAAGAAATGAAAAACATAAAATCGTTGCTCCGGTAATTATTGGAATTAAATGCGCCTGTTTGGAAGTAAAAGGTTGCCATGACCAAATTTGCCCAGAACCTTCACCTTTAGATAATCCATGGATCAAAACAGTTAAAAAAACTAGCATGACAGCAATTTGAATAACCACAATAATGGTATTTAAGTTAGCGACAAAATTGATACCGCGTAGATTAAAAATAGTCATCAATAAAACTAATCCAACAACAAAAATCCATGTCGCAACACCTGGGAAAATAGCTTCTAGATAAATTTTTGCTAACAGTATATTAATCATCGGCATAAATAAGTAATCAAGCAAAGATGACCACCCCACCATGAAACCGATATGTGGGCTCATAGATTTTTGTGCATAGGTATAAGCTGATCCCGCCGAAGGGAATCGTTTTACCAATTTACCATAACTCAATGCAGTAAAAAGAATAGCAATCAAAGCAATTATATAAGAAGAGGGAACATGTCCATCAGTTTTTAATGACACTAAACCAAATGTGTCAAAAACCGTCATTGGCTGCAAATAAGCCAGTCCCATCATAATAACCTGGATTAAAGTTAATGTTTCAACTAGTTGAACGCGATTATTTATTTCGATAGGTTCTTTATTGAGAGCTAATGTAGTATTATGTGACATAGATAAAAACCCCTACAACTTTCAATTTTGCCTTAATGTTCTGATTAAACTGATAGTTATAAGGAAGACTTCGTTCACGCGAATAGGCTGAGAAAAAATAGAAATGAGAAAATAAGGCTTCTTTGAAGCTGAGCGGTCTGTAGTTATCATTAATGTAGCAACGATGACCGATTAGCATAGATGCAAAAATAGATAATTGCGCCATAATAACATTCCTCACTTACAGTAGTCTGCTTCAGTTAGCTTTTAACTAAATCTTTTTTCTAAAAGATAGTGTTAACTTCGGCTAGATTTCCATGTTTCATATAAATTAAAGAAATCAGCTTATAAATAAAAAAATAACTGATGCAATTAATGACCATCAGTTATTTCTGATTGCGCATTTTGCACTTCATCTTCTGATATAGCAATATTTTTTTTAATTTTTTAATAAAGAAAATTTTCAGTGTTTAATTCATTTCAAGATCAAGAAAGATAAAGATATAGAAGATAATTGATTTCCATTAATAAATGAGAAAATATTGATTCTTTTTAGAGTTATTGACAAATCTAGTGTATCTAGTTTTGGTCCATATCACTCTGATACTTCATAAATCTATTCTCCATCATTAAAATTTAATATTGTTTACTACTAGTGTCAGTAGGTTAACTAGTCACGGGAATTCAGCCAAGATTTTCTTAACAGACAGGAGCAACTTCAATACCATTGAAAAGGTTATTTTGCAAAGCGCAGTGTTTGCGTATTGACTTCATAGTTTTACTGTCATAAAACCCGACTCAATCAGATTCGTCATTCTTATTGACGTCCAGTTCACTGATGGGAAGCCGTAGAGTACTAGCGTCCTTCTCGTTCTTTCTCCAACTTCTTCATCGCTGCAGAATATTCGCTGAAACCCTTGCCCCAATAAAAATACCAAGGGTTTTATTAGTGACATCGCGGCTTTCTGCTAGCAAGCCTATCAATTATTTTATGTAGCTAATGGCATTAGTGCTGCGCACTTAGGAATATCTTTATTATTTTTTTAAAAATTAATGACATCCTTCCCGTAGCAAACCTGAAAATACGATTAAGTCACGCACTCTCAGAGTATTGAGAAGTTATACTAAGTTTTCTTCTGACTCTTGATGAGAATTTTTTTTAACCCTAATCAACTTTTTACGTTTATACGGTGCTGCCAATGGTAACTAGTAGGCAAAGGCGATCATCTTTCCTGATAAAACGGTTATCCAATCTACAAGAAATATGCATAGCGCATATATTGCTTAGATCATTCAGCTACTATTGTCTATGTTTTTCAAACCATTGCTGTTTTAGTCTCTTGATGTGATTTCTGGCAGAAGGAGATCCAGATGTGATTTTTCATCAAGAAACCCACAGAGCTTCGTAAAAATCACCAGTAGATATGTTTTGCTAGGTTATACGTCCCACATAGTAGCAAGTCTTTGGCATTTTACACGCTCCAGATAAGACAGCAAGCTGTTAAGGTATATTTCTGTTACCGCTGCAATCTCTAACCTTATGCACCTTAGTCTTAAGATCACCAATACTAGTCTATATTAAATTAGCTGTGGCAAATAACCCTTACGAATAACGGTATGACATCGTTTATCGATAACGCGGCATTCAGTATGTTCTACAAGATAGATTCGAGTCCGCCTCAACAACAGTGCTATCAGCTCCCCGCTACTATTACGAATGCATTCATGCAAGGGAATAATAGGTAATACCTGGTTTTACGGATACCTAATAGACTAAACTTCTTATGGCATATTATCTCTCTGTTGTTGAAATCATCCAGGGAATCAATCAATAGAGATTACGCTATCATCTTAGAAATATCATACACCAGAAATAAGTATAGCTCGATCATAGGCACCTTAATAGTAATTCTCGAACTATATTCTCAAATACCAATAATACGACAGGAGAGGGATTGATGTGGTGTATATTGTAGTTTCAAGTGATAAATTATCAGTTATTAAACTGATGATAGATAATTCTCACTGATAAGTTGTGCAGATGCAACACGTTATGTCGTTCTGGTGCTTATAAATTGATTTAAGTACTAATTTTTATATGAAAATGGAAGGTTTATAATTCAGTGAAATTTTTACTATCCAGTACTAATTTAGTTCTATATTATTGAAATTAATGTTTGGTTATTAGCAAATATAGGAAGTAATTTACTTAAAACTAATGTTAAAAAACAAATAATTTTTCCTTTAAAAAATATTTTATTTCACTATAAACAAGGTTTAATGACCTTTAAATTTTTTAGTATTTTACTAGGAAATCTTATTCAAGCTCTATCTGATATTACTATCAGAATGGGTTGCTTTTAAAGTGCTTTCTTCAGTATTAATTTTTAATTTTGATTAAAATTTTTCTAAATTAGTTTTTAACAGAGTGGGAGAATTCCAGCCGTAAAACTCCTTGTTTTATCTTCTCTTATTTTAAGAAAAGCTTGATTTTTAGGATCAAGAAAGGTAGGAAATCTTCCTCTATCCATCTTATGAGTTAACATAATTATTGACTGTAGTTGTACTTTTTAGTTAGAAATGATAATATTTCAACTAAAATTAATCAGGATATTTAATATTTTTTGGATTTTTTAGTATTTTACTGCTTTTTTAACTTAAGTTATTCTGAGTCATACTTTCACTTTATGTGATTCAAAAAAGAAGATTTTCACCTAATATTGCTGGAGTTAATATTCTTCTTATAATAACTATTGAGTGTATTGATGTTTATATCACCAGACCTCTAGCTGTTGCATTTCGAGAAAGTATTATGCTAACTGTGTAATTCTGTTAATCACAAGTGGTTTAGCATGTGTCTAAAAATAGCAATGGTTTTTGATAAAGGTTTTTTATAAAAAAATAAAAATAATTAATTATAATAAAAATATCTTAATTTTATGTTTTTAGTGTTAGATTTTCATCTAAAGATAACTATGCAATTGCTTATATAGATAACTTTTTAGGATAAACGAATGGTTACTAAAAAAGAAATATGTGTGATTTGATTAGCACTAATAGAGATTATTAAAGTAGGGTGGTCCCGTAAGCGAGATACGAGGTTTGTCCTCTTGCTTACTGGTCTTGCAAGTCAATTAAAAGCAGGAATTTATTTAAAATAGTTTTACTGGATGCATGCATCCCTCTACTCTGTAAAACTTATCAAAGATAATTTCTGAAGATTTTAGAAGTTGAACTGAAAACTATTTTGTTTAGTTGTTATAAAATAAAAAGTTGCATACCTAAGGTCTTATAATTAAGTTTATTTTTGTTAAATAATTCATTAGAATAGCGTTTTTCACAAAACTACCAAGGTATGAAAAAATATTATCGTTTTACTAAAAATACATTTAAATCTTGTGCACCTAATCGTTAAGAGATTAACGATTAAAAGTACCATATTGATTATTTAGGCATTGAAGCCAGTGAATAATCTATAAATATGATCTTTAACAACTTATAATCGCAGCGTTGATCGCTGATGTCGTCAAACAATCTATCCTATTAAAGGTTAGCACAGATAGGAGAAAGCTTAGAAAACTAAATATTTGCCGCCGTTTCTAGGCGGCAGCTAGAAATAAATTATCCGATCTAATCGATAGATAGCACAAAACTGCCGATGTGCAAATGTTATTAGTGCAGTATATCCTAAATCATAGGGATATATCTGCTATATTATAACTGCGAACAGGCTATCTGTTTTATTTATCTAACAGGTGAAAACCACTCAAGTGAACTGAAGGACATTACCAAGAAGGCATGGATGTTAATGTTAAGAAATAGAAAAGATATTGACTCAGTAAATTATCTCCGATACTTATATCGGCCGGCTATAAAAAGTGGCTATACTATCTGCACATCTTATAGAGCTGATATTAAATAATCGGAGGTTTAATTAAATCGGATTAAATCATCTGGCTACATGATTAGCTAACACACTATCAAAAACTAAAACTTGTGTAATATAAAATGGCGTATACGTATTTTGCGCTGCATGATAACAAAACTATGCAGATGAGCCTTCCTATGATGTCGTGCTGTATTCGATGTAGAAATTACCTAAAACCATTAAGTAGCGTTGACGCAAAACTAGTAGCAATATCGCTAGTTATAAGGGGCTTCTCCTACCTCGTATCAGATCAGCCTGTTAGTGTGAACTACATTTGCATTGGGAGACGGGATTACGGGATAAATTTTAAAATCTTCCATCCAGATAAGAATGGAAAATCTCTTTTTGCCAAAACTGACTTTTATTATCGATAGCAACTGCGCTATATTACCGGCAGAAGCCCATAGTTTTTAAGAACTTACTGCCGTTATTTCATGTACAGTATTGGATTGTTTTCACCCATAGCAAGTTGTTTCTCTACTATTCAAATAGTGGCGGCGGGAAATAAATGATACGCTCTATGCATATATTACTGTTATTTTAACCTGCCTGGATATTAAACAGTTGACTAGCATTCCTAAGGAAATGGATAAAATTTATAAATAACTCTTGCTCGATATCTCCAAACTTTAATGCATTTTATCGGTTGTCTTAGCGAAAAAAGTTGCTAAAGATCATATCTTCTATATGAAGAATTTTCATTATAGAGTTTGTCATGAAAACAAATAGTTATATAGATAAAGAAACTTCTCTTTATCTCTATAAGGTAAAGCTGTATCTCATTAATTGCTCGGCGAAAATCTATTGGATAATATTAATTCATACATTGAAAGAATTCATTTTACTTTTATCTTGGCCATATTATCACACTGAACATCCTATCTACTATAGGAGAGAAACCAACTTATTTAGGGTTACAGTGATATCATTATAAAATCTCCTATTGCAAAAAAACATTTAACAATCTTATTTGCAAGTTCTCTGACAAAACTACATCACAAGAATAAATATTTTAGTTATCTGCAATGCATATTGCACAGCTTGACTTTACAAGAGTTACCGAAACAAACAGACGTTAATTTTAAAACAGCATTTAGATTGCGCTACTGCTTTCTTTTATTAATTGGATAACCCAAAATAAGAAAGATATAAATCTGGAGATGGAGGAGATAAAAGGAAATAATAAATCCTAGTCTTAATCGCCTGAGATCGATAGAGTGTAATATAATTGATGAGATTCTTCTTAATGATTAGGAAATTAAATCACTCTTTAAATAAAAAGTAAAGGCATCCAATTTTGCTAAATTAGATAGAAAATTGGTTTACTTTGTTTTTATAAATCAAAATTTTATCGGAGCGTGTATTAATTAACTTAATGCACTAATTTTAGTGATATTAACTCTAAATTTAGCTTAATAACTCTTATTTTTATTTTTATGAGTTCTTTCTGATAATAATTTCGTTGTCTGCTTCCCAAGTTGATCGTTGGTAAAAAGTACTTCTCGTTCACACAGAGCGCATTTGTATAAATTTATGTTCAGAATCCCTTCTTAATATAGGAAGGGTGAACATAGGAAGGGTGAATATATCCCCGTTTCCAGTTTTATAAGTCATCTACAACGTCTTTATACCTTTGGTAATAACGTGCTTCGTTTCCGATTTAAAAGAAATGATAGTAACGTACAATTTTAAAATGCTTCGCCTGGAATATTATTAATATAGTTCTAGATAATCTTTTCCTACGTCAGAGTTTGCTTACGGTATATTCCTTACTTTTATAATCATAAAAATGATGTACAACCACTTTTTACCTCAAAAATGCGCAGTTTTAAATGCGAATGCCAGTGAGATGTTTAAGTTAGCTTCCAGAGGTAATTTTATGCTATCACGCCCATTTTATCTTTTTAGTGAAGTACACTTTCAGTAATCCTCGTACTTGTACCTTCAAATATTATGTTTTTAGTGCTTTCTAGCATGGATATTCCTACAAGTCTTAAAAAGGCACCAGGATTTATCAGCTCGTCACTATAATGAATTAATCGGATGATAAAATCTCTACCAGATTTTTTCAACCGATCTTCTTTTAAAAAATATCTTCAACCTATACAGCATGTTTAATATCTAGCCCGTCATAAGTGACGGAGAGATGAAAATGTGAATGTTGATTGAGTTATCGAGCATAAATATATAAGGCACAGAATATAATTTTAATACTTTGTTTTGTGATCACTACAATATAGAACTAGGGATACACCTGGCACAAAACAGAGTATTAAGTAGCGATAAATTATTTTAAAAAGGCTAAAGAAGATGAGAATAGTAAAAGTAATATGTTGCTAGTTACAGTCTGCTAAGATACGAATTTTCTGTGTGGGGTGTAATCATACTGCTCGGTAGCTTTAAACCCGTCTTAACTGTAGATTTTTAACTTTATAACTACGGCAAAATAATAGTGGTAATATTCAGGATAGGCGTAGTAGTAAAACTGTATACTTACATAGTTATAAGTGCTTCAGATAAATATTCCCTTGATATATAGACTGATTTATAAGTTAACGCTTTCAGCGTATTTTTAAGAAAGTTATTTTAGATATCATCAATAGTAAAAGTAGTTTAATTTTACAGAAGATATACATCTTGAACTCTTGCCAGAAAAATAGAAATTCTCATACACTGTTCATGGATTTATCAGGTTTATTGGCCCAGGTATCTTTAATGTTTCTCCCAGATGACAAAAAAGATTAAAATTATATCTAGTTTCCCTATAAGTAATGAATTCATCAACAAGCATGCTTTAATCATTATCATCAATGCAGTTTTGTATCCAGGATCATAGCCTTAGATTGTGGGTCCGTTTTGCTCAAAAATCCTGATAATTGTGATTTATAGGCGAGATAATACTTGCGTATAGAAAAATAAAAAGCAGAATCGAATACATTGCATAGATCTTTTTGGTGTCTAAAAAAAATTAGTTGGTCTAACCCTCATTCATTTTGAGATGGAATTTAAAAAGCGCTTTAAATAAGCAGGCAGTGTATAAATACGTAAATTGCATGTTATCTTCTGGATTTACCTAGTTTACGATTTCTAGGAGATTTATCCTGAGTCATCTGGATGAGAATTCCTTTAAGTCAACGTATTACGAGTATAAAATAATACTTAGCTAATAAATATCCGCAAAGCGGCTTCTAGCTGAGCGCTGTTCATATCATAAATGTGTTAAGGTTCATTGAAGAGGATAGGTAATTTATATCTGTATGATTTAAGCGATATCGCTACATTTATTTCTTGTCCGATGAGATATATCGTTTTGTTAAGCAAAATGATCGCTTTTATCCGCTACTCATTATCGGTAGCACTGCGCATTGACATAAGAGGATAATTGGAGTCAAAATGCTTATCAAAAGTTAGAAGTAAACTGAGCGTAACTTTTCAATGGTTGATGAACCCTGAGCTTAAACGTATCTTTCATGGTTGGAAAGATAGTCGATGCTTTTAGTTTTTTGAATGTAATGGCAAAGATATTTCCAGATATATAGCACGAATCTTGCTGTGTCCATAAATAGCTAATATTCTAGCTTCATTCCCCTAAAGAAATGCAAGCGAAAGTTAAGAGTAAACTGCGGAGAGCTCTGGCTATCAGCCCGGCGCCGATGCTATCAACAAAGCCTTTAATGCTTTCTGAAAATGTTATTATCGAAGTGTATTCTACAGCGATGAAGAAGCTAGAAAAGATCAAGAAAAACTGTTGGTATTCTATGACTTCCAATTAGCGCACTAGGCATCATAAGAACTAGAAATATAATTGAATCGTTTTTTTGTGACAGTGAGTCTAGGAAGCTGAGACACGCGAAGCACTGTGGTTTAAGAAAAGAACTCTTTTAATGCTATTTTAGTTTCTATCCTCTGTTCAAAAAAGTGAAAACCGGCTAAATGGAATTGAGCTGCTAACCCTGATGTGGTAACCAAAATTTAATTTAAAGATGGAGAACAAATTTATGAAGCATCAGAGTGGATCGTAGTCTGCGTCATACATTAGATTTACTAAAATTCTCAAGCAACTACAACCCCCTAAAATTAGCGCTCCTCTTCCGATCAACAAAGAGTTTGTATTTACTTTAGCTCAGCGTTATGAGATATCTAAATTTACTTTTATTAAATGGCAGAAATAAGATGATGTTGATGATTACATCCATATTCTCCATTATTTGCTGATGACGCTATTCCCAAATAAAGGGTTCGTAGTTATTTTTTTGCGAAAAAGAGTTTTTTCTCTCGCCGATATTCTAGCGGTCAGCCGATTTCCTAAACTTCGTACTACTTGATCTGATCTGAATCTCTCTTTAATACAGGTATAGGAGGATGGAGAATTTGCATAAAATAAGGGGGGAAAGCCTCAAAGTCGAAACTATAAAGTATTTTAGGATACTAAGATGCTTATTTGCGCGTAGATGTGAAATATCTTATGTAAATGCTAAATAAAACTTCAAGATGTTATCTTTTCGTAGGGATAATAGATCACATCATTTAATAGATTTTATTTATTTTTATAAAACTAAGACCGTAGCTAATTTGTAATTTTAATCGAATATGTCCATAGCTATTCATCGGATATTTATAGATAATAGGAAAAATTTACAGACTAATTTTTGCTCTGCAAAAACGTTCAGTCAGCAGAAAATAGGAATTCAACCGTTTATGTGCAAATCTTGGTATAGAATATTGATTTAGCATGTTAATTCGTTCTTCAAACGAATGGTATGTGGTTAAGCGATTTTATAAGCGAAGGAAAAGATACGTTGCAAAATCCATTACTTCAATTTTGTTCAAGAATTTGAGATCACTTTCCATTAATATGTTTAGTTATATAAAATCAGGAATTATTTTAATTAATTAATCAATATATAGTAATTAAACTCCATTGCAGTCTATAAAAGATTGCTTCAAAGTTAAATCTAAATTATTCAAAATAATTATACTATTTCCTGGAAATTATATCTATAAAAGATAACATTGTGAAGTTTTGATTGGCATTTGCAGAAGATATTCACATTTATGTGCAGATAAGGCAGGCTGTACTCGTAGCTTTAAAGCGTTTTATGTTCGGGTTCGGTGCACTTCCCTTTTATTTCACACAAATTTCTCCTCTGTTCCTGCATAAACATAAATCTAGATCAGATTGAAATATAACAGGATTCAGGAATTCGCGTACGGACTGCTAGCAGATTCGTCGAGAGAGAAATATTTTCGTAAAAAATAACTACGACTTTTAAGCTGGTGAAAGGGTTATCAGAAAAGTATGGAGAATATGGGTGTAATCATTAATATTATTTTATTTTTTCTATTTTAGTAACGGTAAATTCGCAGATATCTCATAATATTTAGTAAAAGTAAACGCAAGCTATTTATTGGCCTGAAGAGCAGTACTAAATTTTAGATATTGGAGTTCCCTAATAATTAAGACTCATGATTATGACATCTTCTGTCAACTATATTTATAAGTAACTATCTTACAATAAATAGGGATGTGTGACTAGAAGCTAATAATGATCCTAGATTAATTACCTAATACTAGGTTCTCAATTAGTATAATACAAGGATTAATTAATCTACTAAAAATATTATTGATATTGACAAATAAAATTTAATTAAAACAATACTGTTGATGATAAATCTTATTATATATTTAATAATTTTAAAAAAATTAAAAATATAATTTTAATATATTTATATAAATAAAGCCCTATTTTAGAATAGGGAGCATTAAGGCAAAAAGTTTTTTATATTATTACTCAGATGTATATAATTTATTAATTATTATTTATTAAATACTTAAATAAAAATAGAAGAGACTAAAAATAGGTGATCAAATTTTTACAATAAATTTTAATATAAAGTGAATAAATTAAAATTTAATTTATAAAAAGTTTAATATTAAATTAGTAATTAATATATTGAACAGTAATATTTCTGTTTTTATATAAAATTGATTTTCTTATTTTGTTTATTATATGCTAGTACTGTTTTAATAGGATTTTATCAATAATCGTTTATATATTTTAATATATATTATTTATTTTTTATTAATTAATTTATTGTTGGTTATTTATTTTATAAAGATAGTATCTTTATTGGATATAATTTTATCTTATCTTGTTTATGATATTTAAAAATAATAATTATAACTAGATATTTTATTATCTTTAATATTTTTAATAATAAAAATATATTGTAATTTTTATTACATTTACTTGGTCGAATATTAGACATTCATTTTTCTATCGTAATTTGATGTGTTTTATTATTACTTAATGATATTTTTTATGTAATCTATTATTTACGTTATTTTAACCAATAATCTTTTTATTATAGATAGTAAAAGTTGGCTAAAATAGCCTTATTCTTAATATAACGTTTAATATAAATCAACGGGATACAATAATGCTAAGGATATTGCTAAGTAATGATGATGGTGTAACAGCAACTGGCATCCAAACCCTTTCTACTGCGTTACGCAAATATTATTTCGTTCAGGTTGTTGCGCCTGATAGAAACCGAAGTGGGGCATCAAATGCATTAACACTTCATAAACCATTACGAATAGCTAAGTTAGCTAATGGAGATATCTCAGTACAAGGAACACCAACGGATTGTGTATATTTAGGTGTTAATCAGCTAATTCAACCTTCTCCTGAAATCGTCGTTTCGGGTATTAATCATGGTCCCAATTTGGGGGATGATGTTATTTATTCAGGTACCGTTGCTGCGGCAACAGAAGGTCGTCATCTTGGGTTACCTGCACTTGCGGTTTCATTAAATGGTGAAACATACTATCAAACAGCAGCAGAGATAACTTGCCATTTATTAAAATTATTACAGAAAACGCCATTAAAAGCAGGTAATATTCTTAATATTAATGTTCCTGGTATTCCTTTATCGGAAATTAAAGGTTACAAAGTAACACGGTGTGGTAGCCGCCATGCTGCTCAACAAGTTTATTCATCTGAAGATCCACGGGGTGATATGGTCTATTGGTTAGGGCCTGTAGGAAAAATATGTGATGGCGGTCCAGATACTGATTTTGCTGCAGTAGCAGCGGGATATGTTTCTATCACACCGTTACAAGTGGATTTAACCGCTTATAAAGATCATCAAGTTGTTAAAGATTGGTTATCAATAGCAGAGGCAAGTGAGGAATGCTAAAACGATCAATTAGAGATTTATTGATACAACTACGCTATCAAGGAATTAAAGATGAAGGTCTATTGGCAGCTATTGCAAAAGTTCCTCGTGAGCGTTTTGTAGATGAAGCACTTTCACATAAAGCTTATGAAAATATTCCTTTACCTATAGGTTTTTCTCAGACTATTTCGCAACCTTATATTGTTGCTCGTATGACAGAATTACTTGCTCTTTCTCCATCAGATCATGTTTTAGAAATTGGCACTGGGTCGGGTTATCAAACAGCTATTTTAGCTCATCTTGTCGCGCGGGTTTTTTCAGTAGAACGTATTAAGGGACTGCAATGGAATGCTAAACGTAGATTAAAACAACTTGATCTTCATAATATTTCAACACGTCATGGCGATGGCTGGATGGGATGGTCCTCTAATGGGCCTTTTGATGGAATTATTGTAACAGCAGCGCCAGCAGAACTTCCACTTGTATTGCTTGAACAATTAAAAGATGGTGGCCTAATGGTATTACCTCTCGGTGATAAAAAACAGATATTAAAAATCATTAAACGTCAAGGTAATGATTTTTATGCTACAACGGTAGAGTCAGTGCGATTTGTTCCTTTAATCCCTGGAAGTTTGGCATGAAATAAATAATATTTAGAGATAGATAATTTAAGGCTTTATTAACCTTTATTTTTATAAAAATTTGTTTTAACTATTCCAATAAGTTCTCGAGCAATAGTTAGATTATTGATTCTTATTCAAGATTTATCTTCATGAGGGAAGAAGTATGAATTTTAACAGCGCAAAATTTGCGATTCGATGGTCTATTATTTGTCTAATAATAGACCCAACATTATTAGGGTGCTCAACACCATATCATCTAGTAGCACCAATTAATAGTGTTCATGATAATATCCATCCGATTAATACTTATCCTGCTATAAATACAGAATCAAAAAGTATGCCAATACCCTCTTCTCCTAAAAATATTTTTGTTAATAATCAAAATAGTAATATAAATAAACCAATATATCAACCTGTGATGCTATCATCTAAGACTAATACTGATGGTCGAATAGTTTATAACCGAAATTATAGTAATATCAAAAAAGGAAGCTATAGTGGTAAAACCTATACTATTAAAGGTGGTGATACGCTGTTTTATATTGCTTGGATAACAGGTAATGATTATTCTGATCTAGCGAAACGTAATAAAATTGTAGATCCTTATAGTTTAAGGATTGGACAAATACTTAATATTTCTAATAGCTCTAGTAATTCAGAAATAATAGTTGCTAATGATACTCAGAATACAAACAATACAATTGTTAATTCTCAATCAACTAATGCGTACCCTTTATTAGATGAGAAAAATTCAAGAAAGACGTTACCAAGAGTATCCAAACCAATAACATCTTATATACCGCCTGCAACAACAGTATCTCCGGGCTTAAATAATAACAGGATACTGAATACAGTAGATAAGTGGCGCTGGCCAATTGAACAAAAAGTAATTGAATCTTTCTCTGGTATTCAAGGTGGAGATAAAGGCGTTGATATTGCCGGATTGCGAGGTCAACCTATTTTTGCAGCTGCAGCAGGAAAAGTGGTTTATTCTGGAAACGCATTGCGTGGATATGGAAATCTTATAATAATAAGACATAACGATGACTATTTGAGTGCTTATGCTCACAATGATACTATATTAGTTCGTGATCAACAGTCGATTCATGCAGGGCAAAAAATTGCTACTATGGGTAGCACTGGTACAAATTCAGTAAAATTACATTTTGAGATTCGTTACAAGGGAAAATCAGTAAATCCATTGCGCTACCTTTCGCAGCGATAACTTGGATGTATTACTTATTAATGCTATATGCATTTAGGGTTAATGTTAGCAAAGATTATTCCTTTCGCTTCCAAAGTAATTTTATAGCCATATGTGTATATTAAATTCTTATGGTTTTAAATAATCTACTTCAGGCTAGACAATTTAATAAATAAAATAATTCCATACCATGGAAGCTACTCAGCAATCCCTTTAATCGTCTAAAATAACTATTAACATTTTAAATGTAAAATTACTTACAAATAAATTTTTGATTATCCAAGATTATTAGATGATAGTAACTAATTTCATGTTCGTTAGTAAATATTTCATATCATTTACCTTTATCTAAATAAAGGTAAACCTCTGTTCGATAATCAGCTTAAGAGAACATCTAACTACAACACTCTGCATTAAGCTCTTCAAGAATCTTATCGGTCACATAACCCTTTTAATCCCTGCAATTAAAAGCGTGATTTATTTTTTTCTTTTATCCTCATGCTCTTGCATATTTTTTACCTTTCCTATATGTGATATAATCTTTTATTTTAAAGAGTTAGTGAAAATATTTTATCAACTTAAGCAATATCACTTAGTACATTTAAGTTGGTTATCCTCACTACTTCACTAAAGGAAGAGGATAATGATGCACTCTAAACATTGTTTTTAAAATTAATGCCTATTTGTTTTACTGATTCTGTAAAGTTAAGCTCTTTAACATACATTGAAGATAGCTAAATCATTTATCCTTGTGATGTAATTTTCCAAAAGATTTTCATTAAGATCGTTAAATTTTCCTACAATCAAGAATTTGCAAGGATATCGCTGCAACTTATTGATCTCACCCAGCAGATGATATGTTTACTATAACAGTATGGATAGGATAAAGTAGAGTGAGTTTATTTTAATGCATGAATTGACATTACCAATAGACTGTCTAGTGAAGCCAACTAATTAGATGTAGCTTATGTTAGCAGAAAGCAAGAAAAGAGTTTTCTTTAATTTGTATGACTGTTTTTCTATGATAACCGTTATAGCGAAAATTTTTATACAGTATAAGAAATTTCTACCAATAAGCGCTGTCAAGATAGCTTAATTTGTCTATTCTGAGAGGAATTTTGTCTTAGAAACTTGATCAAGATTTAAATACTGAAAAAATTGCAGAACGCTTATAGACAATCCGGTAGATGATGTTAGACAGATGTATTGCTGCTAAATAAGCAGATTTATTCTGTTAATACTTCAATCGCTGCTAATTTAAATAAAGCGTTATTTGATATATTATATAAAAATAACGGTTCAAGAGCAAAAGGAACTATCTAAGTTAACAATATGAAAGAAAAAATTATTAAATGCCTGGTTGAACTTTATAGAAATAACGTGAAGTATTAGTTCGCTGCTTCACTTTATTAGGCTATAAATCAGAAACATTTAGAGAAGGCTAGAGTGAGAAATTGCCATTACTGGGAGAGAATTCGTTAGATATAGCTTGAAGGCCGTCGCCAATTAAAAGTTATTTTCATAATCAAGGTCTTAGTGAGTTATTAGTAAATCTGATATAGAAGATTAGAGGGGGGTGCTATGCTACTCTTTGATAATTAATAAATATGTTCTTCAATTTTGAATTCGATGTTGTTTACCAGCGTGATTAAAAGCTCAAATCTCCTTAGCAGGTTTCAGCTTTTTTAGTAGATGGTATCAGGTTCAATACCATAAAAGGATTGTTGTTCTTAAGCCACAATTTTTCACGTCTCAGCTTTGTAGGCTGAGTGTCAGAAAAGTCGATTTAATCGGATTCGTTGTTCTTATTGATGGCAAGTACTACTTCCTAACGGGAAGGCATAGGAAGTCAGCAGCTCTTCTCGCTTTTTTCTAGCTTTTTAATCGCTGCAGGATAGGACTTCGCTAAAAATTTTACCAACAAAATATTAAGCGCTTTATCAATGGCATCACAGATCTCTCCTAATCAATCTCCATTCCCTTTAAGCTTACCTTAACTTTTTGTTGCGCCTTTTGGGAGCAAAACCAACACATCAGCTATTTTATCTACTCAACAATATTGGTGTTGTGTGCCTAGGGAGTATTTTAATATTGCATTCCAAAAACCCAAGCACCGCGTCTCCTATAACAAGGCTGAGAAATACAGTTAAACTACGTGCGCTTGAAAACTATTGAGAAATTTAGCTAGTTCTCTTTTAACTCTTGATAAATATCATATAGCAAACGAGATTTTTACATTCATGATCAGTAATCCTAATAATAACTAGTAGGGGAAGGCGATGGGTTTTCCTGGCAGGACAGTTATGCATCAGCATAAAAATAAACGTAGGTGTATCAATTAAATCACGCAGGGGATTAACACCCTGCTTACACACTTTAAGTCATCGCTATTTTAATCTATTGATAGTACTGAAGTTAAAGACTATGTGCTTTTCACCGTGAGTGCGCTTAGAGCTTTGTGAAATTACCGTTGGATATACTTTATAGGTATACACAGCTATGAGATCAACTCTTCGCTGCTTTTATATGATTAAGATAAGAAAGTAATGATAACCTCTTAAGCATATTCATTTCTGGTCTGTCATCTACACACCTCTCTATCTTAAGCCACTTTAATCTCAATATTGCTAATAGCAGTTTATATAGTTCATTATGGCAAATAACCGTTACGCTTGACGGCATGAACTACCCCGTCTATAAGATTGACATTTTATATCTTCCGCAGTATGGCTTTTAGCTCTCATCTTCAACAGTGGTGTCTATTATTTACTTATTACCATTGCGGATGAATTTATCCAAGAGATTATAGGTATATCTAGTTTTGTGAATACCTTTAAGGTAGACTATATGGCATATAATCTCCTTGTTTTTGATATCATATAACAAATCAATCAAAAATATGCCATCATCTCAAAAACTCATAAATCAGAAATAAGCATAACTCCATTTTTGGCCGACGGCATATGCTGCTCTGTGAGGTAAGTTTATCGCTTTTACCTGCTGTAATTATGTTTAGGTCATTGTTACATCATGAACATAAGGAGTTCATTATAGTTGAAGATGCTTATCAAGAGTTAGAATCGGTACTGTTGGCGAACTTCTCAATGGCTGATGAGCGCGTGGCTTAACCGTATTTCAGGCTTACTACAGGAATGATTATTAGTTTTTGTAATGTAATAGCAAAGATATTTCTGAGCATGCGGCACCAACGCTTCTAGTATACAAAAAGCTAATCTAGTGACTTCACTTCCCAAAAGCATACAATCAAAAGTTAAGGCTGAATTGCGAGAGCTCTTGTTAACAGAGAGTCACGATGTCGCTAATAAAGTCATTAATGTTTTGTTGGTAAAGTTTTTAGCGAAGTGCTATCCTGCAGCGATTAAATAAGGTGGAGAAAAAGCAAGAAGAACGGCTGCCATTCTATAGCTTCCTGTCAGTCAAACACACTGGGGATTAATAAGATCCAGAATCCGATTCAATCGACTTTTGTGACGTGATCCCTATAGATCTTCCGCGCAAAGCATTATGGTTTGAGAAAACAATCTCTTAAATTGTATTTAAGCTTATTCTTATCCTGCTCAGAAAAGCTAAAACAGGCTAAAGGGGGGATTTAATCTGTTGGGATAACTTATGGAATAAACAACACCTAATTTAAGGATGAAGAATAGATTTATTAAACATCAAAGGCTAGCATAGCTTGATTGTCATACACTAAATTTTACTAATAACTCAGGAATTTTTATACGGTTTACTAGTAGATCATTAAGAGGAAAAACATTTTTGCAGGGAAATCACTGTAGCTTTCTAAGCTGGCGACAGCGTAATCGGCAGAGGATAGGAAATAATAGCTATAATCATCAACATCATCTCGTTTTTACCATTTAGCGACGATAAGTTTAGATATATTATAATGCTTAACTAAAGGAAGCACAGTCTGTTTGATTGCCTGAAGAGTATTTTAATTTTATGTATTGTAATAGTTGTTTGATAATGGTGCTTCATTATTATGATATTTGCATTCAACTATAATTGTACCCTCAGTATCTATCTTGCCATGAATAAGGTTATACAACAAGAATCTAGATAACAATCTTGGACTAAATATCTAATTAATAAAATTTAAATAAAAACACCAATAAATAATAAATAGTTAATCATCTATCATACAAAAATAAAATGTGTAAAATATTTAACCGTTTTTTATCTATTTTTTGCTAAAAACCTTATTTTTTTTAAAAAGGTGCATAATGCATTCATCTGATGTTATTAAGCGTTCACTTTATTCGCTAAGTTGGCCCATTTTTATTGATATATTGTTACATTTTTTAACATTATTTATCAATACTTATATGGTTAGTCACGTCTCAACTGCTTATTTAGCCGCAATGGGAGTAGGCAACCAAGTTTTTGATCTTTTTATTACTATTTTTAACTTTATCAGTGTAGGATGCAGTGTTGTTATTGCTCAATATTTAGGAGTAGGTAAAAAAGAAAAGGCTAGTCAAGCCATTCATATCTCTATCGCTTTTAATTTTTTATTAGGCTTTATCAGTGCTACAATTATTCTACTCTTTAGCTATAAGATACTTGGTATCATGAATATACCAATACATTTGCTGGATTATGGATATGCTTACTTACATATTCTTGGTTTATGTTTAATACCAGAAGCAATTTCAATTATATTAGCGGCTTGTTTACGTGTTTATGGTAAATCACAACCGGCAATGTGGGTAACATTTATTGCCAATTTAATTACTATCTTTGGTAATATTATTGTTTTATATGGTTTTTTTGGTTTACCCCAATATGGATTAATTGGTGTTGCTTGGTCTACAGCAGTTGGTCGTATAGTTGCTATTATATTACTTTTCTTTCTGCTATTTAGTGGATTGAAGATCAAATTTGTTCTCACTTTACTATTCCAATGGTCAAAAAGTATCTTGAATAAAATATTACATATCGGACTTCCTTCTGCAGGTGAAAATTTAGTTTGGATTTTACATTATATGGTTGCTTCTACTTTTATTGGTTTAATGGGAGAAACTTCTTTAGCTGCTCAAACCCTCTATTTCCAACTTTCCTTATTTATTATGCTATTTGGTATTTCCATTAGTATTGGTAACGAAATTATGGTAGGTCATTTAGTTGGTGCTAAGCGCTTTGAAGATGCATATCAACGAGGGTTAAAAAGTTTAAAATGGGGATTTTTTATTACCATTGGTATAGTATTTTGCTTTTGGTTATTACGTGTACCTCTATTGGAAATGATTACTGAAGATCGCAATATAATAAAATTATTACTTCCCCTTTTCTTACTCTCTGTTTTTCTTGAGCCTGGAAGAACATTAAATATTGTTATGGTAAATGCCTTACGTGCTGCTGGCGATGCCAGCTTTCCCTTCTGCGCCGCGCTTATTTCTATGTGGGGTATTGCGATACCAATTAGCTATTTTTTAGGTTTAAAAATGGAAATGGGATTATTGGGAATTTGGTTTGGATTTTTATGTGATGAATGGTTACGGGGTTTAACTAATGCCTGGCGTTGGTATTCTAAACGTTGGCAAATCAAGCGTATTGATATGTAATATTATTTTATTTTTTATTGTCTTTAAGTAATTCAGGTATCCATAAACAATCGTTAAATTAACGCTTTCAGTTAATAATACAAATTATTTATAATTTTTTTTAGATAAACATAAATCAATAAAGACGATTGCTCATTAACATCTTAATGTATCTTACTATCTTGCTATTCACGATGCCAATAGCATTAATACAAACATTGTATGTTTTATACATTCATCTATAAGGCTGATGAATGTATAATAGCTAATATTTTTTATAAGATAAAGAAATATCAGTATGTCGACATAATAATCTTTTTCTATTACTTTTGATAGTTTTGCCAATTTAACTGTTTAATCAAAATAAAACAATTGTCAATTGAATACTATTTTATGTGCTAGATATAAACCGAGAAAAACAGATTTTGAAATAGTTAACTTAAAGTTATTAGCAAATCGTCTGTATATGACGCAGGCTAAGTTTCATTCTGATGTTTCATAAATCTATTCTCCATTTTTAAGTTAGACGTTATTTATCATTAAGATCAGCAATGAAATCCTACTTAACCGCTCTCCTAGATTTCTAATTATACGGAAGCAGTTAAAATAAGATCGAAAGTCTTTTTTTTAAATTACAAAGCTTCGCGTATGTTAAGCTTAGTAGCTTTACTCCTATAAAAGCCAATTAAATTAAATCGTTATTCTTATTGAGACTTAGTAAACTGACAGGAAGCCATAGAATGCTCAGTCGTTCTTCTTAATCTTTTGAGCTTCTTCATTCCTGCAGGATATTTTCTAAATCCTATTTTTAATAAAACATCAATGATTTTATTAGCGACATTACGGATTTCTGCTAGATAAATCTCCCGCAGATCACCTTAACTTTCGGTTGCATGGACTTAATGGAGTGAAGGCAGTACATTAGTTATTTTGCATACCCAATAACATTAATGTTTCGTGCACAGAAATATCTTTATTATTAGCTTCTAAAAGCTAATGGGACAGTCTCTTCTAGTAAGCTAAGGAAATATAGTTTTAAAGCACAATGCTAGCAGCTATCCAGAAATTAAGCTCAATACGCTTCTGACTCTTAATAACCATCTTCGGTCGTAACGAGCTGCTTACACATTCATGATCAGCAACGTCAATAATGGCTAATAGGTAAAGGCAATTAGCTTGCCTGATAGGGGAGTTATATTATTAGCATAAAAACAAGCGTAGGTGTATTATTTAAATCATGCAGCTATCATCATTGATTATAATTTTTAATCCATTACTGTTTCAGCTGTGATGGTACTTGAAGGAGATCATGTTCTTTTTACCATGAGCGTTCTTAGAGCTTCGTGAAATTATCGCTAGATATGAATCGCATATACAGGAATGGCTAGAATTTCTTGATATTTTTGTTCCCTTCAGATAGATAAAAAGGTAACATACAAGTTATTGAAGTATATCCCATTTTTCTGTGATTCCTGACCTTAAGCAGTTTAGTCTCAGCATCGCCAATAGGCGTCGTCTTCTTTGCCTTTCTGAGCAAATAACCGTTATGAATAACAACATGATAACACTTGTCAACAAAAATAGACGTTGAAGATATTGTTTATAATCATGGTTTCGATTCTGCCTAAACAGCGATGCTATGAACTACCTAATGGAATTATAGATGAATTCATGGAAAGGAATAACGGTAATATCTAGTTTGCAGATACCTCTAGGCAGATTTTTCATAGAATATTATCTAAATATGATTGAAATTATCCACGAAACAATCAGGAAGGATACGCTGCTATCTTCAAAACTCTATACATTAGAATAGATATAATTCAATTTCTTATATTAAAATATAAAAATAATCATATTAGTATGAAAATTTGATAAATGGTTTAACCGAAAGATATGCTTTTACTAAGAAGTGAGTAATAGCATAAATTAGATTGGATTTAAGGATTACGACGATTAAATTTTTTCTTTAGTACTACGGCTATACTGCCTATTAGGCCAATAAAAAGCAAAATAATCGGTATTAGAATTAAAATACTCATAATCTGGTGTTCGTAATATTGAAAGAGAGGACTCTTACCGAAGATATAACCAATAGTGGATAAAATCAATACCCAAAGTAATCCACTAAGCCAATTAAAAAACTGGAAGCGTCCATTAGGTAAACCGGATAGACCGGCTATGATAGGTAGTATTGTTCTTATAAAAGCAAGAAAACGGCCTATAAGTAGTGCCGTCAAGCCGTGGCGATGAAAAAGACTATAAGCACGTTGTTGATAATGTTCAGGTAGATGAGAGAGCCAACTTTGTGCGATTTTATTGTTTACTAGCCATTTACCTTGGAGATATCCAACCCAGCAACCCAAACTAGCACCAAGAGTTAAGATAATAATTGTTAATGGATAATTAACAGTACCTTTAGCTATTAGAACGCCTACTAGGATAAGTAGGCTGTCACCAGGTAAAAAAGCAGCAGGTAATATTCCATTTTCCAAAAATAATATTATAAATAATATAATATAGATAGCCCATACTAATGAAGGATTCATTATCATATTGTAATCTTGATGCCAGAGTGCAAAAAAAAGTTCTTTAACTAATTCCATCAAGTGTTTCCTAAATACCGTTATCTTTAAACCTAATTGGCAGTTCTTACCTATTATCTCTTATTATAGATAATGCGATCCTGGTTAAAAACGTTGTAATATAAGTATTATATTCTGGAAGATAGTATGTTTTTATAATTTAAGTTTAACTTTGAACCAATCTTTCATAGACTGCAATGCAGTTTTACTATCCAATACTGATTTGGGTAATTCTTGATTGTAAAATAAAACATATTGATGCAGGGTGATATCAAAAGCTTTTGAATAGAATTGAAATGATGGGATTTCCAGTCTATCTCTCCCATACGAACATTAAATCCATCTACCATACCATTCGTTTAAGGATGAATCGGTGGTTTTTAAATTCCTGCTCTATACTAAGCTCTGTACATAAACTGGCAAATTTCTGTTTTGATGCTAAACGTTTTTTAGAGTAAAAGGCAGTTTCTGTAAATTCTTTGCTATTGTCTGTAAGTACTCAATGGATCTCAAGGAACATGCTCGATTAAAATCATATAAAAAGGCGTCTACCATTGGCCATGGTTTTTGGATTTTAAAGACGAATAAAACCCATTGAGTGATGTGATTTGTGCTTATAAAAAGATAACGTTGTGAAGTTTTGTTTGATATTTGTGGATACATTTCAGATCTACCGTGTAGATAAGTAGGCTTATAGCTTTTAAATGCTTTATGTTTTGACTTCGTAGTTTTCTGCCTTATTTCACGAAAATTCCACCTCCCTTTCTCCATAAACGGCGATGCAATCTAAGTTAAGATACAACAGAATCAGGAATTCACATACAACTACCAGTAGATCGGCGAGAGGAAGAAAGCGGTTTTCGCAAGAAAGCAATTACATCTGCTTGATCGTGCCAACAGCATCATCAGCAAACAATGAGAAATATAGCTGGAATTATCAATATGATCTTATTTCTGACCTTTAGTAACAGTAAAATTTAAATATGCCATGATGCTTATCAAGATAGATTCAAACTCTTTATTGACCCGAAGAGCAGCACTAATTTTAGGGGGTTGTAGTTGCTTGAGAGTTATTAAAAAATTTAGTGTATTGCAATTCATGGTAAGTTTCATTCTAATGCTTCATGAATCTTTTCTTCATCCTTAAATTAGATGTTCTTATCATCGGGATTAGCAATAAAATCTTACTTAATCTCCCTCCCAGGATTCTAATCAGATCTATAAGTAGCTTAAATAGCATTGAAATGGTTATTCTTTGAATCACAATGCTTGACGCATCGACTTTATTATTCTCACTGTCGCAAAATCTGATTTAATCAGCTTCGTCGTCTTTCTTATGACACCTAAGTCGCTGATAGGAAATCGTAGAATACCAGCAGCTCTTCTCGTTCTTTCTTCAATTTTCTTCATCTCTGCAGGATATTTTTGAAATCCTCCCCTAATAAAATATCAAAAATTTTATTAGAAACATCGTAGCTCTTTATTAGCTATACTAATTTCACCTTAATTTTAACTTTCGCTTGGATCCTTTTGGGGAATGAAGCTAATACATCAGCTATTTTGTATATCTAACAGCATTTCTGTTACATATCCAAGAACATCTTACTATTATCATTTCAAAGTAAAGGGTATTATCATCTTCCGTAGTAACTATGAAAGATACGGTTAAGCTTAGTATTCACCAGCCATTTAAAAGTTATGTCCAGTTTAATTCTAGCTCTCGATAAGCATTTTCTATCGCAACGAGTTTTTTAGATCCATTCTCATTGACACTGATAATGGTCAGCAGGAAAAAAGCGACCAGCATGTTTGGCAGACGGGACATATGCTTTCAGCTAAGAAATAAAATGTAGCGCATATCGCTTAAATTGCACAGCTACCATCGCTTTGCGCTCTTCAATGAATGTAATGCACTATGTTTAAGCTGTACAGTTATACTGAATCGAAATGTTCATGATCTGAGTATTGTTTTATACTCTGCGATATCTAAAATTTTATAAATTTATATAGATAGCTCGAAATAAATCTCCTAGAAAGTGTAAACTGGGTAAATCAGGAAAACAACACGTTATTTTATATTATTACACCGACTCTTTATCCAAAGAGTTTTATGATTTCTTTAAAAGATTAATAATGAAGACCAACTGATTTTTATCATATCATAAAGAGACCATACAGCAATCTATTCGCTTTTTAGTCCCAATTCTTTTCTCGATACGTAAATATTATTATCTCTCTAGTCACAATTATCCTGGGTTTAAGCAATGGCCATAGGCTAAGCCAATAATGTTGGATTATAACTACATTAAGGAAGAATAACTAAAAGTATATTTGCCGATGAATTCATTGTCTATAGGGACTAGGATAATCCTATTTCCTCCTCCCTCTTGGAGAAACGCAAGGATAACTGATAGCGAATAGATATTGACGAATTTGGACAAGATGATGAGTTTTATTTCTCTGGTAAGATGCTCAGAGAGTAATTTATGCAGATATACATTTCCAGACTGAACTGCTTTTCAGCATTAATGATGTCTAAAATAACTTTATTAAAACACCTTAAAAATGTCAACTTCTAGACTCGTCTCCCTCTATCCATGAAGCAAATTTTTACCTGCGGGATTTGTGTGCAATTAGGTATACTGACTTTTAGCACTACTGCTTTATCTATCCTGAATATTCCTTAGCTGTTTTTTAACAAAACTCTATAAATCCAAAAACCTGCAGTTCATGCGACCTCAAAACTATCGAGCAGTAGTTAAAAACAGCGTAAGTTTATATTTTACCTAACTGCAATTAACAGCATATTACTTTTATTATTTCTTATTTTCTTTAGCTTTTCAAAAATAATTGAGCAGCTACTCAACGTTCTGTTTTGCACCTTCACATATGAGCGCTATGTGCAGTACAATCTCAGGTACCAAAATTTATATCTTCTGTGCCTTTCAGGCTTATCGTTAAAAATTCAATTAAGATTGGCATGTTTATATATCCGTCATATATCCGTCAATCGTACCAGTCTGGATATTAAATATGCTGTATGAAATGATTTTTTATTTAAAAAAGAGTGATTGAAGTAATCTAACGAAGCGCTGTCATCCGGCTGATGCGTCACAACTATGACTTGATAAGTTCCACTTATCTTCCTATTCTTGTGCACATATCCGCTCCATAAAGTAGTGACAGTGTTACCTTAAGGCAGAATACGGAGATTACTGGAGAATGCATTTTTACTAAAAAGATAATAAAGAGGGGGTTGTGGCATATTATAAAATACCTCTAGTATTACCTTAAACGCCTCGCTAGGTTATTCGTATCAAAACTAGGATATTACCGAACATGGATAGGGAAGGAGAGTCTTGTGCATCATTACTATGACCATTAGACTAAGAAATACCGGCAGCAGACTCTTAACAGGAAAAGATAATTTAGCTATATTAAAAACATATTTCAGCTAGATATTTTAAGATGATGTGTTACTATGATTTCTTCTAAAATCATAATCGTAAATAAAGCATACTATTATCGAAGATGTATAAGGCGTCAAAGATAATAGCTCCCAAAAACCGGGTTAGCTTGTTCTGATAAAATGAAAAAACGATTGTTATTAATCCATAGCCTATAGTTAATGTCTTTAAATTAGTAATTTAGGTTAAAGAATGTGTACTTCTATAAAATATTAGATTATAATAGACTCAGTAAACAGATTTTATCTCTTTTTAAAAAGAGAGCTTTTGATCTTATTTTAAAAAGCAATTCAATTTCTTAATCATTAAATCATTAAATCATTAGTATTTAAGTCTGCTGATGTTACTTGCACAGATAGACTAGATCCTTTTCATCGTGAAGCGTCGTTTAGAATCATGAGAATCACCAGTGAATATACTTCGCAACTATCCAGACAAGATAGTAACTCTTTACGTTTTTACGGTTTATATAAGGCAGTAGCAATGACCTGTTGAAATATATTCTATTGCTCTTGCGATCCTAACTCTTAGGCAATTTAATCTCAATATCGCTAATATTAGTTTGTATGCTTGGTTGTGGTATATAATCGTTATGTACGACGATAATGCCGATTGTCGATAAGGCAGTGTTTTAGTATGATTTTATCGCAGAGCATGGCTTTGAGTTCTACCTCAACAACAGTGCTATCAGCTCCCAGTAGTATTAGGAATAAGTTTATGCAAGAGGATCATAGGCAATATCTAGTTTTACAAATATCTGTAAGGGTAGATTTTTATGAATTCATCTATCTGTTGCTAAAATTATTTGCGAAATCAATCAACAGAATACCACATCATCTATAAAATTCTATACACTAGAAATAAGCATAACTTTTTATATTGTAAGTGAGACCTTACAAGTGAGTAAGGATTACTTTTAATTTAAATTAGTAGAATAGAAATCTATAAAGGTTAAAATGGATTATAATGGCTGAGGCCTTCTCTATGAGAATTAGCTGTTTCATTTTTAGGAGCTAAAATGCATTCCGTTGGTACTCCCTTATTATGGGCAATCTTTACTGTTGTTATTCTAGTTATGTTATTTATTGATATCTCTTTACAAGGTAAGCATCGAGAAAGAGAAGTAACAGTAAGACAATCCGTTGTATGGACTTTAATTTGGATTAGTTTGGCATTATTGTTTGCCTTAGGCTTATGGTTTTATTTTAACCAGATGACTAGCCTAAGGATTGCTAACCAACAAATAATGAATTTTTTAACTGGTTATTTACTGGAAAAAGCGTTAGCTATTGATAATGTGTTTGTTTGGTTAATGTTATTTAATTATTTTTCAATTCCGATTAATTTACAGCATCGAGTTCTTATCTATGGTGTGTTAGGTGCGATAGTATTACGTACTATCATGATCTTTACAGGTAGTTGGTTGGTCTCACAATTTCACTGGATTTTATATCTCTTTGGTATTTTTCTTCTATTTACTGGTATCAAAATATTCTTTGTTAAAAAAAATGATCAATTAATTAATAAAAAACCACTAGTAAACTGGGTCAGTTCTCATTTACGTATGATAAATACATTACATGATGAACATTTTTTTATTCGTAAACAAGGTATTTTATTTGCTACTCCATTAGTTATAGTATTAATTTTAGTTGAGATTACTGATATCATTTTTGCGGTGGATAGTATCCCTGCTATTTTTGCAGTAACGACGGATCCCTTTATTGTACTGACCTCAAATCTATTTGCAATTTTAGGCTTGCGGGCGATGTATTTTGTTTTATCAGATATTGCTAAAAAATTTTTTATGCTAAAGTATGGACTATCTATTATCTTAATTTTCATTGGTATCAAAATGATATTAATGGATGTTTTTTATATTCCAACAGCTATATCGTTAAGTATTATTGCGGGGATTTTAACATTAATAATCTTCATTAATCATATTTTTAATAAACAAAAAACATATTTATTTAACAAATAATATCTTTAAATATTATAATATTGCATTAATTCATTTTAATAGATAAAGAAAAAGTGATAAAGATATTTTCTTTATTAGTTGTTTGATCTCGCATTATTACAGAGACCCTCGTCACAGCCTATTCATGGTAATATGGTTACTGGAGCGATATAGTTGAAGGTAAAATATCATGATGATTAGGCTCCATCATCAAGAAACTATAATACCTAAAATTAGCGTTTCTTTTAGGCTAACAAAAGTACTGCGTCTACTTTAACTAGACGTTATTGGATATTTGAACTTTTTTTGCTAAAGAGCAAAAAATATAAATGCTTATGATCACAGCTATATTTTTTCCATCGGTTGCTAACGATGATGTTATCTGATTAGGAAGCTAATATTTTGATTTATGATTATTTTAGTGTATAGAGTTTCTGAGATAGTGGCGTATGCTGCCTGATTGATTTCCTAAATGATTTCAACGTCAGAGAGATGAAATATTATGAAAAGTTTAACCTAAAAGTATCAGCGAAACCAGATATTACCTATAATCTATTCTATGAATTCATCTATAATGGTGATAGGGATGCTGATAAATATCTTTTGTATAAGACGGAAATCGAAGCTATGCTGGACAACATGCTCAGCAGAGCCTTATCGATGGACGAGTTATACCGTCCCCATCCGTAACGATTAATTTGCCATAGTAAATTTAATATAGATGGGTATTGATAATATTGGGATTAAAGTATATAAAATTATATGGATCGCACAGAAAATAGGATAACTTTAAACAGCTCATTTCTTCCTTATCTGAAGTGTATAAAATATTAAATAGTTGCTATTCTATAGCTTGTTTGTAAAAGGAGGATAAATTCCTGCACAAGAAATTTCTTACTAGTAATTTTTACGAATCTTTATTGGGATTTTTAGATGAAAAATATTAATCTCCTTTGAAAGGGTATAAGGAGATTAAAACAGCAATGACTTGAAGAATACAGACAATGGGAACTGTATGATTTAAGCGATATCGCTACGTTTATTTCTGCTGAAGGCAGAAATGCCGTTGTCAGACAAGCTTATGCCTTTGCCTGCTGCTTATTATTCACAGTAATACATGGATGTAAGAAGTTCGTTGAATCCCAAGATGCTTATTGAGAATTAGCAGAAAACTGGACTTAACTTCTATAATAGGTGGGGGTATGCAAGTGTATAGCTTAATCTTATCTCTAAGACTTTCTAGAGAAGTCTTGTCTATTGGTTTTTAATATAATCATAAAATATTCTAGTACATATAACAGAAATACTGTTAAGTACATAAAACAACTAATATAGTTGATTTTTCTCCTTAAAGGCATACAATAAAAAGTTATGAGAGAACTTCTGAGTGATTAGAGTAATAGAGAGCCGAAATGCCGATAATAACCTCTCTTGAGATTTTGTTGCAAGGGAGTTTTAAAAAATATTTTGTAGTCATAAAGATACTGGAGAAAGATAGGGAAAGACGCCTGGCAGTCTATGCTTTCCATCAGCGCACTGATATTAGCAAGAATGATAAATCTAATTAAATCTGCTTTTTTACAGTGAGGGGTATGAAGCTGATGTGCAAAGCACTCTAGTTCGAGAAAATAACTCTTTCAATAAAATTGAACCTAGCTCCTTTCTTCTCAGAAAGGGATGAATTAGATCGGTAGATTTAACCTGTTTGCACTACTAGTGGCAAACAATTTAAAATTTAAGGATAGAGAATAGATTTATAAAGCATCAGATCGGAATCTAACCGCCATATACCATATTTTCTAATAACTCAGATTTTTATTAATTTATCAGTATGCTACTATGTTTTCAAAATTGATATATTCTATTTTAGATAAATATTTTATTAAAATATTATTTTAATTTTCGATTATATTTTCTTGACTCAGTAAGAAAATTTTTATTAAAAATGTTTATATTAACATTGATGATAATTATCATAAAAAGTATAGAAATTATATTTAATTGATTTAGTACATATTAGGTTAGTTGTTTATTTTTTTGTTTATAAAGTAATCTATTTACTTTTCCTATATTAAATATTACATAATAAATTAAATAAAATTTAACGATATATTTTAAAATAAACATAGATTGTACTCTAATAATTAGAGAATGCATAAGTTTATCTCAATAAAAATGAACATTACTATTTCTTGAAGGAATAAATAGTAATGTTCAAATAATAAAAAGTTATATAAGATTGAGTGTATCACGGATAACAAGATATCTATCTTAACAGATAGATAGATATTTGATCTTTTCAATAAGAAGATTGAAAAGATATAATTACTTTTTAATGAAAAGTGTTTAGTATAGAAAATATTTAGATGTTATAGACAATGTCTATTTAATATCTTTTTAAGAAAAAATTTTACGCTCTAATATTTATTAGATCTTATTAAGATCAGTTTTTATTTGTAAAATATTAATATTATGTATAATAAAAATACCCTTTATATAAAGGGTATTTTAAAAGTAAAAAATAATATTTATATTAAAAAATCCTCTATTTTTTTACCATATTTTTCTACTGCTTGCTTAATAATAGCTGGTGTACGACCTTGACCAGTCCAGGTTTTAATTTCACCATTTTCATCTTTATATTGATATTTAGCTGGTCTTGCTGCTCGTTTAGTACGACTAGATATTCTTGATGGAGTTTTTGCAGTAACTAGATCATCTAGACTGAGTCCTTCTTCTTCTAATAATTTAATATATTTTTCAATTTTTTGACTATGAGCTTCTAATTGTGCTCTCACTTGATTTTCGTCTTCACGACGTTCATCTACAACAGTATTAAGTTTATCATTTATTTCTTGCAATGATTCTAACGAGATTTCTCTTGCTATCGAACGTAAGGTACGAATGTTATTTAATGATTTTAAATATTTTAATGAATCGCTCATTTTTCTGATCTCGAATTAAATTGAATGTTAGCTGATGTTTACTAATAATAAAATGCTATTTATTTTTCTGCAATAGTAAAGTTATAAAACAAAATTAAATTTATTTTTTTAAGTTAAACTTTTATAAAAAGCAATATAAGCTTTAATTGAAAATATTATATCTACTATAGTAGATACTATGATAGTTTAAAATAAATATTAAATGATAGTATTTATTTTATATTTATTTTTTAAATAAAAAGAATATTTTTCATTTTTATTTAATTTTATAGTCTATAACATAAGCTAAATTTTAGAATAAATTTTATC
>JBQMRR010000045.1:0-20300 GCA_052174495.1 Arsenophonus sp. NC-TX2-MAG3
TGCTTTTGTTATGACAGTACATAAATCTCAAGGATCAGAATTTAAACATGTCGCATTGATTTTAGCACCGATTTTTACCCCTGTTATTAGTAGAGAGCTTATTTATACTGCAATTACTAGAGCAAAAAGTCAACTGACGATTTATTCTGATCCTCATGTCTTTACTAAAGCAGTAATGACGTCTAAAGAACGTCGCAGTGGTTTAATTGAGCGATTACTTTAATGAAAGTAGAATCTATTCTACTGGTTATTTTTATTTAATATTGTAATAGCGAATAATAAAAGGAGTTATTCTTATTCCTGATGTATGGAGTTTTGTAAGGTGCTGGCCTCTATTATACTGATCGATTTCGTGAATAATGTTAATAACAGAGAGGTTATATACCATAAAAAGTCTACTGTAACTACAGTTATCCAAAAAAATCAGATATTATTCTTATCTCTTGCATGAACTCATTCGTAAGGGATATTTGTCACAACGAACTATATTGGCGATATTAAAATTAAAGTGCCTAAAGTTAGAATTAAAACGGCAATGGAATGCGCTGCTAAAACTCCTTGCGTCGCCTTATCTGAAACGTGCAAAAAACTTTAAATAGTTTTTACCAATAAAGTTTTTACCAATAATTTTTATAAAGCTCCATGATCGCTTCTTTGTGAAAATCGCATGGGTGTCTGCTGAAGAGAAGACACATCAACAGAGTGAAATGGAAATGGCTTAAAAAGGGCGTAGGGAATGCTGTTTTTTGATTGTAAGTGATATCCCTACGTTTATTTATTGGCAAATAGTATATCTCCATGTCTGTCAGACATGGAGATTACCTTTACCTGCTACTTAATTTATCGATATCACTGCATGGACGTAAATGGGAGCTCATTGCAACCGAAGATGCTTATCAAAAAGTTGAAACGCACTTGGATCTAACTTTTAATGCCCTGTAATGGCGGTTGACTTAACCGTATCTATAAGCTTGCTATTGAGAGATGGCATCCTTAGTTTTTGGAATCTAATAACAAAGATATTCCTGGATATGCGGAATCAACGTCATTAGATGCATAAATAGTTAATGTATTAGCTTCACTCCCTAAAGCCATGCAACACCGAAAGTTAAGGGTGTTTGCGGGAGTTATGTTGGCAAAGAGATGCGAGATGCTATTAATAAAACTCTTGATATTTTATTAAAAATGTTTCAGCGTCATCTAGTGATGATGAAGTTGGATAAGAAAGCGAGAAAAATGGCTATCATTTTATGATTTTCCGTCATCTCACTATGGCATTAGTAAAAATAACGAATTCTATTTAATCGGCTTTTGCGATAGTGAACCTATGAAGCGACTGTAGTTCAAGAAAAACAATTTTTATCAATAGTATTTAAGCTGTTTCTGTCTGCTGATAGCTAGAGCCAACTAAAGGAATTAACTTACTGACAATGGCGCTAAACAACATCCAATATTAAGGGCGAAGAGAAGATTTACAAAATTTCAGAGTGGGGGAGAGCCCTGACCATCCATACACTATTTACTAATAACTCATATTGTTGTTGTAGCATTATAATTTTAAGCTCACCCTTAACAGGGTGGTGCTTATTAGCTGTCCTATGAACATTAACGTATGAGTTTATGAAAAGGATCAGAATAATATTCATTTACAGATCTCCGTAAAGTAGATTTTTTATGGCATATCGTCTTATCTCTGTTGTTGATTTCATTAATGAAATCAACCAGCAGAATACCACCATTTCCGAAAACTCATATACAAAATAAGCATAAGTTAATAATTATTATTAAAGATAAAAATTATTAAAGATAAAAATTTTTGATATTTTAATTACTAGTTAAAGTTAAACTAATAATTAACTAAAAATACGATAGTAATTATCATTTATTTTCTATTGAAAATAAATGATAGATATTCTTGTCAATGATAAATATTTAGTTTCTCACCATTATTATTTAATATGCTCAAATAAGACAATAATTAGTGAAAATAACTTTATGAAAAAAAAAGCAATTTACCCTGGTACTTTTGATCCCATAACTTATGGTCACTTAGATATTATAGAACGTGCTTCCTTAATATTTGAACAGATAATATTGGCTATTGCTGATAGCTCGCATAAAAATCTTATGTTTACCATAGATGAACGTATTTTTTTTGCTAAAGAACAAACAAAACATCTAACTAATGTTGAAGTAATTAGCTTTTGTGAGCTTACGGCAAATTTTGCGAAAAAACATCAGGCAAATATTTTGATTAGATGTATACGATCTGTATCAGATTTTGAATATGAATATCAGTTGGCTAACATGAATAGCCAACTAATCGTTGGTTTAGAAACCATTTTTTTATTACCTTCTCTAAAATTATCGTTTATTTCCTCTTCTTTAATTAAAGAAGTTGCTTGCCATGGCGGTGATGTTTCATCTTTTTTACCAGAACTAATAGCGAAAACAATGTTACAGAAAATTAAATAATAAAAATGAGTTACATTTAATTTTATTTTTTGAAGTTATGGCAGAAAAATAAATACTGGAGCTGCCCCTAGTTTATAGTTATTAGCAAATCTGATGTATAGTGTTCAGGCTATCTTACACTCTAATCCTTTGTGAATCTGTTCTCGATTCTTAAAATTTGATGTTGTTACTATCATGCTCAAAAACTTAAATCCCCATTTAGCCAGTTCTTATTTTTTTTGAGAAGACGGGAGTAGCTTTAATACCTATTGAAGGGATTATTTTCTCGAACCACAGTATTTCGAGCATCAGCTTCATAGCCCTAATTCTTACAAAAGCTGATTCAATCGAATTCGTCGTTTTTTATTGATGCACAGTGGGCAATAGGATATCATAAGATGCCAGCCATTCTTCTTAATCTTTCTTTAGCTTCTTCATCACTACAGAAGCTTATTGAAACCTATTTCCAATAAAACATTAAAGATTTTATTGGCGGTATCACAGCTTTCTGTTAGCTAAAGCTCCAATAGCTCACCCTTAACTTTTATTTGCATATCTTTAGGAAAGATAACCAGTGTATTAGCTATTTTATATACTAACAACATTGGTAAGTGCGCAGTTAGGAATATTTTTGCCATTGCATTATAAAAACCAAGAGCACCGTCTCCTGTAGGAACCCTAGAGATGCAGTTAAACTACGCGCTTATGTTAATCTAAAAGATTAGTCCAGTTCCTCTTTAATTTTTTAATAACTATCTTCGACCGCAATGAATTCCTCTTTTTACGTCAATGTGTAGTGACGCTAATAATAATTAGCAGGCAAAGACGATCAGTTGGCTGGCTAACAGGGCCGGCATATGCCTTCAGAAAAAACGTAACGCGTATCGCTTAAAATAACGTAGCTCCATTGCTTTTGCTCTTCAAGACATTTCTATTCAGTCTGCTGATATGGTATACCTTGCAGAGAAATCACGTGCTTTTACCGAGAATCGCCAACAAAGCTTCATGAAAATCAACGATGAATCTGACTTGCAGATTATAAGCTCATGCGCTAGCATTCTGCTCTTCTTTTGCAAGCTTCAGATAAGATAATAATAATTAGCTCTTAAAGCATATTTCTGTTGCTATTGCAAAAATCCCACTTTAACCCATTAGTCACTTTAATTTTAATACCGCAATGGTAGTCTGTCTGATTTATTGTAGCAAAAACTATTACGGATGATGACATGACGCCTGTCGAGAGGGGCGCGTTGAGCATATTGTCCAGTTATGGCTTAGAGCTGCGCATTAATACGCATAAAATCTTTTTATCAGAGCGGCAAACCTCGAGTTTTCTGTTTTTTGAAAGCCGTGTTATCTTTTAAGGCCTTATATATTTTCGGTAATAGGATAAACCTTGTTTACAATCTGATTATAAATCATAATAACGTACCATATTAGCATGTCTTGCCGAAATATGCCTATAATATAGCGCCCGATCATTTATTTCTGCATTAAGGACTTCTGCTAGTACTGCTTTAGTTCTAGGTGTTTCATAGTAATGATGTACAAAACCCGCCTACAATCAGTAATGCCGCAGTTTTTACGCGGATACTGAGGGTAATTTAAAAGTAGTATACGAAGTATTTATACTATGTTATACTCTTTTTCTCTTTTTATGAAGTGTGTATTTTCCAGTAACATCCGAATTATGCCTTCAGATATAACCTTGCGTTCCTTCTTGACGCAGGTATTCTCAAGACCAGGAAATACTAGGATTTATCAAGTTATTACTGTACGGAATTAGCCGGATCCCAACAACGCCTTACAAAATTTTTTGCCTCTATTTTTTTTGAAGAGTAACTTATGCTATACAATATGCTTAATATTCAGACTTCTACAGAATAACAGAGAAATGAACATACAGATGTTGATTGAGTTGTAACCATAAATATAAAAGATATAGAAGATACCAATTTCAATATTCTGTTTGCGTGCTTACTGTAGCATAATGTAGCAGTGACGAGAAACAGAGGATTGAGTAGCAGCCAATTATTGTTAAAAAGGATAAAGAAAATGGGATAAGAGTTAAATAATCTATTGCTAGTTGCAATCGGGCAAAATATAAACCAGCGTTGCTAACTACTTGCTCGTTAATTTTGATACAGCATGAGCTATAGGATTTTGATTTATAGCAATAGCAGAAAACGGCGGTGGGAATTTACCTATGTTGGAAAAAGTTGTTGCTTTGCTCGCACAATATTATAGCACATTTATGTTTCAATTCTTCTGGTTAAAAGAATCTTATCAAGGTCAGCTAATTCAGTAAATAAAACGACTATTCACTGTGGAATCTACTTACCCATCTTTAATAATGTCTGATATAACTGTTCATATTTTGAATGTGTCATTTCTTATTAATAAACTATCTAGTTGTCCAAACTTGTTAAGTGATGTAATTAATTTCGTACTCGCTAACAAAGGTTTCATAATATTTAACTCCACCTAATTAAAGGATAAAATTTTTATCGATAATTGGCTCTAGATGCAGCTAATGTACTATGTTAAACTATTCAATAGTTTCATCACTCACAATGATTCTCTTAATTTCTGGTGATTAAGTCTAGAATTTATTTTTTTCTTTTATTTCCTCCCCTCCTGCATTTCCTACCTTTCCTATATGAAAGGTAACACTTCCTTTTAAAGGATTCAGGGAAAAATATTTTTCACGTCAATAATACTATTTAATGCGTTTATGTTGATTGTCTCCGTTAAAATAAAAAGCAATGACGGTCAATTCTTCCAAGTTCTGTTTCAAATTAATTCTTATTTGTTTTGCTGGCTCCTGTATAGTCAAGTTATTCAACGTACATTGAAGATAACTAAATCATTTATCCTTCTGATGTAGTTTCGCCATAGGACTTGCAGTAATATTGATAAATGTTTTCTTGCAATCAAAGATTTTAAAGTGATATCGTAACTATAATAAATCTCCTGAACAGATAATATGTTAATTATGACAATATAGGTAAAATAAAGTAGAATAACTTGCTTTAATGTATTATCGAATATAATTCGATATAATATCACTGAAGATAATTAATAAGATGCAATTTATGTTACTATAAAATCAGGAAATAATTTTTTTGATCTTTATGATTGTTTCCTTTTTCATCCTAACTGCTGTAGAAAAAATTCCTCATACAGTATAAGAGATTTCTATAATCAACCTTTGTCAATATAACTGGGAAGATTCAGAAAAAGCCATAACAGTATCGCTGAATACTTTTTTGGTGCAAGTGCTGCAGACAAGTTTCGCTTAACAGATAAGCGTGTCTCTGAGTTGAGATTTTTACGGTGTTTTTAAGAAATTTGTTCCAGCCTTCATTAAATTGTGAAAAACAATTTATTTGGGCGAGTGAATAAAACATCTGAGTCTCTTGTCAGAGAGAGTAGAATCGTTATCCTGTCCCACATTCATTATGTTACTATCGGTTCAATTATCTTTGTATTTGCTTCAGAGGGAGAATGAGATAGGGATTAGCATATTCTCTATATAAGTGATGAATTCATCAGCAAATAGACTTTAGTCTACCTTCAATGCAGTTGTTTCAGTATTACAACGATGAGTTGGGTTATTGATAAAAACCTAGGATAATCGTGAGAGGCAGATGATACTGTATGTTAAGAAAAAATAAGGACCGTTGATTCATGGCCACTGCTTTCTTGCATGTCCTCTTTTGGTGTAATAAAAAATTAAGTTGGTCTGTCATAATCAATTTCGATAAGGAGATCATAAATGCTTAAAAATAATAAAATGAAGTAACACGTAAATGTCTCTCGTATTGTCTTCCTGATTTAGATAATTTATGTTTTCTAGGATATTTTTGAGTCATCTACTAAATTACTAAAAAATTAACATATCCCAAACAGTACTCAGATCATGAACATTCCAGAAGTAGCGTAGCTGAGCTGCTAATATCATAATGAGCTATGTTTATCTGATGAGTAAAACTTGCTAATGAAGAAATAACCATGATAATAGTCACCAAACGAAATAGGATTTATTAAAAAGTTTATCATTGAATAATTTTTATGGATGAAAGAAATTATTTGAAATAGCAATAAATATGATTTCTTTACGGCGCCATCACAATCAGGATGTATTAAAAATTTATTGTTAAGATCATATATTAATCACAATCCATTATTGGATGGTAAAAGTAGTTGCCAATCGACTAAATAATAATATTAAAATAGCGCCTAAAGCAGGATAAACTACTATTTAAAATTTTTACCATTTAAATCTATACATCATTTGTATTAATAAAGTTAATTTAACTCGACGGTTAAATAGTTATCAATAGTTGTTATTAGAGGTATTTTAGAGTATTTATTCGCTATTCTATCCAGATCTAAATCTGCTATATCATTCATAACTTATGCTACACTATTAGCATAGTGGAGGAACATCGGTGTCATGTATGCAAGAACAATATCGACCAGAAGAGATAGAAAAATACGTACAACGTCATTGGGAAGAAAAACAAACATTTAAAGTAATAGAAGATAATAAAAAAGAAAAATACTATTGTTTGTCAATGTTACCTTACCCATCTGGTAAGCTACATATGGGGCATGTTCGAAACTATACTATTGGTGATGTTATTTCACGTTATCAACGGATGCTAGGAAAAAATGTGCTGCAACCTATCGGCTGGGATGCTTTTGGTTTACCGGCTGAAGGTGTAGCAGTAAAAAATAATACTGCTCCAGCTACTTGGACTTATACCAATATTAATTGTATGAAAAATCAATTAAAAATGCTCGGATTTGGTTATGACTGGAGTCGAGAAGTCACAACTTGTACACCGGAGTATTATCGTTGGGAGCAATGGTTTTTTATTAAGCTTTATGAAAAAGGTTTGGTTTATAAAAAAATCTCTGCTGTCAACTGGTGCCCAAATGATTTAACTGTTTTAGCTAACGAGCAAGTTATTGATGGTTGTTGCTGGCGTTGTGATACTCCAATTGAGCGTAAAGAAATTCCTCAATGGTTTATAAAAATTACCGCTTATGCTGAAGAGCTACTTAATAATTTAGATAAACTTGATGGCTGGCCAGAGGAAATTAAAACCATGCAGCGTAACTGGATCGGCCGCTCAGAAGGGATTGAAGTTACCTTTAAACTAGCAGATAAAGATGATAAAATAACCGTTTATACTACTCGACCTGATACTTTTATGGGGGTGACTTATCTCGCTATTGCAGTAACTCATCCGTTAGCAAAAAGCGCGGCAGAAAAAAATGCTAAACTTAGGGATTTTATTAATAAAAGTTGTAATAGAAAGGTTTCTGAAGCAGAAATGGCAACCATGGAGAAAAAAGGTATCGCCACTAATTTATTTGCAATTCACCCACTAACTAATAAAAAAATCCCGATCTGGGTAGCTAATTTTGTATTAATAGAATATGGTACAGAGGCAGTAATGGCGGTTCCAGGGCATGATCAGCGTGACTGGGAATTCGCAAGAAAATATCATTTACCGATCAAGGCTATCATTACTGATAATGAAGGCCAAATCCCCGATCTAAAAACTGGTTCGTTGACTGATAAAAATACGTTAATTAATTCAGGCGAATTTAGTGGTATGGACAACGAAACAGGAGCTAATGCAATTACTGATAAACTAGTTTCACAAGGTTCAGCTCAACGTAAAGTTAATTATCGTTTACGTGATTGGGGTGTTTCTCGGCAACGTTATTGGGGAGTACCTATTCCAATGTTAATAATGGAAGACGGCTCTATCAGACCAGTACCAGAAGAACAACTACCCGTTATCTTACCTGAAAATGTAGTAATGAGTGGGATAACTAGTCCTATTAAAGCCAATCCACAATGGGCTAAAACCAATATTAATGGTCATGCAGCATTACGTGAAACGGATACTTTTGATACTTTTATGGAATCATCCTGGTATTATGCTCGTTATACCTGTCCTAATTATGAGCAAGGAATGTTAGATCCGAATGCATCTAATTATTGGTTGCCGATTGATCAATATATTGGTGGTATTGAACATGCCATCATGCATTTATTATATTTCCGTTTTTTTCATAAATTGATGCGTGATGTAGGCTTAGTAAATTCTGATGAGCCAGCTAAACGCTTGTTATGTCAAGGAATGGTATTAGCTGATTCTTTTTATTACTTAGATAAAAATGGACAACGAGTTTGGGTGTCACCTGTTCATGTCACAATTGAACGAGATAAAAAAGGTAAAATTGTTAAAGCAACTGATCAGGATGGACATGAACTGTTCTATTCTGGGAAGAGTAAAATGTCTAAATCGAAAAATAACGGCATCGATCCCCAATTAATGGTAAAAAAATATGGGGCAGATACAGTTCGTTTATTTATGATGTTTTCTGCTCCACCAGAGCTCACTTTGGAATGGCAAGAATCAAGTGTAGAAGGTGCAAATCGTTTTATTCGTCGTCTTTGGCGCACCGTTTTTGAACATACGCAAAAAGGTAAAGCATCTCTATTAGATAGTAGAAACCTTACGACAGATCAGAAAAATCTACGGCGTGATCTGCATAAAATTATTCCTAAAGTAACTGATGATATCGGTCGCCATTATGCATTTAATACTGCAATTGCTACTATTATGGAATTTATGAATAAACTGACGCGAGCCTCTCATTATAGTGAACAAGATCGAGCGTTAATACAAGAATCTTTAGAGGTTATTGTGCGGATGCTGTCGCCTATTATCCCTCATGCTTGCTTTGTCATGTGGAAAGCACTTGGTCACCAGGAAGATATTGATAATGCGCCTTGGCCAATTGCTGAGGAACAAATAAAAATAGATAATACTAAATTAGTTATTATTCAAGTTAATGATAAAGTTCGTGGGCGTATTACTATTGATATAAATGCATCAGAAGATGCTGTTTTAGCTATAGCAATGCAAGAATATGGTGTGGCAAAATATCTTAAAGGTATGAGCATTCATAAGGTAATTTATGTTCCAGGTAAGCTGTTAAACCTTATTGTCAGTTAACATAATAAGGAGATGATGTGCGTTATTTAATTATATTATTTCTATACTTAGTCGTATTAAGTACGGCTAGTTGCAAATTTTGCTTACAAAGCATCCCAAAGATAAGTGAAGAATTAAAAACATTAAAATTAAGTAGCGCTGATCCCTACGGCCCACTGGAACGTGCAATTAGACAGCAATTACGCTTAAATAATATTAACTTAATTGATGAAAATCTTCAGAATGTGCCTATATTTAAAATAGTGGATTCATATGAAAATACTAAAACTGTTTCAATCTATCAAGACGGAAAAAGTATAGAAAAACAATTAAATTTCTGGGTCAGCGCGCAAATTATCCTCTCAAACGGCACAGTTTATCCTATCAAAATTCATGTCAAACGCGCTTTCTTTGAAAATCCATTAGAAATATTAGCTAAAGATGCCGAAAACGAACTTCTTAAGCAAGAAATGCGTGAACAAGTAGCTCGTCAGTTAATTCGGAAATTACTAATTATGCACATCACTATTCATAATGAGCCTAAAGGATCAGTGATTGTCGAGAAAGCGCTTCGAGACTCAGAATGATCCGTATTTATCCAGAGCAGTTAATTTCACAGCTTGCTGATAAGTTGCGAACTTGTTACCTGATTTTTGGCAATGATCTCCTTTTATTACAAGAAAGTATGGATAAAGTTTGTCAAGTTGCCAAACAGAAAGGTTTTTCTGAATGTCATACTTATTCGCTAGATGGAGTCTTAGACTGGGACATTATTTATCACCTTAGTCAATCACTTAGCCTATTTGCTAGCCAACAAATTCTTATTTTAATTTTTCCTAAAAATGGCTCTACAACTGTCATAGAAGAAAAATTGCTTAAGTTGACTGAATTATTACATCCTGATTTATTACTCATATTACGCGGAAACAAATTAACTAAAGCACAAGAGAATAGTGCCTGGTGCAAAAAAATAGGCCAAGATGGGGTCTATATAAACTGTCTGACACCGGAACAATCCAGACTGCCTCAATGGGTAACTCAACGAGCAAAAGCAATGTCTATTACCTTAGAGAGGCAAGCTAATGAGCTTCTTTGTTACTGTTATGAAGGTAATTTACTAGCTCTTAACCAAGTTCTTGAAAGTTTATTACTATTATATCCTGATGGAAATCTTACATTACCTTGTGTTAAAGAAGCGATAAATAATACCGTTAATTTTACACCTTATCATTGGGTTGATGCACTACTTGCAGGTAAAATTAAACGTGTCTGGCATATTCTACAGCAATTACAACGAGAAGATTATGAAGTAGTAATTTTATTACGTATAATTCAACGTGAACTCATATTGCTTTTGACATTAGCACAACAAAATAACGATGAAGATTTAAAAAAATTATTTGATCAGTATAAAATTTGGAAAAGTCGCCGCCAGCTCATTAGTACTGCACTACAACGTTTATCACTTCGAGAACTACATCTAGCAATACAGTTGATTACCCATGCTGAATTACATTTAAAGCAAGATTATAGCCATTCAATTTGGCCAAAGTTAGAAACTTTATCTATGCTATTGTGTGGTAAATCACTTCCAGAGAGTTTTATTAATGAGTAAACAAACTAAGAAAATAGCTATTCTTCCATCTATTCAAGCACTATTTGGTGGTACTTTTGATCCTATTCACTATGGTCACTTAGTTCCCGTTGAAGTGCTAGCTAAACTAGTCGGCTTACAACAGGTAATTTTACTTCCCAATCATGTAGCACCTCACCGCCCACAACCTGAAGCAACTGTTCAACAAAGATTAGCAATGATAAAATTAGCTATCAAAAATAATCCATTATTTAGTATTGATACACGTGAGCTTAAACGTAGAACTCCCTCCTATACCGTTGAAACACTACTCTCTTTTCGGAAACAAATCAGTTGGCAAAAGCCATTAGCTTTTATTATCGGACAAGATTCGCTACTATCGATCGATACCTGGTTTAATTGGGAGAAAATTTTAGATCTTTGTCATTTATTAGTTTGCGCACGTCCAGGTTATGCCGCCTATTTTTTAACTTCTTCAATGCAAGAATGGCTAATACATCATCAAGTACACAAGCCGGAAATATTCAGTCATAAACCAAGTGGTACTATATATCTCGCTAATACTCCTTTATTAAATATTTCTGCAACTGAAATTCGTAAACAAAAGCATGATAGAAAAAGCTGCAAAAATATATTGCCACCTGCAGTTTTGCGCTATGTTAATAAACATCATCTTTATCAGAATTGTTCATAGCTAATTAACAAATATAAAAATTGATAAAACATACATAAACTATTATGAGTATATAAGGTGATTGGTACCTATTTTGGTGATTTTTGCATGATTACTGATGATTAAAGCATAATTTTCGATAAATCATTCTAAAATTAATTAAAATATTCAATTAATTTTACTAAAATTAGTTCTAAAGATAAATTATCTTATGCTTACTTCTTTTAACAGAAGTTTTAACTGGTTGAAATATAACTTGATACTCTTATGAGTTATTCTCATTTCTGATGTATGGGATTCGTTGATGCTAGGCGAATTATTCTGCTGATTGATTTTATGGATAATTTTAACAACAGAGAGAAAATATGCCATGAAGAAGTTTACTCTACTGGTGGACGCTAAACCAGATATTACCTTTAATCCATTCTATGAATTCATTTGTAATAGTGACAGGTAGTTGATAAGTGCCGTTATTAAGATGAAGCTCAAAGCTATTCTACAGCAACATACTCAATCGCCGCCTTGTATCGATAGCCTTTAACCGGTCATCTAATAATGGTTATTTGCCACAACTAACCATATAAACTGCTATTGGCGATGTTGAGATTAAAATATCTAAGTATCAGGTGGACTTTAGTGGTAACAGAATATACTCAATAGCTGATTATTACTGCCTTATTTAAAGCGTGAAAAACAGCAAAGAGGTTTTATTATGCCTGTATTTGCTAGGGAAAAGATATATTCACCGGTGATTTTATGAAGTCCTAATGTTGTCACCATCCATCATAAGACTAAAACAGCAATGGCTTGAAGAACATAGATAATAGCTAGCTGTGTGATTTAAGCGATAGATTTATATTTATTTCTATGTCGATAAGATAACCGCCTATCAGTCATGTCGTTCGCCATCGCCTGCTATTTATTACTGATGTCACTGAGTATAGATGTAAAAAAGCAATTATCATCGAAAATAGTTATTAAGAGTTATAAGCGAAATGGACTTAACTTCTAATGTTTCTATAAGACTTGGGGACTTTTAACTGTATTTTAAGCTTGCTAAGAGAGGCGATGATTTTGGTTTTTGAAATGGAATGGCAAAGATATTCCTGAGTCGCACCATTAATCCTGTTAAGTATATAAATAACTAATATGCTATCTTCACTCTTCAAAGGCATTTAACACTGAAAGTTAACAGTGAAGTTCAGAGATATATCTAGCAGAAAGTCGCGATACCGCTAATAAAGCCTTTAATTCTTTGTTGAAGAGCTCTTCAGCGTATTCTCCAACGATAAAAAACTGGAAAAGATTTAGAAGAACGACTTGCATTCTGTGCCTTCCCGTTAGCGTACTGGTTGTCAATAAAACGATAAATCTGATTGAATCAGATTTTCTGATGGTAAAGCTATGAAGCTGGATACGAAAAAGGACTGTAATTCATAAAAAAAATCCTTTAAATGATACTTAAATTGTTCCCGTCCGCTCAGAAAGCTGGAACTGACTGATGGAATTTAATCTTTATAACTCTGGTGATTTAAGGTAAAAAGGTGCAAGTTAAGAGTCAAGAGCAGATTCACGAAGCATCAGAGTGGAAGGTAGCTTCATTATCATATACTAAAAATTTCCTAATAACTCTTTTTTATTTAATTTAAAATTAAAGGTAAATCTTTACAAGAAAATAAATTCAAAATAATTTATTATTGATAGCTTGTCTTGTCGATATAAAAACGGAAGATATTGTTACTATTGGTTTACGTAGAAAACCTAGAATTAATGATTGCATGATAATTTGTACCTAAACCTCTAATTGCCACCTGACATCAGTTTTGGATAAATTAATTGAAGCATACTCTAAAATAGAAATAATTCCCTTTATGGTTGAAAATAAAGGTGTTTCTGATCGGATAGTTTTGATTTAGGCGATGCGTTTTTTCATATCATGCAAGAAGATAGTTACTGGATATATAAATTTGAAAAACTATGGAGTTTAATTTGGAATTGCAACCGATTGTGTTGGTAGTAAAGTAATTAATTGAATACAAACTAGCTTTCAAAACAATATTCATTGTTTCTTAAAAATATGCCTTTAAAGCTCATTGAGACCCTGATGGGAAAACGCGGGAAAAGTCCTGATCTCAATTATTTCATCAAGAAAGAAGGAGAACAGATACTGGCTGTAGATTAGTAAAGGTAACTGCATAAAATTACTCTGAATATACCAGCACAAGCTGAACAATTCGATAATTTGACAAATAATTAAATCAATGAAAAGAGAACAGAAGTATATTAGCTTTCTAATTGTTCATCTAGAAGATTTTATCCTCTGCCTATAAAATAGCAGCAGAGCAAAGTTGGTTAATGTTGACATTAACAATGTTTCATCTTCTAGCTCGAAGATTTGTTGTAGAAAGCCTTTACCTGGCATAGAACATTACAACAAATCATCCTTACCATCGAAAGATATTTATGCAGGTTATTAGTGTGAATTTAAAGAAAGAAATAAAAAAAAAGAAACGTACTCATTTTCGCGATTACGCAGCAGAATATACTATATTCATTCGTCGGACTTTGATAGCTTTCATTATCATTGTGATCTTAGTAAGTATCTTAATTGCTAATCTTTATCATTTACAAATAGTTCGCCATGAAGACTACCAAACTCGCTCCAATGATAATCGAATAAAATTGGTTCCTATCCCACCAAATAGAGGTATTATTTATGACAGGAATGGTATTCCTCTCGCGTTAAACCGAGCATTTTATCAATTAGAAATTATTCCTGAAAAAACATCTAATTTAACAGAACTATTGACACAATTGCGTGATGTGGTTGATCTTACTGATGATGACATTGTAAATTTTAAAAAAGAGCGTAAACGTTCAGGATGCTTTACCTCTATACCGTTAAAAACCTCTCTAGATGAAGAGCAAATTGCGCGTTTTGCCGTTAATCAATACCGGTTTCCCGGAATTGAAATTAAAAGTTACCAACGCCGTTATTATCCGTATGGTTCAACGTTAACACATGTTATCGGTTATGTAGCTAAAATTAATAATAAAGATATAGAACGTCTAGAAAATGATGGTTTAATAAAAAATTACACTGCTACTCATGATATTGGTAAATTAGGTATAGAACGGTATTACGAAAATATTTTACATGGCAAAACAGGCTATGAAGAGGTTGAAATTAATAGTCAGGGAAAAGTTATACGTCAACTTCATGAAGAACCATTGCAGGCAGGTAATGACATTTACCTTACTATTGATCTCAATTTACAAATTGAGATTGAAAAGTTATTAACTAACAGCCGATCTGCCGTAGTTGTAACTGATCCACGTAATGGAGAACTACTAGCATTGGTATCTACCCCAAGCTATGATCCTAATCTCTTTATTAAAGGTATATCTAATAAAGATTACCAAGCTTTATTAGATAATCCTAATCGCCCACTAATTAATAGAACTATACAGGGATTATATCCGCCCGCCTCAACCGTTAAACCATTTATGGCCGTCGCAGCATTAAGTGAAAATATTATTACTGTCAATTCAACTATTTTTGATCCAGGATGGTGGCAATTACCAAACTCAGAAAAACGTTACCGAGATTGGAAAAAATGGGGACATGGTAGATTAAATGTTGTTAGAGCCATTATTGAATCAGCTGACACCTTTTTTTATCAGATTGCTTATGATATGGGTATAGATCGTATCTCTAATTGGATGCAGAAATTTGGTTATGGTCAGTATACTGGTATTGATCTTGCTGAAGAACGTTTAGGTATTATGCCAACACGGAAATGGAAACAAAAACGTTACAAAAAATCTTGGTATCAAGGAGACACTATTCCAGTAGGTATTGGACAAGGTTATTGGACTACAACGCCAATCCAAATGGCAAAAGCATTAGTGACATTAATTAATGACGGAACTGTTAAAATTCCTCATCTGCTTTACGGCATTAAATTAGGTAATGCTATGCTACCCTATGAACAGAAAAATTATATTCAAATTGGCGATATTAATTTAGAATTTTGGAAATTAGCTAAAGAGGGTATGTATGGTGTCGCTAATGCATCAAACGGTACAGCACTTAGAAGTTTTGTCAACACGCATTATAAAGCTGCAGTTAAATCAGGTACGGCACAGGTATTCAGCTATGAAACTTACAATGCAAGTAAATTGGTTGAGCACTTACGTGATCATAAATTAATGATCGGATTTGCTCCTTATCGAAACCCAACCATTTCTGTAGTCATTGTTCTTGAAAATGGTAGTCTTGAACTAGAGATTGGTGATCTTGTCCGCAATATTTTTGATTATGTATTGCTTGGTAAAAAATAAAATCACAAACATTAGACATCAATATATCTTCAGAAGAAGATCAGTAATATATGACCGATAAAACATCTATTTGGACACATTTACATATTGATATTACAATGTTGCTGATTATTCTTCTCTTAACAATATACAGTGTTATGATCATGTGGAGTGCTAGTGGACAAGATGTTGATATGATGAGGCGAAAGGTGATACAAATTGTGATTGGATTTATTGTCATGATTATGATGGCACAAATTTCACCTCGTATCTATGAAAATTTGGCTCCTTATCTATATATCTTTTGCCTAATACTCTTATTTTTTGTTGATGCATTTGGACAAATCAGTAAAGGTGCACAACGATGGTTAGATATTGGTTTTATTCGTTTTCAACCATCTGAGATTGCTAAAATTGCGGTTCCATTGATGGTTGCACGTTTTGTTAATCGCGATCTTTGTCCGCCCTCATTAAAAAATATCCTACTGGCATTAATGCTTATATTTCTTCCCGCACTATTAGTTGCCGCTCAACCTGATCTTGGTACATCTATTTTAGTTGCTGCCTCCGGTTTGTTTATTCTTTTCTTGGTCGGTATGAATTGGAAATTGATTCTCATTGCGACTACGAGTATCGCTTCCTTTATTCCTATTTTATGGTTCATGTTAATGCATGATTATCAACGAGATCGCGTTATGATGTTACTTGATCCAGAAACAGATCCACTCGGTGCTGGTTATCATATCATCCAATCTAAAATTGCTATTGGCTCAGGAGGATTATTTGGTAAAGGCTGGCTACATGGCACGCAATCCCAATTAGAATTTCTACCAGAACGTCACACTGATTTTATTTTTGCCGTATTAGCTGAAGAGTTTGGGTTAATTGGGGTACTTATTTTACTCATATTATATCTATTACTAATTATGCGTGGATTAATAATTGCAACTAATGCACAAAACACCTTTGGCAGAGTTATGGTTGGTGGACTAATGTTAATTTTTTTCGTCTATCTATTTGTAAACATTGGTATGGTTAGCGGTATTTTACCGATAGTGGGCGTTCCTTTACCATTACTTAGTTATGGCGGATCGGCATTGATTGTTTTAATGGCTGGATTTGGTATTATTATGTCAATTCATACCCACCGAAAATTTCTATCAAAAAGTTTATAACTATGATGACTGCAATGTATTATCACTAGTTTTATACTTAGCATTACAATATAAATTGTAACTGGCTGTATTTCTCGACTAAACAAAATACTAATATATCTCTGATAAGAGATATATTTATTCTAGTGTATGGAGTTTCGAAAATGGTGGCGTGTCCTCTGCGATTGTTTTCGTAAATAATTTCAACAACATAGAGATGAGATGCCATGAAAAGTTCATCCTACAGGTATCCGAAAAAAATCAGATTTTACCTTATTCTTTGCATGAACGCATCCGTAATTGTGATAGGTAGCTGATAGCACCGCTATTGAGGTAGTCTCAATGTTATATTACTAGAAGATACTGAATGCCTTATTATCTTACGCTATAACAGTTATTTACCGTTGCGAATCAATATAGACTCCTATTCACGATGTTTATATTTAAAGAGCTCAAAATTAGAGGGGGGTTACAGCGATAACGAAATATACTCAATAACCATTACTACGGCCTTATCTAAGCGTATAAAAAGATCGAAAAGTTTCTACCATGCCTGCACCTATAAGAAATGAGGCGTTATTTATCAGTGATTTGACGAAACCCCTAGAGTTTTTCGATGAAAACACATCATTTTCTCTCTCAACGCGCAACCCCCATCAGCAGATTAAAACATCGATGCCTGAAGAACACAGGCAAGGCTAGCTGTATGATTTAAATCATATACGACGCTACGTTTATTTTTATTCCGATAATATATTTATGGTCCTATTAGGCAAACTAATCGCTTTTACCTGCTTCTTATTATCGATATCATTGCACATGAATGTAAAGAGAGCTCATTTACAGTTAAAGATTGCTTATCAAGAGTCAGAAGCGCACTGAGTGAACTTCTGGATAGGTGCGAGCACATGGTTTAACTGTATCTACAAGCTTCCTATAGGAGGAGAGACGGTACTCTTGATTTTTAGGAATGTAATGGAAAGATATTCCCGAATATGCAGTTACTAACGCCATTACACCTATACAAAATAGGTAATGTGTTTTTTTACTTCTAAAAAGGGAGATACAGGCAAAAAAGTTAAGGGTGAGTTGCAGTGGGAAAAGTTAATGGCTAAGAGAGAGGCGTAATATTATTAATAAAGCCCTTGATGTTTTTGTTGAAAAAGTTATTGACATAAGTATCCATACAGCAATAAAGAAGTTCGATAAAGAGCGAGAAGAGCTGCTGGCATTCTATGCCTTCCCGTCAACGCAATGAGCATCATAAGAACGATGATCTGATTGAATCAGCTTTTGTAATAGTGAGGATATGAAGTCGAATTCAGAAGCACTGTAATTCGAAAAATAACCTTTAATGCTATTTAAGTTGCTCCATATGCTCAGAAAAGTTGTAACCAACTGAGGGAATTTAACCTGCCGTGACTCTGCTAGTAAAAGATCTATTTAAGGATAGAGGGCAGATTTATAAAGCATAAAAGCAGACTATAAGCTTGATCATCATATACTAGATTTTCTAATGATTCCTTTTATATAGTTATTTTATAGACGTTAAAATGTGAAAATAATTTTTCATTAAATTAATATTTTTAAGGAAAATTAATATCATGCGAATTTATTAAAATCATTATTATAGGTAATAATAATATTTTATATCAGATGCAATCTGGGCAGAAAATCAGTTCAGTTGATACGATAGTTAAACTTTTTAGTTCTGATAATAAAATTGTTATTGAAAGATTTGATGATCTAGATATTAACAATATAGCTTGTTATCTGAGTCAAGAAAAAAGATGGTATTAAAGAGGTCTCTGTATAGCAGAATTACTACTGATTTGCAATTGTTGTCAACAGAGATTGAGCTAAGAGCTATAAATAAGAAAATTAAATAATAAAATAGGAAAGTTATTTTTCAAAAACCTATTTTTATTGATTTTTAAAAAATAACAAGTAGTACGTTTTTATGATAAATAACTGAATACATTTGTTATTTAACTTATTTATATAAAATAAATAATATGTGCCATAAAGATGCTATTAGAACTGTATAAATTATGTTGTGATATTAATTGATATAGTTAATAAACTCCTTTACTCTAAATAAAGTGAGTTTAATTTTTATATTTATTTTCAATGTTACTACAGAATTGATAACTTTTACCATGGATGATGCTAATCATTTCTGGTATTTATAGATCATCAATTAAAATATTTACGAATATGGCGGATAGTTATATCACTAATTCTGCAAGTGCTTGAATTTTTGCTAGATTTTCAAAAAATATAAGATAGATTTAAATTCACTACGTGATAATTTGTATTTGATAACCAATTGAATTGGTTAAAGAGTGACTATTAATATCCAGTTTCCAACCATAAAATTATAGTTTTCAATTTAGTAGTATTTCTTACTGATTTGGCAAAGATTTATTATGAGTGAAAGTAAATTTCTGCATGAATTATTAATTTATGAGAGTTAAAAGTCTTAGTTATATAATTATCATCCTAAATTTCTAATCCTAATATCTTATTAACTTCCAGCTATTAAACATTAGCGCAATATAAGCTTGATAGGTGAATTTGTACGCAAGGAGCAGACAAATTTTTTCTAGCAAATTAATATCCATTATAATCAGGTTAATATCATTATTAGATAATATATTGTACTTTTCGATACTCATCAATAGCTTTATCTACAGATATAGCCTTTTTCTTAGAAAACATTTTTAAATTATTGTGTGTAATAATCTCGTCTTCAATAATCAAAATATGTGGGAGTTTGCATATTTGCTGCATTCTGGCTCTCTACAATATAAATTACTAGAATTTGCATACTAATTTTTTTAATAGGATTCTTTCTCTATTTTTATTTTTAATAAAAATAAAAGATTAACAAAATCAATATCATTAAATTTATATAATTTAATTATTTATAAAATAAATATACTTTTATAAAAAAATTATTAAATAATTATTTTCTCTTTTTATGTTAACAATAAAAAACAGCTAAAAGAATATTTACTACTTAAAATAAATTTTATTGATGCGCATCAAAAAATAAATTTCTTATAAAGATTTTT
>JBQMRR010000046.1:0-4792 GCA_052174495.1 Arsenophonus sp. NC-TX2-MAG3
TAACCGAAAAATTAGAACCAACGCTCATCATAACGTTTGTATGATAAATAAGATGATTATTTTCATCAAAACTATGAAAAATAATTGGTTTATAATTCATTTCCTTAGCAAAAAGATTAACCATTTTAAGATTTGTTCTTGGTGATATAGCAGCATAAGCAATTTTGTTTTCCCTATCTAGCACTAAACTGCCCGTTCCTTCTAAAAACATTAACTTATTTGCATATGGAGAAAAATCAATTGTTTTATTTATATTTATCCCTTCTTTCTTTAAAAGATTAATTAAATTATCTGGTTGAACTTCAAGTCTTCTATTTTTTGTAAACATTGGATATATGATAAGAATTTTTTCGTCATGCTTTTCTGTAGCATGTATAGAGAACCAATTGTTAGGGAAAATTGAATCGGGCGTTTCTACATTTTGTTTACTTGGCATAACAATAACACGTACATGATTATTTCTTAATTTATTAACCATGGAATTAAATTCTTGCAATGCAGTATCATTTGATATCTTTAAGTCTTTTTGAAACAAGTTATTTTGAGCAGTTTCTTTATTAAATTTAAAATTATTTGGTGATACCATTAGTAGTGTATTTGTAGTTTGCTGTGCGTAAACTATTCCAGATAGGGAAGTAACAATTACCAATGTACTTAAAATATTTTTTATATGCATAAATTTTCCTTATTACAATAAACATTATTAATAATATTTTGATTAATACCTTTTAAGCGACATCAAAATTAAAAAAACCATCAAAAATTTTAAACCGTCTTTACAGGCGGCTTTCCTTACACTGAAGAAAGTTAGATTTCTAAATATTAGAAGTGATGTTAATATATATCAACTTTTTCAACTATAGGAGGTTAAATAACTATTTCTAATATCGCTACATCTATTATTTTTATAGCAGTCAGGAGTTTAGTTAAGGCCGCCAATTGCAAGCCAGATGTATAGTGCGTTTTACAATAAAAGTACTGTAACCTCTTTCTTATTAAGATCCAATAAAATAGAGTTCTATTCAGAACAACTAGTTAGAGATATTAAGTTTTGTCTCAAATGTATTTTTGACAAATAAATTCAATCTATATTAAATTATCTTGAGGATTCAAATACTTTTAACTTTGCAGTATTCAGTCAAGGAGAAGTATTTCTAATAAAATTAAAGTATAATTCCGTTTCACTAAGTGAAATAAATGACCGTTATTTATCTCACGTTTTAACTTAAAATATCTCATTCCACAGAATAATATAGGCCCTAAGCTTGGCGGCATCGCAATTATAGATTATGTCTAGATTTCCAGCACTAACAATATTGTATTACTGCCATTGCTACCAAAAAAAGCTGGAAAACGATGTAAAACCAGATAACGGTTTAAATTTATGGATAAGATGATTATACCCTCATTTTTAAATTTAACAATTAATCCTCCCATTATTTTTAAATTTTAAATCCTTTTTATAATGCAGGAGAAAAGGCAAGCTTTCTTTTTCTGTATTTAAAGGGGGGTGGGGAGATCGCTATCGTACAATTATTCCATTGGCATGCCATGTAACATCAATACGGGAGCGCAATGCGTTTTATTTTAATGAAACGTTCAGGATCTTTCCTCTTTATATGCTAGATTGATCAAAAACTACCAAAGACCATCATACAGCAAAAAGTCGCATATTAAGAAAAGCAGTAAATATCAACCGAGATAAATGGAATTCTGGTGTTGAGCGTGAATTATTAGCTGATATAAATCAATTTGATGTATATCTCCAAAGCTTTAAAAATAGTGGTGACTCTAGAACCATCGGAATTTACTTAATCAGGCATGCCTAAACCTTAAAATCGATTGGGGATGTGGGTGTCAGTAAAGTGAGCCTGCGTAAATGCGGGGGGTTAACTAAACTTATCTTTAGTTATATAACGCTAGTTCCATTTCTGGAATGAAAGAAACCTTCTGTGCTATGCTTAGCAGATTTATGTTTACTACTAGCCGATTATAAGCAACGAAAGGAGAAAATAATAAACACGATAAGTCTCATTTTGCTTTGATTGTGCGTTATCATCGCATAAACCAGCGTGGTTATTATCGCAAAATATTTTTTGTATTTTTTATTATGAAGGCCGTTTCAGCGATCGGAGAACGATAATAGTAACGATAATTATTTTATCATATTATCCATTCTATTTGCTATGTTTACGCCATCAGTACTATAGTTGACTGTTTTCTTTGGTTTTTTCTTTTTTAAATTTGTTCATCTATCTGATACCGCCAGGAGATGTTACCGCACTATTTTACGCGGGTCTTTAGGTTAACTGAAACTGTCTGACATTTTCTCTTACTACTAAGAGAAACACTATTCCGTCCCTACTTAGCACGTTAAGTTTTTTGATGTACTTTTAGGTTAGGGTGTAGCACACTTTTTCTTATTTTACCATGAAAGTTATTGCACAGTTTACTTTAAGTAAAGTGTACATGATGGAATGAGTTAAAGTATGTGGTTTCCTTTTCAGAGCTTCTCTAGATCATCAATTGTGCCACTATTGCAGGGATCTTTTTTCTAGCAAAAAGATTACATTAACTCGATTTAATGATAAGAAACTTTAATTATCACTCAGTATTGTTTGTATTGTTTTTGTGTGAAGTGATGGGATTAAGCCTTACTTTTAGCAATCTGAGGTTATATTTAGAAGGGTAAATTTTAATAAAAAATAAAAAAGCTAGAAATCCATTATAGATTTATTTCATTAGAAGTATTAGATACTCTTGTGGTTGTGATGTAGTATTGGCGGCTTTATAGGTAGCAAAAGTACACTGAATATTTAGATGAAAAAGAGTTAGTCGTCGCGACAACGTTATGCTAGCTAGTTAATGAAGCCGAAGAGCAGTATATTTTACCATCTTGACGAATCATTAATTAATCAGCAAAAAACGTATTATTTCTGCTATGCTAATGAAATTAGAGTAGTTATAATGGGTTTTTCGGAAAAAATAGTTTTAGTCAATAAAGTAATATGATAGAGCTGCTAAAACAGTTCTAAAGACTAGTTAGCGCTATAGGCGTTGATCTTGTAGAATATAAGAATAATAATATTTCAGAAAAGATATGCAGAAGATTGCCGCCAAGATTAATAACATTGCGGTTATGATAGATTAAGAAGAATATCGATCATGACCCTACAGTGTCTAAACAAACCAGCCAAGGGATTTTATCCTCAACTGCTGCCAACTTGCTATTACCATTAAACTATCATCGGAAATCCTAGATAGCGTGTTGCAGAAAAACAGCGACAGGATGATCAGTATTAGATGAAATATAAATCTGAGTTAAATAAGATTCACACGGCTATTAATATGAGCAGTAATAATCTCAATAATGCCAGTACCGTTAATGCTAAAAGTAGCATTATTGAAAGAAATTAATACAGGGAGCGAATATCAAAAGTCAAGACGACGGGTATTTGATAATGAAGCACAGAAAAGGTTGATTAATGAAGTGCACGCGGGCGGGGCCTTCCTACCTACATGGATAATGACGATTGGATACGATGAGTCAACAATAAAGTCACCTTTTATACCGGCAGTTAACTTAAATGCAAACGGTTAGAGTTGATGCGCGCTTATTTCTCAGGGATTTTTTGTAACTGGATAGGGATAAGAACGCTACAACCAGGTTTTGAAATGCACAGATCATAATGAATTGTTTGGATGAATATCAAAAGAGGTTTATTGCTGTCATCTCAGAATAAGTACTTAGCATCAGGAATTTTCCTGAAAAACGCAAATGTAAATAGATGGCTAACTAGCGAGGATGTGATTTTATGAAACATTGTTCCCCCATGAGTTAGGATTCTGCTCTGGCCTAAAAATTATAGGGTATCAGAATAAAGAATCATCGTATGTAATTTATCCACTCTCATTAATAAATTAATTTTAGTGTATTTATTCAGGTAAGTAATAACGATATAGTCTAATAATCGATTCAAGAATTCTTCTTTCTCTATCGCTTATTTCACTAGAAGCGGATGTTTATTAATCAACTAATCATTTAAAAAGAAATTAATTATCCCTCTACCTGATTTTTGCTTAATGGCGTTTTGAAATAATCTTAGTTTAGGTTATAAATCATTTTTAGATTTTATTCTCTTCCTTTCAAGATAGTTATCATTATATCTTTTTCATTTTCCAATAAAACCGTAGACTGATTATCATATCTTTTCAGTAGTAAATGACTTATATGCCGTCATAGGAATAATCATGCTATAAAACAAAATTTCCAAATTTAGCAGCGTTTCACTTTTGGTAAAACGAATGTGATCATTCGATACGCAAATACAGCTAGAATTAATCGCATCTTGCAATTCGTTGCTAATATAATTAGCATATAGGAAGTCATACTGGTCTGGTCTTATTTAACCAGATCCACCTACAAGTTTTTGCTATACAATAAACAATGGCGATTAAATTATTTAATTTTAGTGTAAAACTATTTCTTCGCCATGTAAGAATTACTCATCAAGTACATCTCTAATTAATTCCTGGGGTAATATTACTATATCATGAGCAGTGCTAAATTGACCTTCTAAATCTAAGTCGTATACGATTTAAACTTAATATTTTTAATCCTAGTGAAGTAATATACTGGTTTATTAAAACGACAAAAACAGTTTAACTATAATGCGAGGTAATCCGTGAATACAATACAAACATCATTATTAGATTGAATAACAATACCACGATTTAAATCCAGCACTGAAATTATATCTTTGAGTTTTAAAACATTAAAAAGATCTTTTCA
>JBQMRR010000047.1:0-656 GCA_052174495.1 Arsenophonus sp. NC-TX2-MAG3
TAATCAGAAGGGTTATGCTATAGGTTTTGCGATCAAGTCAAGGTCATCTCTCGAATGCTTACTTCGCCTCTCTTGGTGGGGAACAAATAATACAACGATCAGATCTGGTCCTAATATAATCTGGCTTGCCTGTATTGTCACAAAGTTACACATACACTAAACACACATACCACAACACTCCCCCACACCAACACAGATCGATGGATAATAGTTGGCTGGTTTCTGTGTGCTGGGACGTGAATTACATCACTTCTGGAGGGCGCAACAGGCCTTGGGCCTAATGCCGGAAGGGAGAAGAAGAAGACGATTTTCATTGTCATATCGTTATATAATCAATGAATATCGATCCATGTTACGTACAATCAATTGAAATATTTGAAAATAGCAGTAGAATTACAAAATATGTTTTTATAATATTATTATTAAAAAAAGATAGTACTTAAACAATTTTAAATTAACCATAAACCTTAGAAATCAATTCTATATGTGGAAAAACAATAATTGTACTTATTCGCAATATTGCGATTGAGCATTCCGGTTATTCGGTCTTTGCTGGTGTGGGCGAACGGACTCGTGAAGGTAAGTGATGATATTTTAAAAGAATTTAATGCAGGGTATAATGCAGAGTATATTGACTGTTTCTTGAGCCAATCATC
>JBQMRR010000048.1:0-52020 GCA_052174495.1 Arsenophonus sp. NC-TX2-MAG3
AAATCCTCCATTTTTAAAAAATTAAAATCACTTAATCTAAATTTATAGAACTTTCTAGTTGCCTACTAAAAACTAATCTTAAATTTCTGGCTACAGTATATCAAAGAAAATCAATATAATCCGATTAAATTCCAGGAATGACGGTCATTCCGGCTATTAAACTGCTATAGAAGTGCAGGAATAACAGACATCAACAAAAAAATTATTAACTAGTATCACCAAATGGCTAACAAGAACTTTTTTAAGTTGCAACAATCTGCATGAATTCAGTAACCCAGACCCCTTCAATCTATCATAAATAACTTTCCCGAGAAAGACTATAGATAACTCAGATGGTTGATTGAGCGAGGGATTATGTATTTAACTGCAATACAGAAATTATAATCATGTATTAAAACTAGTAGACCTGAATACACTACCTAAACCAGTAAAACATATGCTTTATGAAAAAGTAAAAAGCTATCTATGAGAAACATGGCATGTTCAAACAAGCGCTACCGTAAGATATTCCCTATAGTATAGGGATTAAACAAGAAACTAATGCCACCTTCAGTTAACCAAAAGATTAACCTAGTTGGGACAACTTGAAAAATAACAGGAAAATACCGTAAGCCTCGCAAAATTAAAATACTCATGGATATTTGAATCTGTTGAAACGCTTTACAAAATATTATTCCTGGATAACCAGGAAGCAATTAATCCTGATGCACCGTTGCTTAAAATTTTAACATTGACCTATGGAATCAAATTGTTCTTAATTCCTGAATTATAACGGCAGTTTACTGATATGCAAAAAGCTCAATGTGTAAGCAAGACTTATCTAGTACTGACGATTACGAGATACGTTATCAAGAAGCATTAAATTTTTAGCATTATTTATAATGGCTCCATAGATTACACGAAGATTCAAGTCAACATATAGCAAAAACGCTGAATGCTCTAAGTTAAAAATTATCAAATGTTATATGCAACACCTAACTTTCCTATTATCAATGAAGTAGTGATCAGTCTGGAGACGCGGGCAAAAAGATAATTTTTTAAGTTTATCAACATGCGCTACGAGCACATGAACCACGAGAGGGAAAGGAAGCCAAGATTATACTATGTATTCATATGATGTAGAGTACTGGTCAGGCATGTCGTATGGATTCAGCCATAAACAGAAATCAATTTTAAGATTGATAAAATGCCTATAACAGTATTTTTATCCAATACAACGCCTCCATAAAAAACTATTCTCTTCACTATCAAAAAGATTAGAATAGTATTCTATAGATGGATTTATTAATTTTATCTAGTACTAAAAATATATTTACAAAAAAGACTAGTTTCAATACGAGGCTATTAGCACGCGACAATTCAATAGGTATTCTGAACCCCATATAGTGGGAAGGATTTCATTTTGAGAAAATACTAAATATTAATAAAATTGGTGGGATTTTTTCTGTAAAATTCAAAAAGTCGAAATAACTCGCTTTATACCTCCGGTATATGATTAATAAAGTTTACGATCTGCGTTATAGAAAAATATCATATTGATTTAAAACGCTTCGCTAATCAGCAAAACATTAAGATATTTAAAAGATAGGTGGAAATATCTATTAAAATATTTAAAACACTAGATGTAAATTTAATTTTAAATTAAATATCGTTGTCGATAAAAGTAACGCGGTATGCGAAAAGTTTTTAACTGAACAGCAAAAACGCGCTTAACTACGCATTGAATAGTTAGGTTACCATCTTTTGCTATCTCTCTATACAATAAGCACAAGATCTTATGTATTGAGCGAAGAAAAAAGCTGAACACAGAGTAGCAAATAGCAGTTGATTATTATGATATTACTTTCATTAATACGTCTACAGCATAGTTTTGAATTATTAAAAACATTTAAATGAAGCGTGTTTCTTTCTGAGAAACAACTATTATTTTCTTCGCTGAAATAAGAAAAAGAAAGACTAATAATAGCAAAACGTGCTATTCATATTGTGATTATAGCGAATACTTAAATGTATGCTGATAAGTATCTTTAAAAACGTAACTATTAAAAATACCATAAAGCACTAGTAAATATATCAATATTTTATCTGCTTTTATTTCTTATCCTTTTTCTCTCTATATTTTTACTTAGTGTGATTCATTCTGTTAATATAAATACATGTAAGTTGAAAGGCATATATGTGAATAAATAATTTTATTTCTTCAAAAATTTTGAATAATTATTTTCCAGTAATTTTACTATAAAATATGATTATTAAATTACCTTTCGTATCATGCTTTAGTACCTATTGACGAGATAATTTATCATGATTTTATCTAAGTGATAAAATATAAAAACAACAATTGCAAATTGTTAACAAAATTTGCCAGAAATTTATCTGTTAAAAAATAAAGGTGAAGTTTCGGTATTGATATAGCTATATTTATATAACAATATAAAAGGTGACGTAGAGAATTATTCTAAAAAAATCTTCGCTCATTTAATTTAAAAGGATATTTGAAAAAATAATAGTCAAATTCGCGTGATAATTGTTAAGAAAATTGATAAGAATCATACCATAAAAATGGTAAAGTATATACTCATAATTAATGAGTATGATTAAATCATTGCTATCTAAAAATCATCAATAAACTAATAAGGTCAATCTCATTTAAAATCTAAGGTAACAAAGGATGTTTTAAACTAACCAACATTAGTTAACGAAAATTATTGCCATTTATCAAAATAGTGTTAAACAATTCTATTATTCTTATAGTTATTGATCGCCATACTACCATATTAAATCCTGTATATTGGACAGACAATGAAAAACAATTAAGCAATATTTTTGCCGTAGCTAAATGATTACCTTATTAAATTTTAATAAATATTTTAAAACTAAACGGTAGTCTCATCTATTTTAGAACGCAATATTAGTCGTTGATGCAGAATTATGCTAAGAAATTGCATAAGAGTATAATTATATCATTTAGGCTAAACCGTTTAGCTCATGCCGACGATAGAAAAAGATACCCTCTATTTATTTTTCCCACTATTGACAAATATTGTTCATAGTACACTACAGGGGGAAAGAAAGTATAATAACTTAATGGTATTGAAAATGTACTGAGTTAAAAGACGTAGTCTTAGATCTACTGATTAAATATTCATGACTGCAAAAAATTAACTCAATGTCACGGGCAAAAAAATCAACATTATATGGAAAGCCATATGTACCGACATTAGTTCTTGCATTCTAAGTGGCAACTACTACTGAACAAAACACAGTATGAACGTTTGCAACAATACTTTTGTAAAAACAGTAGAGAAAATTAACGTTGTCTCTCTCAAAAAATCAAAATTAACTGAATTTGACGCACGAGGAACTTTAAGGTGATTACTGTGAACTGACAATAACTATGGCAAGCTTAAGCGATAATACCTGAAAACTTACATTGATCTTTTTTATTATCAAATACGTATCCGTATACTGATGTGTGTAACTTTCCAGTAGTACTTTATGTTTATCTCGGTAAATATTCTTGTAAAACTAGTATCCTTGCTTGAATATATTATTAATGTCAATAATATATTATTGCAAATTTCTTTATAGATTATCTAGTTTGGTAATAAAATAGCAAATAAAATTTGATCGACAAGCTATCGTAATTAAATTAGAAAAAGATAAGTTTTTAGGCTAATTAAAAATAAGAAATCTTATTCCTTAAATCAATAATAAATATATGATTTTTTATGAAACTATAAACTTTTTTACAGAAGAAATATATCCCCCCTATTATTTAACTATTCGAAAATAAATAAAAGCTATCTATAATAGCATGAATATCCATAATGAATATTGCTTATATTGACAGTGCAATAATATTTTTATGCAATTTGCTATGGTTTAGTGAAATAAGCAATTATTACTGGTATTATCTATTCAGATTTTACCGTTAAGCTCAATTGGGATTATAAACATAAAGAATACTATTTTAAGACGAAACGTAAAAATAATAATAATCAAAAAGAACGTAATAATGAATAAGAATTAAAACTTAACTTACATTTTTTAAATAAAAACCTAGGAAATCATCAAAGGTCTGAGCAGTATCTTATTAGGAATAATGTAACATATTACAATATCGTGGTGAATGCGTTATTACGAAAAGTAGGGATTTTCTACTCTCAGAGTTAAAATAACGGTCAATATGAAACCTTCAGGCTCGACATGCTAACAATGTTGACTTTAAACTACTAACTAGCTTAGTTATAATGTTTCCTAAACTCCATAAACGATTAATAACAGTTACGACAGGGAAAGTTATTGAGGTTTTTGCCGATCTTGGTGAAGTAATACGAAAGGAAAACTCTATAAAGTCGTATTTAATGGTGTGGTGGCAATAGCGTCCTCATACTGTGTGTCATAGCTATATCAACAAGGACGTTACGATAGGGGAAATTTATAACGAAGAAGAATGCAATACGTTGATGACTCAAATTTACAAATATCACGCTATGCAGTTGAAGGTTATATCACTATTTCATTTAGCAATTTGCTAAAATCCGTCTTAATTTAGTTTACTTAGAACATCGGCAGTGTAGCATTTGCCAATTTAACGCTACTTAAAAATTGAACGCTAGAAATATTCAAGAGATTAATGAGAAGAACAGGTACAAATGGAAATACGATAAAGGAAAGATATTATTAAACAGGATAATTAACTGCAAAAAATTAGAACTGGAATTTTGTTTTAATTTAGGTTAATTAATCAATCCAAGTCAATAATCCTTACTTATCCGTCTAAGGAGATATTTATCTTACCACTCTACACAAAGAATCATATCGAATCTAAACTATTTAAAATCAGCTTTTAAAGAAGTTAGTTAGCACTTGTAAATTTTAAATGAACTAACTTTTGTGCTAGAAAAGTTCACTTCAAATGAAGTGTAATACAATATTCAAATGCTGTAGTACTATCTGTATCCAAAAAGGATCCAATATGAGCAGTCCTTAAAAGCAGACGATACACTTTAGTATGTTAAAACTCAAAAAACTCTACGTAGCATAAAATTTATTAATTTAATCTCTAAACTAGAAGAAAAAGAAATTTTTCTCATAGTTTTATGGATTCAATTAACACCTCCTCCCCAGCGGGTTATTTTTTCTTTCATGTGATGAAGTGCATTAGCGAAAATAGAACAGGAACTGATTTGTTAAGTATATTCAAACAGATTTAGCTCTAAGCAAGAAATAGAGGTCAGTGTAGTGATCGGGCCTCGTAGGCCTCCTCCTCACAGCAGCGGTAGATTTTGTTCATTATCTACTACGCAGGAAGAGCAGGTTAAAGTTACTTAACTCTAGTCATAGTAGAAAAGAGCTGATATTATCATATGAAATACCATTAGCCAGTATTTACAAATATTGTCTAATTAATAAAACGCTTAATTAGATTAAAGTGGATCTGATAAAAAATAATACTATATTTTTTCTATTCTGAGAGTAGAATAGTTTTTTATTTATCAATATTTTGATTTTAAATATTGTGTATTATATCATTTTATTCTATCTATAAAAAGAAGAATAACTATATAAGTGAGAGACAATTAAAATTGTGAAGGAATATGTAATGTCATTTTCTATGTATTGTTAGCATTTCTGCTTCATGTTTATCCATTGTCATCAAAAGAATAAGAATAATTAATTAAATCAATCTCTGTAAGAATAAGAAAAAATAGGACAAATCCTAATTATTAGTTTTAGTCACTTTGAGTTAGAATTCGACAGTTAAATTAGACTTGCTATTTAAAATAAAAAGATCGAAGGATTCATTATGAATGACCATTATTTCAATAATAAATTTTAGCAAAGAAATATCAAAGATCTTGCTCAAATTATAAAGATTAAATAATAGCATTACAAATGTGGCTAAAACTTTAGTAAAACCTCCGACATAAATGCAAAATTTACTTCAGTTATTATTTTATACTGGCTAAGAATTTTTATGCATGAAAAGCATAGTTTTTTTAAAAATTCCTGAAATGAGAAAAAAATCTTCAACTATTTTATCTCGCACTTTATAAAATAAAGAATAGCTTATCTTTAATAAATATTTTTCTAAACATGAAAATACAGTAACTCTATAGACATTTAGCTTTTATTTATATACTTAATATTTATTGGCAAGAATTATAGAACCGCATCAATACCTACATTCTCAGAAGAATGTAAACAGTTAACTATAACTAAACATATTTTTAATCGTAATTTAGATCCTAGCAGCAAGCTAGGCAGATTATTTAAGGCTAAGTAGTGGTAGCCTAATGCAAGGAAATTACGAAATAAGATAAGCTTTTATGGCATTAGTACTAATTGTATATAAATTTAGGATCTCTCTCAGATATTTATAGCTTAAATAAAACATTAATCTTATATTTGGAAAATATTGCTACTGCAAATTGAATTTTTCATTCTCACATAAAATTAAATGTGCCTTAAATTATGGAAAATTAAAGTGCTTATCAAGCTATAATCCACCTAAATAACAAACTCTTACATGTATACGTATAAAAAATTCTAATCTAACTCATATAAAATAATTATATATAAATAAATCATAATTTAGTTTTTTTTGATAGAAATAGATATATTCAATTAAGTTAAAGATTTAAAATATAAAGCTAGACAGTTTTATTTGCAGAGCTTTCTTACTTTCAAATAGAAAAAGCACGAAAAGAAGTTTCTAGAAAGGGTTTCGTCGTTAATTTTAAATTTATTAACTTATATAATGAATTTTATTTCATATTTTTAATAAAGATTTCTGAACGGAGCAAAATGACTATAATAAATATCATGGTATTTATCGCTAATTTTGACTTTAAATTCTGCTAGGAACATCATACACAAGATAATTGAATATTCGGGGAACTACCACTAAAAATTAGGTTAATGATGAAGTTAAGTTAAATACATTCTCATGAAGATACTAATTCTCTTTCATTACGTCACCATAAACCCATTCCTACAATTCATAGTCTCACAGCGCCTACTTATCATCATGATAAATAAAGTACAGTTCTTTAATTTAAAAGAAAGGTTTATGAAAGTGACAACCATTATATCTAACTTAGGGGAATTCGTCAGCTAATCGAGAAAACCATCTGACCTTCTAACGGATCTGGAAGAAAAATTTTCTGTACAGCAGAAAAAGCTTAAATAGAATATTTCTGGATGGTTTAATAGTCTATAAAAACCGGATAAATAAACAGTATCTACTAGAACATCTTATTTATAATAGCATCTATAAAATCTCTATAATATCTTAATTTTATTGACACGCCCTACAGGACTCGAACCTGTAACCGACGGCTTAGAAGACCGTTGCTCTATCCAGTTGAGCTAAGGGCGCTTAAAAAGATACTGATTTAGGGAAAATAGTATCCTTGGATTATACGATTACTAAGCACTGAGTCAACGTCTTTTCAGTGAAATTATCTATTGGCTCATTTTTTAGCTATTAATAAAACTGACAGCATCATTTTTTTCTGACAAAATGACACTATTACAATGTTTTTATGGATTAAAATAAATGTCAGCAAAAATTATCAATGGAAAAATGATTTCCCAAACAATCGAACAGGAAATTGCCGAAAAAGTTAAATTAAGACTTTCACTAGGGAAGCGAGCTCCCGGACTTGCTGTCATTTTAGTCGGTAACGATCCGGCTTCCCGGATCTATGTAAATAGTAAACGTCGCACTTGTAAAGTAGTTGGTTTTCTTTCTCGCTCATATGATTTATCGGAAAAAACCACTGAGTTTGAACTTTTACAATTAATTAACCAACTTAATAATGACAAAGCAATTGATGGTATGCTGGTTCAATTACCACTGCCAAAAACTATCGACTATATCAAGATATTAGAACATATACATCCAGATAAAGATGTTGATGGTTTTCATCCTTATAATATAGGTCGTCTTTGCCAACGCACCCCAAGACTACGCCCTTGCACATCTCGCGGTATTATTACCTTACTTGAGCGCTACCAGATTAATTTACTTGGTTTAAATGCAGTTATCGTTGGTGCTTCAAATATTGTAGGTCGTCCTATGAGTCTGGAATTATTACTCGCCGGTTGCACAACTACCATCACCCACCGCTTTACTACTAATTTACGTCATCATGTAGAACAAGCTGATTTACTAATTGTAGCTATTGGTAAACCAAATTTTATTCCCGGTGAATGGATAAAACCTGGCGCCATTGTTATAGATGTAGGAATTAATCTGCTTGAAAATGGCAAAATTGCTGGCGATATCTGCTATCAAGAAGCAGAACAACGCGCTAGTTGGATTACTCATGTGCTTGGTGGCGTCGGCCCAATGACAGTAGCAACACTCATGCAAAATACTTTAGAAGCTTGTGAGGCATATCATGATATTAAAATACCAACCAAATAAAAAATAATCTTATATGAAGAAAAGTCTATATTAAATTATATGATTTATTAAAATCGCAAAATTGGGGGAGGGGTAGTAAAACAGCAGATGAAGCGCTTAGTAAAGTGATGTAAAAGCTAATAACTAAATCAAAATCTATAAATGCTGTAAAATTAGCAAAATAACATTATCACTTATAACTAATAATTGAGTAATAGCTAAAGAGTAATCATCAATTATAAAAATATCTTATATTATCTCTTCTTCTAGTCTGTAATGTTGGTTACAGGTATTTTTTTTGCTTAATTTCACTTATTTTAAAGGATACCTTCCTACTTTTAAAATAAAATAGTCAATATTCATAATATAATTCTTATAAGGTAAGAATAGTAAAAGTTTTCTTCTGTTTCTAAAGAAAACTATTCTACTAACCTTTTAATGTTTAAAGGTACAATAACATCTTACTGTTTAAAAATTGATAAGAAGATTTCTTCGTTTTATTTGTTAGTAACCTCTCGATCTATTATAATTGATATTTTTATAAACTTAATAAACAACATATCATATGTACCCCCTAAACTTAGAATTAAATCTTTAATATATAGGTAATGATCTGTTTAATTATAAATCTCTATATTTTACTCAGTACTAATACTATTAAAAGCAATGTCCATTAAAATGAGTCATGTAGACTCTACATAACCTTGGCATAATAGTAAAAGCCATCTATTTTTGTTATTTTTATTGATTATTTGATATTTCAATATATTTATCACTACCTATATCGCTATTTTATTTTCTTTATTAAACAATAAAAAATTGTTTTATCCTTTTCTATTGTTTTGTTGATAACAGATTTTAACGTTAAAATTTGTTTTTATTATTAGATTGAAGATTTTTTATAAAGGTAAGGAGATTTAACTTAAATCATGAATATAACTAAGATAGGGTTATTATTAATTGTTAGAGACAAGCTGATATATTAATATTTATTTTCTATGATTTAACAAAACTCAATACAAGATTAATATTAACTTCCATAGTTATTAATAAAAAGTTCTTCATCTGGGAAATATCTTCTCGTTATAAGATTTTTAAAGGCAATATTATATCAATGAATAATTAGTTCATTATTTTACTCTAACAGCAGTCAAGCAAACCGACTAATTTAAAATAAAATGAAAATTATCATTTAAGCACGCTAAAATAATAAGAGTTGCTAACCAGGGTAGCAAGTAATAAATGATGATATATAACTATCGGAACGTAAATAAGCCGATACTATTATTTTATCCTAAACAATAACGGTGAATATTGATTTTTATTATCCCTGCGTTATACTTGGTTCCCAATATCCCTAAAGTTATCGGTAAAGTGCAAACTGGGAATGATACTCTAAAACTAAGCGGCCGAATAAAGTTATTTTACTTTTTCTGCTGAAAGGATTGTTTTTAGATAAAAACAATGAAATTAAAATTTTCACGACTCTTTTCTTTCCATTAATAGCAATAACAGCAATTATTATATGACCTTTGAATATGATCTCTCTGGTAAGAGAGATCATCATATTATTTCTAGCGCTAAGATTAACTACCGTATTTTACGTATGCATACGGCGTTAATATTAAACTAATTGCATTGGTTTATAGCTCTAGACAAACAGAATAATGGCCATACTTTTATGCTTAAAATTGGTAAATCTTATTTTTTACCCTGAGCTGTCAATAAATATTTAGTTCAAGATTATTATATATACCCTCAGCACGTAGCCATATTCATAACTATATGCTCTAATAAGATCTAGTTAAGACAAAATATTATGATGATAATGTTTTGCCTCAGGAAATTACGAAATCTAAATCAGTGCTACTCTTCAGTACAATAAAGATCTTGCGTTTTTAGCTAAAAACTTAGTACATCTAAAAGCTTATCGTTCTAAAGAAGAAAAACGAGATAATATTGATGATCACAGCTATATTCCGCCTCATTTACTGAAGATGGAATATCGCCAACTTAGAAAGAAGATGTAGTCATTTTCCTGAAAAAACGTTTTCTTCCTTTCCTCAATCTAATTAAATGCTACGCGAATTCTTAAACTCGTTGCATCTATATCTGGACTTGATCACTGCTTTTCTAGTCAAGAAAAGAAGAGTTTATATAAAATGAAACAGGGATACCACAGGAACCAGAACCATAAAATATTTTAAAGCTATGAATCTCATCATTTCCACTTAGTGGAAATGATATTCTGCAAAAATGCAAACAAAACATAGATTACGCAATTTAATAGGTTTTTCTTCCTCTTTACAAGGCGAAGATTGCGATCAATATTAGATGCTTCTTACCTGATCTTAACTGAATATATCCAATGCATATCCATTTTTAGTACTTATAGATAATGATAAAGAACTTATAGATCATCTTTTTAGTCTGTAAAATATTTAGTTATCAAAAATGGGAATTTAATTATTGTGTGTACAGAATTTAATATAGAATACAAACTTAGTGCACTGCTGCATTCTTAAACGAATGGTATATGGGCCTAATGATTTGATATGCACATGGAACATTTACTACAAAGCTATTTTTAAAATTCTGATCAAAAACTTTTGATCACTCTGTTTGGTATATTTAACTGTATAATCATGAATTACCCAATTAGTATTAGTAGTAAAACCCAACTGGAGTCTATGAAAGACTAATTAAAGTTAAATATAAATTATTAAAAAACATAGTATATTTTGAGATAGTAACCATCAAGATTAAGCAATCTTACTCATATAATAATTTAGGTCAAAAATGAAATATGGTTAAAGATACAAAAATATATAGCAAAAGCGTCCGCCTATAAATTATTCATGGTACAACCGGCTCCCTATTAATTGCAGGGTAATTAAATTGATTTGCTATACTGATGAATAACTTCTATAAAGAAACATTTGATTTAACTACTACTATTTTGCTATTAACGATAAACTAAACTAATGTTATTTTGGCCGATCAAAATGCATTATTTTAAATAATGAAATATATTTAACTAACGTCACTACTAAAATGAAATTTTTCAATTAATAAGCAAATATTCCTTACTACACAATATGCTAAATCTTATCTAAATGCAATCAATATAACAATATATAGACTAAATTTGATACCGTTTTACTTATAACGCCATACGGTTCCTTGCGGACTATCCTCTAAAATAATACCCATTTTAGTAAGTTGATCACGAACTAAATCAGCCTGCGCCCATAATTTGTTTTCGCGTGCATTATTACGTTTCTTAATTAAGATCTTAATTTTTTCTACGTCAATGCTGCGAGAAACTTGTACTTGATTTTGTAAGAATTGTTCAGGATTTTGTGTTAGTAATCCCAATATATTAGTTAATTGACGTAATTGTACTGCTAATCCATTTGCCATTGCCATATCATTGACTTTCAATCGATTAATTTCTTTTACTAAATCAAATAGAACTGAATAAGCATCCGGAGTATTAAAGTCATCGTTCATCGCTTGTATAAAGCGCTGTTTAAATATTTCATTATTAATAGATTTAATATTATTATTATCTGTATCTCGTAAAGCGGTATAAAGACGCTCGAGGGCTGCGCGAGCTTGTTTTAAACTTTTTTCAGTATAGTTTAATTGGCTACGGTAATGTCCTGATAATAAGAAATAACGTACTGTTTCGGCATCATAATGCGTCAATACATCACGAATTGTAAAGAAATTATTTAATGATTTTGACATTTTCTCCCGATCAACCATAACCATTCCAGTATGCATCCAATAATTTACATAGGGTCCATTATGAGCACAAGTTGATTGAGCTATTTCATTTTCATGATGAGGAAACATTAAATCTGCTCCACCACCATGGATATCAAAATGTTTACCTAATTGTTTTCTATTAATAGCGGAACATTCGATATGCCAACCTGGTTGCCCATTTCCCCAAGGGGAAGACCAACTTGGTTCATTGGGTTTAGATATTTTCCATAGTACAAAATCTAATGGATTAAGTTTAGCATCTGTGACTTCAACTCTTGCTCCAGCTTTTAATTGTTTAAGATCTTGGCGGGATAATAATCCATAATCAGGGTCGCTATTAATAGCAAACATGACATCACCATTGTCTGCAATATAAGCATGGCCATGCTCAATTAGTTTCGCAGTCAAAGCAATAATTTCTTTAATATAGTGTGTTGCTCTTGGCTCAAGATTTGGGCGAAAAATATTTAAAGCATCAAAGTCTTTATACATTTCAATTAACATACGTGATGTCAAAGCGTCATTTGTTTCATTATTTTCAGCTGCCCGTTTAATAATCTTATCATCCATGTCAGTTATATTACGTATATAAGTCAGATCATAACCAAGATAACGCAAATAACGACTAACTACATCAAATACTACAAAGGTTCTCCCATGACCAATATGACATAAATCATAAATAGTAACGCCACACACGTACATACCAATTTTGCCTGGAGTGATAGGTCTAAACTCTTCTTTTTGACGACTTAGTGTATTATAAATTTTTAACATTAAGAATTTTCCCATTATCAGCTGGATATACACATGCGGTAAATGGTTTACCTTAATTATAAGGCTATACAAGTTATACTCTTTCTATGGATAGATTTTAGTATTAAAGACTTATATTTCTAGTTATGCAACTAGAAAGTGCAAGGAAATTATTTAACATTCAATAAATACTGAAACAATCTATCCTATATTAGTATAATATAGTTGATATGCTTTAAATTATTTATTTTTCTTTTAATTTTACATTATTTATAGCAATTTATCAGAAATAAGAAAATGGGTAGGTAATTTCACGCCAATTTAAAAGATTTTATCATTAAAATTTTTAATAAAAAATTATCCAATAACAGTAAAAGTTTTTTAAACTATTCTCGTAATAGATTTTACTATGAACGATTTTCATCACATTATTAATCACATTTATGATCTAATATAAAAGTTTTAAACCCGAAATTCTGCAAAAACAACTAAGAAGGTCCCAATAAAAAATTATTACGAATAAACAACTTAAAATAACCAAAGGGCACATTATTCGCCTCTAAAATTAATGATCTAGATTCAGCAATCCCAAAATTTATTATTAATGTTATCAACAACGATTTTCTAAATTTTTATTTAAAATAATAAAATGGTTAGGAATTATTTTGTCTTTGGTAAAATAGTTAAAGGAATAAAAATTATTGATAGAATTAAAGAAGTTAAAACAGATCGCAGTGGCTTACTTTAATATATACCCCCATTGGAAACGTTAGCATTAAATGCTTACCATTAATAAATAATTAAAAATTATGGCAATCTTATTTATTTCTGACTTGCATTTGAGCGAAAAAGAGCCGTCTACCACTGTCAGTTTTTTGCATTTCTTACGTGAACAAGCGAGTCAAGCTAAGGCTTTATATATTTTAGGTGACTTTTTTGATTATTGGATCGGTGATGATAATCCTAGCCTTCTTCTTAAACTTATAGTTCAAGAACTTAAAAAACTGAAAAGTAAAGGTGTTTCATGCTATTTTATTCATGGTAATCGTGATTTTTTACTAGGCAAGAAATTTGCTAAAGAAAGTGGCATGATCTTATTACCAGCAGAGAAAGCATTAACATTATATGGCTATAACATTCTAATATTACACGGTGATACACTTTGTACTGATGATATTTCTTATCAACGTTATCGAAAACGAGTATATAATCGGTGGTTACAAAAGTTATTTCTAGCGCTTCCCTTATCTACCCGCCACCGTATTGCTGAAAAAATCCGCAAGAACAGTCAATCTGCTACCCAACTTAAGCCAGAGTTCATTACCGATGTCAATAAACAAACAGTAATTGAAAAATTTCGGAAACATCAAGTCGATTGGATTATCCATGGGCACACTCATCGACCTGCTACCCATGAAATTAATGTTAATGGTAAAATATTATACCGAGCAGTATTAGGTGCCTGGGATCAAAATGGCTCAATGATCAAAATAACGCCTAAAACCATAGAGCTGTTTTATTTTCCTTTTTATTAACCTTCTTCAACTCACTTTAATTCTGATAAAAAAATTAAGCAAACGTTTTCTTTCTTTATCAACTATAATATATCTTACTTGATTTCTATCAATAGATGACTTAAATCCAGAAGAAATAATTAATGATCGCTTAATTTGATACATAAAATTATCATATTCTAATAAAAAATGTAATAATAATTAGTTCTAAAGCAACTGGAACACGATGAAATATGGATCTGATATTCTCTATAAATTATTTCTTCTCTATCAGGAGAAATATTTTCTGTTCATAAAACACCAAATAAACTCTCTTAATCCTTCGTTGAATAAGTAAATTAAAATAATTATAAATTATTATTACCAGATTCTGATTTGACGACATATTTACCTGGTATTTTAGCACCTAAAACGTTAGTTTCTATTTTTAAGTATTCTTATTATAAGAGAACGACGCTTGATGGAATTAATGACATCTATTCAATTGTTTAAATGCCTAATAATATTCTTATGATTACTTTAATAATTACTAAAGCAGGGGCAAAATAGAGAATTATTGGCACTTCAATTCTTTACTAGCAAAGATAGTTAACTTTAATGTGTTTATTAATCTGGCTTTAAAATAAAATAATTACATCTTAAACAATTCCGATTTACAGAAGGAAAATAAAATCGATTTATGTCCTTAATATAGATAGTTAATTCTCCTGTTACGTTAAACAGGAGAACAGTTAAGTATTAGTATCGATCCGATCGATATCGATGATAAATTAGAAACTAATTCTCTATCAAAATAATATTATAACAGCTGAAATTCAGGTCTGACCAGAGAAATTTCCGCTTATCTGTTAATTAATTAACAGGTTATCTTTATTAATTACAATATCTTACCGCAAATAACCGATCAGAGTTGCCACAAATAACTACTAGATTCTTTGCCATTAATAATGGCTCTTCAGGAACCTCTTATTAATAAAATATTATGGATATAATTATTAACCGAATAAGGAGATTTTGTTATCGTTAATGTTACGTTTCTTGTTATATCGGCAGTGATATCAGTGAGGTAATTACGTTAGACAATCTATCAACACTTCTTGCTAAAATTTAAAATTATTAGTATATCTAGTGTATAATGGCAGAGTACGTTTTACTCTGATATTTCATAAATCTGCTTCCATTTTTAAATTAGACGTTGTTTACCACCAGAGTCAGCAGGTTAACCTCTTTAAGGCAGTTTTATCTTTTTAAATAAACGAGTAGTCAACTTAAATATCATTAAAGGATTATTTTAAACTATAGTACCTCACGCGTTAGCTTCGTAAGCTAACATTATAAAAGTTTATTCAATTGAGTTAATTGTCTTTATTAACGCCAAAGTGTGTGGCTGGCAGAAAGGAATAGAATACTAATAATTTTCTCGATCTTTTTCCAACTTTTCCATCGCTACAGGATACTTCACTGAAAATATTTCTCTAAAATATTAAGAGTTTTATTATCAGAATTGCAGCTCCTTTGCTAGCCAGATTTCCTGTAGCTCAACCTTAACTTTCAGTTAGATGTTTTTAAAAAAGTGAAACCAGTGTATTAGCTATTTTATGTAGTTAATGGCGTTATTGCTGCATGTCTGGACATATCTTTGATATGTTACCAAAAGCCAGGGTATATTCTATCCATCCTAGCACAAACCTAGAGATATGATTAAGTCCCCGTACTCGCGCATGTCATTTAGGAAATCGACTCAGCTTGATTCTGACTCTTGATAACTATTTTCGACCGCAATGAGTTTTACATCTATGCGCCAGCGCCGCCGATAATAATCAGCAGGCAAAAGCGATCATCTCACCTAATGGAATGATATAACCTTCAGAAAAGAAATAAACGTAACGTGTATTGCTTTAAATCACGCAGATAGCATTGCCGATACTCTTCAAGTTAATACTGCTCCTCTACCGATGGTATTGGCAGAGAAGACCATATGTTTTTTACTGAAAACCCCTAGAGCTTAGTGAAAATCATCGGTGGTATCTGACATTGCAGATAAAAGTGATGGGTAATAACTTTTTAATGATTTTCCCATGCTTAAGCTGAGTCAATAGCAAGCAGCTGCTGAAGGATATTACCTTACCGTTAATATCTCCTTGACCTTAACCACTTTAGTCTCAACATCGCTAATACCAGTCTGTATGATTTGATATCACGAATAATCGTTATAATCTACGCCATGAACGCCTGTCGATAAAGGTGTTAGCATGTTGAGGAGCATGGCACACTTCGAGCACCATCTTAACAGGAGTGTTTATTAACTACATATCATCCCATTAGGATGAGTTCATACAAGGGATACAGGGTAATATCTGGTTTTACGGATATTTATGGGAGTAAATTTTCTATAGCGTATGTCTCTCTGTTGTTGAATCATCCAGAAAATCAATCAATAGAATACGATACACGTCTTCGAAATCCCATACACTAAAAATAAACATAACTTTGATTAGAACCAAAGATTTAAATATGAACATGCGGATTTAATTGATAACCACAATAAAACGTTAGTTAAATATCTATAGTCTTAAGATGGTAAATTACTACAAATAAGGTTACGTTTTAATAACGTATTTTATGGTTGTAATTGTTACATTAAATCTTAATTCGTCGTGAATGCTAAATCAATTTCTGATAAATGTTCTTTCTATCAAAATCTATTTTTAATAGAAAAAAGATTTAACTAAATGCAGAATATTTTATGCAAATAAATTATATAATAAACAGAATATGTTGAAAAAGGTTATTGTTTTGTTTGAAAAACACTGGTAGCTACGTCTGTATTTTAATTGTTATTGTTTTAAACAACTTTCTTTAGGTTCTAAAGGTCAGATAATTCAGTAAATAAACGACCTTACATCATCGAATTTACTCAGCTATCTTTTTAATCAGCTAATATAGCTATTCAGATTTTGAATGTAGAATTATTCCTAATAACTTTTTGATTATCTAATATTATTATTGGATGGTGATTAATTTTATGCTCGTTTGCAAAGATTTTTATATCATTTAACTCCATCCGAATAAAGTGAACGCTTATCGATGATCGTCTTAAATGAAGAGTTCATATACTTTGCATTAAACTCTTCAAGATCTCATTGGTTATAATGACCTTTATCGATCTCCGCCAATTAAGACCGAGCAATTTATTCTTTCCTTTCATCTCTTACTCTTGCATATTTTCTAGTTTTTTCATTAAAATGCAATAGTTCTATTTAAAGGATTAAGAAAAAATATTTTATCTACTTTAATAAATATCCTTACTGCATTCATATTGACTATCGCCGATGAGGAAAGGAAGGAGCAATCATCTAAACGATGCTTTTAAGTGAATGCCTGTATGTATTTCGCTAATTCTATTAAAGTTGAGGTATTCAATATATATTGCAGATAACTAAACTATTATTCTTGTGATCTATTTTCCCTATAGAATCCCATTTCCAGTAAGATTATTCAATCTTTTTCTAGAATTTGAAGATTTTATAAAAATATCGCTGTAATCCTAATTAATATGGAGCCTGGAGAAAAACCCCATACTAGGCGCGAAAGCGGATAATATTTTTCATTATCACAATCTAGAAAAGATAAAGTAAAATAAGTTGCTTTAATAGATGATCAATATCATCTAACAGATTGTCACCGAGTCAACTAATGAGATATAGCTTTATATTAGCATATTAGCAGAGACTTAGAAAAAATCTCTTTTATCTGTATTACGGTTTACTTTTTCATAGTAACCTCTCTAGTAAAATCCTTTATATAGTATAGGGATTTCTAGCAATTATTCTTTCTAAAAAGACAATAAATAGTAGTAATAAATATATGGAATAACTTGATATGGTTGATGAAATATCCCTTTCATTTCAAAAAATTATTTTAGCGCTAAATAAAGGAAAAATTATAGCATATCCGACAGAAGCTATTTTTGGCCTTGGATGTGATCCTAATAATAATAAAGTAGTTCGTCAGTTATTATCTTTAAAGCAGCGATCATGGAAAAAAGGATTAATTTTAATAGCTGGAGATTATAAACAATTAATACCTTATATTGATGATAATAAATTAACTAATTTACAAAAAGAAATGATGCTTTCAATAGGGTCTAAAGCTATAACCTGGGTAGTGCCCGCTAGAAAAAACATACCAAAATTGTTAACAGGAAAATTTAATTCACTTGCAGTTCGGATTACGAATTTTGAGTTAATTAAAAAACTTTGTTTTTTATATGGTAAACCACTAATTTCTACTAGTGCTAATTTAAATGGATTATCACCATGTAGAACAAAAGAGGAAGTTATTGTGCAGTTTAATAACCAAGTATCCGTTTTAGATGGTTCTGTTGGTGGACGTAATAATCCATCTGAAATTCGAGATATAATAACGAATTACTTATATCGAAAAGGTTAATATAAATGAAAGAATTTGCAGTATTGGGAAATCCAGTAGTACATAGTAAATCACCACTTATTCATAAATTATTTGCTGAACAAACTAATATTAAATATGAATATGGGAAAGTGCTAGTTCCTTTAAATAAATTTGAAGAAAAATTAGATAATTTTTTTTCTATAGGAGGAAGGGGCGTAAATATTAGTTTGCCTTTTAAGGAATTAGCCTATCATAATGTTGATAAATTAACTAAAAAAGCTCAAATATGTGCCTCAGTTAATACTATCAAGAGATTAGATAATGATAGATTACTAGGTGATAATTCCGATGGAATAGGTTTAGTTTTAGATCTTGAGCGTTTGAGATTTATTAAAAAAGGAATCCATATATTACTAATTGGTGCTGGTGGTGCAGCACGTGGTGTTATAGCTCCTATTTTAAATTACGGTTGTCGAATAACGATTACAAATCGTACATACAGTAAGGCAGATAAATTAGCAAAACAATTTTCTATTATAGGAGATATTAATTCATTGATGATGGAATCTATTCATTCTGCTGAGTACGATTTAGTTATTAACGCGACATCCTCTGGAATTACAAGGGAAGTTCCTTCTATTTCACCTAAAATATTTAGGCAAAACGTTTTTTGTTATGATATGTTCTATCAATTAAATGAAACACCATTTTTAAGATTAGCAAAAACTCATGGAGTATTAAAATATGCTGATGGTATTGGCATGTTAGTAGGTCAAGCTGCTTTTGCTTTTAAATTATGGCACGGTAAATTACCTAATATTTTATCTGTATTACAGCAATTAAAAGAAAAATACTAATATAAATCAGTTGGTATATTTATACGGGGAATAATAATGATATCAGGTGAAATTAGAGTTACTAACAAATCTAGTGTATAGCAATTAAGATAGGCTCTAATATTTAATAAATCTGTTCTTCATCATTAAATTGGACGTTGTCATTACTAGGATCAGTAAGCTAAATCTCTTTAGGCAGTTCTAAATTTTATGAATAGACTGTAGTAGCTTAAATACCATTAAAGGCATTATTTTTCTTGAACTATAAGGTACTTCTCGTGCGTCAGATTCTTAGTTTCATACTATCACAAAAGGTAATTTAATCGAACTTCTTCTTATTATTATTAACGATCCATACACATTACGCTGATAAAAAGTTATAGGATGCAGTAATTTTCCTTAATCTTTCTCCACCTTCTTAATCGCTGCAAAAAGATACTTCGCTAAAAATCTTGGCAACAAAATATTAAGAGTTTTATTATCAGTATTGTAACTCTCTTATTAGGCAAAGCTCCAGAGTTCATCTTTAACTTTTAGTTACATACCTTTAGGAAATGAAACCAGTGCATTAGCTATTTTGTATATCTAATGGCGTTAATACTGCGTGTTCACGAATATTTTCGTATTCCATGCAAAATCCAAACACCACATTTCCGTACGAAGCCTTGGAAATACGATTAAGTCACCTACTCGCATGTCATTTAGGAAATCGACTTAGTTCGCTTCTGACTTTCAATAAGCATCTTCGAGTGCATTGAGCTCATTATGTCAATGCACAATGCCACCGATAATTAGACAACAGACAAAGGCGATAATCTTCCCCTGATAGGGTATTCTGTCATCAGCACAGAAATAAACGTAACTCGTATCAATTAAATCACACAGCTACTATTGCTAATACTCTTAAAGGTATTGCTATTTTAGTCTACTGATACCTTCATAGTAGAAGATCATGCGCTTCTCGGTGATAAGCACTCTAGAAATTTATGAAAAATCAGCAGTGGGAGAGATGCCTAATAACTCCTCCAACCCATCAGAGCAACTCTTTGCTACTTTTGCACGCTTTAGATAAAGTGCTAGAAACAAGCTGTTGAAGGATATTCCGTTGTCTCTTTGATTTTTCTCTTTAACCTTAGGCATTTTAATCTTAACATTACCAATACTAGTCTGTATGATTCCCTCTAGCAAATAATCGTTATAGATACGACCATATAGACCGCATCGACAAAGCAGAATTTAGCACATTCTCTTACAGCATGTGGACTTCGAGTTCCTCCTCAACAGCGTTACTATAAGCTTCCTGCTAGTATCACAAATAAGCTAATGTAATGGATTGAAGTAATATCTCATTTCACAGACCACAATATGGTAAACTTTTTATGGCATATCGTTTTCTGTTCTTGAAATCATGTATAAAATCAATCAGCAGAATATAATATCTCTAAAACTCTATATATCATAAATGAGCTAACTTGATTTTGGTACTGTTTATACTCTGAGATATATAAATTTTTAAGAATTAATTCAGATAAACCGGAGTAAATCTCTTAAAGATAGTAAACTTGGCAGAACAGGAGATAATACGCTACTTTACATATTACAAATCGCCTGCTTATCTGAAGTAATTTATAATCTCTCTTAAAAAATTAATAATGAAGACCAACTAATTTTTTATGATATCGCAAAGAAGCTATACAGTAGTATCTTCGCTTTTCGGTCTCCATTTTTTCTCGATATGTAAATATTATCCGTCTCTATAATCACGATTATTCTTGGTTTTGAATAACAGAGGGGGCCAAAGACTAAGCGGGTAATCCTAGAGATAACTACATTAAGGAGCAATGACTAAAAATATGCTTGCCGATGAATTCATTACCTTATAGGTAACTAAAATAATCTCCGTTTCTTCCTCACTCTTAAAGAAACACAAAGATAACTGAAGCAAATAGACATTGACAAATTCGGATAGGATAACAATTTCTATATATCTCTGACACAGAGATACTCAGAGATAATTTATAAAAATGTATATATCCACTAACTAAACTGTTTTTCGCCATTGATGACGATTGAGATAACCTTTTTTTAAAAAACACAATGAAAGTATTAACTAATAGGATCCGTCTATCTATTAAGCAAATACTTGACTGCTCACTTCTGCAATGGGTTGTCTGGCACTACTGGTATGCATTTTCTAAATGTCCAACTACTATTTTGTCAAATCTGAAAGTCAAAAATCTGTATTTTTTCTGACTTCAGAGCTAGCGAGTAGTGCTTAAGTACAGCAACTTTATATTTTACTAGACTGTAACTAGCAACACATTATTTTACTATATGCTTATCTTCTTTACTTTTTTTAATAATAAGTACCAGCAATTCAATTCTCAGTTTTGAATTCCTACCACAACCGCGCTATTCTGTAGTTTATACATAAATAAGTTATCGAAATTGATATCTTCTATGCCTTGAATACTTATAATTTAGAACTCAATCAACATCTGCATGTTCATGTCTCCGTCACTCATAGCAATTTAGATATTAAATATGCTGTATGGGTTAGAAGGATCTTTTTAAAAAGAGTGAGCAAAGAGATGTAGCGAGGACCTGTCATCTGGCTTCTGCATTAGATCGATTACCAATAAATCCCAGTAGTCCTCCTTGACCTGGATAAATTTTTTCCAGGGAGCTGTATCAGTGTTATCTGAAATTAGAGTATAGGACGCGTTACTGGAAAATGCGTTTTGTTAAAAAAACCAAAAGAAGCGTGGTTATATGATGTGAAACAACTCAAATGCCAGCTTAAACCTCCAAATGTATTCGTATTTAAAATACGGTATTAAAGAAGTAGGGTTTCGGATTATTAATATAAGCACCGTTCTCAAAAGAATACCAGAAGCAGCACTAACATAAAAATAGATAATTTGGCGCTATATATTTAGCTATATTTTGGTCAGATATTTTAAATAATCTGTTACTATGGTTTCTTATTAAATCATAAACGGAAACCTTTACTAGTAAAGGTATATAAAGTGCTGTAGATAAGGGCAGTAAAAAAAATCAAAAAACCGGCATTCTTCGACCGATACAGGAATATCCTATCACCCAAAGATTTATAAATGTATATTCGTATTGCGACAGGCTATTTTACTGGCGCTCAGAGAGGAATAGTAAACAGGCAATTGAATTGTTCTCAGAAAAATACATAAAATAGAACAATAAAGAAGTTTATTAAGCTAAACCTATGATTAATATTTCTAAATTAGAAAGTTAGGATAAAACCATACTATCATGAAGCTTTTCATTTAAAAGATACCTAATAAACTGATTCATCTCTTTTTAGAAAAATGGATAACTTTTCTTTTTAATTAAAAAGTGATTTACTTCCTAATCATCAAGTTTATGAGCTAACTTAATCATTTAATGCAATTATCATGCCAATAATCAATCAGCATTAATATTAAAGAAGATGGTATCTATTATCGATTAACTAGACAGTAACTTTAATATCACTTTTAATGATAATAACTAACAAGACGTTTGTTCTAATAAACAAAATTTACTATCAAAAATAGATTGATGAAAAGCTTATCTAATGATCTATCATTTATAATTAGTTTACCAATATTCAATAACAATTCTTAATTATTTAGTTCACCCTCACTCTAAATAACTCGTTCAAGTATATCATTATCCAGCAGGTTTGCTATTATTTTAGCAAAGTTCTCTTAAAACTGAGTAAAACTTTTCTTCTTTATTATTAATTCTAAAGCCACAGAGCACGCTACCAAACTTTAAAAATAATTTAAGATTAAACATATCTAAGCATTCAATGCTATTTCGTAAAAGTAAATCATAGATTGAAACGCCATAAACCTGTTGAATCCCTTTGTTTTTCGGCGCAAAATGGATGAACAGAACAATAAAAACCTTCTTTTATCTAAGAACCTAATCTTCTAAGTACTCCATAATGCTATTCAGGATGAATAGAGTGCGGAATCATTTAGTATTTGATGGGATTTTTCTATTTGTTTAAAATCTGCAATCGCTAGGCTCTTATCCCTTCCCCCGTCCCCTTACTTCATATCCTATTTAATTTTACGGCGTCATGACTTAAATTATCTAATTTATTTCACATTTTCTAATGTGAACTATATTCATTTAATCTTTTGGCAACACTGAATATTTACTAAATTGAAAACTTAAATTATTAATAACTAAACAACTAACATTATGTTTTAAAACTTTAATTAAGTCTTTTAATTCCAACACAGCTTCTCCAGCCAAACCTAATACACGATTGAAACCTTAATAGACTATTGTATGATTATTTCTATCTAAGAAAACAAGATCTGTTACCCTATTTAATGTAACCAAATCTAATAATTCAGCAAAATTAAACATCTCTTACTGATTATTACTTAAAGCAACCAGTTTAACAGAAACCAGCATGTAATGCTGATATTAAATAATAACTAACAATTATACAAGCTAATACTTTTAATAAAAAGTATTAATTAGCTATTCCTTTCAAGAAAGGATGGCATTGTTTTTTGAATAATTTAAATTTAATTTTGAACCAATAATTTCATAGACTGAAACAAAGTTTTACTATCCAATAGTAATTGGCATAATTCCTGATTGTACAGATAAATATATTCATATTGAAGTGATCTCAAGCTCTTAAGAAAAATTAAAATAATGGCTTTGCAGCTCATCTTACATACGCCCATTAAATTGTTAGTCATACTCTTTTATTTAAGGATACATCGTAGGTAAGTCGGTTTTCTATAGCAAACTTTTTGTAGACAAACGAAATACTCTAATTCATATTTTCTAGTAACTGAATATTTTACAAACCAAAAGAGAGTCTATAAATTTTTTCCCATTGTCTTTACCTATAAATACTAGATGGATAGTTATAGGATATGCTGGATTAAGATCACGTAACAAGGGTTAGAAATTAGCTGCTATCTTATCCTTGTAAAGAAAAATAAAATCTTATTGATAGATAAGATCTATCCCCCTATAAAAAGATAATGTCGTGAAGTTTTGTTTAACATTTATGGAAATATTTAGATTTGCGTACAAATAACCAAGCTCGTAGCTTTAAATGCTTTATATTTTGACTTTGATACTTCTTGCCTCATTTTACGAAAATTCTCCTTAAGTTATGCACATAAATAGTGGTATAGGCTAGAACAAGATACTATAAGGTTTGGAAATGTGCGTACAACTGCCAGTAGATCGTCAAGAGGTAGAGAAACGTTTTTACAGAAAACTACTATGACTTTTTAAGTGAGCAAGAGCATCATCGGCAAACGATGGAAGTATGACTGCGATTATCAATATCAGTTAGTTTTACCCCCAGAAAAAGTAAAGTTCAGATATGTCATAACGCTACTCAAAGTAGACATAAGCCATATTCTTGCTTGAAGAATACCTCTGATTTTAGGTATTGGAATTGTCTAATGATAAAGGATCATAATGGATGATATTTTTCCTTAACTATACCTCAGTAGCTATCTTGGAATAAAATAGGAGTATCCTATAGGAGGATATATAATGATTCAGGATCTAACAATTAAGATTAATAATTACTTTTCTACAAGACAAGGTTTTTCGTTGCAAATGACAGCAATAATAATCATTTTTATTCCATCTCAATGAGCAACAGCAACAACTTCATACAAGGATATATCATTACGAATAATGATGATAAGTTTCGCTTTTCTTTTAATAACTTTATCAATAATCAGCGTGCTAGCTAAGCCCTAACCATCTTTAAATTAGTTAAGAACTAAGTAATTAAAATAACGATCCCCCTAAAATCACGTATTAGCGCACGTACTGTCAATCCGTACTAGTTACACCATTGATGTTAAAAAATCACGACCACTATAATTCAGAACTACTTATTCAGAATAGTTATTAACATCTGAATCACTGTTTTAATACCATTGAGTAATTGATAGTTAAGTAATCATTTTTAGCTACTTTAAACTCATTTTATGATAAATACCCCTCTCATGACATACAAGCAGCGTAATACCAGCAACAAATACGTAGGAAGATGGATATTATTTAGTTTTAGTTGACGAAAAACTCTATTTGTATATTTATAGAAACTCATTATTATTTTTTCTTAAACTTTTCTAACTCTTTAACTAAATCATCTGCGGTCATGTAACCAGGTATTACTGTGCCATCTTCTAATACCAAAGCAGGTGTTCCATTGATTCCAATCATATGACCGATATTAAATTGAGCAGCAATATCCACCATTTTACATTTTTCAATCGGAGAAATCATTTTGCCTTTAAAAGCGTCTGTGAATGCTTTTTTAGGATTAGTGCTACACCAGATAGATGTCATTGTTTTAGCTGATTCCTGGTGAAGGCCATTGCGAGGAAATGCTAAATAACGTACGGTTATACCATTTTTATTATATTCTTCTATATCTTGATGAAATTTTTTACAATAACCACAAGTAACATCGGTAAACATAGTAACAAGGTATTTTTCCTCTGGTGCTTTAAATATGAGCATCTGATCACTCATTGATTCTATTTTCTTTGCCAAAATCTGATTTGTGACATTAATTGGCATTCGACCATTTAAATCATAAATAGGACCTTCTAATAAATACTTACCATCTTCGGTTACATAAACTAGCCCTTGGTTAGTAATCACTGCACTTAAACCTACAATAGGTGACGGATGGATATCCTCAGTTTCTATGCTCATTTTATTTAACGTTCTTTTGATAGCCACATCATCAGCCAATACAGAATGTGATACTGCAGCCAGAAAACTAATTAACCATATGATATTTTTTTTCATTTCAAATTTCCTTGATCTTGAATAACCTCTAGGATGATGTTATTAATACAATTATCTTAACCTCTCATATGAGAACATAGGTATAAATTTATGTAGTAAAAAGATCACTATGTCCTAATAATGTTTATACTATATGGAGATTTGCACCATGTGATTTAGTAAATAGGTTGCAAAGCATGGCTTAAATATATGAGAAGAAAATTTTCACTATTAATTCTAGGATTTGTTAAATAATATTTAATCCGATGACAAAAAGTCTAACGCATCATTTGCATATTTTTTACTCAGAAATGGTACATCATTGGTCAATCTATTAATTAAGATTAAACAACTTTCCATTAAATAATTTTTAGTTAATAAATAGCCTCTACCTCAAGGATAAAAATTGTTTTTTTAATTACATTTCCCAGCACCTTAATAACACCTTGACATAAACTAATATCTGTTAATATCAGACAACTAGTTTAGAAAAAACATAACCCACATGTATAAAGCACATCAAACATCGTTTTATTTTTTAATTCAATCGGATCATTAGTGGCAGGCGCTTAGAATAAGTTTTGGATAAATCAGCAGACAGCACGTGACTTCACCTGTTATACATTTTGTTACCCAAAGCATTTTATCATCTCCCTCATAAAATAAATGAGGATTAGACTAATTAAATTTTTTTTGATATTCTAAAGCAAGCCATACAGAAAAGCGTCTAATTCTTGATTTTCAATTTTAGCACACAAATATTATTCGCCTCTAATCACGATTATTTTTGGTTTTGAGCAATGCGTCTCCAGGTTAAATTGATGACACTGGATTATAACTTCATTAGTTAATGACTGACTGAAATGTATCCTTTCTTATAAATTTATTATCTATAGGAAACTAGGGACAATTCCATGTATTCTTAGTCTTATTCTGAGATAAATACAAAAATAACTGGAGCTATAAACCTAATGCAAAATGAACAGAATGATGAATTACACTTCTCTAGCAAAATACTTAGAGTAATATACAAAAATATACAAAAATCTATAATTTCCTGTCAGCGACAGCTAAACTAATTTTTACTATTGATGAGGTGAGAATTGAAATAAATTTCTTGAAAATCATGATGAAAGCGTCAAAACTTCCTGACCAGTTTATCTATCGAACAAATGCTTTCCTACAGCACTTGCGTCATGGATTTATTGCAACAGGCGTTATTGCTATCTCTCTCTTAATATTCATTATCATCGTTTTTTAGGCATACATGTAAGCTAAAAGTCTACAGTTTATGCGACATCAATGCTACTGAGCAGTAATTAGAATAGCGGATTGATATTTTATACTCAACTGCAAACATATAACGCATTATTTTCACTTATATCTATCTTATTTGATCTTTTGTAGTAAAAACTAGATACTACATCATCAATACTCTATTTCTAGCTTCACTCACATTTATCCTACAATAAGCACACGGAAGACAGGATATCGAAATTAGTATTTCTGTGTTTTGTACACTTATGATTGATAACTGAATCAAGATTCATATCCTCATTTCTCTGTCACTTTTGGCGCTTTTATATATTAAATATGTTGTATGGTGTGAAGAGCTATTTTTAAAAAAGCGGTCGAAAAATTTAATGAGCCGCTGTTATCCAGATAGTACATCATAGCGATAACTGATAAATCTCAGTAAAGTATTTCCTGGTTTTGGCATATCTTCACCAGGAACCAGTAACAACCTAATTTGAAGGGTAACGGTACAAACGTTACTAGAAAAAGTGCGATTTGCTAAAAAGATAAGAAGGGGTTATGGCATAGTGTGAAATAGCTCGGGGCCCCTATAACCTTATACTAACCGATATCTGCGATCAAAACTACGGTATTATCGAGGAGGGAGAGAGGTTATATACTATTATGATTACCTGACTAAGCAGTATTTAGATCAGATCCTGATGAAGGAAGAAATGATCGAGCATTATAATATTAGCCATATTTTAGCGGGGTATTTTAAGATGGAGCGGTTAACTATAGTTTCTTATTAAATCGTCAACGACGTACAGTGTCACCAAAGGTGTAAAGGTAGAAAGCGCTAGAGATAACGACTCACAAAAACTAGAAAAACTAGAGTTTGCCTTTTAATGAAAGGATTCTTGTACACAGCTTTATATAAATAGATTTTGTATAGTAATAAACTACTTTTTATCGATACTCTGCTTGACAAGCAGACAACGGTATTATTTTTAGAAAGAATTTTAAAAAATAAAAAAGGATGGCTATTAAATTAAATCTATGATTAATATTTGTAAAATTAGAGCATCAAGTAAATGACTATACACTTCAATGAAAGTTTAACTTACAATAGATCTACTAAATCGATTTTTTCTGTTTTTAGCAAAAATTAATGGTTTTCGCTATTCTATTAAAGAACGATTAATCTTCCTAATCATGAACTTATCCATAATGCTGCACTAGGCAGGTAACAATTGCCTGCCTAGTGCAGCATTATGGATAAGTTCATGATTAGGGAGGACAGGTAATATCTAATTTTACGGACACCTATATTAGGTAGATTTTCTATGACATATCACATCAATATTATTAAAATTATTGATGAAATTAATAAGCAAGATACATCACCATCTCTAAAAGTCCATACCCCAGAGATGAGCATAACTCTTTATCCAGATCAATAACAATAAATTCTTTATTAATTAAAAAGATAACTTACTGTTTAACAGCTATTTAGCAAAAATATTCTTTTAAAAACATCTAAATTAAACTAAAAATTAAATGATTCAGAATAAATAAAAGACGTATTAAAGCAATAAAAATTTGCTAGCCTACATTTCTTTTACTATAATAAAAGACAAAAAAGTATTTATAACTAAAACAATATTTAAACACGGCGTGCCTGCCAAAAAATCTTGCGCCAGTATATATTATTTAACGAAGAACGGATAACTCCTTTACTGGTTGATGCATGAATAAAAGTATTATCTGTATCATAAATACCAACATGTAGGCCACTTTTATCTGACTTGGTTTTAAAAAAAACTAGATCACCAGGCATAAGATCCGTAATATTAATACGGGTGCCATAAGTCATTTGAACTATTGTCGTGCGCGGTAATTGAATAGCAAAACGGTCACTAAAAGTTCGATAAACAAATCCTGAACAATCAATTCCAGTTAATGATAGACCACCATAACGATATGGTGTGCCATACCATTGCGATAGTTGATCCTTAAGCTTATAAATAGTCATGATAGGATCAGAAAGTTGGATTTTTAACGGTGGAGCTCTACTATTTAGTGTAGAGGAACAGCCAACTAAAATTAAATAAAATAAAAAAAATAAATGTTTAATTCTTATTAGCATAAAGCAGCCTTACCTTTAATAGGGTAATTAAATAGACTTTAATTAGAATTTAATAAAAACTTAGTTTTTATTAAAAATAACCGCTGTTTTTAGCAAAACACTAAAACTATAAAAATAAATATTCTGCCATTTTTTAGCTTTATTAGCTTTTTTAGGTTGTTACTTCAGGCCGAGAAATAATCCAAATACCTAGCAAAATAAATACTAGCCCAATAAATTTAATCAATGTCCTTGATTCATTAAACCAAGGCAAAGTGATTACAAATAAATAAACTAGTACATAGCTTAAACTAATTAATGAATAAGCTTTACTTAAAGCTAAAAAGCTCAAGGAAAATAACCAACAAACCATTGAAAGTGCATAGCCAATCAAACCGATAAAAATCAGCCCAAAGGCCAATAAATTTTTAAATAATAAATTAATATCCATCCATTGATAATTTCATTTAAACCAATGTAATATAGTTACTCCAGCTTTTAAATAAAGCTGAGCTAAAGTCATGAAGACTACACTACCAATACCCCCAAAAATAACCTTTCATATGTTTAATAAAATAATACCCAGCATTATAATAAATACGCCTATCTAATGTTTAATACTTTTTTCTCTTGATAGATAAATTGCCTAATCAGTGTAACAATAACAAAGTTAATACTTAACATAGGATAAGCAATACTAAGTGGTAAAATTTGTAGTAATTTAAGTCAGAATCTTATTCCTAAATAAGAAAAATAATCGCTATCAGCAGCCATTTAAAGATTAAACTATTTTTTATTGGCAAATTTACTTTGCCAATATATCACCGCTTACTTTTAACAAGCTTGCGCAAGACAAGTTAACAAGCTAAGAACTATTAATAATAAAAAAATATGTCATGGCTGTTCCTGATAAGTCATTATTGCTATTCGTGTATTACGAACTACATGATCAGGCTTAGGAATATTATCAGGCAGGCTTTCATTTTTACGTAATAAAAAAACCACTGAAATTTTTCCTTCTTTGCGTGATTGATTAAGCCATTTAGGAAAATTACTTTGATTAATTAAGCGAAATTGGCTATCCGGATAATTTAAACCATATCTTAATTCACCTGATTTTTCATATAGAAAAATATCACTTTGATGTAATTCCCATGCCAACGCTGCACCTAGTCCAACATTATTTGTCAGCACAAATTTACTTTCTTCCAACAAAGATATATTTTGTCGAATTAGTTGCTGTGGTAACTTAGAATCAATAGTGTCTTGCGGTAACGTATAGCTTATTGATAAGCTTAAAGCTAAAGAACATGCAGCACCACACATCCAATACCTGGCATTAGATATTAGACTAAAATAGGCAATAATTAACCAAATGCAAAAAACTGTTATACCTAATACCAGTTTAGGCCATTCAATTGGTGTGTACAGAGGATGCTCAACAAATAATCCCATAATAATCAAAGTAATAATCGCCAATATGGCAAAAGCAATATTGATAACTCCATTAAATTTAATGGGTGCTAAATTGCAATTTTTAATACAATCAATCGCATATTTTGCCATCATTAATGCAAGCGGCGCCATAACTGGCAACATATAAGTAAGTAATTTACCTTTAGCAATACTAAAAAATACGAAAGGAACCGTAAACCAACAAAGCAGAAAAAACATCTCCGGATTAATTTTTCGTTCCTGCCAACTCTTATATATTGCACCTGGTAAAAGCCCTAACCAGGGTATTACACCAAATATAATAATTGGAATATAAAACCAAAAAGGCGTTTTATGTTGGGCATTTTCTGATAAAAAGCGTTGAATATGTTCTACCCAAAAAAAATAATGCCAATAATCAGGTTCATATTTATTAACAGCTAATACCCAAGGAAGGCTTATCAATGCCGCACTAATTATACCTATATTAGCAAATTTGAGCATCTCAATAAAACGTTTTTGATAAAGCATAACTGGTAGCATGACAATAACTGGGATAGCTAATGCTAAAAACCCCTTAGTTATAAAAGCTATACCACAGGTAAATCCCATAACTGCCCAGGCAAGTAACTTTAAGGGAACCGTTGATGCTTTTAATAACCAAAAAGAAGATACCATGCAAGCAGTAAGCCACATGGTAAGCATCGGATCCAGTACGCTATAGGTACCAATCGCAAAAACTAAAAACATCGAAATATATATTAAACTTGCAATAAACGCGACATTTCGATTACACCACAATACTATCGCCAAGCAGTAAATTAAGCTGGTGGTAACTATAATCGCAAATACAGCACCAAAACGGACTGCAAAATTAGTATCACCAAATATCATTTGACTGATATTATTTATCCAATATCCGGCTACTGGCTTTTCAAAATAGCGAATATTAAGCAAATAAGGCACAATCCAATTACCTTTTTGCAACATTTCTCGACTAATTTCTGCGTAACGCGTTTCATCTGGCTGCCATAACAATCTCTCATTTAACGGTACTAAATAAGTAAAAATAAAAAAAAGTGCTAATAAAAAAGCACTTGTTTTTTGTAACTGTTTAGTTAATATCAAGCGCTATACCTCATGTTGACATCCTAGCCAACCCTCACGACCAGGAAAAGATGAACGAACAACTTTTCCTTGTGGTAAAGAATCTATATCATTTGGTATAAATTCATGTAATGGACAAAATATCATTTGTTCTGTAACCATTCTCTCTAATAAGCAGTCAAATTGCATCGATTTAGACATACCTTCTACTTCAGTATGAACAGCATAAACAGGTGTTCCTGTATCTTCCTGCATTGCGTTAATAATAAAATCATTATAGTTTTCATCTTTAACCAAACTACCAACGACTTCATCATAAGTCGGTAGTGTTACAGGAATTTGTACCGTACCAATTGAACCATCTAGTAAAATAGGACGAAAAGGATGGGTACCACGACAATCACTGTTGTAATCAAATTTAAAATTTTCTTTTGCCATTAATACGCGTTCATCGGATCGCCAACCAGCTACAGCTGAACATTTCACGATAGCCCCCGTTACGGACTCAAGTACATCCACGCCTAATTTAATTTGTTCGACTAATTTAGCTCTTGACCATTTAGCTACATTAGCTTGCCAACCTTGATGATCCCATGCATGTAACCCAACTTCATGACCTTCATCCAATGTTTTCTTCATTAAGTAACCTAAATTATTAGCTATTTTTTTACCTGACCACGCTGTACCGGCTAAAAAAATACCTAAACCATATACTGATGTCGCATTCATTTTTAACATTTTCCATAAAAATTTAGGTCGAACCAGGCGCCATAAATGTCGCCCCATATTATCTGGACCGACACTGAAAAAAAAACTGGCTCGAATTTGATATTTAGAGAGCACTTTAAGTAACTGTAATACACCTTCTTTGGTACCTTGATAGGTATCTACATCAATTCTTAAGCCAATTTTCTTCATCATTTTTATCTAATTCTTCTGCAGCAGCTTGTAAAAAAAAATCTAACGTTTCATCAATAGTCTGATTTAGATCGATAGTTGGCTGCCAATGAAGCAAACGATACGCATTTTTAATACTTGGTCTACGATGTTCAACATCTTGATATCCCTCACCATAGTAACTACTACTTTCAATCTTTTTGATACCAGCAAATGGAGGAAAGTATTTACGTAACGGATGTTTTTCAAAACTGTCAAGTAACATATCAGCTAATTGAGCAATACTTGCTTCATTAGTTGGATTACCAATATTAATAATATGACCATCACATTTTTCATCTTTATTTTTAATTATACGAAATAATGCTTCAATACCATCTTTAATATCAGTAAAACAACGCTTTTGAGCACCACCATCAACTAATTTTATCGGTGAACCTTCGACCAAATTTAAAATTAATTGGGTAATTGCTCGTGAGCTGCCAATACGGGCAGAATGTAAACTATCAAGACGTGGGCCTATCCAATTAAACGGTCTAAATAAAGTAAATTTTAATCCTTCTTTAGAACCATATGCCCAAATAACGCGATCCAATAACTGCTTAGAAACGGAATAAATCCAACGTTGTTTATTAATTGGCCCCACAATTAAATGAGAGGTATCTTCATTAAATTCTTTATCATCACACATTCCGTAAACTTCAGAAGTTGATGGGAAAATAATACGTTTATTATATTTTACACAATAACGCACTATCTTTAAATTTTCTTCAAAATCTAACTCAAAAACTTTTAATGGGTTACGGGTATATTCAATTGGTGTTGCAATAGCAACTAATGGTAGAATAATGTCACATTTTTTAATATGATATTCAATCCACTCAGTATGAATACTAATATCACCTTCAACAAAATGAAAACCCTGATCATAGCTAAAACGGGGATCATTAATAAAACGTGAAACAGCAGACGAACTGATATCTAAACCATAGATGTCATAGTGGCCATCTGCTAATAAACGTTCGGTTAAGTGATTACCAATAAAACCATTTACACCCAATATCAAAACACGTTTACGCCATTTTACCTGTGTCATCGGTTTAATACCAATACGTACGCCCTTTACAATTCCTATCTCAGCCGCTAAACGCGATCCTTCAACATATAAGCCAGATCCATTCTGGCCAGTTAGGATTTCAAGTACACCTTGACCGCAAGCTATTTCTAATGGCTCAGTAGAAATAATTGTACCAGGTAACTTATCATGTGACTTTTCTAGCACCTTGGCACGCCAGATAATTATTTTACTCTCAGATAAATAAGTAAATGCGCCTGGGTATGGATTGGTTACTGCTCGCACTAAGTTATTCACTTCGGTTGCAGATTTAGACCAATCAATTAAACCATCTTCAGCACGACGACGGCTAAAATAGGTTGCCTGACTCTCATTTTGTGGCGTTTCTGAATAATTAGCCATTTTAATTAAGGGTAATATATCAGTCAAAAGCTGTTCAGCCGCTTGACAAGTTTTCTTATGTAAGATTAATGCAGTATCTGTTGCATCAATAATAATTTTTTTCTGTCCAATAATACCACCCGCATCTGCTTTGGCTATCATCTTATGTAAGGTGACACCGGTCTCTCTTTCACCATGCAGAAGAGCCCAGTTAATCGGCACACGGCCACGATATTTAGGTAGTAAGGAACCATGTAAGTTGAAAGCTCCTTTAGGAGCTAATGCCAATAAATCTTGGCTAAGCATATGACGATAGTAAAAAGAAAAAATGATATCCGGTTTTATTTTCTCAATTCGCTCAATCCAAAGTAAATGATTGATATTTTTTGGTGCAAATACAGGCAAGCTCATCTCAGCTCCCAAACAGGCAACTGAAGAAAAGAAATGATTCTCTTTAGGATCATCTGTATGTGTAAAAACAGCTTGAATTTCAAAGCCCGCCTTCTGTAGTGCTTTTAATCCTATACAACCAATATCATGATAAGCAAAAACAACAGCTTTCATTATTTTTTTCCCTGACTTTTATCAGTATCTTGATGAACACCAATTATTTTTTGAATGAAGTAACAGGGGCGAACACAAACATCATTATACATTCTTCCAATGTATTTACCGAGTAAGCCCATGGCAATAAATTGCGTACCAATAAATATAAATAGAATGGCAAGCAACGTAAAAACACCCTCTAACGCCCACATTACACCAAAAATAAGACGTAAAATAATTAACAGAACCGTCAGTAAGAATCCACTTGCAGCAATAAAACTACCAATAATACTTAACAAACGTAATTGAGTAGTGGTTAAGCAAGTAAGTAAATCAAACATTAAATTTATTAGTTTCATCAAGCTATATTTTGAATCACCAAACTCACGTTCTGCATGGGAAACATCGATTTCAATTGTTCTTTTAGCAAATGTATTTGCTAAAATGGGAATAAATGTACTACGTTTATGACACTGTAACATTGCATTAATAATATTACGCCGATAAACACGTAACATACAGCCATAATCTCCCATTGTTCGCCCTGTTGCTCTAGTGACCATGACATTAATGATTTTTGACGCTGTTTTACGAAATAAAGAATCTTGACGATTCGTTCGTCTGGTACCGACTACGTCATAACCTTCTTCAGCTACCTGTACCAGATATGGAATTTCTTCAGGTGGATTTTGCAAGTCAGCATCCAGAGTAATCACAAGATCACCAGTTGTTTGTTTAAAACCAGCCATAATAGCTGAATGTTGTCCATAGTTACGATTTAAAATTACTACGATAATATGATTTGCTGAATTTTCAACAGCATCCATCAGAAATTTAACGGAATTATCGGCACTACCATCATCAACTAAAATTAATTCATATGGTTGCTTCAATCTCTGACAAGCAGCCAATGTTCTTTTCAATAATTGTGGTAAGCTTTGCTCTTCATTATAAATAGGGATAACAATAGAAACTTTTTTTATTTCTTCAAAATTATCTTGAAAAGACACTATTCTCAGCTCCGAAAAAATTTTATTAATAGCAAGAACAACATGATCGACATCTTGAGTAAGCATGTCAGGGACTAGTAGCAATGAACATATGATATTCAAGTTCCATTCAAAATGAGATAGAGAATAGAGATGGCTAGTGTTAGCTATAATATTTTTGCATATGGAAAACCCCGCTCGGAAATGTAGGCCTGTACCTATATCCTTCTCTTTTAAACATTCAATATTTTTAACAGCAGTTTGGGCTGAGCCTATCGATAATAAGTAAAAAATCAGAATTACATTTATTCATCTGTGTTAATTTTTTAAATTAAGCAACTGCAATTACCGCAGGAATATCAAAGAAATTATATTTAATTCAGGTTTAACAATATTAGACTATGGTTTACGACCTTATATTTATCAATCGAACCATCTACAGCTAAACCATAAAATTTAAAGATATTAGACGTGTGCTAAGGCATCATTATCGGTAGCAACTAAGATTTCTTCCTAGGAGAAAGTGATATTTTAATCGCATAAAATGAAAATGTCCTGTCCTGTTGAGAGATCCATTTACTTTTATACTGAGTACCTGCAGCATGATTCCGCATTCTTGATCAATGCAATATTTTTTTGTGCAATCTTACGTAAGACGTTAAGATCGCATTGCGCAGAAGAGATAATATACTGGAATAACCGTTATTATCTTAGAAGTAATAACGTTCTAAAAATAGATCAGCCTAACTATTAAAGTATTAATATCTACATGAATTATGATTAGATTTGAGTCTAATAAGATAACCATATTAATGGTTAAAATCTATGTTTAATAAGAACTTCATCTCCAAGATCAATTCCTAAGGGGCCAAAAGCGTTATATGCATACCTGCTTTATTTACTAATAAAGATAATTCTATGCTAACAAGAAAACTTATGGCAAAAGTCTTCTTCAAGTTGAAGACTTTTGGCTAAGTGGTGATGATCTAGACAGAATGTAATATATTTATAACCGCCATAATTTTTTCCTCACTTCTTGCTGATCAAGAAAAATAAAGAAAAATCATTTGTAAAATTAACCTATTAGAAATCATTTAATATTTTAAAAATCAATTTTCTATAATATCATAAAATAGCTTAACTATACATGAACATGATAATATCCTTCCATCTATCCAAATGGATAGATGGACATTAATTTATTAACCCTACTTGGCTATAAAAAATTTTATATTAGTTAAGCAAGTTAAAAAAATAAAATAAGATTCCTAATCTTCCTTTCTTATTAAAAGAAAGGAGTTATTAGAAAATCTGGTGTATACTGATTAAGTTAGGTTCTACAAAATTATTCATGAATCTTGCTCTCCATCTTTAAATTAGACGTTATCTATATACCATGTTTAGCAGACTATAAATCCACTTAGGCAATTCTAGCTTCTCTAAGAAGATGAGAGCAGCTTAAATACCATAAGAGTTGTTTTTATATTGAATCACATTACTCGCGCATCAGCTTTGTAGCTTCACTGACGCAAAAGCCGATTCAATCAGATTCGGTGTTCTTATGATCTCCAGTATACTAATGGAAGGTCGTAGAATGCCAGCCATTCTTCTTCACTCTTTCTCCAACTTCTTCATCGCTGCAGGATATTTGCTAAAACCCTTGCCAATAAAACCATCAAAGTGGGAGGTTATAACAGCATTAAAGCTCTCTACTAGCGAGAATAAGGGGCCCTTTTCCTTGCAGCTCACCCTTTAACTTTGAATTGGATATTTTTTTTGAGAGTGAAACTAGCATATCAACTGTTTTGTGTAGCTAATAGCGCTAGTATTACATGTTTAAAAATATTTTTGTCATTGCATTCTAAAACTAAAAGTATTAGTCTTACGTAGGAACTCTAGGAAATACGGTTAAGTCATACACTCATCAGCCATTAAAAGTTATGCCCAGTTTACTTCTAACTTTTAATAACACTTTTTAAATCCAATGAGCTCGTTATGTCCACGACTAATTTAGTCGATAATAGCGCAGAAAGATGATGTTCTTTCTTATCAAGAAAACTTAGAGCTTTATAAAATCACCAGTAAAGATTCCTCGCAGGTACAGGAAAAATAGCAATTCTTTGCCACTTTTTGTACGTTTCAGATAAGGTGATAACAAAGAGTTGTTGAAGTATACTCCACTATTACCACTGCAATCTCTTTTAACCTTAGGACTTTTATCTCAACATCGCCAATACCCGCCTATATTAAGTTTCCTACAGGAAATAAGCGTTACAGATTAGGGATGCTGCCTATCAATAAAGCGGCGTTTAGAATCCTTTGCAACCATACTTTCGAGCATTGTTTCAACAAAGCGCCTATCACCTGTATGTGACTATTACGGACGCGTTCATGCAAGAGGGGATTGACTAGTAATATCTGATTTCTCGGATATATATAAGGGTAAACTTTTCATAGCATATCATCTCTCTATTTGTTGAAATCAGCCATAAAATCAATCACCAGGATAATATCCGATTATTCTTGAAATATCATATACTAAAACAAATATAACTTTATTATTAGTAATAAAGAGCCGCTAAAGCGGCTTTTAGCATAATAATTCATTATTTATGAAGCTTTATCTTTTCAACCCGACTTTTCAATTTTTGCCCTGCTCGAAAAGTTACTACTCGACGAGCACTGATGGGGATATCTTCTCTAGTTTTTGGATTTCGACCTGGTCGTTGACTTTTATCACGCAGATCAAAATTACCAAACCTTGACAGTTTTACCTTCTCCCCATTTTCTAACGAACGACGAACTTCTTCAAAGAAAAGTTCAACTAGGTCTTTTGCATCATGTTTACTTATATGTAGTTTTTCAAACAAACTTTCTGACATTTCAGCTTTTGTAAGCGCCATAGGTTTAGTCCCTCAAGGAGGCTTGAAATCGCCGTTTTAAAGCAGCAACACATTTATCAACAGTTGCAGAAATCTCTTCTTCTTTCAGAGTACGGTTTATATCCTGTAAGATTAAGCTAATAGCAAGGCTCTTATAACCTTTTCTTACATCATTACCACAGTATACGTCAAATAAGTTTACACCAACTATATGATTTATATTAATTTTCTTGCATTCAGTTAATATATCCGAGGTTAGCACCTCTTCTGGTACTACAACAGAAATATCGCGTCGGTTGGCTGGGAAATGTGAAATCATATTTGCTTTAGGAATAACACGCTCCGCAACGGCATCCCACAGCAATTCAAAAACAAATATTCGACTATTTAAATCTAGCTTTTTTTCCAGTTCAGGATGAATAACGCCTATATACCCAATATAATTATTATTTAGATAAATTCCAGCGCTTTGTCCGGGATGAAATGCTGGATTAGAGTGAGCTTTATAAAAAATATTGTCTAATTTTCCGGTTAATGCCAGTATTGCTTCAACATCACCTTTGATATCAAAAAAATCAACAGCACGTTTTTCTTGTAACCAATGCTCTTCATAGCGATTACCAGTAATTACACCTGCTAACATCAATTCTTGCCTAATATCATACTCTGCTGTTACATCCGGGACAAATCGTAAGCCAGTTTCAAACAGTCGAATGCGATTTTGCTGACGATTTTTATTGTAAATTACTGCAGTCAGCAAACCTGACAATAAGGAAAGCCGCATTACTGACATATCAGCTGAAATAGGTTCAGGCAAAATCATCGCATCAGAATTTGGGTGCAGCAGTTGCTGAATTTTAGGATCAACAAAACTATAGGTAATCGATTCATTATAATCACGATCAATTAATAAAGTTTTTACTCGTTTTAAAGGCAAAACTGATTCAAAACATGAGTTTATGCTTAGATCTTTTTGTAAAGGCATGTTAGGTATATTATTATACCCATAAATACGGGCTACTTCTTCAATCAAATCTTCTTCAATTTGTATATCAAAACGCCAAGATGGAGTAACTACCTGCCAATTATCTTGTTCATTAATCACTTGACAACCTAAGCGTTGAAGAATCTTAGTAACATTAATATCCGGAATACTATGGCCAATCAAACAATCTAGTTTTTTTCGAGTCAGGGTTATTTTTACCACTCTTGGTAAACTTGTTTTATGGCTAACATCAATAATATTTTTAACATCACCACCACAAATTTCAACTATTAATCTGGTCGTGCGTTCCATGGCTTTATACTGTAATTGAGGATCAACACCTCGCTCAAAACGGTGTGAAGCCTCAGTGTGAAGACCATAATTACGTGCTCGGCCAGAAATTGCTAATGGATTGAAAAAAGCACTTTCTAATAAAATATTAATGGTATTTTTACTAATACTGGAATGCTTACCCCCCAAAATACCGGCAATTCCTAAGACATTTTTTTTATCAGCAATGACTAAAGTATCTTGCTGCAAAATTACCTTTCTGTCATCAAGCAAAACTAATGTCTCATTTTGTTTTGCCATTCGAACAATTATTGCTCCATTTAAGCGATCAAAATCATAGGCATGTAACGGCTGACCTAACTCTAACAATACAAAATTAGTAATATCAATTATAGGATTAATAGCACGGATGCCCACTCGACGTAATTTTTCTCTCATCCAGATAGGAGTTTGTACATTAACATTAATACCTCTTATTACTCGTCCTAAAAATCGAGGACATGCTATTGGTGCTTCCACCAGAATAGGAAAAATAGTAGCATCAGTGCCTTTAACTGGTTCAATCTTTACCATATTTAATTCTAGGTTATTGATAGCCGCAATATCGCGAGCGATACCTAAAATACTTAAACAATCAACACGATTCGGAGTCAAATTTACTTCAAAAATATGGTCATCAAGTTGCAAGTAGTTACGAATATCGATACCAATGGGTGCATCGGGTGGTAGCTCAATAATACCAATATGGTTATCAGAAATAGCAAGTTCAGAATAAGAACAAAGCATACCTTCAGAAAATTCATCGTGGAGTTTTATCGCTTTTATTTTAAAATTATCAGGTAAAACTGCGCCAACTATTGCTACAGGAACTTTTAATCTTTTACGGCAATTTAATGCTCCACATACAATATTAAGTAATTGCTCAGTGCCAATATTGACCTTTGTTATCCACAATTTATCTGTTTTAGGATGTTGAACACATTCAACAATCTCACCAACCACTACACCTTGGAATTGACCGGCGACAGGTTTAACATCATCAATCTCTAAACCAGCCATTGTCATTTGCTCTGATAATGCTTCACTGCTTATTGCTGGATTTACCCATTCACGTAACCAAAATTCACTTAATTTCATATAAAAATTCTGTCTTATCTAAATTGCTTAAGAAAACGAAGATCATTTTCAAAAAAAACGCGTAAATCCGTCACGCCATAACGTAACATCGTTAAACGCTCTACTCCAATTCCAAAGGCGAAACCAGAATATATGTCAGGATCAATGCCAACATTGCGTAATACATTTAGATGTACCATCCCACAACCTAATACTTCTAACCATTTACCATTTTTATCCATCACTTCAACTTCAGCTGAAGGTTCAGTGAATGGAAAATACGATGGTCGAAAACGAACATAAGTTTTTTCTTCAAAAAAATAATTTAAGAAGTCATGTAGTGTACCTTTTAAATTAGCAAAACTAATGTTTTGATCAATAATTAAGCCTTCTGTCTGATGGAACATTGGAGTATGAGTTTTATCATAATCATTTCGATACACACGACCAGGGGAAACGATACGAATCGGTGGTCGTTTATTTTTCATTGTACGAATTTGCACACCAGAAGTTTGAGTGCGCAATAGATGAGTGGCATCAACCCAAAAAGTATCATGTGAAGCACGCGCTGGATGGTGAGTAGGAATATTTAAAGCATCAAAATTATGATAATCATCCTCTATTTCAGGTCCGGAAACAACAGAAAACCCAAGCTCATCAAAGAATTCTTCAATTCGATCAATAGTACGAGTTACTGGATGAAGACTACCATATTCGATTTGGCGACCTGGCAATGAAATATCTATTTTTTCCGTCGCTAATCGAACATTTAATAGCACATTTTCTAATTGCTCTTTTCGGATATTCAATAAATTCTGAACTTCTTGTTTTGCTTTATTAATAGCTTCTCCTGCTGCTGGGCGCTCTTCTGCAGGTAAATCACGCAACGTTGATATTTGTAGTGTTAAATGGCTCTTTTTACCTAAAAATTTAACACGTACTAAATCCAACTCAGTAACATCTTTAGCTTTTTCTATGGCTATTTTTGCTTTCGCAGCTAACTCGACGAGTTGTAGCATTGTTTCCTCTTGTTTATAACCATTTTAGCTTAATCATTATTAAATGTGAAATTTTTAGTAACAAAGAGCCTGCATTTGGAGGCTTATCGCAGTTTTTTGTTTCTTTTCTCAAAATACGTGAGAGAAAGCTAAAATTTTTAGGTGCTAAAATAAAAAAATAAAAAACAATTTTTCATCTCTTAATTAACTTGTCATAAAATACCTATTATTTTAATAAATAAAATAGTCATCGATAATAAAAAGGGGGGAAGCGCTAAGCCCCCCTTAATTTAACTGATTTAAGCTAATATGCTCTTTGCTTTCTCAACTAACGTTGCAAATGTAACTTCATCAAAAATAGCAATATCAGATAAGATTTTACGATCAATTTCAATTGAACATTTTTTCAAGCCATTAATGAAATTACTATAAGATAAACCATTTTGACGAGCAGCAGCATTAATACGTGCGATCCACAATTGACGGAATTGACGCTTACGCTGACGACGATCACGATAAGCATATTGACCGGCTTTAATTACTGCTTGGAAAGCAACACGATAAACACGCGAACGAGAACCATCATAGCCTTTTGCTTGTTTTAATATTTTTTTGTGACGTTCACGGGCTATTACACCGCGTTTTACGCGAGCCATATAATACCTCCTATCACTTCGAATTAAATTCGATAATCTTAAACTGAAAATTAAAACTTATGCGTATGGTAAACAAGCCACTACCAAACCCAGATCGGCTTTAGAAACCATAGTTTTCTGTCGTAAATGACGTTTACGCTTAGTTGATTTTTTAGTCAGAATATGACGAAGGTTAGAATGCTTACGTTTAAAACCACCACTAGCAGTTTTTTTAAAACGCTTTGCTGCACTCCGTACTGTTTTAATTTTTAGCATCTTAAATATCCACTGCGTATTCTTAATCACATCTAGCCAGACAAATAGTCTTCTACTTGATAAAATACTAATTAGTTATTGCCTAACTATTTCTTTTTCGGTGCAAGCACCATGATCATCTGACGACCTTCGATCTTATTTGGAAAAAATTCGACAACTGACATCTCATCCAAATCGTTTTTAATACGATTAAGCATATCAATACCAATTTGTTGGTGCGACATCTCACGACCACGAAATCGTAATGTGATTTTAGCTTTGTCGCCATCATCCAGAAAACGAATCAGATTGCGTAGCTTGACCTGATAATCACCTTCATCTGTACCAGGTCGGAATTTAATTTCCTTTACCTGAATAACTTTTTGTTTCTTTTTTTGTTCTTTTAACGATTTACTCTTTTCATAGAGAAACTTGCCATAATCCATAATACGGCAAACTGGCGGCTCAGCATTTGGACTGATTTCTACTAAATCAACACCAGCTTCTTCGGCTTTTTTAAGACTTTCTTTTAAGCTAATAATACCAATCTGTTCCCCATCTAAACCAGTTAAACGAACTTCAGAAGCACGAATCTCTGTATTAATACGATTCGGGCGTGCTGTTTGAATTCTTTTTCCGCCTTTAATACCTTATTCCTCCAGTTGATAAATACGACGAGTGCGAATTTCATCAAGCACTCTTTCTGCAAATTCTATGATGTCAAATGTTCCTAACTCTTTACCATTACAGGTTCGAACAGATACTTGATTCAAAGCAATTTCCTTATCACCACAAACTAACATATAAGGAACATGACGCAAACTATGCTCACGAATTTTAAAGCCTATTTTTTCGTTTCTCAAGTCTGCTTTTGCACGAATACCAAAATTATTAAAAATTTTTACTACTTTTTTTACAAAATTAGCCTGTACATCTGTGATATTTATCATAACAATTTGTAATGGCGCTAACCAGATTGGAAAGAAACCAGCATACTGTTCTGTTAAAATCCCAATAAAACGCTCAAGTGATCCTAAAACAGCGCGATGGATCATTACTGGTATCTGACGTTCATTATTCTTATCTACATAAGAAGCACCTAAACGACCTGGTAATGAGAAATCGAGCTGTACAGTACCACATTGCCAAGCCCGATCCAAACAATCATACAGAGTAAATTCAATTTTAGGTCCATAAAATGCACCTTCACCGAATTGATAATTAAATTCAATATCTCCTAATGCCTTAACAAGGTCGAATTCTGCACGATCCCATTGAGCATCACTGCCTATTCGTTTTTCTGGTCGAGTTGATAACTTAACTTCAATTTTTTCAAAACCAAATGTTGCATAAACATCATAAATCATTTTAATACAACTTTTAACTTCAGATAAAATCTGATCTTCAGTACAAAAAATATGCGCATCATCTTGGGTAAAGCCGCGCTCGCGCATCAAACCATGTAAAGCGCCAGAAGGCTCATTACGATGACAACTACCGAATTCTGCCATACGCAATGGTAAATCACGATAAGATTTTAAGCCTTGATTAAATATTTGTACATGTCCTGGGCAATTCATTGGTTTTATACAATATTCTCGGTTTTCTGATGATGTGGTAAACATGTTCTCTTTATAATTTTTCCAATGACCTGTTTTTTCCCAAAGAATACGATCCATCATTAATGGACCTTTTACTTCTTGATATTGATATTCATTCAATTTAGTACGAATAAAGGTTTCCAATTCACGAAATATTACCCAACCATCATTATGCCAAAACGCCATACCTGGCGCTTCTTCCTGCATATGATAAAGATCAAGTTGTTTAGCTATCTTACGATGATCTCGTTTAGCCGCTTCTTCTAAACGTAATAAATAAGCAGTTAACTGTTTTTTATTAGCCCAAGCTGTTCCATAAATCCTTTGTAACATTTTATTATTGCTATTACCGCGCCAATATGCACCAACTACTTTTTCTAATTTGAAGTAATGACAAAAACGCATATTAGGTACATGTGGCCCATTACACATATCAATATATTCTTCATGATAATAAAGTGCAGGATGATCATCTTTATTAATATTTTCATCTAAAATTTTAACTTTATAATCCTCACCTCGAGCAACAAACATATCTCTCGCTTCCTTCCAACTAACTAACTTTTTGATAACATCATAGTTCTTTGCAGCGAGTTTATGCATGCGCTCTTCAAGTTTTTCTAAATCTTCTTGGGTTAAAGTGTGATCAAGATTAACATCATAATAAAAACCATTTTCAATGATAGGGGCAATTGCCATTTTAGTCGTTGGCCATAATTGTTTAATCGCATGACCAAGTAAATGGGCACATGAATGACGAATAATTCCTAAACCATCGAGAGCTTTACTAGTAATAATAAATAATTCAGAATCATTATTAATTACATCACTCGCATCAACAAGTTCAGCATTAACGCGAGCAGCTATACAGGCTTTTGCAAGACCTGAACCAATATCATTTGCAATATCCATTACTGAAACAGCGTGGTCATATTGACGTTGACTGCCGTCAGGCAGAGTAATAACTGGCATTTAAAATCCTTAATTTACAATGAATCCATATGCAAGATCACCTGTATAGAAATATATTTTCTTAAAAGTGAGTTAAAATAACTTTACATTACCTTATAAGTGATGTACGTAATAAAACAATTAAAATAAAAGAAAAGCAATACGTACTCTTACGTTAATACTTAACTATCACATCTTATAATATAGTATATTTTTTGAATAATTCAGATTTCACTTTTAACTAATCTGAATCTTTCATAACTGTAATAGAGTTTTACTATCCAATGCTGATTAGGGTAATTTCTGATTGTATAGCTAAAATATATCGATGCAGAGTGATCTCAATCTCTTGAGCCAAATTGAAATAATAGCTTTAAAGCATATCTTCCATGCTACTACTAGATTAAATTTCTCGATCATGCCATTTATTTGAGAATACATCGGTGATGTAGCTTGGTATTCTATATTAAGTTCTGTATATAAATGGGCAAATTCATGTTTTCGGTAGCTGAATGTTTTCACAAATCAAAAACGGTCTGTAATACTCAATGAATATCAATGGAGATATGCTGAATTAAGATCATGTAAAATAGTGAACATTGTTCTCGGTTTTAACCTTAAAAGACGAAAAAATTCATTTAGTGAAACGTTTTATAATCTTAAAAAAAATAATATCATGAAGTTTTGTTTGGAATTTGCGAAAGATATTTATATCTACGTATAACTCTAAGCAATTTTATTTCTTTTAAACACTTTATAATTTAGCTTCGAGATGTTTCCTTTGCCTCATTTCATGCAAATTTTCATTCTGTAGCTGCTAAACAGTGATCTAGGCTAGGTCTAGATATAAAGTAGCTCATGAACTTGCATACGATTACCAGTAGATCGTCGAGAGGAAAAAATATTTTTCGCATGAAACAACTACGGTTTTCTGAATGAGATGGCAGCCATCGTCTACACCATCGTCTACAAACAATAGGAAATATAACTGTTGATCTCATCAACATCATCTTATTTTACCCTTTAACAAAAGTAAATTCAGATATACTACAATACTTAACTAAAGAGATGCAGGCTGTCTGTTTGCATGAAGAGCAGCACTGATTTTAAATGTTATAGTTGCCTGATTATGGAGTTTCATCATCATAATATATTTTGCCCTCAGTTATATCCCTCATAGCAGCCATCTTATCATGAAATCTACCTGGACCACAGAGTGTCTATATAATAGGGTTAGCAACCAATACTTAGTAAACTAATTACCTTAATGCAGTTCTAATAAGAATTAGATCTTGGATAATAAGAATAAAACACTAAAAATCAGTGATAAAATCATTTTTGTCTAGATTTAATCTTTTAATTAATTAAAATAATTTAAGTTTATTTAAACTAAAAAAGATATTAATCTGAAATAGATAGTTTGCTTAAATTTTATTTAAGTTAAAGCATTTTAATTTTTAATAAAAAATTTTATAATAAAAATATTAACATTTTTTTATTAAATTAATAATTACTTTATAATAGCCATTAAATTTAAATTCTAAACACTTTAATTATTCAAAGATAGCCAAGTTATTGCTGCATTGAGGTGTTTTGTTTTTAATATGTTGATAATTCTTTTGCTATCAGGTTATCAACTTTATCAATTGTAACATGATTATTTTATTAAAAATTAGTAATTAATACGTCAGTAGCATTAAGATATCTAACAATAGTTGCATATTAAAGTACTTTTTAATTAGTATTACTAATAAATAATTATCTTGACTGAAATCAATATAAGCGGTTATTGCATCAATATTGATTACAGGATCTTTAAGTTAACTCATGGTATAAGAGTTGCTATGCTTTATCTCGTAATTAATACCATCACGATCAAGCAGTATAAAGCTACTTATATTAGTCCTATTACATAGGATTTATTTACTGCATTACTTGGAAATTAGATTTCACTTTAATAAGTGTTTTAATTAAGTTTTTATTGATAACATGAGTTATGCTTATTTATAGTGTATGGAGTTTTGTAAGATGCTGGCCTCTATTATACTGATTGATTTTGTAGATGATTTCAACATCAGAGAGATGATATTCCAGAAAAATTCTATTCTATAAGTATTTCGAAACCAAATATCACTTCTGATTAATTGCATGAACTTATCCATAATCCTACTAGGAAGGTGATAGGCACTTCTGTTAAAGATGAGCTAAAAATTATGTTTTTCAACATGCGCAATGCGCCTTGTCTACAGATCTCATCCTTCATTCATAACGGTTATTTGAACAGAGACTATTTGGTTTTTCAAATCCAATAGCAAAGATATTCCCGGGCATAAAGCACCAATATTATTGGATACATAAAATAACTAATGTACTAATTTATCTATTCCAAAGGAATATACTAAAAGTTAAGGATAAGTTACGATTCAGCTAAAAAACCTTTAATACTTTTTTAGCAAGGTTTTAGCGTATCTTAAAATTGATGAAGATGCTGGAGAAAGAGTGAGAATAGCTGTTAGCATTCCTATAATTACTGTCAGTGCACTGAGCATCAATAAAGAGTGATGAATTTAATTGAATTAACTTTTACAATAGTGTGAGTATATAAAGCTGACGTGCGAAGCATGTGCTTCTAAAAAATAACCTCTTTCAATGGTATTTAAGCTATTCTTTCTATGTTAATAAAACTAGAAACCGCCTAATATGATTTGATATGTTGATCATGGTGATGAATAATGTTTAATTTAAAGATAGAGAATAGATTTCTGAAGGTTCAGAATAGAACGTAGCCTGACTATTCTGTACAGCAAATTTATTAATAACTTAAGAAGTTCAACCTAGTGCGTTTCTAACTCTTATAATCATTTTAAATCGCAACCAGCTCCTTACGTGAATACACAGTGATATCAATAATGATTATCGGCCAAAAATAAAAAGCTACCTATAAACGGTCTTTGCCTTTAGCAAAGAAATAAATGTTAACGCATGTCCCTTAAATTAAGTAGTTATCATTGCCTATGCTCTTTAAGCTATATATTCCTTATTCTACTCAATTAGTTATCATTGCTGATGAGCGTATTGATCTAGATAATAGTTTTATCAAAGATATTTTACGAGCAATAATGTTAGACAGTCATCAGGTATGCTGTTTATTAACTAAAGAGATATTTTTGTTATCAAAAGACCTTCTTTGCCCTTGTTGGATCCTAGGTAAGAAATTACCTATCAATTCTAAAAAAAGGGTCATTCATTCTTTACCATTAAAAGAAATTTATTCTAATCCTCAGTCAAAACGCGCTTTATGAGCAAAATATATCATCATGAAAATAATTTTTAATTTAAAACAAACTGGTTTAATCTCTATTTTCACTCTTAAAAAGAGTGATACTTATTTCTGGTATATAATTTCTGGTATATATGATTTTAGAGATAATGACGTACCTCTAGATTGATTTGATAAATGATTTCAACAACAGAGAGATGATATGTTATGAAATCTATTCTACAGGGATCTGTGTAAAATAAAATATTATTCTGATCCATTGCATAAACTCATCCATGATTCTATCAGGGAACTGAGCGCTGTTGTTGAGGCTTAAACTTAACTTAAATCTATGGCTGCAATAAAATGCTTAACGCTACTTTGTCGATGGGCATCAACCCGTAATCCCTAACGGTTATTTGTCATAACAAACCATATAAACTGCTATTAGTGATGTTAAGATTGAAGTGCTTAAGATTAAAAAAATAGTAATCCTAACGGAAACAAAATATGTTTCTAAAACTCCTTGCTACCACCTTATCGGAAGCGTATAAAAAGTAGCGAAGAGTGCTCTTATAGCTGCATCTATTATGCATCTCCACCAGAGATTTTTACAAATTTGAGTCACTTTTTTATAAAAAGTGCACACTCTCTTCTGCCAAGTACCATCAGCAAACTGATACAACAATGATTTTAAGACAATTATTTAAAGAGCGTAAATAATTGGCGGCTGCGTAATTTAGCGATATACGCTACATTTATTTCTAAGTTGATAGTATAACCACCCCCTGTCAGGCAAGCTGATTGTCTTTGCCTACTAGTTATTATTGACATGACTACATGGACATAAGGAAATCCTTGGAGTCGAAGATATTTATCGAGAGTCAAAAAACGAACTGAGCCAAACTTCTTAATACCCTACGAGTGCGTGACTTCATTATATCTCTCAGTGGGGGTTATCCATCTACGGAAGAGTATGCTATTAATTTTGTAGTACAATAACCAAATATTCTTGGGCGCACAGTATCAATATTGATAGGCACATAAAATAACTAATTCACTGATTTTACTTCCAAAAGACATAGAGCAGCGAAAGTTAAGATGAACTGGAAGGGAGATCTTAGCCAGCAAAATCTATGACCTCGCTGATAAAACTCCTGGTATTTTGTTGGAAAGGTTTTTAACGACGTTGTATTTCTGCAGCAATGAAGATACTGAGAAAGATTAAGAAAAACGGCTGGCATTCTATCCATTCCCTTCAGTATACTGGGAATTAATAAGAATACCGAATCTGATTAAATCAGCTTTTGCGACAGTGTGAGGTTATGAAGCCGATGTTGAAGCATTGTGGTTTGAGAAAAGTAACCTTTTTAAGGGCACTCAAGCTACTTCTGCCTGCTCAAAAAAACTAGACCGGATAAGAAAATTTTGGCTGTTGATCATCGTGGTAAACAAAGATCAATTTGAGGATGAAGAAAAGATTTATGAAGGATTAGAGTGGAACGTAGTCTGACCTCTCATGCACCAGGTTTATTAATAACTCTTTTTCATATCTGTTATTAAATAAAATTATCCTCAATAGCAATTTTATTAGTAGTTAGAATATACTAATTCAATCTCATTTTTATAAAAAATTATTTACTTTTAACATAAACAATTTAAGTTGCGTATAAATATAACTTTTAAACTCTTAACTAAGACTTTTAAATTTATATAAAAGATACTCAAACTATCGCAATACCATTAAATTAACTTTTTCTATCATTGTCTCCATCGGCCATAAATTAATCGCTAATTTTATTAACACATATTCTAACATTGGGTACCCCAATTAAAAATATTTTCAATATAAGTCATAAGATTAATGGTAAACAAAGAGAAGTTTTATTTAATGTCATTTTCCTATCTGCTACTAATATTGATAATGTTTCATCTTTACTAGTGACTCCCAGTCTAAATGGCCAAAACATGCCAATCTAAATATAAAACTTGAACATTATTTAATTGCAGATTAATATGTATTAAATGCAATTAATAAACTATTTCAACCTAAAAAGAAATGATTGGATATATCGTTTTAACCAAGCTATTCAAGTACTGACTAATATTTCTTTTAACCGTGAAGAGTAAATTTTTTAAATAAATATCGTTTTCTCATAGGGTGAGAAGGTTTAGACCACTTTAAAATGACTAAAAAGATACTCTATAACGAAACAAACACCACTTTTCAATTTCCTCCAGAAGAAATTGGGAGGGGGGTCTTCAATTTTTGACCTCGATAATTAACTACAGAATAATAAAATCTAACTAATCAAAAAATTTATAAATATGCATTAACCAATGCACTTAATAGCAAAAATTACTTTATTTCTATAAAGCGATAATAAAAAAGAATAATGTATTAAAATCTATTTATAAAGATGTAATAAGGATATGATATCCTCAAATTATCATCATCTTGTTCTTGCAGTAATTTCTTCAGTAATTTCTTCTTATTACTATTAATTGAATATACTAGTAACAGTAATTTCAGACAGCATCAGCTTAACCGCTGATGATAAGTATCTTAAAAGTGACATGAATAACAACATAAAGTACCAGTAAGTTAGCTTCACATCATAGAGGATTGCGCAGACTTCATATTTTAGCTAATGAATGCAGTAAAAGATAAATTAACTAATTTATCATGGGCTTTCAGTGCTGTTTGGTATAATAATCTAACA
>JBQMRR010000049.1:0-387 GCA_052174495.1 Arsenophonus sp. NC-TX2-MAG3
ACAATGGACAATGTAAGTGAGCATATCAGTTCCCTATAAAATTCATTTGGCACTGTTACAGATATAAAATTGACTCACCAAGTATGACACAATTACCACGTGTCTACAGAGGAGAAACTCCTACCTTTACTGCACTGAAAAATAAATAAATAAACTTTATTAACATCACATAAAAAATATGAATAATATTTAAACAAAAATTTTCAGATACAATAGCAAATAATTTGTGTGTGTTCATGCATGCATGTGTGTGTGTTTTAATAAAACCTATCATTGTAGCAGAAATGTCATGATACATAAATTACATGCTCTGTTCAATCATTGGTGATAATATTTGGCCAGAATAAGTAAGCTCTGGATTTTCAAGCATTAATATCAATTGAGAAC
>JBQMRR010000050.1:0-3794 GCA_052174495.1 Arsenophonus sp. NC-TX2-MAG3
AATTATAGTGCTTTCAAATCATCTGCTTCAGATAGATATCTGGATAAATAAAACCCTACATCATGAAATCTACTTAGGTATCTTTTTAATAGGCTGATATAACTGTTCACATTTTGAATATAAAATTCCTTAGCAAATAATTCTCTAGTTACCTAACCTTATTAGACGATGATGAGTAATTTTTTTCTCATTAGTAAACCTTTTGTACTATTTTGCTCCATCCCCAAGCAAAACATGGACTCTTATCGATGATTAGATCAAAAAATGACTAATGCAGTTTGCATTATTCTCTTTAAGAATTTTATCACTCACTTAATCCTCTCCATTTAGGAGCATTAAGAGCGCAATCTATTTTTATCTCCTTACCCCCGCATTTTTACTTTTTTATTAGAAAAGAACGCATCCATTTAAAGGATGAGAGAAAAATATTTCATCAATTTTAATAATACCACTTAGTGCATTTATATTAGCTGTTCTTCTTGAACCAAGGAAGGAAGTGACAGTATCTAAATGTTGTTTTCAAAACAATACCTATTTGTTTCGCTGATTCTTATAAAGTAAAGCTATTCAACATATATCATAGATAACTAAACTATTTATTCTTGTGATCTAGTTTCACCAGAGGACTTGTAATCAGATTGTTAAATGTTTTCCTACAATTGCGAATTTTCCAACGATCTTACTATTATCCTAATAAAACCCCAGCAGTTATATGCTTATTGTGACTTTATGAGCAGAGTAAAGTGAAATGAGTTGTTTCAATATTATAGTCGACATCATTCGACAGCTTCTCACTGAGTTAACTAATGAGACACTGCTTTATGTTAGTATGGAGTCAAAAGAGTCTCTTTGATCTGTATGACTGTTTGTTTTTCATGACAACTTTAGCAAAATTCTTCTTATTAGTATAAGGTGGTTTGTATAAACTATCTTTACCAAGATAGTCCGATCATCAACATCATCTCATTTTTACTATTTAACAACAGTAGGCTCTGGTTGTCTCATAACGGTTAAACAAGTAGAACGCAGATTCTTTACTTTCCTTAAGATCAATATTAATTTTAGGTATTGTTAGTTGCCTTACTATGGAATCTCATCATCATTATATTTTTCCTTAACTTATACTCAGTAGCTCTATTGCCGTGAATAGAGCTATTTGATAAGGATCTATATAATAATCCGTTAGTAAACAATTAGCTCGTCGTTTGTCTGATCATCCTGAAATTGTAAGTGTAGTAATGGTGAATTCTGCAATCTTTCATTAATAGGCGTGTATTTTGTCGTCCAAACTTTCTGGAATATTCAATTTACTGATTATTTATTGAATCCTGTCGTAGAGGTTATAATAAGCTATCGTTAATTATAATAAATAGGGAGATTTGATTATTTTAACGAACAGAACTGCAAATTTGTTTGCTCATTTATCTGTTAGTATAGCTAATAATTTATTGATAAAGATTTTTATCTTTATAGCTTAAAATAACGGTCGTGCAGGCAATAAATCATCGTATGTATCACGCTAATATTATTAAGTAATATATTGCGATACTTAAAAAAAATTGCTATATTTTACTTTGGTATCCTAGTTAAAATATCAAAATCTGTTAGTTATTGTTAAGTTGGCTGAGAATAGTTTTCAGCATAAGCAAGATTATGATAAATCTGCATTTAGTAATTACCGCTAAAGCCCAAAAAAAATAAGAAATCGATTCGATCGATTTGTAATTTAATTACAGTTTAGAAAATTTGATTTTAGGTATAACTCAAGCGCGATAATAAGATTATATTCACTTTTATCAGTTCAGTTAATTTATTAATACTAGCAGGGTTAAACATATTAATATTAATAGCGCGTTAGAGCAAGTATATAATAAATTAATAAAAAATTTTATTAAATTGACTAAAAATCGTTTTTAACGTAATTTATTTGTAGTAGAGATAAAAACTATGAATAAATATACCATTGATAATGGTAGATAAAAGTCTAGATTTTATTTGTGCAAAATAATATTTTATTAGTGATTCTGAATTTAATTCAGAAAGCAATACTCTAAATTTATTTTTGTAAGATAAAGAGATATAGTTACCACATAAGTATAAATTATTACTTGGTCACTGTTTACTCGATAAAATACTTCAACGTTATGAAGAAAAAAATAAATATTAAAATTATTGATCCCCGTGTAGGATATAAATTTCCTTTGCCAACTTACGCGACAAAAGGATCTGCTGGTTTAGATCTACGAGCTTGCTTAGATCAGGCTATTCAATTAGAACCAAATAAAACTATGCTATTACCTACAGGATTAGCAGTGCATATTGCAGATCAACAATTGGCTGCAGTTATTCTTCCTCGTTCATGTTTAGGACATGAACATGGTGTTGTATTAGGAAATTTAGTTGGTTTAATTGATTCTGATTATCAAGGTGAATTGAAAATTTCGGTCTGGAATCGTGGTGATACAAGTTTCATTATTAAACCTGGTGAGCGTATAGCACAAATGGTTTTTATACCAATTTTTCAAGCTGAGTTTGAGTTAGTGCAAGATTTTAAAACAACAAAACGTGGTAGTGGTGGCTTTGGTCATTCAGGACGCCAATAATAATATTTGTTATTTATAACATGTTATTAATTTATTGAATTTTGTGTTTTATAAATATTGAAAAACAAAGATTGTGTTGCCTGGTTTTCCTTTTACGCAGCTTTTGTTTCTCAATAGTAAGAAAGAGATAAGAAATAAAAACAGGCGGGAGAAAATCTTACAGGGGGTTTGCCTTGAGCAAATGTTAGAAACGAGAGATGGAAGTCAGAGGATTACCGCAACTAAATTGATAAGTTATGTTGCTATATTTGAAGAAGCACTTCGTCGGATTTTAAAAAAAAGTTCTTGATAATCTTATTGAATTTATTGAAAACTCTTTAATTTCACGTATCAGAATCTAATTCTGCAAGATGAGAAAGACGCAATTTAACACTCGGTGATAAATTGTCGGATGATATCGATCTATGCATTGAAGCAACTATTTCACTTTATCCTACTCATATTATCACAGTGAATATGTTATGCACTTGAGTAATTCATTAGGATTTAGAGATATTGTTATAAAATCCTTGATCGTAGGAAAAGATTTAATAATCATCTTGGGAAGTTCTATCGCTAAACTACATTACAAGGATAAATGATTTAGTTATCTGTGATGTATGCTGAATATATTGATTTTACGAGAATCAATAAAACAAATAGGCATTAATTTAAACAAGGTTTAGATGGCGTCAATTATCTTCTTTCTTCAGCAGCGCCAGACAACACAAGTACCTAAATGTTATTGTTGAAATCGACAAAACATTTTTCCCTGAACCCTTTAAATGCAAACATTATTTCTCATAATAGGAAAACTAGAAAAGATGCAAGGGTAAAGAAGATAAAAGAAAAACGAATCTCGGTCTTCAATTCCTCGAGATCAACAGGTGAGTAGTTATTGTAACCGATAAGATCTTAAAGAATTTAATGCAGAGTGCATTAGCCGTTTTCTTTAACTAATAATCAATAAAAAGTCCATTCTTTGCTTAGAATGAAGCTAAATACTAAAAACCCCTTTGCCAACAACTATAAATTACTCATCATCGTCTAATAAGGTTAGGTAACTAGAGAATTATTTGCTAAGGAATTTGATATTCAAAATGTGAACAGTTATATCAGCCTATTAAAAAGATACCTAAGTAGATTTCATGATGTAGGGTTTTATTTATCCAGATATCTATCTGAAGCAGATGATTTGAAAGCACTATAATT
>JBQMRR010000051.1:0-513 GCA_052174495.1 Arsenophonus sp. NC-TX2-MAG3
TTAACATCAAATTAATTGGATGAGCAGTCAGTAAGTGTGGAGTTGTAGTGAGATGATCATGTGTACAAATTAATTGTGTCAATCAGAGCGGTTCTTTTTAACATAAGTATGTCTTATTGAAGCGGGGTGGGAGTTGTTGAGAATCCGCATACTAAGTCGGGAATCTAGATTTTGACCTAAAATTGGTCATCACTGATTGCAGAAAACATTGTTATGACATCGCAGAGGTCTATTTATCTTAAATGTCAATTTATATAAATATTTAAATGTCAATTTAACAAATAACAAATGAACTGGATTTCTTGAACGAGATACATTTAATTTCGAACTCAATAACGATCCGGCCATCTCTACAACTCGCAATAATACCTGCATCGATCATTCGTAATGTTTGCTTTTGTTATGACAGTACATAAATCTCAAGGATCAGAATTTAAACATGTCGCATTGATTTTAGCACCGATTTTTACCCCTGTTATTAGTAGAGAGCTTATTTATACTGCAATTACTAGA
>JBQMRR010000052.1:0-713 GCA_052174495.1 Arsenophonus sp. NC-TX2-MAG3
TTAACTATCAAATACGCTTAATAGCATTAGATTATTTATTTGGTTCACTAACACCTGGATTACTACTAAATAAAAAATCAGGCTATTTTATTTGACGTTCAACGTGAATATTGTGTTTTAACAATAAGTAGAAAAGCAAACGATTAAAAAAAACGATTTTATTTATATTCACATAAATGATAATTTTATTATTTACAATTAAGTTTATTACTGTAAATTAAAGAAAATACAATTTTACCAATTAAACTCTGAAGAAAAATGCTTATTAATAAAACAAAAGTTATCCAAATATAACATGAGATACAAGTCACATTCAGTGCCTATTACAATGGTAGACAAACAATCATTTACTAAAATCAGCTATGTAGAAATCTTTAGTATTTAATGGCATCTGTCAGCAAAAAGTATTCAATTTTGTTAGTTCAATTGACATAATGGTAGGCCACAACACCTGTCAAACATATGCTGTAGCGGTTTACAGGTGTACCACAGTGACACATGAGCGGAATGTTTCAGCTCACTGGTGTACCGGACCTGTGTTCAACATGTTATTTATATTATATGCAGAAGCTAGTTTTACATATAAATAGCATAGCACCTTTTGCTGGAAAAGTTAAAGAAATTAAAGTTGCTAAGGGTGACAAAGTTAAAACTGGTTCACTTATTATGATTTTTGCGGTTGATACTGTTGTAACTCAATCAGCTGCTAATAC
>JBQMRR010000053.1:0-757 GCA_052174495.1 Arsenophonus sp. NC-TX2-MAG3
TGTACTAGTAGATATTATGGTTTTATATTCAAAATAAACTAAGTAAGTTTTTATTTATTTAATGCTCCTTAATATGTCTTTGGTCCATCTATTATAAAGAGATTGTAATTACAATTTTAAACCATGAATGTGCTGAATTTCAAAAATCTTTCATTGAGAAAAAATTTCATTGTCAGATTTTGTAATACAGAGTAATATGTGTTAGTAAAAAAACTCATAAATGTGTTTTCTACCTTAAATATAAATATGTATCTAAAGAAGTACCGTACAGATATGATGCAGTTATATATTATAACAATATTGGAATGTCGAGTTGCAAATTTTAACATTTAACAAATATTTAGCTGAAGGTGACAAGTCACGTGTTATATGGGGTGATTTTTGCATGTTGAAAAGATAAAAAACTGTGCCAAATATGAAATGTAGTTACTTCATTTATTTTAATTATAACATTTTCTATTGTATCCAAAATTATGACTTTATTCACTTTTTGTACTAGACGAAGTGACAAGATGAATGACAAGAAGTTACACTACAAAAAAGATGGGAAGTTGACAATATGTAAAATACCAAGAAATACCCTTTGAAATCCAAGTATTTTGGGCATGTGATGCTTTAGTTCATGCTCATGGTGCTTTAAAAGGTTTAGCAGCTTCATTAATGAAAATTGCTAATGATGTAAAGCGATAACAGCAGCTACATGCATTGCTGTTGGAAATACATCATTAGAACTCTGACTTTTATTTACATCATCATT
>JBQMRR010000054.1:0-242 GCA_052174495.1 Arsenophonus sp. NC-TX2-MAG3
CCGTATTCAACTTGAAGCTCAACAACATGGTGGTGGTCATGAACGAGGGATTCGCTCAGGAACATTACCTGTCCATCAAATTGTAGGAATGGGTGAAGCTTATCGTATTGCTAAAGCAGAGATTTGTGAGTGTTGAGGATATCTTGAAAGGTGCTGCTTTAGATGTCAGTGACTGTATGGTAGACATGGAAGTATGGCATGACACAGAGCAACATCACAGTGTGGACAGTAAAATAAAGACT
>JBQMRR010000055.1:0-27765 GCA_052174495.1 Arsenophonus sp. NC-TX2-MAG3
AAGTATTTTAAGATATTATACACTTGAGATTTATAAAAAAAATATTTTTAATATATAAAAAATTTTTAAAACTTAATTTTATTTTTTATAAAATCAAAAAGAATAAAATATTTTATAAATAAATTTCTATTATTAGATTACACCATTTGATAAAATATTAAGTAGTGTTTTACTATAGTAAACTTACTTTAAATTTAATACAGTAATCATTTAAAACAACTTAACATAATAATTATAAATTAATATATTTAATTATTGATTTATAATAATTATTTTGTCATTAACAGACTAATTAGTTAGTTATAATTAACCATAATACTCAAACTAACTAAAATTAATATTAATATCAAAATACCAGATATTAATCTGAGTCTTATATTATAAGCATATGTAATCCAATAATTTTAAAAAATGTCATAACCAACCTCAACAATAATCTAAGCCAAAATAAAGACATCCTAAACCAAGGGAATTATACTCTTTTCTAATATGAAAAGGTCTCAGAGGATTCTGTCGTATCCCTACTGATTAATTTTATGAATGATGTCAACAAGACAGAAATGATATGGCACAAAAGTTTATCCTACAAGTAGATGCGAAACTAGATATTACCCTTATTCCTTACATGAACTCATTTATAATTCTATTTAGGGAGTTGATAGTACTGCTGTTAAGGGTTAGCTAAACTTGAAGCCACGTTTGCAACAAAATGCTGAATGTGGATGCCTTCTCGATGAAAATCAATCTCGTCATCCGTAAGAGTTATGTGCTATATCGAATCTCATATAATATGATATTAAAATGCTTAATGTCAGAGATGATCGCAGCAGCAACAGAATATGTTTCAAGAGCTCATTGTATCGCCTTATCTTAAGCCTACAAAAGCAGTAAAAGTTACTACCATGTCTGCAACTTCTCTTTTCAGTGATTTTTACAAAGCCACAAATGATAATTCTTGACGAAAAGCACATAGTTTTTTACTGATATCAGCAGGATGCTAAAATAGTTATGGCTTAAAGAGCATGGGCAAATATGATACTTCGTAATTTAAAGCGATACGTTACGTTTATTTATTGTTTGAAACATATGCCGCTCTATCTAGGCAAACTGATCGCCATAGGCTGCTAGTTTATAATTTGCGATAGTACATTGGACATAAGGAGCTTATTACGGTCGAAAATGCTTATCTAAAGTTGAACCGAGTTGCATCTAATTTTAGATAGCTGCGAGGGTTGTATCCTTAACTATATTTCTGACTTACTACTGGAAACGCTACTCTTGTTTTTGAAATGCAATAGCAAAGATATTTCTTCTGGTTACGCAGCACTAATCTTGTTTGGTACATAAAATAGCTAATGTGCTAGCTTCACTTCTCAAAGGCATGTAACTAAAAGTTAAGGCAACTTGCCGGAGAAGTTTCGCTAGGAAAGAGCTATGATGTTCCTGATAAAACCCTTGATATTTTTTATTACAAATTTATCAGCGAAGTTATATCCTGCAGAAATGAAGAAGCTTGAAAAGAGCGAGAAGAGCTACTGGTATTTTATGCCTTCCCGTTAGTGCACTTGGCATTAATAAGAACAACGAATTCGGATTGAGTCAGATTTTATAATAGTAAAGCTATGAGCCGATGTCTGAATCACTGTAGTTCAAAAATAATCTTTTCAATAGTTATTGAAGCTGATTCAATCTCCTCAAAAAAGTTGGAACCAGTAAAAGAATTTTATCCTTGATCATGTAGTGGTAAATAACGCCTAATTTAAGTATAGAGAACAGATTCACGAAATATTAGAGTGGAATGGTAGGCTGACCGCTATATACTGGATTTGCTAATTACTCCATTATTAAAATTCATACTTGACGTTTTACTACTTATTATAAGTAACAATCTAGTCTCATAAGTGCGTTAAACTATGTCAAGTAGCAGTGTACTTGAAGAAATGATTTCAATAATCACATTTAATAGGAATTTTTCTATTAAAAGACAAAATATTCTGGATTTTTAAGTAAAAATATTTTTATTAAAAATAACTCTAAGTACATTGCTATAACTTTTTATAAAAAAATACAGTAATACTGTAATTTTACATATATTTGATGTTTGCTATGAAATAGTTTATTGATTAATATCATTTAATAAAAACTTTATATAGAGATAGTAACTTATCTAATAATAGTACTGCATTAATATTCAGTATGTTATTTAGTTTACGTTTATTTATAATAATAAATTATTTATATTCTTCTAAATGTTTACTGACACAAATTTATAATTTGGTATTAATCAAAATTAATAACGTTTTGTTTTATCAAAAAATATAATTTAATTATAATTTCTTCATATTTATCAGTTTTTTAAAAAAAAATAATAACCAATAACCTATAATTTATACATAGGTAATTATAGATTAGTGATTATTAAAGAATTATGATAATTTAATCTTAAAGTATTTAAATAATGCTTTCTATCGTAAAGATAGCTTAATTTTATATATGACAAAATCAATTAGAAATTGATTTTAATTCTAATTAAAATGTTAAACTTAGTGTATTAATTAACGATATCATAGATATGATTCATTAATTTAAATTAAATATTCGAATAACATAAACTTTTTTACTTTTATTTATAAAAATTTATATAAATCTTATTACTTATTTGCTAATTTAGTAATAAACCTAATAGGTTTTCTTTTTAGCAAAAATGAATGAGTATTTTTATTTAAAATTTTAATAAAAAATATTTATTAAATAATTATTACAAAACAACCCCAAATAATATTCATATTTATAGTTCTTTAATTTAAAAAAGAAATTACGAGTAAAATTAATTATTTAATGCACTTAATAAAACAGAGAACTATCAAAACATTGGTTCGTATAATCGAAAAAACAAATACGAATCATCGAAGATGAACTTGAGTTATTTTATTTTAGTGCAGACCATAAATTAGCGGGGGGTCATGTGAATAAACTTTATGAAAAAATTTATTTTTTAGTTTAAATCATATTTGCTGGATAACTTTTCCCTTATCAAGTAGTATAAGGTTATAATTTTATTATCTAACTATTATTGGCTTTTTGTTTAAAAAAAATATTAATCTTTAGCACGGATGATTATCTTATAATCTTGTTTTATATTGTTATATAAAGCAATTAACCATATTTATTTTTTACTAAATCAATAAATAAACTTATAGTTATCCTTTCTATAACTATAACTACTTTTTAATTAAAACTATTCTTAACCAATAATTATTAGAAAAATACAAAATACAATTTTTTATTTTTTTAACAAAAATTAGTAATTTTATTTTTATGTAAAACTAAATTATTTAGAGATAAATAAAAATTTATCAAATTAAATAAACTTTTACTCTGCATAAAAATAAACTACATTGAATTGCGTTAATAATTTAACACATAAAAATAATTTTTATTAACTATATTAGTTTTATTTTCAAAAAGTATAAATATTTTATAAATGTCAAATTAGCGGAGTTCTGTCAGTGACATCCTAGCACATATACCCCTTGTTCTGGCTGCTTCTTTCCAGACCTGACCAACTTAACAAGTTATCTTTTGTGGGAGAACCAACAGAACTCCATTGAGTACTGCTATATTAATAATATAGCACATATTATCCGTTATTTACATGCAAATAGCAAAAAAATATAAATGCTGTTTTTATAGAAACATATTTACTATATAAATAGTTTATCAAAAAAGACTAAAGTTGACCTTATTTACAGAGTTATTAAAAAGCAAATGAGTTTTATCTATATGACAAATGAAGATAATTTAACTAATACTTTTATAACACAAAAATTTAATCGTAAGTTTTATCATCAGCAAGCTTTAATCATTAAAATGATGCGCTTAATTTTACTGTCTTATTTTTAAAAACTACTTTAATTTTCTTATGTAAACTAATTTAATCTAAATCAGGGAATACATACTTTCCGATACGCTATTGATAAGTTTATTTTTAATAAAATTAATAATAAAAAAGCTACAACGAGAGTTGATTGGAATTAAAATAAAGAATCCATAATAAACAGAATACATACATAATTTTAATTATCTATTTTTATTTATGAAAAATACTTTTCATATATAATTTCTATTATTGGAAAATTCTAAATAGAAAATAATTATTAAATAATTTTTTTCAAAATACATAGCAAAAATTGTAATTATTTGAAAATAATTTATATCTTTCATTAAAAATGTTACTAAAGCTGTATGTTACTGATTTCATGTGTATACTATTAAAGAATATTTATATTTTTTAAAAATTTTTTTTAATTAATTATCTTCTTAATCAAGAAATCATCATGGCTCAAGGAACGTTATATATTATATCTGCCCCAAGTGGGGCAGGCAAATCGAGTCTTATTCAAGCATCATTAAAAACTGAGTTTTTATATGATATACAAGTTTCTATTTCGTATACCACTAGAGCGAAACGCAATGGTGAAAAAAATGGTGAGCATTATTATTTCATTACTGAAAGTAAATTTCAGAAAATGATTGAAGATAATGATTTTCTTGAGTATGCCTGTGTTTTCGGTAATTATTATGGAACTTCTCGTACAATTATCAAAAAAATTATTAATAGTGGAGTTGATATATTTTTAAATATCGATTGGCAAGGTGCACAACAAGTATGCAAAAAAATACCATCCGCTTGCACTATTTTTATCTTACCGCCTTCTAAAAATCAGTTACTATACCGTTTGCGTGATCGCGGGCGAGATAGCGAAAAAACAATCAATCAACGGATGGCACAAGCGATCGCTGAAATCAAACATTATAATGAATATGATTACATTATTGTTAATGATGATTTCAATACTGCATTAGGAGATTTACAATCTATTATTCGCTCTGAGCGTCTACGTTTAGAACATCAGATTCAGCGACATAATATTTTAATTAATAAATTATTGGCAGACTGAGTAAAGGTTCAGTATTATATCCGGTCATTTCTTTATCTTAGGAGTCATATTATGGCACGCGTAACAGTTCAAGATGCGGTAGAAAAAATTGGTAACCGTTTTGACTTAGTTTTAGTAGCAGCACGTCGTGCGCGTCAATTACAAATTAGTGGTAAAACCCCTTTAGTTAAAGAAGAAAACGATAAGGTCACTGTTATTTCACTGCGCGAAATAGAATTAGGGTTAATTAATGCTCAAATTCTTGATGTCCGCGAACGTCAAGAACAACAAGAACAAAAAGTTGCAGAAATGCAAGCAGTGTCCACTATTGCTGAAGGTCGTCGTTAACTGAAAAGGTAGGGCCTGCCTTGTACCTGTTTGAAAGCCTCAATCAAATCGTTCAGTACTATCTGCCAAAAGAGCATGTATCGTTACTGAAACAAGCTTATCTTGTTGCCCGGGATGCGCATGAAGGCCAAACCCGTTCAAGTGGTCAACCTTATATTACCCATCCAGTTGCGGTAGCATGCATTTTAGCGGAAATGCGTTTAGATCATGAAACATTAATGGCTGCATTGTTACACGATATTATCGAGGATACTCCGACAACTTTCCAAGATATAAAACAACTTTTTGGTAAAACTCTTGCTGGTCTGGTTGAAGGAGTATCAAAACTTGATAAGCTCAACTTTCGCGATAAAAAAGAGGCTCAAGCAGAAAATTTTCGTAAAATGATTATGGCTATGGTACAAGATATCCGTGTCATTTTAATCAAACTAGCAGATCGAACGCACAATATGCGTACTTTAGGTTCCCTTCGTGCTGATAAACGACGTCGAATCGCAAGAGAAACATTAGAAATTTATAGCCCGCTAGCACATCGTCTTGGTATTCATCATCTCAAAACTGAATTGGAAGAACTAGGCTTCGAAGCACTCTATCCTAATCGCTACCGAGTTATTAAAGAAGTCGTAAAAGCCGCTCGTGGTAACCGAAAAGAGATGATACAAAAAATATTAACAGAAATTGAAGGTCGCTTATTAGAAGCTAAAATTCCTTACCGTGTATCTGGTCGAGAAAAACACCTCTATTCAATATATCGCAAAATGCACCTAAAAGAGCAGCAGTTCCACTCAATCATGGATATTTATGCCTTTCGGATTATTGTTAAGGACGTTGATACATGTTATCGTGTTCTTGGGCAGGTACATAGTTTATATAATCCTAAGCCGGGACGTGTAAAAGATTACATTGCGATTCCAAAAGCAAATGGCTATCAATCCTTACATAGCTCAATGATTGGCCCACATGGGGTACCTATTGAAGTACAAATTCGTACTGAAGATATGGATCAAATGGCAGAAATGGGTGTCGCTGCTCACTGGGCATATAAAGAGCAAAGGGAATCTAGCACTACTGCTCAAATTAAAGCGCAACGCTGGATGAAAAATCTATTAGAACTACAACAAAGCGCAGGTAATTCTTTTGAATTCATCGAAAGTGTAAAATCTGATCTTTTTCCTGATGAAATCTATGTTTTTACTCCTGAAGGTAAAATTGTTGAATTACCTACTGGTGCAACTCCGGTTGATTTCGCTTATGCTGTTCATACCGATATAGGACATGCCTGTGTTGAAGCTCGAGTCGATCATCAACCTCATCCTTTATCCCAATCGTTGAATACTGGTCAAACCATAGAAATTATTACTGCACCTGGCGCAAGGCCGAACGCAACCTGGCTAAATTTCGTTGTTAGTTCTAAAGCAAGAGCAAAAATACGTCAATTACTTAAAAATTTTAAGCAAGAAGATTCGATTAGTTTAGGTCGTCGCTTACTCAATCATGCTTTAGGTAATGGCAAGAAATTAGGCGATATTCCTCAAGAAAATATCAATAAAGAATTAGCAAGAATGAAACTTCACTCAATTGATGATTTGCTCGCTGAAGTTGGTCTTGGTAATACCATGAGTGTCGTTGTAGCGCATAATTTATTGGGGAATTCTAGTATAAACAACGTTATTGCAGATAATAGTTATAACCGTAGTAAACTACCGATTAAAGGAGCAGAAGGGATATTAATTACCTTTGCTAAATGTTGTCGCCCCATTCCCGGTGATCCTATTGTTGCTCATATTAGCCCAGGTAAAGGTTTATTTATACACCATGAGTCTTGCCATAATATTCAAGGCTATCAAAAAAAGCCAGAGAAATTTATACAAGGAGAGTGGGATGAGGGGGTTAATAACAACTTCATTGCTGAAATTAAAGTCGATATGATCAATCACCAAGGAGCATTAGCTAATTTAACAGCAGCAATTAATAATGCAAATTCTAGTATTCAAAGCATGAATACCGAAGAGAAAGATGGTCGCGTATATTCTGCATTTATTCGCTTAACTGCTAAGAATCGCATTCAGTTAGCTGATATTATGAAAAAAATTCGTATCCTGACTGATGTTTTACGTATTAGCCGTAATCGGAACTAAGTTATGAACTTAAAACATTATATTTACATTCATCAAGTGATCACCATATGACAACCTAATTAACGGTTTATATTTAATGGTTAAGAAATTTAATCTCCCTTTAATTAAAGGGTAAAAGTTGTCTTTTATTGCTAAAAGCAGATAAAATCAATTTACTTGATCTATTGTAAGTTATAATTTTATTAGTTAACATGTTTTTAAACTAACCACTAATTTTAGTGGTATCAATTCTAAGATTAACCTATTAATTCTTATTTTCCATTTTATACATTCTGTTAATAACAATTCCGTTGCCTGCTTGCCAAGCAGAACATCTATAAAAAGTAGCCTATCGTCATACAGAACATATTTCTACGAATCTCTGATTGGCAAAAATCTTTTTATTAGCATGGAGGATGATTATTAGATCCCGGTTTCTCAGGTTTTTGTAGGCTTTCTGATAGAAAGTAAGATGCTTAAACAGAAAAGTGAGATAAATCTGAATTCATGTAAGAAAAGCAAGATCTATCTAGGATAAGTCACGGTGATTAAGTTAAGTAAAATAGGAATCATCACTCAAATTAATTGATGATTAAAATTATACTTATACCTAAGTTAGGATTAAAAGCTAAATACTACTTCTTATTAGAATTAAGAAGAGAGTTTCAATTAACAATAATAATAGCAGAATAGTATAGAGTATTCAGAAAAATATAAATAACAAGGAGATCTTAACATTTAAAATGAAAGTGTTCAGAATTCTGTATCACGTCAGAAACATTACAGTGCAATCACGCTTTTAATATCACTTATCAAAATAAATAGTTAACTGTAAGAATGTTAAATTCTAATAATGAATGGCTACATTATCTACTTCTCTTTTTCATTCATCAATCCCAGGTAAAACAACTTCAAGAAACTTTTCTCGTTAGAAAAAGAGAACAAGTCTTTAGCTTCATCAGTTTTAGAGCTAGGTAACTAATTCAATGATATTGATAGTATAGATTACTTTGCAGATATCCGTCAAACAATATTGAAACTATCTCGATAGATTTTCTCATTTTCAACGCTATAACTAGATAACCATCCAATACTTCTGAGAATTCCATCTAACCTCAAGCTCATTCAGTACCGTTTCCTGCTACCGATTTTGACTCTAATAAGATTTTTTATTTTGATTCATGTCAGATACAAAAGCTTTATGGTGCTTTAAGCACGTATTTAATGGAGTTGCGGATCTAGTAAATAATAACTATGCTTATAAAGATTGTTGGTTTTTTTGCAGAGTAATTTGTAACCACATCTTTATTTTAAATATTGTGGTTTCAAAAACCTACTTCAAGACCAAATAATTGAGTAAATAAAAGACTCTCTACCATGGATTAAGCTCAATTATCCTTTTAATCAGTTGATAAACCCTCCATATTTTGAATATGGAATTTCTTAAATAACTCTCTAATTATCTCAGATTATTAATCGATAGCGAGTAATTTCATGCTTCCTAGCAAAGGTTTTTTATCGTTTAGTTCCATCTAAGTAAAGGATAACTTCTTTATTGATGATTGGCTTAAGAAACAGCAACACATTTTTATGAATAAAACTCTTCAATAATCTCATCGCTCACATGATTCTATTAATCTCTGGCAATTAATACCTGTAAACTTGTTCTTTTCTTTTATCTCCTTCTCTACCGAATCTTCTACTTTTTATCTGCAATATAACCTTTTCCTTTAAAAGGTTCAAAAAAATATTTTATCGACTTAAACAAATACTACTTAGTGCACTTAAGTTGACTGTCGCTGCTGATATAAGGAGGCAGTAACACCATCTAAACGCTATTTTTAAATAAAGGCCTATTTGTTTCGTTGACTATCATAAAATGAATCTATTCGATAGATATCGCAAATAACTAAACTATTGTTCTTATGATTTAGTTTTGCTAGAGGATTTCTAGTTAGATTGTTAAATATTTTTCTCCAATTAAAGATTTTTTAATGATATCCCTGTAATTCTATTAATAGATGTGAGTTTACCACTTCTAACGAATAACATATTTACTGTGAGAATATTAACAAAATAAAATAGAATCAGTTGCTTCAATACATTAAGCGATATCATCGGACAGATTGTTGCTGAGCGAACTAATAAGATTCAGCTCTATGCTAGAATAGAGTAAGGAAAGAGTCGCTTTAATTTTTATGACTGCTTCCTTTTCATGGAAATCTTTCGCTGTAGCAAAAATCCTTCATACAATATTAATATTGGGTTGGGTTTCCTATCAATAATATTTACTAATATCATAGCCGTTTTTTAGTAGTTGCAGCTTAAAAGTACCGTTGGAATTAGCAAAGTATTTTGCAAGTTTAAAATTAGCAGCAGAAGAGGCTCTTAATTCTCTTTTCTGTGGTATCGTTGCACCGATTCCAATCAAGATATTAAGGAAGATAGGTATCAAATTTACCGGTAAAGCCGCTCAGCTAACTATTTGCTTATCAATATTAAAATTATATCCTTGCCTATAAAATTCTAAGAAGATTAAAGAGTTTAGACATATATCATTACTTTTTTGAATTATTACTGGAATAACAGAGTATTTCTAATGCTCTATTCCGACTGCGATAATCCATTTGTTTTTTAGATTTTCTGAATACTCTAGACTATCTTGTCTATTATTTTATTGCTCATTAAAAACCCCCTCTTAATGCTATAATAAGTATGCTATAATAAGTAGCAATATTTGACTTTTAATCCTAACCTAGATAGGGATTGTGATTTTAATAATCGGTCAATTTTAGGGATGATTCCTATTTTATTATATCTGACTAATCACTCTAACTTATCCCAGATAGAGATTTACATCTATGACGCATTTTCTGTTAAATATCTCATGTCCTATCACTTTATTGCTTAATTTGATTATTGTTACCATTAAATAATTGAATAATAAATGTAAAGAAAACTTTTTTATCGGCTATTCTGTGCCTCACTATCTTCTAAGGTAGTGCTATAAATCTTAGCGGTATCCAAAATATAAATAAAGTTTACTGCTTTACTTATAATTACTTTGTTAATTATATTATTATAATGGTTACTAACCCATAACATTATCTATCAAAACATTACTAGCATAGTAATCATCGCACGTCTATTTTTATTGATTTTCTCTGCTATCCCAATAAGCTAGCAGTAGTACCCTCTTTATAAGATACTGATTAACTTAAAATTAAGTACTGGATTATTAAATAAATCAGTAATGCCGAAAGTAAATTGATTTATCCTATTAGTCGATTTATTCATTTTATTATCAATTAATATAATACTTTCAACTTTAGCAGTGGTGATAAAGTTGAAAAATAATAGGGATAGTATTTCCTATTGCCATGTTTCATTGCTGCCGTTAATACTCCCCCCCCTCAAATGGATCTTATTTTTAATATTAGTTTTTCAGTATTGGTTATCAACTCAGCATTAAGGTATTAGCATGTTTGCTACCTATATCAAACAGTATTATTCCACTATATTTAAATCTATCAATAATAAAGTAATTTTTCTACTGGGAAGTATTTGATGTTTTTTATTCTATACTAATTGCTATAACAACTTAAGGATCGTTATTATTGACTACCTATGCATTAATTTATTGTTAACATCATTGCTTTGATGATATCTTGTAATGGCATAACATTAATCATCATAACTGCTATATTAGACAGATTTCTTGAATATTAACAGCTACTCTTGAGATATAATAAGATTAAGCGGTTTTATTTGTTTTTAGAACATATAAGACTGTAATATTAAATAATATTAGTTATAAAAAACTTAAATCTTAGCACTTTAAACAATTAATCTAGTGCTTTTTAACTAACTTGTTTTAAGCTAAATTTGACTTTATTAATTATTACCATTACTAATTATATTGCGCTGTTTTTCATTTAGTGCTCTTTAAAAAAAATGTATAAAAGTTCTTTGCTACACTATTGCATAACAATATTGTAATTACGATCAACAAAATCTTAATGGTTATTCGCTAAACCACGCATTAAGTCAACATTATCAAAATCAAGATATTCAGCTAGTAATACTATAAACCAGTATGATAATTTCATATCAATTCTATTTTCTTAGTATTGTCATGCGACATCTGCATTTTAAATGTCAATAATGAAAAGAAGTATCATTTAAGAAAGAGGTCACAGAAGGATTATCTATTAAATCACTACTTGATAGATCTTTATTGTTCATAATAAAGCCTTTGATGTTTTGATACAAAGTTTTTAGTAATCATTCCAGGCAATTAAAAAAAATTCAGTCAGTGCGTTTCTGATTCTCGATAATCATCTTTGATCACAAATCTGTCTCATTACGTCTTTGCAGTAATGTTAATCAAACCTGAGAGATATAGTTAAATCCTGCGATTGAGCGATGAATAAGATGAATAAAAAATCGAGAAGAACGCCTAGTATTTTATCCTTTCCTGTTAGTGCACTGTGTGTTAGTCGTTAAATAAGAAGGACAAATTTAATAAATTGGATTTGTACAGTGAGGATATGAAGCTAATGCGCAAAAGAATTATGATTTCAGAAAAATAACTCTTTAATAGCATTTAAGCTGCTCTCCCATCCTTCTCAGAATAGCTGGAACCGGTTAGAGTAGGATCTTGATCTGTTTTAACTATTGATAGTAAACAGTGTATAATTTAAGGATGGAAAGTAGATTTACGAAGTATCAGAGTAGAACGTAACTTGATCATCATACATAGGATTTGCTAATAATTTCTTTACTAAGAAAGCACCTTTAACAATCATCTACAAAATAATTGAGAATCATAATATAACACTTAAAATATGCTACTGTTCTTCTATCGCAGAAGATTTTCTTATTTCCTTTTCTATTCTGTGTCTATACTGTTTTATAAAAGAAATATATTTACTTCAGATTAATATTCATTTTCTAAAAATAATTTGCTATTTCGATCTATTTTATAGCAAACGATAAATAAACTTAATTTAATTGATTTTTTCTGTTTAATAAAAGTTAAATTTTAAATCTAATTAAATTAAAATTATGACCGGAATAAACATATTTAAATAATTTCAAACATTTTAAGACGCATGGAAACAAAAGATTTAATTGTTTTAGATATTGGTATTGCTGATGATAGTTAAGGGGGCCCATCACTATCAGTACTTAGAATTTTTAAGATCTTGTTAGCGCAATTTCTTTTGCTAGTTTTAAATTCAATCCCATATCGGATTAAGCATTTAAAACATTATGAATTTTATTTAATTAGTGAAACTGAATCGCTAGGTCGAGTGTAAAGTTTTATTTAACCTTACTCTCCCTCTCATATCATTTTCTTTATACTTTTTAGTTACCTCATCAAATTTATCTTCATCCTGCCTGGATGATCCGTGCCAATCCTTTTCCTTTATGATCATCTCGGCAAGCATACCAGTCTACCCGGAAGTAAAGAAACTGAATATGGTAAAACTTCATCTTTAAAATAGAATTAAAAAAATTTTAAATATTTAAATTGTTGGATAGATAAGATGTACGTTTAGTCGTCTCTAATATATAAAAAATTCTAAATATAAAAGTGAAGTCTGAACTCGTACTAAACCAACGAAAATCTGGCGTAAAATAGACTTCTAGATCATATAAGCAGAAAACTTTTGTACAATAAAAAGAAACTTAGTAAACAAAAATTACTAAACCAAACTGAGTATTGGGTTAATCCTTACTGAGTATTGGGTTAATCCTTTATTAATAAAGGATTACAATTAAAATCTACCTATGGTATTAGGACATTAAAGAGAGTCATATTGTTGTACTAGTCACGATAGATCGCAAGCTTATATTTTATAAAGTAAAGTACTCTATTATCTTTTTTCCTTAGATAAACGAGTTTTATTATCGGTACTATCGAGAGATCTCGAATATCAAGATGATTCAAAAAATATTCACATAGATAATATTGAAATCAATTACTTATTAAAAAGTTATAACGATCATTAAAAAACTAATACAGAAAGTTATTATCTGGAATTACTTTGTATATATCCATAATTTAATGATGAATCTAATTCAGCTCAAACTATTACACGTGATTACCATACTCAATCTTATGATAAATAAAAAAAACACCTCTACTATCTATTTTTAGTAGAGTAAATTAACTACATATTATAAACTTGCAGAATATGCCATAGCTAAATTAGCTTATTACTACCATAATACCGGCAAAAGTATGAAGTAAATAACTAGTTACTTATCTGGTAGTAATATCGAAGGCTGTGATCATAACGGTTATACCAAACTATTACGAAAATGTTTCTTATGTTAATAGAAGGAATTGCATTCTGATATGCCACAATTACAGAAGTAACAACAATTTAATCTTAAATAAGCACGATGCTTATCAGAACTACCTGAATCATTTAGTCATAATTATAATTTATATAGAACTGAATTGTATTATTTAACATAAATAGATTATAGAGTTATATAATTTTATTTATAAAAGAAATAAATTAAGTCTATGGCTCAATAGCTAACTAAAAATAATTAATAACACAAATGGGCTGAGCCAAATATAACAGGCATAAAATAACACCATAAAAGCTTCATAAATTTATGAAACTCTCTCTATCGCAACTTTATTGATTATAATCCAATCAATATAGTTAATAAAGTTTCTTTGCCGTATCTAACCAATCCTGCTTAAACTTATGTTCCATACTTTCAACTGCATTAATAATATCATGATGAACTAGTTTATCATTTTGAATGCCAACACAGCGGCCACCATATCCCTGTAAAAGTAATTGAATGGAGTAAGCACCCATACGGGACGCTAAAACACGATCACTGGCTACTGGACTACCACCTCGCTGAATATGGCCTAAAACAGTTGCTCGCGTTTCATGTCTTGTTTCTTTTTCAAGATATTTCGCCAACTGATTAACATCATAAATATGTTCAGTAATAGCAACGATCGCATGACGTTTACCTCTTGCTAAGTCAGACTTAATTTCTTTCAGTAACTCTTTCTTATCAAAAGGTATTTCTGGCAATACTACAAACTCGCAGCCTCCAGCAATAGCTGCGGATAAAGTCAAATCACCACAGTGGCGCCCCATTATTTCAACTATCGAAATACGTTTATGGGAAGTTGAGGTATCACGTAAACGATCAATTGCTTCAACAATGGTATCTAAAGCGGTAAAATAACCAATCGTATAATCAGTACCGGCAACATCATTATCAATTGTTCCAGGAACGCCTATACATGGAAAACCAGCTTCACTAATCTTCTTTGCGCCACGATAAGAGCCATCTCCACCAATGACAATCAAGGCATCAATATTATGTTTTCTCATATTATCAATAGCTTGATCTCTTACTTTCTCGCTATCACGAAATTTAGGAAAACGAGCAGAGCCTAAGAAAGTACCGCCGCGATTAATAATATCAGAAACACTAAAACGATTAAGTTTTTTTATTCGATTTTCATAAAGCCCCATATAGCCATCATAAATACCATAAACTTCTAAATCTTCAGAAATCCCCATTCGCACAACACTACGGATAGTAGCATTCATTCCTGGCGCATCACCACCACTGCTTAAAACACCAACTCTTTTTATTCCTTTTTTATTCATCCTGACCTCTAATTTGATATTTTTGTTAGAAGCATAAAAATTATCATTTTATTTATTTTACTTATAATAATAACGAGCTAAATTGATTCAATTTACTATATTATACGATAAAAATTTGAGTTATCAGTAAATCTTGTATCTTGTATATAAGAATTAGTTTATGCTTTGATACTTCATAAATCTGTTCTTCATCTCTTCAATTGGATATTATTTTTACGCAAAACAGAATACTCAAGCTCAAAATCCTCTTAGTCAGTTTCATCTTTTCTGAACAACGGAAGTAGCTTAAATAGCATTGAAATGCTTATTTTTAACCACAGTGCTTCGCGCGTCAGATTGATAGGTTTACTATTACAAAACCAGATTGAATCAGATTTCTTACTCTTATTTGGATGGTTCAGTGCGCTGACGGGAAGGAATAGAATGTCAGCAGTTTTCTCGCTCTTTTTGAAGCTTTTATCGCTAGATAATATTCACTGAAACCCCCTTTGTCAATAAAATATCAAGAGCTTTATAGTATTAGCATCATAGTTATCTGCTAGCTAAAGCTTCAACAGCTAACCCTTACTTTTAGTTCTGTGTCTTTGGGAGTGAAGGCAGTACATAATCTGTTTATATACCAAATAGGATTGGATATTACGTATCCTAAAATATCTTGCCATTGCATTCCAAAACTAAGGACATCCTCCTCTCTGTACTAATCCATGGAAAATATGGTTAAAACAATGCGATTCCAGATTATTACGATCTTAGACTCAGTTTAGTTCTGATTATCGATAAGCATTTTTGACTGAAACGAGCTCATTATATTCATGAAGTGATATCGATAAATTAAGCAGTAGATTAAAGATAATCAGCTTTCCTTGCAGGACAGTATATGTCATCGAATAAGAAATAAACATAGCGCGTATCTCTTAAATCATCCAACTGTACTATAACATAGAGTACTAATTTTTGTTGCTTTTGCACACTTCAGATAAAGTTGTGCAATGAACTGTTGAAACATATTCCGTTGTTACTTCAATCTTAATCTTAAGCACTTCAATTTCAATATCGTCAATACTAATCTGTATGTTTTCTATGGTAATAAATAACCATTCAGACGGTCGTCATGATTAGAAAATTGAATTACTCTTTAAGAGAGATCAAAAACTTCCTTTTATTTATAAAAAGAAATAAAATCGATTTACTGTATCTATTTTAAGTTAAAATTTCGTTGGAGCCTGTATTATTTAATCTAATGCACTATTGTTAATAACATTAGCACTATAACTTTATCTTAATAACTATTATTATTTTATGCATTCTTATTGACAATAAATTTTATGGTCTGTTTACTAAACTGAGCGTCGATAAAGTAATCTGTTTCCAGACAGAATGCATTTTCATCTATCTGTGCGCAGGAATCCTTTTGTTAGGATGGCAAACTTTGGTTTTTCCGGTTTTTACGAGCTGTATCTTTAAAGACTTATATAATATACTTTCGGTAAAAGTATGCCTCGTTGACGATTTAACAAAACTATAATACAGACCATCTTTTAACATGACTCACTGAAATATAGCTAATATATAGTAGCCGATCATTTCTTCCTACGGAAGAAATAGATAGAGGATTTACTACCGAACGTGCAATTATTACATAGATCGGTGATCATAGTAGCGATATACAGCAACTCCCTAGCTAATTCTATAGTTTTGATCCAGATACCGTAAGGCGTTTAAGATAGAGTAGCGATCAAAGTATTTCATTCTATGTCATACTCTTTTTGTCTTTTTATGAAATGAACTTTCCAGTACGTCTGTACTGTAACTTCAATAACGGTACCACTTTTTCCTAGCACAGATATTTTTAAAAGACTGCCAGAAAGACATTGGGATTTATCAAGTTAATAACTGTAATACAGCAGCCGGATGAGAGGATCTCATCAGATTGCTCTGACTGCTCTTTTTTTGAAGAACAACTTATGTCATATAGCCTGTATGATATCCAGACCAACACTGGATACTGCTAGCGGAGACATTAGCATACGGATGCTGATTGAGAGCCCTATCAAGCATAAATATAAAAGGCACAGAAGATACCAATTTTGATACCCTATTTCCATGACTACTACAGCATAGCGTAGCTGTAGGCTGGTGCGAAACAGAATATTGAATTGCGGTCAGTTATTGTTGAAAAAGCCAAATAAGATGAAAGATAGTAAAAGTAATGTACTGCTAGTTGCAATTGGATAAAATATAAAACTACCATGTTCGAATCATTCTGCAGTAGCTTTAAAGTTGTATGAACTGCGGGATTTCAACTTACAGGTTTACAGAAAATAACGATATGAACATTCAGTGGAGGGATAGGAAAGGCCCGGATATCCATGAAAGAAGTGCACAAGCAACCCATCTATTAATAAATAGACGGATCTATAAATTGATACTTTTATCGTATTTTTAGAAAAGTTATTTCAGCCATGATGACTGGCGAGAGTAGTTTAGTTGTCAAAGAAATATATATATCTAGATAAATCATTCTCTGTGTATCTTGGCAAAGATATAGAAATTATCATATTGTCCAGATTCGTCAAATCTATCGACTAAGTTATCTTTGTATTTAGCTAAGTAGAAAAGAAAACAAGGATCATTACCTATTCTCTATAGGTAATGAATTCATCGATAAACATACTTTTAATAATTATCCTCAATGAGTTATATTTAGTATTATCGGTTTAGCCTGGCTGCATTGTTTAAGACCCAGAATAATCGTAACTACTTACAGACGGACAATATTTGTACGTCAAGAAAAAATTGGAGATCGAGTTCAGACGTATTGTTGTATACCCTCTTTATAAATATCTGAATATTCAGTCAGTCTATTATCATTATTTTTGAGAAATATCATAAAACCTTTCGGATAAACAGACTACATAACACATAAAATCTCATGTTATCTTCCTAATTTTATTTGATTTATGTTTTTAGGAGATTTATTCCAATTCATCTGGATGAATCTCTTTAATATTAAGATATTGCAGAATATAAAACAGTACTCATATAATGAACACCCAAAAAGCAGCATAGTTGCACCACTGATACTAGAGTATCCTACGTTAAGCATGTTATTGTAGGATAGCTTCAAGCTTATGCTCAACAGGCAATGCCTATCATCTACCTGCACCATTACGGATAAATTCATGTAATCATTAAGGTAATATCTAGTTTCATAGATATATGTAGGGTAGACTTTTCTTGGTATATCATCTCTCTTTTATTGAAATTATCCATGAAATTAATCAATACGATATGGTAGCATCTCCAAAATCCAATAGCAAAATAGGCATAACTAAAGAGTTTGAGATCACTCTAGATTGCTAGATTTAAGTATATAATTAAGTATTACTACAATCAGTACTGTTAAGTAACTCTGCATGTAGTTTATAAAAGATTGCTTAAGATTAAACTTTAAGTTATTTAAAAATAATATTATTTTCTGGAATCTTGAAATTTAATAAAATAAATTTTTTTTATTAATTTAAGTCGATTAAATTACCTTAAATTAAATATAGTAAATATTTTTACTGATTAAAATCAATAATAAATTTTCTCGCTATTCTTAAGCAAACAAATTTGCTCCAAAAAAATAAAAAGACTATTATCTATGTTTCGCTTGATGATAATAGTATCCATACTATTAATTAAAAAAAATTTGTAACCATGAATAAGTTTATCTTCCTAAACTGAGACTGATAATAACGCTTATAAATTATTATTGCATTCTTGTTGGCACTTCTTGCTCGAGTGAAGTGATGGAAGCATTAGAAGCTTCAGGTATTGATTATACTATTTTTTATAATCCAAATATTCATCCACAACGAGAGCATGAGATCCGTAAAAATAAAATATTCCTTATGCTATAATAGCATTATATGTTATTTTTTGATGCTAACTACGATAGTGATAACTGATTTACATGCATTAAGAACATGAAACAAAAACCTGAACGTAGTAGTTCGTTGCATTATATGTTTTTATATACAATTTTAGCACACCAATTTCTATGTTACTGAGCATGATTTTAACATTATCTCCAATTTATTAGATATTTCTCGCTAGAAAATATACAACAAATTGATAGTTATTTGTAAGCGTACTACCAATCATTACAATGGTTTAACTTATTGAGACTATAACTGATATAAACAAAGCGGTTCAATAAGAACCGTTTAAAAATTAGTAAACACAATAATTTTATCAAAAAGAATACTACGGTTGTATATATTCTCTACATATTACCAATAAACATCAGCAGTCTCAAGGACGGGAGATTATCTGAATTTAAGTTAAGTATTAGATATTGACAGGAAGTTTAATGAAACCAAATAGCTAAATTGAAAGGTATTAAATATTACCTTATCGATAAATAATAAATCAAATAAAAAATACTGATTGGCTTGAGGATAGGTATTTATATAATTTATTAGATTATTTTCCAGGCCGTAATACTGGAAATAAAATAACATCACGAATTATATGACTATTGGTTAATAACATAATCATCCGATCAATACCAATACCTAAACCAGCCGTTGGCGGCAATCCATGCTCTAATGCAGTGATATAATCCTCATCATAAAACATAGCTTCATTATCACCATCATATTTTTTATGAGCCTGCTTAGCAAAACGCTCTGCTTGATCTTCTGAATCATTAAGCTCAGAAAAACCATTAGCAATTTCATAACCACCTATGAAGAATTCAAAACGATCGGTGATAAATGGATTATTATCATTACGACGAGCTAAAGGAGAGACTTCTACTGGATATTCAGTAATAAATGTCGGTTGGATTAAATGGCTTTCTGCTACTGCCTCAAAAATTTCACACTGTATACGTCCTAATCCCCAAGCTTCTTCTATTTCAATATTAAGTGATTTCGCGATAGTTGTCGCTTTAGACATATCATCTAAATCAGCAAGATCTATTTCGGCACAATATTTAACTATTGCTTTTTTCATTGTTATTTTTTTAAAAGGCTGACCGAATTCAAATGAATGTTCACCATATTTTATCTGGGTTGTTCCTAATACTTCTTGCGTTACCGTTCGAAATAACTCTTCAGTTAACACAATAAGATCTTTATAATCAGCATAAGCCATATACAGTTCCATCATGGTAAATTCTGGATTATGCCGCGGTGAAATACCTTCATTACGAAAGTTACGATTAATTTCAAAAATGCGCTCAAATCCACCAACAACTAAACGTTTTAAATAAAGTTCTGGCGCAATACGCAGATACATATCAATATCTAATGCATTATGATGAGTAATAAATGGACGTGCTGCTGCACCACCCGGTATAACATGCATCATCGGTGTTTCAACTTCCATGAAATCTTTACTAACCATGAAGTTACGTAAAGCCGACAGCACACGTGAACGTGTAATAAAGGTCTGACGTGATTGTTCATTAGCAATAAGATCAAGATAACGTTGTCGATAACGCGTTTCCTGATCTGCTAGCCCATGGAATTTATCTGGCAGAGGTCGTAATGCTTTGGTTAATAAATAAACTTCATAACCATGAATGGTTAACTCACCTGTTTTGGTCTTAAATAATTTACCTCTAACACCTAGAATATCACCGAGATCCCATTTTTTAAACTGTTTGTTATAAATACCTTCTGCTAAATCATCGCGAAAAATATAAATCTGAATCCGACCACCCATATCTTGTAAGGTTGCAAAAGAGGCTTTACCCATGATACGGCGTGTGATCATTCGCCCAGCAACAGAGACGTTAATATTCAGTTCAGTAAGTTCTTCTGCATGCTTTTTATCATATTTACCATGTATATCACCAGATAAATATTCACGGCGAAAATCATTAGGAAAAGCAGTACCATTATCACGCAATCCTGCTAGTTTTTCTCGTCGAGTTTTTAATTCATTATTTAAGTAAAGGGACTGCTCAGCACCCTGTTGTTGTTGAGACATCTTTTTTCCTTATAGGCCAGCTTTTAAGCTTGCTTCAATGAATTTGTCCAGATCACCATCTAGTACTGCTTGGGTATTACGATTTTCAACACCAGTACGTAGATCTTTAATTCGAGAATCATCCAGCACATAAGAACGAATTTGTCTACCCCAGCCAATATCAGATTTATTTTCTTCTAATGCTTGTTTATCAATATTTTTCTTTTGCATCTCTAGCTCATATAATTTTGCTTTTAATTGCTTTAAAGCCTGATCTTTATTTTTATGTTGAGAACGGCCATTCTGACATTGAGTAACAATGCCAGTTGGCATATGGGTTATACGTACAGCTGACTCTGTTTTATTAACATGTTGCCCACCAGCCCCAGATGCGCGATAAACATCAATCCGTAAATCCGTAGGATTGATTTGAATATCAATATTATCGTCCATTTCAGGATAAATAAAAGCAGAGCTAAACGAAGTATGGCGGCGACCTCCGGAATTAAAAGGACTTTTACGCACTAATCGATGAACACCCGTCTCAGTTCGTAACCACCCAAAAGCATACTCACCAATAATCTTTATCGTAGCAGATTTTAATCCAGCAACATCACCATCTGATACCTCAATAATTTCTGTTTTAAAACCTTTTGACTCTGCCCAGAGTAGATACATGCGCATCAACATGCTAGCCCAATCTTGCGCCTCAGTTCCCCCTGAGCCTGCTTGCAAATCAAGATAACAATTAGCACTGTCATTCTGCCCAGGAAACATACAACGAAATTCTAATTGTCCTAATTTTTTTTCCAGCTGCGCTAACTCTGCGATCACTTCATAAAAAGTTTCTTCATCATCAACTTCAATTGCCAGATCAAGCAAACCAGATATATCGTCAAAATCTTGTATCAAAGCATTAATAGTTTTTACTATTGCTTCAAGAGAAGAACGTTCCTTACCCAACTCTTGAGCTCGCTCCGGCTCGTTCCAGACATCAGGCTGCTCAAGTTGTATGTTTATTTCCTCTAAACGCTCCTTCTTATTATCATAGTTAAAGATACCCATTAAGATCTTTGCCCGCTCAAACAGATCCTGAATCTGATTTTTTATTGGATTAATTTCAAACATACTTTTATATCTTTTTATCTTTTTTCATTAAAAATCTAAAATATAAAGTCTATTATAGCGGATCTTATTGCTGGATTATAGTTTTCAGTCAATATGCTTAATGATAATTTATTTACCAATTAAATAGCCGATTTAGTCAGTAAAACCACCTATAAGGGAATAATGCTTTTAATCTAATTACTAAAAATTAGTAGCAGAAAATATTAATTAAAATTAAGGGGGGATCATAGCAATACCATTCAGTTTTAAGAAACAATAGTGATCAGAATAGGATAATACTATTCGGAAGACTATAAATTCTGAATTAGTAATTGGATGTTACAAATATTGCCACGATACTCATTCATATGAACTAACAGAAAACGTGTAGTATCGCAGTTACAGTGCTTTAGAGATGTCTACGAACTGAGTACTATTTTATACTCTACGATAAATCAATTTCTACCTATTCTGATAAAAGTTGTTAGTAAAATCCCTTATACTGTAAAAAGAATTGTTACTACAAAGCTTACAATGCAAAAACAAATAATCATACAGATTGAAAAATTTTTTCCTCACCCTCTCATTACCCTACTAATATAAAACTGCATCTCATTAGATAAGTTGATAAATAAACTGTCATATGATCTCGATATATGCATAAAAGCAACTTATTTTACTTTATTATGTTCATATTATCACAGTGAACATGTTATCCGTTGTGGCATTCTATCACCTCACATTCATTATGAATATAGAGATATTATTGCAAAATCTCTAAATTTCAGAAAAAAATTGAATAATCTTACTGGAAAAGTCTTCTGATGAAACTATATTGCAAGGATAGATGGTTTAGTTATCTGTGATGTATGTTGAATAGCCTAACTTTACGGATAGCTATAGAAACAAATAGAGATTAATTTAAAACAGCGTTTAGATTGTATCACTGCCTTTTTTCTTAATTGATAAAACGAGCATGAAATGCACTAAGTGGTATTAGTGAAACTAACAAAATATTTTTCTATAATCTATAAAAGAGAAATACTATCTTCCACATAAGAAAGTCAGAAGATGTGCAAGAGTAGGATAAGAGTAGGGAGGGGTAAAAGGAAAGAACGAATCTCACTCTTAATCGCTCAAGATTGCCATGACTATGTAAACAATAAGGTTCTTGAAGAGTTTCATATAAAGTATATTAATTATTTTCTTGATCTTATCATCGATCAGAGGCATTCTTTGCTGAAATGGAGATAAATAGTAGAAAACCTTTTCCAATAAGTATGGAATTACTCATCATCATCTACTAATATTAGTAACCAGTAGAGTTATTGATAAGAAATTCCACATTTAAACTCTGAACATTTATATTAGCTGATTAAAAAATATCTGAGCAGATTAGATAGTATCAGGGTCGTTTTATTTACCGAATTATCTGACCTAGAGAAGATTGTTTGAAACTATAATAATTGAAATATAGACATGACTAATATTAGTCTATAAGCAAAGTAACAACTTGTTGCCAACATATCCTAATTTCTTTAGAAATTAATTCAAATAGTTTGGAATAAGTCTCCTCTAAAAATATAAATCTACTAAATCAACTAGATTATTTATAACTTTTGTGTTAAAATTTTTATTTTTTATGACCTTATGACCTTCTTTTCACAAGAAGAAGTTATAATAAGCCATTGAATTTTTATAACACAGGTCATACAAAAATACATTTAACTCAACTCTAAAATTTTATCATTACTCAGTTATTCGCCTCTACAGTAAAACGACTATCCGTAGTTTTAATTATGCTAATTTCTGGTGTATGGAGTTTTATAAGATGCTGATGTATTCTGCTTATTGATTTCGTAGATGACTTTAACAACAGAGAGATGATATGCCATAAAAATCTACTCTATAGATATCTTTAAAACCAGATATTACCCTCTGATACATTGTACTAACTCATCTGTAATAGCGTGTAAGTAGGTGATAGGCGCCGCTGTTAAAACTGAACTTGAAATCCATGCTGCGATAAGCTACTGAACACTGCTTTTTTGACGGATGTGTCCATGCCATTCTCTATAATGGTTATTTGCCACAGCGAATTACATTTATTGGTATTGGCTATGTTAAGATTAAAGTGCCTAAGGTTAAAAGTAATCATAGAGGTAATTGAATATCTTCAACCTTCAACACAGTTCATTGCTACCAACATATCTGAAGTATGTAAAAGCGTTAAAGAGTTAGAACAATACTTCACCTGGAAGGTATCTTCACCGGTGATTTTCACAAAATTCTTTAGGATTTTTAGTAAAAAGCACATACTCTTTCTGCGGTAACATCAGGAAACTGAAAATAATAATGCCTTTAAAAGAGCATTAGGAATGCCGGATACGTAATTTAAGCGATACTTGCTATATTTATTACTTGGATGATGACATAACACCCTATAAAACAAACTGATTATCTTTATTTTCTGTTTATTATTGGCGACACTGCGCATAAACATAAGGAGCTCATTTCGCCATAAGAAGGGTTATTGAAAGTCATAAGGGAAACTTGCCGATTCTCTGAATGGCCTAGAATCGCAGAACTTAACCGTATCTCCCGAATCTGTTAAGGTAGATGATGCTATTAGTTTTTGGAATGAAATACAAAAAATATTCTCGGGCATGTGCACTAACCCTGTCGTCTAGACAACATAGCTGATATGGTACCTTTACTGATCAAAGGTGTATGTAAGCAAAAATTAAGACTAAGTTGCGTAAGTTGTTATATACTAGCTGATAACTGTAATCTTGCTAATAGAGCTTTTAATCCTTTATTGATAAGGTTTTAGCATATCCTGGTAACAGTGAAGAAACTAAAACTGGCTAAATGGGATTTAGCCTGTTAACTCTAGTGGTAATGGTAACAACATCTAATTTAAGGATGAAATAGATTCATGAAGTGTCAGAATGGAATCTAGTCATAGTCCCCAGATTTGCTAATAACTCAACAATTTACTTATTTCTTATTCATAAAAATTCATTTATCTGAAGATAAATGATAAATCACGTTATCTAGCCAATCTCGGCTAGCTTAATATCTAAATCAAGTAATTCTTTCCAAAAATTTCTAGCCTACTCTTTAGGTAAAGCTATCTCATAATCTAATTTGCTAATATAACACACCTACAGTAATAATAAACTAGTGATTGATTTATTTACCTATAAAAAAATAGGATATCCATAACTACGGTTTTTATTGCTTATTAAGTAGAGGTTGCATCTTCAATTGAGTATATTGGGCCCTAAATAACAATGAATGCTGAATTATCATTTACTTGCAAATTAATTAAGTAATTTTAAATATATTCATTGATCAAGGTAAATCCTCTGCTTGGCGCTATAATTAGCAATTAATCGATAATACTCATCATTAAATAGCAGACAACTAAATCATCAATCACACTGCTAGAAGCATTTAACATACCCGTATCTATAATAAAGTACTTTACCAGGTTGAGCTTCATCCTTACTATATGATTGACTAATAAATAATATAAAAAAATTTTGAAACAATTGCTATGTAGATAAATTAAGTTGTAACTTTAAATACCTATTAGCAGAGTAAAGCATTACTATTAAAATATAGAGCAACACTATCAAAGAATAATAAGTAAAATTACTGAATTAAATTAATTAATATAACTATTTGAAGTCAACATTATTTCTTTATAAAATAATAGATTAAGAGGAAAGTGCCGATAAGTTCACTATTTCTGAGGAAATTGTCGTAACTTTTCTAACCATTCAGGCATATCATGCGCTCCTAACGCATAACTTAATAACTGTGGTTTTATGCCAGGCAGTGTGCTAACCAATCGTAATCCAACATCACGAATCATTTTTTTAATTGGATTATTACCATCAAATAATTTGCGAAATCCCTGCATACTCGCCAACATCAGTATAGCTCTATATTTACGTTTACGTTCATAACTTTGTAAATAAAGATACTGACCAATATCTTTACCAGTAGCATTCAAACGTCGTAATTGTCCAATCAACTCGGCAACATCCATAAAGCCTAAATTTACCCCTTGTCCTGCTAAAGGGTGTATTATATGAGCAGCATCACCTAATAAAGCGATACGTTGACCAGCAAAATTTCGCGCATACTGGCCAACAAGTGGGAAAATCTGACGTTCACTAATTAACTGACAAAAACCGAGACGCATATCTAAAGCTACACTTAACTCTTTTTCAAATACAGAAACCTTTAAATTTAGGCTCCTACGCGCTACCATTGTAGGTAATGACCAAACAATAGAGCAAAGATAAGGATCGTAAAGCGGTAAAAATGCTAAAATGCTATCGTTATGAAAAGATTGGCGAGCAGTACGCATATGTGGAATTTCAGTTCGAATCGTAGCAACTAACGCCGTATGTTCATAATCCCAGAAGCTAATTGGAATATCTGCTTTTTGCCTTATCCATGATTTAGCACCATCTGCACCAACTACTAATCTTGCTGTCAGCATTTCCTCATTATTAAAAGTCATAAATACTTCATTTTCGCCCCAAATAATTTTTTTCAATCTATCATCTGTTAATAACGTAATATCTGTGCTTGATTGAGCCTGTTGCCATAAAGATCCACGAATAATTAAATTTTCAATAATATATCCAAGACTAGATAAATAATGATCCTTGGCATCAAATTGAATTTGACTAAAGGTATCTTGCTGCCAAACCTCCATTTTCTGATAACTACAAAGTCGTTTCTGCGTAATTGTTTGCCAAACTCCTAAATAATAAAGTAATTTTTGACTAGCTGCATTAATAGAAGACACTCTGATCGAAGGTGGTTGCTGGGGATCAAATTGATGTTGCAGAGGAGAATTTTCAATAATGGCAATCCTCATACCACAGTCACGCAGTCCAGAAGCCAGAGCAAGGCCAACCATGCCAGCACCTACGATAACCACATCAAACGATTGCATCGTTAAAATATTCCTTCTTAAATAACTAAAAATGAATTGATTGCTTTATTTTTTATGGGCTAAAACATCAACGCATAAATGATAGTGTTTCTATTGCCATTAATCCAACATTACAGCGATAGCAAAAATTAGATGATTATTTGAAAATAAATTAACTAGATTATCGGTTAATTTTTTGATCCTTTGACGATCATCACGGCGCTGCATTTGATACTGCATAAGAACCGAGTAAGCCCCTATATCACCACCATAATTGGCTGTTTTATTAATTATATTGGCAAGAATCATGACATCACGCATACCAAGATTAAATCCTTGACCTGCAATAGGATGTAAAGTTTGCGCTGCATTAGCAACTAAAACTAATCGATGAGTAATTAATTTTTTCGCTTCAGAAAGTAATAATGAAAAACAATAACGCTCACTAATAGCCTTAATTTCACCTAATCGCCAGCCAAACCATTTTTGCAATTCTCTCATAAATTGATCGTCACTCCAGTGCATAATAGACTGTTGACTTTCTTAATGGATGACACCAAATCAATGAACTACGCCCTTTAGATATAGGTAACATTGCCAATGGACCATATTGGGTAAAACGTTCAAAGGCTCTGCCATGCGGCGCTTCACTAGTTAAAACATTA
>JBQMRR010000056.1:0-451 GCA_052174495.1 Arsenophonus sp. NC-TX2-MAG3
CCTGCACCACTAGGGCCTAATATAGCCACCCTTTCAGCTTTATTTACTTGAAAATTAAACTGCATTATTAGGATGCGACCTACTGCGGTTGCATAAAGCTGTTGTCGACCTGTGCCAGGGATACGTTCGCCTGACACTGAGAGACGAGTTGCTTATGGCCGAGATAATAGGAAGCCAAATTCCCCCTCCGCCAAGTCATTCTCTACATTTTGTCCACACCAGCCATAAGGAACAAACACCAATGGAAAAAGAGGTAAAGAGTAAAGTAACAGTTTATGACGTTGGGACCACGAAGTTAGAAGAAATTCGCTCTTTTAGTAGCAACAAAGATAATATCACACCACAAGACAAAGAAAGGTTAATTGAAGTTTATAAAAAATATCGCCATGTATTTTCTGACAAGCCCGGCAAAGCAAAATATTTTAAATGCAAACTACAGTTCCGTGAAAAC
>JBQMRR010000057.1:0-1227 GCA_052174495.1 Arsenophonus sp. NC-TX2-MAG3
CAATTTCAGCTTTAGTGAGACGACCTTTGTCATTACTAATAACAATATTTTTTGCTGTTCCAGTGCTGTCATCTCTAGCAGACACACTTAGAATTCCATTTGCATCAATATCAAAAGTAACTTCAATCTGAGGCACACCCCTAGGAGCTGGTGGTAATCCAGTAAGATCAAAAGTTCCAAGAATATTATTATCTTTTGTTAGAGCACGCTCACCTTCAAAAATTTGAATAGTTACACCAGCCTGATTATCGGCATATGTTGTAAATGATTTTTGTTGCTTACATGGGATTCTTGTATTACGCTCAATTATTACAGCCATAACCCCTCCTGCAGTTTCTATTCCTAAAGATAATGGGGCAACATCTACGAGAAGTACATCTCGTATTACAGAGCTACTATCACCACTTAAAATGGCTGCTTGAACTGCTGCTCCATAAGCTACAGCTTCATCAGGGTTAATTGAAAAATTGAGTTGTTTACCAGAAAAGAAATTCTGAAGTAAGCTTTGAATCTTGGGTACACGTGTTGATCCACCAACTAACACCACTTCATGTATTTCTGATTTTTGCAGTTTTGCATCATTCAGAGCCTTCTCGACTGGTACTAATGTAGCACGAAATAAATCGGAGCAGAGTTCTTCAAATCGAGCTCGGGTTATTTTGGTAAAGAAATCCATACCATCATATAATGCATCAATTTCAATATTAGCTTGTGTAGTAGATGATAATGTCCGCTTTGCAGCCTCTGCTGCAGTTCTAAGACGTCTTAATGATCTTGGATTACCTGTGAGGTCTTTACGATATTTTCTTTTAAATTCTTCTACAAAATGATTAACTAAACGATTATCAAAATCCTCTCCTCCAAGATGTGTATCCCCTGCAGCAGATCTGACTTCAAATATAGAACCTTCATCAATTGTAAGAATCGAAACATCAAATGTGCCACCACCAAGGTCAAATATAAGAACGTTTCTTTCTCCTTGAAGATTTTTGTCAAGACCATAGGCTAGAGCAGCAGCAGTGGGCTCATTTATTATTCTTATCACATTTAATCCAGCTATAGTTCCTGCATCTTTTGTAGCCTGCCTTTGAGAATCATTGAAATAAGCAGGTACTGTGATTACTGCATCTTCAACTTGGAAACCCAAATATGTCTGGGCAATATCTTTCATTTTTGATAGTACCATGGAACTAATTTCTTCTGGTGTAAAAATTTTATTTTCACCTT
>JBQMRR010000058.1:0-26464 GCA_052174495.1 Arsenophonus sp. NC-TX2-MAG3
AGAGGATGTAGTTAATAAAACTTGGGATAACTTGAACTTAAAGAAATATTAAGATTAAGTACTTTTCTTTAATCTAATTGAAGATAATAAAGGTAATGGTAATGGTAATGGTAATGGTAATGGTAATGTGATAGTATTACTTTAGAACTCATGATGCTACAAATCGGATTGATTCTTCATCAGCCCATAGTTATCTAATCTTTATTCTATTTTATGTTTTTTATATTTTTATGTATAATATTATTTTCAGCGAATCTAATCTTGGATAGATAACATTTCTTATTTTAGAAAACCTGAATATTCCTTCGGTTTTTATTTTTTTAAATAAATAGCCATTTTCAGAACATTAATAATTATAGCAAATAACTTATTTAAATGCTCGTCGTGTTTAATCTACTGCTAATTATATTACTATACCTTTCATATAAACCATAACATTAAAATTACATGCTTAATGTTCACAAATACAACCACAGCTAAAATGGCTTTTATTGCTATAAAAGGATAATAAAATGATCAGTTTATTACAAGTCAGAGATATGGTTGCACTATATGGTAGAATAGATGCTTATCAAATAAGTCAAAAATTTTCTGCTTCATTACCTATTATTGAAGCCATGTTAGATAAATTAGCTGACATGGGAAAATTAGAGCAAATTTATCAATCATCCTGCTTAAATGACTATAGTTGTAAGCAATGCTCAGAAATAAAAAAATGTAATCTAAAAATTTATCAAGTTACTTCTTTGTAATTTATATAACAAGCAAGCAATAATTTATTAAAATTATTGCTTGCTTATATAAGAAGTATTTTTAATTCCATTCTGATTTCTATATTCATCTCTCTAGTTGGAAAGAAAAATTAACTAATAACTGAATAAACTGATTAGGATCAGAAATAAATGGAGCATGATCAGCATGTTTTATTACTACTGAATAGGAATTGGGTAACCATTTATCCAGAATTGGTACTATTTTTTTTGGTACTAAACTATCAAGCTCGCCATAGATGCGTAAAAAAGGTTTTTTTAACATTAATAATGATTCCCGTAGATCAGTTGTTCGCAAAATTTCTAAACCTGCGTTTAATACGGCAACTGAAGGTAATGGTTGTTCTAATATTACCGATTTTAACAATCGTATATCGCCATTAGCTGTTTTAGTTCCCAATGTTTGCAACACAAGAAAACGTTCTACAGTACGATGAAAATCAGTCTTTAATTGTTGTTCAAAACCCCTAAGTACTGCAGGTTTAATGCCTGGCCAATTTTCTTGTTGTCCAAAACAGGGCGATGAAGCCACTGTTATTAACCCCGCTACTTCAGCTTGATGGTTAATTGCAATAAGACTGGCAATTAACCCGCCTAACGACCAGCCTAACCAAATAGCCTGCTTAGGCGCTTTCTGCCAAATTACCTCTGCCATTTTTTGCAACGACATAGGGGGGAAAAAATTACTACGACCATAGCCAGGTAAGTCAACGAGATGGAGACGAAAGTGAGAACAACATCCAACTTCAATTATACGCCAAACTTCTGCATTCAATCCCCATCCGTGCAATAGCACAATATCTTGTTTTCCTTTACCAAACTGCTGCCAAAACAGTGTCGTCATAGCTATTCTCTCTTTATACGTATAAAAGGACATCATTATATTAATAATAGCTGGGTGGTATCTTAGGTACGTATGGCAGAAAACACTAAAATCTCGCTTTCATGGCATTTATTACTACTATTTAAATGTTTTCCTTATCTAAAATAAGTTTGTCATAACCGTGTTTTATCTGTAGAACAATTTACTCTTGTTTGTAGTCAGTAATTATAAACTTCATCCTTTTATCCTATTAATAGCAATCTTGTTGTTATTACTCCCTATATACCACTATTAAACAATCCAATACAACAGTACCAAATTTTAAAATAACCTAAATTACTTTATCTTTACGCGGTTATTTCTACTTTATTGGAATAAAGATATCGTCAATAACGATACTGCAAAATAGATATAATAATAGCGATACCATTTTATCATGGTAAATGTTGGAAACATGAATTTAATTAAACCAGTTTAATAGGAAGTCAATTAAGCTTATTAGCTATGGCATCAATTTAAACTAATTTAATTATTTGTGCTAGTATTTAGACTATACTATTACAAACTTAACTTCCTTCTAAAAATATACAAAAATCTTAATAACGTTTAGCATACAAAATCGTTTAAAGATCATTATTACTACCTCATCTAATATTGTCCTTACAACAGAAATAACAACGAATGAAGCCACTAAATTACTGATTAAGTAGTAGAAAAATTCACTCTAACTCTGGACAATATTTATTTAAAACAGGTTAATAACTAGCTTATCTTATTACGTCAAGTAATAAGATCTTAAAATAAAATATCTTACTCGCTGCTAGCGAGTTATACCAATTTTTGGTGTATAGAATTTATAGATACTAGTTGTATTCTGCCAATTAATTTTATAAATAATTTCAATAAAATAAATTTACTCATCCCCCTTAGTATAGAAACTATGTGTTTTTCACCGAGAAACAGGATCATGGCTTTAGAAATTACCTGTGGCTTATCGCTCGCAGCCATAAACATGAAAGCAGGAACTTTTCGATATTTTTATATGCTTTAAATAAGACGGGAAGATCAAGTTATTGATGCATATTCCGTTGCTAGCTATCCCTAACATACTACCAATTTTTAGGCGCTTTAATTTCAACATAATTAATACCCATCTGTATAGTTCTCTGCAGCAAATAACCGTTACAGATATAGAATAAAATACTCGTTAGCAAGGAGTGGTAAAAATATTATTACAACTTGGCTTTAGAGCTTAGCCTAAAGAACGGTGCTATCAAAGAATCTAGCACAATTACGGATAAGTTCATGCAAGGGATCATCGATAATATTTGGTTTTGTAGATACCTGTAGGATAGAACTTTTATAGTATATCATCTCTCTGCTGATTCATTTCATTAATGAAATGAATCAGCAGTATTCACTAGCATCCTCGAAATTTCATATATTAGAAATCAGCATAACTTAATTTTATTAAAAATATAATAAACTCAACTTTTCCATCTTAGTAAAAGTTACTTAATATAAAACCCTTATCCTGTAAAATTTTTAGTATAGCTAGATAGTTATCATAAAAAGCAAATAGTCATGCAGATAAAAGAAACTCTTTCTTTACTCCCTACTAACATAAAGCTATATCTTATTAATTGACTTATCGATAATCTGTTGGATGATATCGATTTATGCATTGAAGAAAGTTATTCTACTTTATCATTATCCATACTATCATAGTAAACATATTATCCACTGCATAAAGATAGCCAATTAGAGTTACAGCAATATTCTTACAAAATTTTCAATTACAGGAAAACATTTAATAATCTTATTAGAACTCTTCTAAAGGGACTAGATGAAAAGGATAAATAATTTAATTATTTGCGATGTATGTTAAATAGTTTTACTTCATGGAAGTCAGAAAATAAACGATATTTATTTAAAAACAACGTTTAGATAGTATCACTGTTTTCTTTCTTTAGGGGAGATAAGCCAATATAAATGTACTAAGTGCTATTGTTAAAGTCGATAAAAATATTTTTCTTAATCCTTTGAAGGGATCATTATACTCTACATAGGAAAGGTAGAAAATGCGGGAGAGGAGGAGATAAAAAAAGAACGAATCGCGATACTAATAATCGTTCAAGATATTAATAGAATTATATGAGCGATGAGATTCTTAAAGGTTTAATGTAGAGTGTATTAGCAGATTAAAAGAAAGATTATACTTTTTTCTACGAGAAAAGTAATAACCTTTACTAATATAACAGTTTTTCAAAATATTTATTATTTAATGTGCTTCATCCCAATTATCACCAATACCAATATCAACTTTTAGTTGAACAGTTAGTTTCATACTTTGTTCCATTAACTGACGAATTTTTTTTTGTGACCGCTCAATTGCAGACGCTTTTACTTCAAAGACTAATTCATCATGTACTTGCATCAACATATAGAGATCAGGCTTTACTGTTTCAATCCAACTATCTAATGCGATCATCGTTTTCTTTATAATATCTGCGGCTGTTCCTTGAATTGGTGCGTTAATTGCTTCACGTTCAGATGCTTTACGTTTTATTGAATTATGGGAATTAATATCAGGCAAATAAAGTCGGCGTCCTGCTAGCGTTTCAACATATCCTTGTTTCGCAGCTTTATTACGAGTACGCTCCATATAACTTAAAACACCAGGATAGCGCTTAAAATAACGATCCATATAATTTTGCGCCTGATTATAAGTAATTCCTAACTTACAGGATAATCCAAAAGCGCTCATGCCATAAATTAAACCAAAATTAATTGCTTTTGCACTACGACGCTGTTCACTATTTACATCGGTTAATAATATATCAAAAACCTCTGCCGCTGTTACTCTATGAATATCTTGCTCTTCTGAAAAAGCATCAAGCAATCCTTTATCCTGCGAAAAATGAGCCATAATACGCAATTCAATTTGCGAATAATCTGCGGCTACAATTTTATAACCTTCACGACCGATAAACGCTTGACGAATCCTTCGCCCTTCGTAAGTCCTAACTGGAATATTTTGCAAATTAGGATTACGGGAAGAAAGTCTGCCAGTTGCTGTTACTGCTTGGTGATAGCAAGTATGTACTCGTTTCGTTTTTGAATAGATCATCATTGGTAGTTTATCGGTGTAAGTTGATTTCAATTTTAACAAGCTACGATGTTGTAAAATAATTTTTGGCAGCTCATGAGTAAATGCCAACTTCTCTAGAACCTTATCGTTAGTGGAAGGAGTCCCGCTAGGAGTTTTCTTTATTACTGGCAGCTGAAGTTTTTCAAACAAAATATATTGTAACTGTTTAGTTGATGCTAAATTAAATTCTTCCTTAGTGATAGCATAAGCTTCTTTTTCAATTTCTATTAATCGATTTCCTATCTCTTGAGATTGCTTAGCCAGCTTACTTGCATCAATAAGCACTCCAACTTGTTCCATACGAGCTAATACCGGAACTAGCGGCATCTCTATCTGTTGAAAAATTTCTTTTAATTTAGGTTCTGCCTTAAGTTTTGGCCAAAGTGTTTCATGTAATAATAACGTGATGCATGCATCTTCAGCTGCATAACTTGACGCTTCCTCAAGTGGAATTTGATTGAACGTTAACTGATTTTTTCCTTTACCGGCAATCTGTTCATAGGTTATAGTTTTATGATTGAAATATCTTTGTACCAAACTATCCATATCATGACGACCAAGGCCAGCAATACTATTTAATATATAAGATTCCAGCATTGTATCAAAAGCCATATTTTTTAATTCAATATCATAATTTGCCATTACTCCGTAATCAAATTTTAAATTCTGGCCAATTTTTTGAATATTTTTGTTAATTAAAACTGGTTTTATCACAGATAAAACCTGATTTAATGGCAATTGTTGTGGTGCATCAATATAATCATGCCCAAGCGGAAGATAAACAGCTTTGCCCTCCTCAATGGCAAAAGAAAGCCCAACTAGATGGGCCGATGCCATATTAATACTGTCAGTTTCAGTATCAAAGGCAAAACGCTTTGCTGATTGCAATTTTTCAACCCATTGCAGCAAATCAGCTTTAGTCATTATCTTTTGATAATTTTCTCTTGAAAGTGCATTTACGGAATCTTCAGCCAAAAAAATATCGCTATTATTAATAGAGATAGTCATCGGAGATTTAATAGTTTTTTTTGTTAGCCAAACACTATTTTGTATATCAGCTAACCAACGCTTAAATTCATAACGACTAAAAAGCGAGTGTAATTTTTCAATATCAGGCCCCTGCATAAGCAATGCATCATAATCTATTGTTAAATCAATATTAGTCTTAATTGTAGCTAACTTATAAGATAAAAAAGCAATGTCTTTATGTTGTATCATTTTTGCTGCTAATGTTTTCGATCCACGAAATTCTAATGAAGAAATTATAGATAAATTATTATAAATCGTAACAAGATCACCAATTTCTTGCAATAAAGCTAATGCTATTTTTTTTCCTACACCTGGTACACCTGGAATATTATCGGATGAGTCCCCCATTAAGGCGAGAAAATCAATCATTAACTCAGGTGATACACCATATTTATTAATAACTTCTGTTGGCCCTAAAACAGTATTTGTCATGGTATTAATAAGTGTTATATCAGAGGTCACTAATTGAGTCATGTCTTTATCTCCTGTACTAATCAGTACAGGCAAACCTTTCTTACTAGCCTGTAAAGCTAATGTTCCTATTACATCATCAGCTTCTACACCAGAAACAACCAATAGAGGAAGCCCCATAGCAGTAAGAATTTCATGTAGCGGCACTATCTGTTCGCGCAAATCATCAGGCATTGGTGGCCGTTGAGATTTATATTGGTCGAATAATTCATTACGAAAAGTTTTCCCTTTAGCATCAAATACTATTGCAATATGACTGGGATGATATTGCATAATTAAACTACGCAGCATATTAACAACACCATACATAGCACCAGTTGGCTCCCCTGCACTATTAGTTAATGATGGGAAAGCATGATATGCACGGTAAAGATAAAAGGAGGCATCAACTAGGATAAATGGGTTTTCTATAATTTGAGCCATAATCTTTTCATCATCAAAATAATTAATAGTTCTCTCGTCTCATACGAGAGTATGGTTTTTAAATAATTTAAATTTAACTTTTAACCAATATTTATAGATTTTAATAGAAATTTACTACTCAATACTGATTAAGGTATTTCTGATTGTAAAGCCAAATATATTGATGCAGCAATCTAAATCTTTTAAATGAAATTGAAATGAATAGCTTCACAGCTTTTTCCATATATTATCATTAAATCTCTTAACCATACCATTCGTTTGAGAATACTTAGGTGAGCTAGTTAGTGTTCTATAGCAAGTTTTCTATATATAAATAAAACTGACAAATTCTATTTTTCTGGTAGCTAAATATTTTGAAAACTAAAAAATCTATCTATAAATTTTGCCATTTTCTGAAAATATACTAGAGATGGATATCCATGGAAAAATGTTTGGTTAAAAACAGATAATAAGAATCGAGTATTTAGCGCAATTTTAGCATTATAAAGATAGATAAAAATCTATCGAGTGACGCACTCTATCCCTACAAAAAGATATATTATGAAGTTTTATTTTGCATTTATGAAAGATATTTTATATCTACCTTGAGATAATCAGGTGCGTAGCTTTTAAATGCTTTATGCTTCAGCTTCATAATCTATTTCTGGCCTATTTCACCAAAATTTCTTCTCTCATTGTCTGATAGACAATAATTAAATCTAGATAGAGATCAATACAGAGTTAAGAAATTCACATGCGACTTCCAGAAAATCCATCAAGAGGAAGAAAATTTTTTCACAGGAAAATAACTACAAATTTTGAACTAATCACAGCATCCTCGGCAATATATTGAGATATAGCTACAATCATCAACATTAGTTCATCTTATTCTTTAGTAAAGATAAAGTTAGAAAATAACCATAATGCTTCTTCAAAGTAAAATCTAGGCTGCTATTTGCTGCTTTGAAAAAACACTTCTAATTTTAGGCGTTGCAGTTGTCTGATGATAAAAAGTCATTATTATGATATTCTCCCTTTAACTATATCTATCAGTAGTCATCTTAGCATCAATAGTGCTATACGACGAGGATTTCTATATAATGATTCTGAACTAAACATTTAAAAAATATTAGAGCAATGATAAATAAATATCTATAATTATTCATTAGATAGAATAATCATATTCAGAATAATATTTGTTAAACCATTCATTTAATTTAAATTGTAATTTATCGATACCTATTTTTTTTAATGAAGAAAAAATCTCAACTTGTATGTTACTAGCCACTATTTTTAGTCTATCACGCACTGCTATAGCTTGAATTTTTTGTTTATTAGATACTAATTTATCTGCTTTAGATAGCAATACTAATATCGGGATATTCATTACTGCAGCCCATTCAATTATTTGTATATCTACATTTTTTAATGGATGACGAATATCCATTAATATTATTAACCCTTTTAAACATTTTCTTTTTTGTAAATATTCACTTAATGTTTGTTGACATTGGAGTTTAACTGATTTTGGAGCTTCTACATAACCGTAGCCAGGTAAATCAACTAACCTAATACCATCTACAACTTCGAATAAATTGATTAACTGTGTTCTGCCAGGTGTTTTACTGATTCGGGCTAGATTTTTTTGTTGTGTAAGTGCATTTAATGTGCTGGATTTACCAGCGTTAGAACGTCCAGCAAAAGCAATTTCTATACCATGATCGTTTAGTAAATGGTGAATATTAGGCGCACTTATAATAAATTTTGTCTGATAATAGTTATAATTTTTATTTGTCATCATTATTTCTCGCTGAATTAGGGTTCGTCTTAAAGTAAAACAATTCTACTTATACGTAAATAAATTAAGATAATATAGCTACATAAAAGATAAATGATTATCTATTAATAAGTTTTATTAAAATATTTTTACATAAAAATATATAACATAACAGAATAGAGAATTATTAATAAATCTAATGTAAAATAATCATAACAACCTTCCCGCACATGAAGACTTATAAATCTATTTTGCATACTTAAATTAAATGTTGTTTACCAGCAGAATCAAGGCTAAATATCCTTAGTCCAATTCCAGTTTCAATTTTTTAGCAGAATAAATCAGTTTAATTATACTAAAAGAGGGTTATTTTCCTCGAACCAATGTAGTTCGACATCGGTTTCGTAGCCTTACACTAGTCACGAAAAAGCTAATTCAATTGAATTCTGGCATTCTTATGATGCACAGTGCACTAACGGGAAGGCATAGGAGATATCCAGCCGTTTTTTTGATTATTTCGAAAATCTTCATCGCTGCAGAATATTCGGTGAAAGCCTTCTAAACAAAATATCAATAAGTTTATTATAGACATCCCAACTCTCTCTGCTAACCAAATCTCCGCATCTTAAGTTTTAATTTTTGATTGTATTTCTTTCGGAAGTAAAGCTAGCACATGAGCTATTTTGCATCTAACGATATTGGTGCTACGTATGCAAGAAATATCTTTTCCATTGCATTTCAAAAAAACCAAGCACCGAGCTCCCGTCCTAAGTCTAGGAAATACGGTTAAACTTTACGCTAACAAGCAATTAAAAGTTAGACCAAATTTATTTTTAACTCTTAATAAGGATCTTCGACTGAAATAATCTCTTTACTATCTATTTAGTACCACTAATATGAAGCAGCAGGCAAAGGCAATCAGCTTTCCTGACAGTGGCATTATATGCCATCGACCTAGAAATAAAGATAGGCATATCACTTAAATAACACAACTATCCTTGACGATATTCTTTAAGCCATTGTTGTTTTTAATTTACTGATAGTACTGATAAAAAGATCATGTGTTTTCACCAAGAAGCGCTAACAAAGCAGAGTCTTCGTGAAAATTACCAGTATCTATAAGCTCGCAGATAGAGGCATAATATTAACTCTTCACTATTTTGTACTATTCGGATAAGGCGGAAGTAAAAAATTGTTTAAATATATTCTATTTCCTACTGCCCCATATATCCATAATCTTAGTCATTTTGATCTCAACATCACCAATATAAGTTTGTATAGTTCATAATTAAAAATTATTAATTGTTATTTAAGCGCAATAAAAAGCTATTTCTATTTCTAGTAGGAATAGAAATAGTTTACTGATTCCAGGATAAGTAAAATTTTATAGAAGTGTATATTTCTTTAACTTCATACTATAATTTTATAGATATTAAACATATATTTAACTTAATAGCTATCGTTTTTTATTTTATGTATTATTTCTAATAAGAATTCTGCTACCCCTGATTGCCGAGCTAAATTTTAATAAAAATAATCTATAGATACACAGAATGCATTTATGTAAATCTGTACACAAGAATTCTTTCATCAGAAGAGATAATTCCGGTTTTTCTAATTTTTATAAGCCGGTTACTCCAGTCTATTTTATACACCTTCGATAACAATATGCCTTTCTTAATATTACACAAAAAACTATAGTAACTCACCATCTTAAAAAATTCCTCGCTGGAACATAATTAATATAACGCCAGATCAGATTATCTTTTTTATATCAGTATCCGCTACTGGTAACTGTTTAGTCCGCTGGTAATAGTAATGATATACAACCACACTCCAAATAAGTAATGTTGTAGTTTTAAACTAGATACAATAGAGCGTTTAATGTAATGCCGGAGATATTTTTTATCCTATGTGATACTAATCTTTCGTTTTTAGCGAGGTTTATACTTTATAGTAACTTCTGTACTATACCTTCAAAGTGTGCGCGCTGCTACTACTTCTTTAGATAGATACACCAATAGAGCAGGAAGATAAACTAGAATTCATAAGGTCATAGTTATAACGAAAAAGGCTGAATAACAGAGCATCGCTAGATTTCTTAGAAATCTATTTATAAATATGCAGATCTTAATTAAGTTATCAACTATAAATATGCAAGACACAAAAGATACTAATTTTGATATTCTATTTTCGTGATTACTTTATCATAGCCTGTGTTGACAGCTAGAGACTGAGTATTGAGTAGCGAATAATCATTGTTGAAAAGACTAAGGAAGATAAGGGATAGTAAAAAGTCATATATTGTTATTTGCAGTCAGATAAAATATGAACTTGTTATACTAATAGTGCTCGGTATCTTTGAAGTCATATGAAATCCAAGCTTTTAATTTACAGCTCTAGAAGAAAAATAGCGCTAAAGACATTTAAAAGAGGCGCACCAGTACAGCAGAAAAACTTATAATACAAGTGCGCAGTTAAGTATTTGATAAATAAATAGATGGGTCTATGAATTAATACTTTTACCTTACCTTTCAAGAGAAATTATTAAAATCGTCATTAATATCGAAAAATAGTTTAGTTAGTGCATATTTATCTTTATAAATTACCTCTAAGTTTTTCTCTGCAATAGAAATAGAAATTGTCATCCTATCTGAATTTCTTAATCTCTATTTGCTATAGTTATCTTTATATTTGTTCTAGGAGATGAAGGAGATCGGAATTATTCTTATTTCCTTATAGGTAATGAGCTCATTAAAATTATATTTTCATTAATTAGCCCTTAATACTATGCATCTAGCATTATCGTCTTTACCTAGGCTGTGTGTTTTTCAAAATTTAAAATAATTTTGACTAGAGGCAAATAATTTGCGTATCAAAATTGGGAATTAAGAATTGAACATATTACTGTAATAGCCTATTTGAGATGTTATAAAAAATTTAGTCAATCTGTTATTATTAATTTCAAGAAGAAGATCATGAAGTAATTTGGATGAGTAGGTGATATAAAATGTAAATTTATATATTGTTTCCTGTTTTATCTAGTTTACTCTTTCTAGAAAATTTCCGAATCATCTATATAAATTATTAAAATTTAATATATCGCAAAATGCGAAAATAGTACAAAGATCATGAACATTTATAAAGCAAGATAGGTGTGCACTACACCATAATAGTGCACTACATTCTTATTCTGTTATCAATGCTGATTACCGTAACAAACGCTACACTGATTCCGATTCTCCAAGTTATTATTCTTGGCAGCTTTTCTGTTCAATGTCGTGGAGATAGTAAGTGGCTTAAACAGCTATCAGCTATAATATCAGGAAATTCATGTAGATGAATATCAACTTCAAAGTATTAATCGATACTATTGGTATGAATAAATAGCTTACGTTTCGTGAGTGCGGTTGTTAATAAAATTCCCCCCAGGTATTAACCACCATTGCAACTAGAAGTTGCAATGGTGGATAAACATAATAAGCTGCTTGTAGTCGTTATCATTACGTGATTAGTTGATAGTATTGTTGATACTACCGCATGTTCAAGCTTTATTCATCATATTTATCGCCTGGGAAACCCACTTACTACAGATCCGATATTTAGATCCAAAATTCGCCTATTTAAAAAACTTACTATAAAGAGTATTTCTAGAGCGGGGGGATAAAACCGATCTGTAATTGTATTTCAATCTCATCTGGAATCATCCTACATCAGTAAAAGTCTAACTATTATTGTTGGTATATTAGTTAGATGGGAGTTTTTCAACTCATGCAAATTTTATAATAGCTAATGTGTCACAAACGCTACTTAGAATAAGTTATATACATCACGATCTGTAGTACAAAGGTAATCTTGACTTCCTTTACAGCCACTTCCTTGATTTACTATAGTAAATAGTAGTTTTACCTAAGGCATGGCAAGAGCGCGGTTACTACTATTAATAATATTATAGGGCAACGATTAGCATATTTTAATGCACACATAATACGCTAATCACAACACCGAGACTCCACATTTTATACAAAAATATCTCTCAATGACGACAATAGCCGTGAAGTATATCATAGTGTTTTCTTAAAAATAGCTAGATATACTGTTACTAACTCAATAATCTTCTCTTTAGAAGCAGTCGAATGATTTTTTAATTCCGTTAACTAAATTAGTAATAATCTGACCTACCACATCGGTAAAATTAGCAAGAAATTTAAACTATTAAAATATCCGTCATCGAGAAAAGCTTTACATAACAGATTTAAGAAGGGGATCTCTTAAGGATAAGTTCAAATAGATCAACAAATATTACTGTAAACAGCTATTTTACCTTGAGTAAATGAGTTTTTAAAAAGTACTTATCGGCATACAGTATCGATAAACTAGGTAAATTCATTCACGGTGACAATAGATAGACTAATAGAAGTAAAGATTCAGTATACAAAATACAGCTGCAGCAAAATGTCTAGCTTAATAAGCTGACAGACTAGTTACAGTTTATTCTTACTGGGAATAAACCTCATATACACTTTATCAATTATCCAATACTGTCTATGAGTTAGCTTGAACGCTAACCCCAAATTAAATGTAGTACTACATAATAACCAACTATTACATAATAAACTCTTCTATAACAGAAATATCATTAACCCTGATAAATTAAGTACTAGATAATAGCAAGAGTACACCCTTAAATAACTGGATTACATCCAGCGTTTTAGTAATACCGATGAATAGCTAAAAATAGATTCTAATAGCTAAATTAGAAAAGGTTATTATTTTTTTGCAAAGAAATTTGTAGCTACATCTATATTTCAATTATTTTAAGTTTAAATTATCTTCTCCAAGCAAATAATTCGGTAAATAAACGATACTATATGATGAAATCTACTCAGCCATTTTTTTAATCGCCTAATATATAATAACTATTAACATTTTAAATGCGGAATTCATTAGTAACAATTCTCTGATTACCTAATTTTATTAGGGGATGGTGATTAATTTTATACTCGCTAGCAAAAATTTCGTACTATTTAGCTACATTCCAATAAAGGATGAATTCTTTATTAAAAATTAGCTCAAGAAAATACATAACACATTCTGTATCAAGCTCTTCAAGAATTTCATCGCTTATATGATTCTATCAATCTCAAGCAATTAAGACTGCGATTACTTTTTCCTTTTACCTTCCTATTCTTGCATGTTTTCGAGCCTTCCTATATGGAATATAATGATCTCTCCTATATGGAATATAATGATCTCTTTAAAGGATCAAAGAAAATATTTCATCAACTTCAATAATAACACTTAGTACATTTAAGTTGCTTATCATCGCTGAAGCAAGAAAACGAAGGAACCCATCTAAACGCTGTTTTAAAGATTAATGCCTGTTTATTTCGCTGACTTCTATAAAATGAAGTTATTCAGCATACATAGCAGATAACTAAAGCATTTATCCTTCTGATGTAGTTTTGGTAACATACTTCAAGTAAAATTATTAAATGTTTTCTTGCAATGAGGATTTTATAACAATATCTCTGAATCATAATAAATCTTCCTAGTGAATAACATATTCATTCTAATAATATTAACAGGATAAAGTGGAATGAGTTGTTTCAATGTATAAATTGACATCATCCAACAGATTATATCACCGAGTTAACTAATGAATGAGAATAGGTTTATGTTGGTAGCAAAGAAGGGAAGAGTCTATTTAATCTATATTACTGTTTGTTTTTCATGGATACTTCTGTATAAAATCATCCATACAGTAAAATGTATTTCTATCAAGAATCTTTATCAAGATAACTGTTTTACAAAACCATTATTTGCTCCAATGCAAAGGATGCAAGATACTATAAATTTGCGATTAAATATCCTATCTCGGATTTTAGTGCTTAACCGAGACTCAACGATAAATCTTGATTGATGATATTCAGATTCTCATCTATTAAATATTTGATTTAAAATATTTTTATATTTAGCAATAGGTAGAACTTCTGCAAAAATTTGCCAGCACCTCTCCATACTCTGCCAGCATCAGATGGACAAAGGTTATTACAACTAGATTTTGTAGTTAAACAAAACTTACCCTAAATCTAAAGTTTTGCTGTAGGGCTAACGATACCTTATGACGCATTGTATTATCCTAATACAATCTGCTGATTTAAATTAATCAAATCTTCTCAGAACTCTTTTGAGCCATATAGATTAAAATGATTATTTTCACCTTTTGAATAGGCGAAATATCGTGCGCTTTTCCTCCATTAAGGATTCTTCAATATTTATACCAACATATTTAAAATATTTTTTGGTTTCTGGGATATAGTTTTTAAGAAATCTATTAAAATTGTTACCGCTTTATCCGTGTTATCGCGCGTATTTTACTACCTGAAAGGCGCGGCAAGAATCTCCAACGCTACTTTCTTACCATATTTACTACGGTTTTCTATTTATTAAGCTAGCCCAGATAACCACTTCATCTAATCGCAATTTTAAATAATCCAATCTTTATCACCTTGCACTATGAGGCTCTGTTGCTAAAAATATTTGTTAATATATCCAGAAACTATTAAGTGTGCTCATCACGTCTCCTCTTTACCTAAGTTAAGGTGAAATATTAGGGGCACCTTCTTCGGACTTCTGTTTATATCCATAAGATATAAACAAATATTTTTCTAGTTTAACCTGCCTGGATTGCACCATCATAATCAGCAATAATACCCATGTCGATCACAACTTATCTTAAAAGGTCATCGCATCGATTATTTAACAACAGTGTAACTTCTGCCTACTACTACTATTATAGTAGCGCTATTTTAAGGTAAAGTCTTGTCACATAAGGTATATGCTCTTGTACCTAGCAATCTATTTGACAATCATAGTCCAATGTAAACGATAATACTTTTACTCAAGATGAAAAGTATCTGTCTAAAACTTCATTTCATCTCACCTTAGTATTAAAACTAACGTCTCGTATCTGATCACTTCCTATATAAACAGGTTACCGATTAAGATCAGCTATTGGAAAGAGAATCTTGTAAACGACAGATGGTTTCATTTAGACTATGTCGAGAATTTCCTATTGTTGAGCAACATGATAATCCACAAGTCATAAAAATCACTACTTCTCCACCCTCTTCTTTAATTACCATACAACCTATCCTTTATTACGTCTCATTACTATTTATCTGTAAATAGTCCTTAAATTTTACTACCGTCAGTAGATTCATCTCACCTAACTACCAGGAGAGCCATCTCGCTAACCTAGAAACTAGATTCAATTAGTGCCTTCGGAGGATTGAATATAGCCACAAAAACTTCGAAAGTAGTTTTGCAAGTACTGCTGATCTGCTAAATTCATATTATTAATATATTCCAGTATTAGACTAGTCATACTGGCAATTAACAAATTATTTAATTATTAATATTTCTATTTTAGCGCGGCACTACCTTGATATCATTAACCTTTACTAATAGCTGACCTTGTTATCACATTCAGCTCCCAGAAGAAGCCACTCTTGACAATTCATGATCTGATTAATATAGCTCAGGTAAAATGCTATTCATTTCCGTCACCTCATACTGTTTAAAAGCTATTAGGTTATTTTACTGAAAATCACTGTTATAAATCGTACCTATCAAAATTTTATTTCAGTAATCCTATTACTGGATTAAAATTACAGGTTACCACAGCCTTAGAGTAGATACGTTTTAAAGAGATTTTGCTACCTAGCAGTCGAACTCTTATATAAATTGGTCCAATAAATTTTCCCATTCAGATTATAAAACCTAGTAAGCAGCTCTGAGTTTTACTAATCATCCATAATGTCTAATGCTTCTACTGGATGATATTTATTTCCAGTAATTTACTTTCTTTTTCCCGTTTTAGAAGCAGGGTACTGCTGTCCAAGCAGACGCTGATATTGATTATAAAATACAGTGAATTAGTACATGATACTCTCCTCTTTCTTTATTATTATTTTATTGACTGCATGCGTATCATGCTTATGTAAACCTACACTGTCAAGAAATTAAAATACTCATCGGTATTTTCTTCTCAAAAGTTAGACGCTCCATTTCGACTGTAGTGGTCTATTTATAATTCATTTTTAATTACCTAAACTAAACGCATCTTTTCTGTTGTTCGCTGAAATTCACATCAGTAATAATCCCAAGCAACATCACTATTAGAAATTAGGCGATAACTCTCATTCCTATTGATCAACTTCGTCAACCATTAATAAGTCACAGATTGAAAAGACGATCAATATTTTTGCAGACTGAAATAGAAAATAGACTTATTAATTATGTTCCCAGTACGTCGCATATTTTAAAATTCTTAGATATATCACAGGGTAGGTAAAACCGCCGTGCGATTACTCACAAGCTTAATCCGCTATCAAAATTGTTAAATACATCGTAATGACTTTATTCATTAAACTAATTGACTTCATTATTTCTATCCAATACTAGCAATTTAACTAGTTCTTATCTCTAATCATGTTAATCATGCTTCTTATCTCTAATCATGTTAATCATGCATTAATAGAAAGACGATCATCAGAACTATTTTCTCTGTAACTTTTACTACATACTTACCCAATTGTACAGATATCGTCTCGAGGTAATTGTAGTTGATTACCTTCTTAAAATCTTACTGCGAATAACACAGGCGTATCGCCACTGTCAAGAGGCGATATTAAAAATTAATCGTGCCTTTTTGTGAACGAATACGGCGATGATCTCATATTGTAGTAAACAGGCCATTATGATGCTATCTACACGACACTGAAATGCAATAACCTCCCTATAAGTCAACATTTTCCAATATTTTTATTATAAATACTCTAGTTGCGACGGGATTAGGTAGTTATGCTGAAAATATCAGAAATCGTCATTTTTAACACATCAGATGCACGATAAGTAATACTAACGCTAATCTTTTTTCAAGAATACTTCTACGTAGACATGTATTAGTCACCTTACCTGTTTATTTTGTCTATGTCAGTAAAGGTTACTAGTAGAAATTTCTTATACTGTATAAAGAATTTTCGCTATAGTGGTTCTCATAAAAAAGAAAACAGTATATAAATCAAAGAAACTTTTTCTTACTTCCTGTGTAACATAAAACTATATCTCATTAGTTGGCTTGTCGACAATCCTGTTAAATGATGTTAATTCATAAATTGAAGCGATTCACTCTGCTTTATCTTGTTCATGTTCTCATAGAGATAGGTGTTATCCGATAATGGCAAAGAAAACACATTAATTAAGGTTACACAAATATCGTTACAAAATTTTTGATTGCAGTAAACATTTAGTAATATAATTAGAAGTCCTCTCCTGAACTAGATCACAAAGATAAATGAATGATGTTACTTCTTTCTTATATCAGCGTTAACAGACAACATAAATGCACTAATTTGTATTGTTGAAGTCAATGAAAATATTTTTTTTCTAAATCCTTTAAAGGGAAGCGTTATATATTTCATATAGTAAAAGGTAGAAAATGCGGGAGGGGAGGAGATAAAAAGAAAAAATAAATTGCGATATTAATTATTCGAGATTGATAGAGTCATGTACGAGTTATGATATTCTTGAAGAGTTTAATGCAGAGTGTGTTAGTCGTTTTCTTGAGCCGATTATCGATCAGAGTTCATTCTTTGTTCAGATAAAGTTAATTAGTACGAAATATTTCTTAGCAAAGATGGAATTAGTCACAATCGTCTAATAAAATTAGGTAAGCAAGATTTATTGGTAAGTAATTCCACATTTAAAATATAAAAAATTATATCAACTAATTAAAAGGATGAACTAAATAGATTCTATGGTGGATGATCGTTTTATTTACCGAATTATCTGGCCTAAAGAAGATTCTTTAAAACGAATCATGTTGATTTCTGGTGTATAAAGTTTCGAAGATGGGTGGGCATAATCCTGCTAATTGATTTCGTGAATAATTTCAACAACAGAGAGATGATATGCCATGAAAAGCCTACTCTATAAGTATTTACGAAACCAGATATTACAGTGATCTCTTGCATAAACGCATCCATAATGCTACTAAGAAGCTTATGGGTACTACTATGTTGATGATGAGCTTTAAGGAATACTGAAAACGTAATAAACGCTGAATTGTCGGCGGAAAACTCTATGCTTTAACCGTAACGGTTATCTTCTACAGCAAACTTAATATAGACGGGTATTGGGTGTTGAGATTAAAATAATTAAGATCCAGTGTATCGCAGCAGAAATAAAATATCCTTTAACATCTCGTTACTACTTTATCTAAAGCGTACAAAAACGGCAAAGAGTTATTACCACATAGCTGGTAGATGTTTAGATATCTCCAGCAGATATTTTTATAAAACTATTAGGCATTCTTGATGGAAAAGCGCATGATTTTCTCTACTAGTAGCATTAAGAGATTGAACAGTAATGGCTTAAAAAGCGTAGCCAATAGTGCTTATATCATTTAAACTATAAGCGTTATCTTTATTTCTTAACTGAAAGCATATGTCATGCTATTAAGCAAACCGATTGTATTTTGCTTTTTAGTTATATTGTCGGTACTGAGGATGGATATAAAGAGCTATTGTAATCAATCATGATTATTGAAAAATTAAAAGAGGAATTGAGCTGAACTTTTGGATGACCGCGCAAGCGGTGTGCCTTAACCTTTTTATTTCCTAACTTGCTACGGAAGACAGCAAGATTAGTTTTAGAACACAATGGCAAAAATATTCCCGGGCTCAAAGCACCAATGTTATCGAGTAAATAAAATAGCTGATGTGCATGCCTTCATTACTCAAAGGCATGCAATACTAAAAGTTAAGAATGAGCGCGGGAAATCTAGTTACCAGAGAGTTATAATACCGATAATAAAGCTCTTAATATTTTTCTTGGGAAAGAATTTTACAGATATCATTCAGCGATGTAGAAGCTGAAGAAAGAGCGAAAAGAGCTGCTTGCATTCTATGATTTTCCGTTAGTGCACTAAGTATCAAAAAAATAAAAAATCTGATAAAATCAACTATTTATAATAGTCTGAGGTGACGAAGCCAATACGTGAAGAAGCGTAGTTCAAATAAATAATCCTTTTATATACTATCTAAGCTGCTTTCGCCTGTTTAGGAAAAGCAGAAACTAATAGCAAAAGATTTTATTTTTTTATCTTATTGTATTGTAGGCAAATTTCATCCAATTTAAGGATGGAGAATAGATTTATGAAGTATTAGAGTAAAAGGTAGTTCCTAATAATCATGCGCCAAGATTTACTAAACTCTCATATCATTATCATTCTGACAAGAATGATAAGCAGGATGAAAATGCGAATAGTCAACGACTCTAAAAAATAGAATATAACTACTTAGGATAACAAATAAAATATAAATTTAATAAAGCTTTTCTATGGGGATGATGGCTATGTTCTATAGGATCAGAACATTTGATTAACTATCGTTTTTATAGAAATGAATTAGTATCTATAATACTATATCTACTAACTTAGTTCATGTACCTATATAATACATAACCATCTCTATTTATATCTATAAATATTATATAATAATAGCAAACTTTAAAACGAAAGAAGTTAATTTATATATAAAAATCGGAATTAATCCCGATTTTTATATAATCATAAATTTATTCTGCAGTCACTTCTTCTTGAGATTCAAGAATACGATCAACAAGCTCAATATAAGCCATCGGCGCATTGTCACCTGATCGGAAGCCATACTTCATAATACGAGTATAACCACCTGCACGGCTCGCAAAACGTGGTCCAAGTTTATTAAATAATTTTGCTACGATCTCATTATCACGAGTACGAGCAAATGCCAGACGACGATTAGCTACACTATCCGTTTTAGCAAGACTAATCAATGGCTCAACAATACGGCGCAACTCCTTTGCCTTTGGCAAAGTTGTTTTTATTATCTCATGACGAACTAAAGAACCAGCCATATTACAAAACATAGCTTTGCGATGGCTACTATTACGATTCAATTGACGACCACTCTTACGATGTCGCATGATCATTACCCTTTCTCAGTAAACCTTAACCTGTAATCTCATTAATCAGCAATACTTGTTGGAGGCCAATTTTCTAAACGCATCCCTAGTGATAAACCTCTTGATGCCAAAACATCCTTAATTTCAGTAAGTGATTTTTTACCGAGATTAGGCGTTTTAAGTAACTCAACTTCAGTGCGCTGAACCAAATCACCTATGTAATGGATAGTTTCTGCTTTTAAGCAGTTAGCAGAGCGGACAGTCAATTCCAGATCATCAACTGCACGTAGCAATATCGGATCAAACTCTGGCTTCTCATCTTTAACTTCAATCTTAGCAACATCGCGTAAATCAACAAAAGCTTCAAGCTGTTCAGCCAATATAGTTGCTGCTCGACGAATCGCCTCTTCTGGACCGATTGTTCCATTAGTTTCCATTTCGATAATTAACTTATCCAAATCAGTACGTTGCTCTACACGTGTCGCTTCAACATTATAGGCTATACGTTCTACAGGGCTATAGCATGCATCAACTAATAGACAACCTATTTGGCGCTCATCTTCTTCCGAATGAATACGGGTAGAAGCTGGTACATATCCACGACCGCGCTGTATTTTAATACGCATATTAATAACAGCATTCTCATTAGTTAGATGACAGATAACATATTCTGGTTTAACGATTTCAATATAATCATTATGGGTAATATCATTAGCAGTTACAGGACCAATCCCAGATTTAGTCAAGGTCAGAATAACTTCATCTTTATCGTGAACTTTTACTGCAAGCCCTTTTAGATTAAGAAGAATCTCCAAAATATCTTCTTGCACACCTTCTTTAGTACTGTACTCATGAAGTACACCATCAATTTTAACCTCAGTCACAGCACAACCAGGCGTAGATGAGAGCAAAATACGACGTAGTGCGTTACCAAGAGTATGGCCAAATCCACGTTCTAAAGGTTCAAGGGTTATCTTGGCGTGCGTTGAACTAATTTGTTCGATATCAATCAGGCGCGGTTTAAGAAACTCTGTCACAGAACCCTTCATAAGTGTTCCCTCTTTTGTACTAAGCTTTACTTAGAGTAAAGCTCAACAATCAGGTGCTCGTTAATATCAGGAGATAGATCAGTACGTTCAGGAATATATTTAAACACCCCTTCCATCTTAACCGGATCAACTTCCAGCCAATTTGGCTTCTCACGCTGCTCAACAAGCTCTAAAGCAGCCTTAATACGAGACTGTTTTTTTGCTTTTTTACAAACGCTAATAACGTCATTCTGAGAAACCTGATAAGAAGCAATATTAACGACATGACTATTTACCATGATAGCTTTATGACTAACCATTTGACGTGCTTCTGCACGTGTTGCGCCAAAGCCCATACGATAAACAGTATTATCTAAACGACCTTCAAGCAAATTTAATAAATTTTCGCCTGTATTACCTTTTAATCGTGTTGCTTCTTTATAATAGTTACGAAATTGACATTCTAGAACACCGTAAATACGACGAATTTTTTGTTTCTCACGTAACTGAACACCATAATCAGATAAACGCAATTTACGTGCACCATGCTGTCCTGGTGCCTGTTCTAATTTACACTTGGTGTCAATCGAACGAACTCCAGACTTAAGAAAAAGATCTATAGATTCGCGACGGCTAAGCTTAAGCTTAGGACCCAAATATCTAGCCATTTTCTTTCTCCAATAATCTTAAAAACGCAAAATAATTAAACACGACGTTTCTTCGGTGGACGACAACCGTTATGAGGAATCGGAGTCACATCAGTAATGTTAGTAATACGGAAACCAATCACATTTAATGCACGAATAGCTGACTCACGACCCGGACCAGGTCCTTTAACCATAATTTCTAAGTTTTTAACTCCGTACTCTTTTACTGCCTCAGCACAACGTTCTGCTGCAACTTGAGCTGCAAACGGAGTAGACTTACGAGAACCACGAAAACCAGAACCACCTGCAGTTGCCCAACCCAATGCATTACCTTGACGATCAGTTATCGTAACAATTGTGTTATTAAAGGAAGCATGGATATGAGCCACACCGTCTGAAATCTGTTTCTTTACATGTTTACGTGCACGAATAGATGCCTTTATCATTATTTAATTACCCCGACTTATTTTTTGATCGGCTTACGCGGTCCCTTGCGAGTACGCGCGTTAGTCTTAGTGCGCTGACCACGCACAGGAAGACCACGGCGATGACGTAAACCACGATAGCAACCAATATCCATTAAACGCTTAATGCTTAAGGTAACTGCACGACGCAACTCACCTTCAACAATATATTTAGCAACTTCGTCACGTAACTTATCAATTTGCTCTTCAGACAGTTCACTGATCTTAATATATTTAACAATACCAGTTGCTTCACAGATTAACTGTGAACGGGTTTTGCCAATCCCGTAAATTGATGTTAAACCAATCACGGTATGTGTATGATCAGGAATGTTAATGCCTGCTATACGGGCCACTTATGCACTCCTAAAGTAAATACTCTATAATTATTTTGAAAGCCCGTTTCAAAATAGTTAAACAGTTTTTTCTTCTAAAAAAGTTTATCTTCCAAAAGAGCTAGCTAGCGCAACTCAACTTTACAAGAAAAAATATTTTTAACCTTGACGCTGTTTATGTCTTGGTTCAATGCTGCAAATCACACGAATAATACCATCACGTTTAATAATTTTACAATTACGACATAATCTCTTAATTGAAGCACCAACTTTCATTTTTACTCTCAGTAACTTACAAAGTATTTTAATTTAAAAACAATTATTTTCCTTTAAGATTTGCTTTTTTCAATGCAGACTCATATTGACTTGAAATCATAAGAGTTTGCACTTGAGCCATAAAATCCATAATAACGACAACGACTATAAGAAGTGAAGTACCACCAAAATAAAATGGAACGTTCATTGCATCGCGCATAAACTCAGGAATTAAGCAAATAAAAGTAATGTACAACGCGCCTATTAATGTTAGGCGCGTCATTACTTTATCAATATATTTGGCTGTTTGCTCTCCCGGACGAATTCCTGGTACAAATGCGCCAGACTTTTTTAAGTTATCTGCTGTCTCTCTTGGATTAAAAACTAATGCCGTATACAAGAAACAGAAAAAAATGATTGCAGATGCATAAAGTAATACATAAAGTGGTTGTCCTGGCTGCAAATACATTGAAATAACTGTCAACCAACTCCAACCTATTCCTGTTACATCACCAAACCAGGAAGCCATTGTAGCAGGAAACAGTATAATACTGGAAGCAAAAATTGCAGGAATAACACCTGCCATATTTACTTTTAATGGTAAATGTGTACTTTGCGCAGCAAAAATGCGGCGACCTTGCTGACGTTTCGCATAGTTAACGACTATGCGACGTTGACCACGTTCCATAAAAACAACAAAATAAGTCACAGCAAATACTAAAACTGCAATCAACAATAACAGAAAAAAGTGCAAATCGCCTTGCCGTGCTTGTTCAATAGTATGACCAATAGCTGGCGGAAGCCCCGCAACTATACCTGCAAAGATGATTATAGAAATACCATTCCCAATACCTCTTTCAGTAATTTGCTCACCTAACCACATCAAAAATATTGTTCCTGTTACTAGACTAACAACAGCTGTGAAATAAAATGGAAAACCAGGATTGATAATTAATCCCTGCATTCTTGCCATATTAGGTAAACCTATTGCAATTCCAATAGATTGAAATATCGATAATACCAAAGTACCATAACGCGTATATTGACTAATTTTACGACGACCGGCTTCTCCTTCTTTCTTGATTTCTGCTAGGCATGGATTAATTACAGTCAGTAATTGAACAATAATCGATGACGAAATATAAGGCATAATTCCCAATGCAAAGATAGAAGCACGGCTAAGCGCACCACCAGAAAACATATTAAACATTTCAATGATAGTGCCTCTTTGCTGTTCAAGTAATTTAGCAAGGACAGCAGCATCTATTCCAGGAATAGGAATAAAGGAACCAATACGGAAAACAATCAACGCTCCAATAACAAATAAAAGCCTGTGTTTAAGTTCACCTATACTACCTTTAGCACTTTGAAAATCTAAACCCGATTGTTTCACCATCTATCAACTTATTCCTCAATTTTACCACCAGCTGCTTCAATTGCAGTTCGTGCACCTTTTGTTATACGAAAACCACGTACAGTTACTGGACGATTAACTTCACCAGAAAGAATAACTTTCACATATTCTATTTTAATGCCAATTATATTAGCAGCTTTTAGCGTATTCAGGTCAATGACATCACCTTTAACTTTAGCAAAGTCTGATAAACGAACTTCTGCAGTAATAATTGTTTTACGTGAATTAAAACCAAATTTTGGTAAACGACGATATAGAGGATTTTGACCGCCTTCAAAACCACGACGAATGCCACCGCCAGAACGAGATTTCTGACCTTTGTGACCACGTCCGCCGGTTTTACCTAAACCGGAACCAATACCGCGACCTACGCGTTTAGGTATATTTTTAGCACCTTTAGCTGGAGATAGAGTATTTAACCGCATTTGTTATTCCTCAACTTTAACCATGTAGAATATCAAATTGATCATGCCGCGGATCGCTGGTGTATCTTCATGTTCTACAGTATAACCGATACGACGCAGACCTAAACCGATCAAAGTTGCCTTATGTTTTGGTAAACGACCTATAGAACTGCGTAATTGTGTAATTTTAATAATCTTAACCATAAGAGTACATTATCTCAGAATTTCTTGGATAGATTTACCACGCTTAGCTGCAACCATTTCTGGAGATTTCATACCATCTAAAGCATCTAAAGTAGCACGAACAACATTAATTGGATTCGTAGATCCATAGGTTTTAGCCAGTACATTATGAATACCCGCTACTTCCAACAGAGCACGCATTGCACCACCTGCGATAATACCTGTACCTTCATAAGCTGGTTGCATAAATACACAAGAACCTGTGTGAGTACCCTTTATAGGATGATATAAAGTACCATTATTGAGAGCGATGTTTTTCATATTGCGACGGGCTTTTTCCATCGCTTTCTGGATTGCTGCCGGAACTTCGCGTGCTTTACCGTAGCCAAAACCAATACGACCATTACCGTTACCAACGACAGTTAGTGCTGTAAAACTAAAAATACGGCCACCTTTAACGGTTTTTGCTACACGATTTACTGCGATGAGCTTTTCCTGCAGTTCGCCAGCTTGCTTTTCGATATGAGCCATCTTACACCTCCACCTTAGAACTGAAGACCAGCTTGACGGGCAGCATCTGCTAGTGCTTGAACTCGACCATGATATTGAAAACCAGAACGGTCAAAAGCAACTTCTTTGATGCCTTTTCCCAACGCGCGCTCAGCAATAAATTTACCAACTACTGCTGCAGCTTCTTTATTTCCTGTATATTTTAATTGCTCATTAATTACTTTTTCTATAGTAGAAGCAACCACCAAAGTTTTAGAACCCTTTAATGCAATAACCTGCGCATAAATATGACGGTGGCTACGGTGTACCACCAAGCGAGTTACTCCAAGTTCATGGTGTTTATGTCGTGCACGGCTCGCACGACGAATACGAGCTATTTTCTTATCCATATTTTATTTTACTTTTTCTTAGTCTCTTTTGTGCGCATGATTTCATCAGAATAACGAACACCTTTACCTTTATAAGGTTCAGGACGACGATAAGATCGCAATTCTGCTGCAACTTGACCAATTTCTTGCTTATCTGCACCTTCCAATATGATTTCAGTCTGTGAAGGACATTTTACAGTAATACTTGCTGGCAGCTCATGTTCTATCAGATGAGAGAAACCTAATGACATACTTACAGTATTACCTGTAATAACTGCACGATAACCGACACCAACAAGAAGAAGTTTCTTAGTGAAGCCTTCGGTGACACCAATAACCATTGCGTTCAATAAAGAACGGGTTGTACCTGCTTGTGCCCATGCATCAACAAAACCCTCACGTGGTGAAAAAGTTAATTTAT
>JBQMRR010000059.1:0-271 GCA_052174495.1 Arsenophonus sp. NC-TX2-MAG3
GAAACGACCTGTCGTCGTACAGGTTGGTTAGATATTGTTGCTATTAACCGAGCAGTTCAAATCACCATAATTGCGATAATAATATGATCATTAAGTCATAATAATATCATTAAATATAATGTCATCATCATCTTCATCTTCACTTCAGGGATTAGGCCCAAGACCTGTTCCGACTGACCGACTGCTGCCTACAAGACAGTACGAGGAGCGATCTATGATCGTGGGACATGTGATCAGCATGTCGCCAATCCCTCCAGCCGTTATTGCCAGT
>JBQMRR010000060.1:0-68476 GCA_052174495.1 Arsenophonus sp. NC-TX2-MAG3
TGACAAAAATATTTTAAGGTCTTTACTTTTAGCTCAAGAGTTGCTGATTCATCACAAACTAAAGCTGATTTTTCATGCATTTGTAGACAGCTAATTGTCCACATATGATTAATAGAGCCTTCTACCGCAGCTTCAACAGCTAATGTTTTATTTGTACCGGTTGCCAGAACTAAAATTTCTTCCGCATCGAGTAGGGTTCCTACGCCAACAGTAACAGCATATTTAGGTACTCGATCAATATTATCATCAAAAAAACGAGAATTTGCCCGTCGAGTTTCTGGTGTTAACGTTTTGATCCTAGTACGAGAAGAAAGAGATGAAGCAGGTTCGTTGAAGGCAATATGGCCATCACTACCAACTCCTCCTATAAATAAATGTATTTTACCATAAAACTTAATTTTATCTTCGTAACGTTTACATTCAGCATCGATATCTTTTGCATTACCATCAAGTAAATTAATATTGTTTTTCGTAATATCAATATGATTAAAAAAATTATCATACATGAAAGTATGATAGCTTTGTGGATGATTTTTAGGAATGCCGACATATTCATCCATATTAAAACTAACGACATGTTTAAAGCTAATTTTCCCTGCTTTAAAGAGATTAATTAGCTCACGATAGGTAGCTAATGATGTTCCACCTGTTGGTAGTCCTAATAAGAATGGATCTGAAGCCGTTGGATTAAATTGATTAATTTTATTTGCAATGTAATTGGCGGAAAAAAGACCGACATCTTTTGCTGTTGTTAGAGGAATAAGCCTCATTATTTTACCTCATTTAATTTTATTTCATATCAGCTATATTTTAATGATTTTCTATCATTCTGCTATTCTTTATTATTAATTGAGTTTTATAATTAAAATTGCTTGTCTGTTAATGTCTTATTCCAGAAGAATAATATGATTTTTAAAATAATTTAAGTTTAGTTTTAAACTAATTTTTTATAGACTGTAAACTGTAGACTGTAAACTGTAAACTGCAAAGTGTAGACTGCAATAGAATTTTACTATCTAATACTAGATTGCTAGATTGGGTAATTGTTTAATTTCAATTAAAGGCCCTTTCGTCGCGCAGTGATATTCATGCAAGGATAGTTATTGAGAGATATAGTTAAAGGTAAATATTACGATAATAAAACTTCATGATCAGGCAAATATAATACCTAAATTAAGGTCCATTCTTCAGGTTCAAGCTAGTAATAAACCTGCGTCTTTTTTAGCTAAAACGTTATGGTATTCTCTTAACTTACTGTTACTAAAGAAAAAACAAGATGATATTTGATGATTTGGCTACGTTGATAAAGGTTGTCACTTTGTTCAGAGAGCAATTTATAGCTATGTTATATTTTAATTATTATTGTTTTAAAGCAATCTTCTCGAGGTAGATAATTCTGTATTTAAACAAAACTACACCTTAGAATCTACTAAAACATCTTTTAATCGGCTGGTATAAATATCTATATTTTAAATGTGGAATTACTTATCAATAACTTTCTGATTATTTTGTCTTTATTTAGACAAAAATGACTAATTCATGCGCTATTTAGCAAAGTTTCGTATCTTTAACCTCTATCAATAAAGATGAACTCTTTAATCCATAATCAGATAGAAAAGAGATAGCATACTCTGAATTAAACTCTTCAAGAATCTCATTACTTACATAATTATCTTAATTTTGAACAATTAAAAGCGTAAATCGTTCTTTTCTTTTTCTTTTCTTTTTTCGTTCTTTAGCTTTTTAATGTTAGATATAATGCTTCTCTTAAAAGGATTCAGGGAAAATGTTTCATCGATTTCAATAATACTCCCTTACTACATTTATATTGGCTATCACCGCTGAAATAAGAAAACTATGATACAATATAAACGTTGTTTTTAAATGAATCCCTGTTTATTTTGCTAACTCCTGTAAAGTCAGTTTATTCAACATATATCATAGATAACTAAATCATTTATCCTTGTAATGTAGTTTTGCAAGAGGACTTTTTAGTAAAATTATTAAATGTTTTCTGCTTTTCTGCAATCGAAGATTTTTCAATGATATTGCTGTAACCATTATGAATCTCCCTAATGGATAAGATGTTCACTGTAATAACATGGCAGGATAAAGTAAAATGAGTTGCTTCAATACATGAATTGATATTATCCGATAGATTGTTATCTAGGAAACTAATGAGATACAGATTTATGTTGGTAAAGAGTAAGAAAAAATCTCTTTGATCTATTATGATTGCTTGCTTTTATGGCAACTTCTATAGCAAAAATCCTTCATTATATAATATAAAGGATATTATCTACCAATAACTGTTACAAACATAGCCTGATGATCACACTCCATATTTCCCATCATTTGCTGACGATTCTATCGTCAGCTGATGGAGAATACTCATTTTCTTGAAAAAACTGTTTTCTTTCTTTTTTCTGATCTGTTGCAGTCGTATACTAATTTCTGAACCCAACGCTGTATTTTTATCTGATATGAATCGCTGTTTACGCAAGCGCTCAACGGGTAATTTATGTGAAATGAGATGGAAAATCCTAAAGCTGAAGCATAAAGCATTTAAAACTAGAAGTCTGGTTATCTGTACATAGAATCAAATTTCTTCCGCAAATGTCAAACAAACCTTCGCGACGTTATCTTTTTGTAGGTATAGATTGCACACTTGATGGATTCTATCCATCTTTAAAAAAATCAGATCCTGGCTAATGCTTGAGACTTCTTACGTAATCTTAACCCAGCCATTTCCATAGCTATCCATCGGATACTTGCAGACAATGGCAAAAAATTTACAGCGGAATTTTTAGTCTATAAAACGTTCAATTACCAGAAAACAGAAATTCATCTGTTTGTCTGTAGAACTTAATATAGAATATTGACTTAGCCTGATGATGCATCCTGCAAACGAATAATATGGTCTAACGATTTAATGGGGGATGGAAGGGATGGGCTGCAGAGCTATTTTAATTTTAATGAAGAGCTTGAGATTATTTTTGCATGAATATGTTTAGCTGTAAAATCAGTCTTAATGTAGATAGCCTTTATTGGAGTCTATAATCTATAAAAGATTGATTTAAAGTTAAACTTGAATTATTAAAAATAATCTATACTATCTTCAAGGGGAAGTTAATACTTAATGATAATTTATTCAAAAATTGAATATATGTAATATTTAACAATTAAGATCTCAGCAATGAGGTTATTCAAGGAAGGAGAAATATAGTGAATCTGTTAAGTTATTTACAGCGAATAGGTCGTGCTTTGATGGTGCCTGTTGCTGTGCTGCCCGCCGCTGCAATTTTAATGGGAATTGGTTATTGGATCGATCCTAATGGCTGGGGAGCTAATAGCACTATTTCCGCTTTATTAATTAAATCAGGTTCGGCAATTATAGATAATATGTCAATATTATTTGCAATTGGCCTCGCATATGGTTTATCAAAAGATAAAGATGGTTCTGCGGCATTAACTGGTTTTGTAGGTTTTTTAGTAGTAACAACCCTATGTTCACCAGCAGCTTATTCGATGATCATGGCTGTTGCTATCGAGCAAGTTCCTGCAGCATTTGGTAAAATTAATAATCAGTTTGTTGGGATATTGGTTGGTGTGTTGGCTGCTGAACTTTATAATCGCTATAGTAGTGTCGAATTACCGAAAGCATTCTCGTTCTTTAACGGCCGACGCTTAGTACCTATATTGACATCATTTTTAATGATTCTATTATCTTTTGTTCTGATGTATATTTGGCCATTTATCTATAATGCATTAGTACTGTTTGGTGAAAATATTAAAGATTTAGGTTCATTAGGCGCTGGTATTTATGCTTTTTTTAATCGTCTATTGATTTCGGTTGGATTACATCATGCATTAAATTCAGTATTTTGGTTTGATGTAGCGGGTATTAATGATATTCCTAACTTTTTGGCTGGTGCTAAATCATTGGATTCAGGTCTAGCCGAAAAAGGTATTACTGGGCGTTATCAAGCTGGATTTTTCCCCATCATGATGTTTGGTTTACCTGCTGCGGCATTGGCAATTTATCATTCTGCTCGTCATGAAAATAAAGAAAAAGTTGCTGGTATCATGATGGCAGGTGCTTTTTCTGCTTTTTTTACTGGCATCACTGAACCGCTTGAATTTTCATTCATGTTTGTGGCACCCCTTCTTTATGTCATTCATGCTCTTTTAACTGGATTTTCTGTTTATATTGCGGCTGCAATGCACTGGATCTCAGGTTTTGGTTTTAGTGCTGGTTTAGTTGATATGTTGCTGCAGAGCCATAACCCATTAGCAGTTAATTGGTATATGTTAATTTTCCTTGGGCTAATTTTCTTTTGTTTATACTACATCATATTTCGTTTTGTGATTAATAAGTTCAATTTAATGACACCAGGTCGTGAAATAATTAATAACTGTCAATCCGTAGATGATTACGATAAAAATATCACCAGTAGTGATAAAGAAAATATTACTCATGAAGCATATCAATATCTTACTGCAGTGGGTGGAACAGATAATTTAACAGCAATCGATGCTTGTATTACTCGTTTACGCTTAGGTCTAAAAGACATTAATATTATTAATGATGACTTGATAAAGAAATTAGGTGCATCAGGCATTATTCGTTTAAATAAAAATAATGTGCAAATTATTGTTGGAACGCGAGCAGAAATAATTGCAGAAGCGATGAAGAAGATTACTGCAAGAGAAGTTGCTGCACCATCAAGTATCGTTCAGAACAGATAATTAATAGTCAGCAGTAACTTAAGTAGTAAACTAAAATAAGCTTTTATGGAGTGTAAAGGGAGTAGAAGGGGGGACCCCCGCAGGCAGTTGAGTTTAATGATAAATTTACTTCTTTAATAAAATTGGGTATTAGCGGCACACCTCTGTCTCAGTAATATTATAAAAAATTTGATACCAATCATTCTTTTTATATATAAGCAAAAGAAGATGTTGAAATAATCCTTCATATTGGTATTAATACTGTAGTGTTAAGGTGGCAGAGATGTGAGCGTTTAATTAAAGAAAATACTGATGTAAAAATAGGTCAAAGGTCTATTCTAAAAATTAGATTTCAATTACTTAATGGTTAAAAGTTAAATTGCCCTTTAATTAAAAAGAAAACTAATCCCTCCTTACTAAAAATAAATAGAATTGGTTATTATCTCTGCTGTAATTTACAGCTACTATCTAATAGTATGTTTTAATATAACTATTTAATTTTAAAAAAATTAAGTATATTTGTTTTGTCCCGAATCATTACATATTACTTCCTTTTTAGCACATCTATATTCATAGAATTATAGCTATTTGCACAGGATAAGACAAAATCTCATTATGATAAGAGAAGGGCACCCTCCTCGTCAAGAATTAATGCCCAAAATAGATTTGCTTTTAGAGAGGAAAGATCCTGAATTTACTTTGGGTATAATGATATAGCATCTTAAACTTATCGTTATTAAATGAAAAAGAAGATGTTATTGATGCGGATCCCCCCACTTATGTTAGCAAACATTATTGATAGAAACCCATTATAATTAAGAGAAATTTTCAGCACAGAGATAAGATGAACAAGTAAACAGTCATACAGATCAAAGAAACTCTCTCTCAATTCCTGTAACATAAAGCTTCATCTCATTAATTAGCTCAATAATAATTTATTAGATGATCTCGGTTCATGTATTAAAGCAACTCCTCCATTTCATCCTGTCCACACTGTCACAGTGAACATCTTATCCGTTAGAAACATTCATTATAGGGTTATACAGGGAGATCATTACAAAATCCCTTAATTTTAGAAAAGATTAATAATCTTACTGGAAGTCTTCTGGCGAACTAGGTCATAAGGATAAAATGGTTTAGTTATCTGAGATGTATGTTAAATATCTTCACGTTACGGGGGAGTTAGCGAAACAAACAGGCATTGATTTAAAAACAACGTTTACATGGTGTTCACTGCTTTCTTAGTTTATCGACACGATACAACGTAAATATGCTAAGATTATTTGAAGTTGATGAAACATTTTTTCCTAAATCTTTTAAATAGAACCGTTCTTTTCCAGATAGAAAAAGTAGAAAATGCAAAAGAAGAAAGAGATAAAAAGAAAAAAAGAATTATGGCCTGTTAATCGTTCGAGAATTAACAGGAGTTATATTAGCGATGAAATTAGTCACCATCACAAACTAATAAGGGTGATAATCAAAAATTATTGGCAATAAATTCCATATTTAAAATATAAAGCACACTAACCGGTGTGTGCTATGTTTATCTTTCTATAGCGATGAAGAAACTGAAAATACTTTGCTGAAAATCTTGCTGATAAAATATTAAGGACTTTATTAGTACCATCAGAGCTCTCTGTTCCAGACCATTCTGCAGATTACCATTAACTTTCGGTTCCACTTCCTTATAAGAGGAGTGAAGGGTACCACATTAGATGTTTTATGTACTACAAAAGAGCGTTGGTGAACGTGTTTAGAAATATCTTTTCTATTGCATTTCAAAAATAATAGGATCGTTTTCCATAGCCAATCTTTAAAAATAAGGTTAAGAATATACTCACAGGTAATTAAGACGTTATGCCAAATTTCCTGCTAACTCTCAATAAGCATTTTCAACTGCAATTAGCTTTTTTATAGCCATGCGCGCAATGCTACCAATAATGAGCAGCAGAAAAAAGCGATCAACTTACCTGACAAACGGTATATACCCATCATCCAAGTAATAAAGTATAGCGTATCGCTTAAATCACGTAACTGCTATTGCCTGTACTTTTCAAATCATTATTGTCTTAATCTACTTACTGATAGTACTATAGAGAAATCATATTCTCTCATTGAGAAACACCACTTAAGCTTCGTAAAATCAGGGGTAGAGATGTCTTACAGGTGCAAAGTAGGGGGGGATTAGTAACTTTTTTTATGATTTTGCACACTTCAAATAAGGTAGCAAAGAGCTACTGAAGGGTATTCTGTTACTACTGCAATACCCCCATTTAACTTTAGGAAATTTATTCTCAATATCGTCAATAACCTAGTCTGTAGGATCGCTATAATAAATAACTATTACGGACGACGAATGAGATCGATCCGTAGACAAAACTCGGCGTTGAAGAGGTTATCCAGGATGCCTTTTAGCATAAACTAATAGCGATATCTATTAGTTACCTAGCAGTATTACAGATGAATTCATGCAAAAAAATCAGAGATAATTTCTAGTTTTTCAGAAATTTACATGGTAAATTTTCATGGTATATCATATCTCTAATGTTAAAATCATTCACGAAATTAATTAGTAGAATGCATCGCAGCATCTTAGAAATCTGCGCAATACCAGATTATAAGCATAACCATACACATCCGGTGGGGTAAACTGTATCCAATTTAAGGATGCAGAATAGATTTATGAAGTATCAGAGTGGAACGTAGCCTGATTGTCATACAATAGATTTGCTAATAACTCCTTTATCTATTTTGCAATTATTTAATTTAATTGAAAATAGATAAATTTAATGCAGTCATTATTTCCTAGTAGGAAATAATGACTGCATTAAATTTATCAACATCTATATACAGATCCTAAAATAGGATATTTCCCCACGGGAAATATATGAAGATTTGAGCATCATTATGTTTTATTTTTCTTATTTTTACTTATATGATAAATAATAATCAGTTTCTCTTGATTATGTACCAAAAAACACTAAAACATTCTGTTACTAATCATAACAGATGATAAGCATTAATTCATGAATTGCATTCAATATGATTGAATACAATCATATGCTTAAAATTCCTGCAATAGGTTTCCCATATCTGACTCTTTTTATAGTAGATTGTCACTAATTCATTTTATGTGATCAAATAAAACTTAATCGGAAATTTTAATAAATCTTCTATCAAAAATGATTATATCTATAATGTTGATTGGCTTATAAAAATAAAGATTTCTATCTTATTAACCATCTACAAATCAATCATATCATAATTAGTGAGCAAAAACGATTTCTTTGATGTTGGGGGCAATATTTATAATACACCCAATTTCAGTTTTTGATTATTTTAAAATCCTGATAATCATTATTTCAAAATTTTAATATCTTTTACCAATCTATATTTAATTCATTAAACTATTTTCAGTTATTATCCAACCAGACAGGTAAATTTAGGAATTTGTGGGTATTAAGCTAACTTCTGAAAATAGCACAAATTAATTACACACCCGCTTATACCTTTAATGTTATTGGCTTCAATAACAATTCTATTTTGATCTTTAGGCAGAACATTATAGTTCGATAAATATGAATATCCTGTCATCACTTTTTTAAAGATTTTCACGCCTTTTCAATTAGTTTTTAATCCAACTAATTCAAATATTAATTAAATGTCTTACTATCTAAGATGTTATCATAGCTAGCTAAATTACTTTAGCAAAGTACTGATGGATTTATTTTTATAATCAGTTAAATATCTTCACTAGTCTTTATTAAAATTCTTACTATAAGAGTAGTGTACTCAATACATCATCCATATTTGCAGCAATATATTCTTTTTATCTTTTAATATATTAGCTGTTAATGCAATTGAAGCTAAATGCTTTATCATCAGCATAGATTTAACAAAACTAATCTTCAATATCAAAACCGGTTATATTAGATAGTATATATCCAATAAAACTAAATCATAACTACCAATTTTAAATATTTCTAATTCTGCTTTACTACTGTTAATAAGATTAACAGTATGGCTTAATTTTCTAAAATAGATTATTTTACGATAATATTTAGTTTAATATATTCTACTAAAAGAATATGCAATTTAAATAGTAAAACAGCTTTATATGTTGCTATATCAATTATTTTTGCAATACTTAGCCTTATAAGTGACACAGTAAAACAAGAATTCACCTACAAGAGATAGATACTATCGACTTATATATCTCCCCCCATCCTTTTTCTAATCGTTTAGAAATAGAGAGTCCAATTCTCCAGTACCCATTGCTGATTTGACAACAGTACTACTATATACTTGATAGTATATAGTAAATCTTTTGCGCTTCTTTATGTGATACTAATGCTACTATCGATAACCTGAATAAAAAGTTGCTCATCAACTTCATACCAAATACAAACTTTAATCTCACCTCTTATTGAATAAATTTTACGGCATTACTAATCAAATTCCATAGTATTTGTCGTAACCAATGGTCTTAAATGAGTAATGATCTTGTTTGGTAAATTCTCTTTTACTTTTAGTAAAATTTTAATATTTAGGCTTTACTAAAAGCTCGATAAGTTTTCAAGATCAAAAATAAATTACTTAAAAATCAATTTATTAACTATCTAACTAACTAAATTAACTTAGTGTGATTCAATCTTATCCATTTCAATAATATCATTAAAATATTATTTAACCTGATAGCGCTGACGTGAATATTTTCAACTAATTTATTTGTTTATTAATTAATTCTGTATTGAGTAATATACGACTCCAGTTTGATATTTCCATTAAGCGGAGTACAAAGCTTATGGCTGATTGGTTGAAATAAATATTATCTTATTACTAGCATTTTCTAACGATTACTATTATTATTTAAGTTTGATAAAATCACATCTAAAACCTACTAACCTATGATGGGTTTCAACCTGATCATAAAAAGAGACTTTACATATTTTAAAGCATACTGTTCGCTCATCACGATACACAACCATTGTTCATAGAACAATAATAAATTATAAAATACTTTTTTATCAGTTTCAATCTCTTTTTCTGCAACTTGCTCAGCATAAATTTCACAATAAGTTAGTTCAATTAAGCTAATTTCATTACAACCTGTCAGCAATTCCATTACTTGCGATTATAACAAAAAATTATTATGTTTATTACGGTAATAAACAAGATCAGCTGGTACATCTAAAAATGATTGAAATAATACAGACTTCTGTTCGAACTCAAGTTTCGTCCATTCTCTCGACGATTCATCTCTTTTTTACAATTTTTTAATAATTCTAAATGCGTCTTTTATATTTTTTACTCTCTGTAATTTTCAAATAATGATAACAAGACTCTTCAAATTGCTCAACAACAATAGAGAGAAAGTAGACTACTAAAGATCGTAATAATTAATCTAAAAAAATGGAGCAAACAAAATCAACATCTTGAATGCTGCCATATGATAAAACATCAAAATCGCTATTTGTAATATGATCATTAATCTGATAAGTGCTGCAACTAGTAGTAAAGAAAATTCAATCAATCTAAACTTCATCATTAAATTAACATAATACTGAATAAATTCTTTAATTATCTTTATAATAGACGAACTCGCTACACGATATAGAAAATCAGCTTAAACAATAACTTATATAGATAAAAACAGAGAGATCATAACATAGATTATGTGGGATAATTTATATTTAGGTTTTCATAAACAATAAATTAACTTATAAAAAATTTTATATCAGATAAATATAAACTTTATAATTAAAATTTTAGTTTAAAAAATAGTATTAATAATTTCCTCAATCATAACATACCTTATTTAATAACACGTAACATTGGGCGTCTTTTTGGTGGCATTGGCGGCTCATCATCAGAAGATAAAATTGATGTTATTTTTTGCGATTTTTTCGATAATTTGAAGTCACTAACAAGCACTAAATTTTTACTTTTAGTGATAAAATTATCTACACAACTCTCATATTTTGCCTCAGGTTCAAATATCATTCCTACTCCATTTTCGCGCCCATAGATAGCAATGATAGCACTCATAGGCACCTCAACATAGCGAGGAACACCACCAAAACGCGCATTGAAGCTGACAATTTCGTTAGTTAGCCTTAAATTATCGACGGAATAAGGTGTAATATTTAAAATAATCTGTTCTTTATACGTATATTCCATCGGAATATTTACACCAAAAATATTAACATCAACAACTAAATAGGGTGTCATATTATTATCGAGAAGCCATTCATAATGAGCCCTAAGAAGGTAAGGACGACGTGGTGACATTTCTAACAATTCCATAATAAATTAACCTATAGTAAATAAACGCATATCACGCTCAGCTTCAGTTAATGAAGCAAGAAAAGAGTCTCGCTTAAATAGACGTTCCATATAAGAACGAATACCCTCTGTTTCTTTCCTTTTAGGGAAATCAATATTCCAGAAAGGTAAACGCCACAAAAGAGGAGCTAAATAACAATCAACTAAACTAAATTCTTCACTCATAAAAAACGGTATCTCTTTAAAAATTGGTGAGATTGATATTAGTTCCTCTCTTAACCGCTTACGAGCAACATCAGCTTGAGGATCTTTATTTTCAATCTTATTAATCAAAGAATACCAATCTTTGTCTATCCGATGCATCATCAAACGACTACCACCACGAGCAACTGGATAAACAGGCATCAATGGTGGATGCGGAAAACGTTCATCAAGATATTCCATAACAACGCGAGAATTATATAATGTTAATTCTCTATCAACCAGAGTTGGTACTGTTTGGTAAGGATTTAAATCAATTAAATCTTGAGGCAAATTACCTGCTTCAACATTTTCAATCTCAACGCTCACGTCCTTTTCTGCCAATACGATCCTTACTTGATGGCTAAATATGTCGGTATGGCCGGAAAACAGTGTCATTACCGAACGTTTATTGGCGGCGACAGCCATGAAAACCTCCAAGTTTTATTAAAAAATAATAAACAGTCCTGATAATCAATCAGGCCATTTTCATATGTTTAAAATGCTAGTAAACTAATTCAATAGGTTAACAGACATTTGATATTTATTCATTGGACTAGAATTAATACATATTATTTCTATTAAACTATTAAGAATTAGGCAAGAAATTAATGACCTATTAGTCTATCAAATTTTATTGAATATGGTGGAGGAAGTTTGGGAAGATTTTATGATTAATATATAAAATTAAAGCGTTTTTATTGAAAAAATTAATAATAAAAAATTAAATTATTAATCACAAAAAAAATATAAGTTTCTAACATATATAAAGCCCATCTAAAGACGGGCTTTATATTAATAATTTATTGAAAAACCAAGAAATTAACGTTTAGAGTATTGTGGGCGGCGACGTGCTTTACGTAATCCGACTTTCTTACGCTCAACAGAACGCGCATCGCGAGTAACAAACCCAGCTTTGCGTAGTTCTAAACGTAATGTTTCGTCATATCCCATCAATGCACGTGTAATACCATGACGGATTGCACCTGCTTGACCAGAAATACCACCACCTTTAACGGTAATGTATAAATCTAGTTTCTGCAACATATCAACCAATTCTAATGGTTGTCGAACAACCATTCGCGCTGTTTTGCGGCCAAAATATTCTTCTAGGCTACGTTGATTGATAATAATATTACCACTACCTGTCTTAATGAAGACACGTGCGGAAGAGCTTTTACGTCGACCAGTGCCGTAGTATTGATTTTCTACCATTGTTTAATCCATCTTGATTAAATATCAAGAACTTGCGGCTGCTGTGCCGCGTGGTTATGATTATTACCCGCATAAACTTTCATCTTACGGTACATCGCACGACCAAGAGGTCCTCTTGGTAGCATACCTTTAACCGCAATTTCAATCACCCGTTCAGAGTGCCTGGCAATCATTTCTTTAAAAGTCGCTTGCTTGATACCACCGATATAACCAGTATGTCGATAGTAGATTTTATCTTCACGCTTATTACCAGTAACAGCAATTTTTTTTGCATTAACAATAATAATGTAATCGCCAGTATCGACATGTGGAGTATATTCCACTTTATGTTTGCCGCGCAAACGATGAGCAACTTCAGTTGCAAGACGGCCTAAAGTTTTTCCATCTGCGTCAACAAGATACCAGTTGCGCTTTACGGTCTCTGGTTTAGCTGTAAAAGTTTTCATTAAATCTTACCATATATAAGTTATATGTTAGCGAATACTCATATTTTATAAAAAATACTTCTGCATATTCACACTAAATTATGTCTAGTGAATCCTTTACCCCCTTCAAGTAGTTAAAACTAATATTAATGCAAGATTTTTAAGAAATAAAAAACTTATTTTAACGTGGGGTTGATAAAGATTATAGAGAAATTTTTGCCAAAAATCGACCCAAAAATAAATTTTCTAGCTAATTAAGTTATATGAGGTAATTTTAGATATTATTCACTCTGAATTTCTTGGAATCTAAGCAACATTCATATTCAAAATGTAATAATGCCCTTATAAAGTTTATCCATTACTATCTCAGTATTAATAATCAATTTAATTTTTGCTCATAAAGCTCATCAATCAGAACAAAAAAACATTTAACACATCTTCATGGATCTCTGATATCACTAGTAATTATACAATAAATACTGCATCATATTTTTCACTAAAATAATATAGTTATTTAACTATGTACATCTTCATATGATGCTTTAAATTTAATCTATAAAATACTTTTTGTGGCACGAATGAATTGTTCGCATACTAGAGAATCAGTAGTAAATCTATTGTATAACAATTAAGCTACGTTCCACTCTGATGCTTCCTAAATCTGTTTTCCATCCTTAAATTGGGTGTTAGGTTACTAACCAGCTTAGCAGATCAACCTCCATTAGCAGTTACAACTTTTTTTGAATAAACAACTCTAGCAGATTAGATACTATTAAAAAGATTACTTTCCTCAAATAATAGTGCTTAATGCGTCAATTTCATTGCTTTAACTATCGCAAAAGCCAATTCAATCGGATTCATCGTTTTTATTTATTCTCAATGTGCTGGTGGGAAAGCATAAGATCTGCCAGCTATTTTTTCAATCTTTCTTCAACTTCTTTATCGCTGCAAGATACTCGCTGAAACGCATTGACAAGAAAGCAATATTCCTAGGCATGCCAACTAATAACGATATTAGTGATGGTATATAAAACAGCTAATATGTTAACGATTCAGTTCTAAAAAGTATTTAACCGAAAATTAAAATTAAGCTGCTGCAGCTCTGAATAGCAGAGAGCTATGATGCCTCTAACAAATTCTTTAATACTCTGTTGTATTGCAAAACCAATCAGCCCGTCTCTCTATAGCAAACTTTGGAGATACTGTTAAGTTACGTGCTTGAAGGGAATTAAAAGTTAAGCCAAGTGGCTTCTGACTATCGATGATCATCTTTGATCGCAATGATTTCCTTATATCCATGATCAGTGGACACTATAACAAAAGTAGGCAAAGATGATCAACTTGCCTAACAGAACGGAATATGTGTTCACTAAAGAAATAAACATTAGGCGTATCGCTTAATCAGGCAGCTAGGCTTGGCTGTGTGATGCTCCTCAAGGAATTGCTGTTTTAGTCTGCCGAAATGAGATGCAGATTTATATTAGTATGGAGTGAGGAAAGAATTTTTTTGATCTGTATAATTATTTGCTTTTCATGTTAACTGCTGTAGAAAAAATTCTTCTATAGAATAATAAATTTCTACAATAACCTTTACCAACATAGCCTAATTTTCAAGAATTTATCAAGATAACTCAGAATAAATTCCTGAAAAATTAATATATAGTAGAATATAAAATATTACTCAAATTATGAATATCCTCGAAGCAGCGTAGCTGTTGCGACGGGTTACGCCGTAGTTATTGTTGCTATGTTCTTAAAATAAGAGCAGCTCGAATGTGGAGAGGGGACCCTTACCCCTAGCGAAGCGTTGTCATCCGACTGATGCATCACAAGGATGATCTAATAAATCCCGCAGTGTTCTTTTCCTGTTCTTTGGCATATATCTTCTCTAGGATGCAATGACGATATTACCTGAAGCCAAAGTACGGACAATTACTGGAAAGTGTACTTTGCAAAAATATGAAAAGGTGGCGTGCATAATATGTGAAATATTTCGCTTTCCGTTACCTTAAACATCACTGATTATCTGCGTTAAAATTGCAGCCTTATCAATAGAAGAGTTGTACATGAATTAGTATGACACCGCATTATAAACAGTACTGGTAAGTAGATCCTCGAGGAAGGAAATAGATGATTGAGCACTATATTAGCTATATACCAGATAGATATCTTAAGAAGGGATGTTACTATGTTTTTTTGTTTAATCCTCAACTAAGCAGACTATTACTGAATATGTATAAGGTACTGAAGATAATAACAATAACAACTAGAAAAACTAGAATTTATTGTTCTTAATTAAAAGAAATCCTATTATACAGATTCGTACAAATGTATTCTGCTGTATGGCAATAGGCTACTTTTTATCAACACTCAGCTTGTCAAGAAGGAAACAGTATTCTTCTCAAAAAGAATACATACAAATAGAAAAAGGATTACTATTAAAGCAATTATAGAGCTAATATCTCTAAAATTAGCACTTTAAGTTTAAAGAATGATACTACGATAAAATTTTCATTTATAAAATGACCTACTCTAAATCGATTATTATTGCTGCTTTTAGCAAAAATAGATGACGTTCGTTCTTTTTTTAAAGAACGATTCAATTTCTCAACTATCAAGACCAAGATCGCGATCAATACTCGATGCTTCTTATTAAGATACTCTTATCACACATACATCGAACATGTCCATGACTATCTATCATATTTTATAAATAAAAGCAAAAAAATTACAGATCGTCTTTTTAATCTTTAAAATATTCAGCTTCAGAAAACAGAAATTCGACTCTTTATCTATAAAGAAGTTAGTAAAAACTGACTTAGTACACACCGATGTACCCTCAAATAAATACTATATGGTTAAGCGATTTAATTAGCGCATGAAAGATAGATTGAAAAACAATCATTTTAATTTTAATTAAGAGTTTGAGATTACTCTGCATCAATATATTTGGCTGCACAATCTCAAAAATTACCTTAATCAGTATTGATTAGTAAAACTTTATTTTAGTTTATGAAAGATTCATTTAAAATTAAATTTAAATTATTTAAAAATATTCTATTTCCTGAGATGTGATACCTAAAATCAATATTAAAAAAATACTCCTTCATTTCATTAATATAAGAATTTTTATTTAAAATAAAAAAAAATTACAAATTTAGTTAGTAAGAAGAATAAATTGTAATTAATAGACTGTATTATGAATAACGTATGATAATATGTTAAAAGTTTTTAAAGTATTTCGAAATCTTACATATAAAAGGAGTATTAACATGAAATTAGTTATTCTCGGGGCAGCAGGTGGTATTGGACAAGCACTTGCGCTCCTTCTTAAAAACCAGCTTCCATCAGGCTCAGACCTTTCTCTTTATGATATAGCTCCTGTGACTCTTGGTGTTGCTAAAGATTTAAGTCATATTCCAACAGATGTAAAAGTAATTGGTTTTACTGGTGAAAATCCAACACCAGCACTTGACGGTGCTGATGTAGTGTTAATTTCGGCAGGTGTTGCTAGAAAACTGGATATGAATCGCTCAGATTTATTTAATATCAATGCTGATATCGTTTGTAATCTGATTGAAAAAGTTGCTCAGACCTGTCCTAAGGCGTTAATTGGTATTATAACTAATCCGATTAATAGCACAGTTCCAATGGCAGCAGAAGTATTAAAAAAGGCCGGCGTGTATGATAGAAACCGACTATTTGGAATAACAACTTTAGATATCATCCGCTCTAATACTTTTGTTGCAGAATTAAAAGGCAAAAAACCTCAAGAAATTGAAGTGATGGTTATTGGGGGTCATTCTAGCGTAACAATCCTACCGTTACTTTTTCAAATTCCAAATGTTAGTTTCACAGAGACGGAAGCCGAGAACTTAACTAAACGTATTCAAAATGCAGGTACTGAGGTTCTTGAAGAGAAAGCTTCTGGCGGGTCTGCAACACTTTCTATGGGTCAAGCCGCTGCACGATTTAGTTTATCATTAATTAGCGCTTTAAATGGTAAAGAAAATATAATCGAATGTGCATATGTGGAAAGTGATGGTGAATATGCTCCTTTTTTTTCTCAGCCAATACGTTTAAGTAAAAGCGGAATTGAAGAAAGATTACCTATTAATATCATTAATAAATTTGAAAAAAATAAATTAAAAAATATATTAGAGATACTCAATAAAGATATTAAATTAGGCGAAGATTTTATTAAAAATAATATTTTTAACTTCATAAAATAATAAACGCAGATATGCGTTTACAGTTTATTTATAATTTATTCATTATTTTTAGTAGGCTGATAAATATTTTATTCCAATAATTCTAAGTTATCCTAATTTCTCATGTATGGAATTTTCAAAGATAGTGGTGGTATCCTGTCTGATTGATTTTCTGGATGTTTTTAATAACAGAGAGATGATATTCCATTAAAAGTATATCCTGCAGATATTCGTAAAATTAGATATTATCCTGATCCATTGTATGAACAAATTCATAATGCTTCTAGAAGTTGATAGCACCGTTGTTTGAGGCTTACCTCAACTCGAAGTTACGGTTTGCAACAACATCTTCAACGCCGCTTGTCGACGGGTGCCAAGACTCGTCACCGTAATGCTTATTTTCTACAACAATCTATGCAGATGGGTATTGATAATGTTGAGATTAAAGTATTTAAGGTTAAAAATCACAGCAGAAACAGAATACCTTCAAGAGCTCGTTGCTGCCTTATCTGAAGCATATAAAAACGGGAGGAAGGTTGTTACCATGGTTGTGTAGCTCTGAAGCATCTTCACCGGTGATTTTCATAAAGCCATAACGCCCCTTTCTAGATAAAAAATACATGATCGCTTTCTTCTAGGTTTACCCATCAGCATATTGAAATAGTAATAATTTGAAAACACAGACAATATAGCTTAGTGATTTAAGCGATACCGCTATGTTTATTTCTTAGCTAAAGACATTATGCTTTCCTATTCAAGAAAGGTGATTGCTTTTGCCTCCTTGATATATTATCTGCAGGACTGCGCATTGACATAAGGAGCTAGGTTACGATAAAAGATGGTTATTGAGAATCAGAAGCGGACTGGGCTGAATTTCTGAATGACTACGAGCACGGGACTTGACCGCATCTCTTGGCTTGCTACAGGGAGGAGACCGGATGTCATTTATTTTTATAATACAATGGAAAAAGATATTTCTTGGCGCGCGCCATCAATATTGTTAGTAGATAAAATATCTAATATCTAAAAGACATCTAACAGTGAAAGTTAAAGATGAATCGCTGTATAGTTTTAGCTAATAAGAGAGTCGTGATGCTGCTGATAAAACCATTGATATTTTGTTAGCAAGATTTTCAGGGCATTCTGCAGCGATGAAGAAACTTGATAAAGATTGAGGAGAAGAGCTAGTATTCTATAGCTTCCCGTCAATGTAACAGTGAGCATAAAATAAGAATGACGAATCTTATTAAATAAGTTTTTGTGACAGTGAGGATATAAATTCGATGCATAAAGTACTGTTATTCAAGGAAGCAACCCTTTTAATGCAATTTAATCTGCTCTCCGTCTGCTTAAAAAAAATGGGAATAAGATAAGAGAATTTGACTCCTTAACCCTGTTTTGGTGGTAAGAAACACCCAATTTAAGAATTGAGAATAGATTCATGAAGAATTAAAGTGGAACGTAGTCTGATCAACATACATTTAGATTTACTAATCACTCTTTTTAAAAAGAGTGAAGTTCTCTTCAATTTATTAGAAATACAAATAATTTTAGTTCTATTTATTCAATATCATTGAATATTAAAAATAAAAATCTCTAATTCATATTGATTCCTTAGAATTAATATTTATTAAATAATAAATCTGATTTTAATAGAAAAATATTTAATAAATATAGTAGAAAGGAGAGTAATTTTTGTAAAAAAAAATAAAAAAATAGGCATACGACTTTATTCAAAATTTTTATGGTTAGGAGCTTGTAAGCATTTTAAACGAAAAAATAATTAATACACACTATTTTAAAAATTAAATTTTCAGAATTAGATTCTGAATTAATACTAAAAGTGATACAAGAAATTATAAAAAATGGTACATTGAAAATAACTTGCTAGATTGATTGGTTTTTTCATTATTAGAAGGTATGAATGTTGATGACTTTCAGAGAGGTTGAGAGCAACGTCAAAAACGTGAAGCTTAAAGTAAAGCTGCTGAATACTAGATTAGTAATCTATCTGAAGATGTATTTCATATCTTATCGTTAAATGATAAATTAATTGATTTTCGAAGAAAAGTAAAGTACAAGATGCTTTTTTATTTTAGTTAAAAACTATAAGGAATTAATATAAAAAGAGCATGAAAGATTATTGAATTTATCTTATAGGAAAGAATTTAGGAAAGAATTAAAAATTTAATTAAAATATATCAATTATTACTCCTGGAAGCAGATAATTCTGAAACTGGATAAGCTTCTTTCAGATAAGTTTTTACGAGTGGCGTTGAATGGAAAGACGAGCTAAGCTTATTAGCGCCTCCTTATAAGAGGTATCAGGTAAGATACCGACAGCTTTAATTGCTTTATCAGCTTCCTCTCTAGCTCGGTTGCGAGTATATTTAAGAGAGTTACAGCGTTTCATAATAATTAATATAACACTGAGTAAATGGCGCCCATTACCTTTTTCTATTGAGTTACGAATAAGTCCAGATTCTTCTGCTGTCCCTTTTTTCATTGCATGAAGTAGAGGTAGTGTTAGTTTTCCTTCATCTAAATCATCACCAATATTTTTGCCAAAAGTGGGACTATTTATGTCATAATCAAGAAGATCATCAATCAGTTGAAAGGCAGTACCAAGATAACGACCATAATCTCTTAAGGCTTTCTGTTGGGCTTTATTAGCACCTGATACGATTGCTGATGCATGCGTCGCTGCTTCAAATAAGCGTGCAGTTTTACTATATATTATTTGCATATAAGTACTTTCGCTGATATCTGGATTATTACAATTGATTAATTGTGAAACTTCACCTTCTGCAATAATATTTGTTGCATCAGACATCAGCTTTAAAACAGGCATAGAATCAAGCTCGATCATCATTTGAAATGATCGTGTATAAATAAAGTCTCCTACTAATACACTGGCGGCATTACCAAAAACAACATTAGCTGTTTTTTTACCGCGTCGCAGGGTAGACTCATCTACTACATCATCATGTAGTAATGATGCAATATGAATAAATTCAACTAATGCCGCTATATTAATGTGTCTTTCTCTTTGATATCCTAAAGCTCTTCCGGCCAGGATAGCAATAATGGGACGAATTTTTTTCCCGCCACCACTAATAATATAGTGGCCTAGTTGATTAATGAGGTAAACATCTGAATTTAATTGATTCAAGATTACTTCATTAACCGCTTCCATGTCTTTTGCAGTTAGATTGATAATTGATTCTAAATTCATTGCATGCTGTTTATTATACCTAAAACTAATATTTACTCAAATGATTTTGTGTTGTCAATCTATCGCTAATTGTACTGTAAAATTAATTACAAATGAACGGATATTAGGAATAAATCTACTTTAGAAAAGTAGATTTTTTATTCTTTATTTATTAGATTGAATTTTAGGCTTGTCTTATGACGCTTTTTCGCGTATAGTTTATAACTTATTGTAAATATTTATAAAAATGACACTCTGAATTTTAAATATCCTAATGAGGAGTGTGTTAAGTGGAGTTTATATGTACGCGGTTTTTCAATCTGGTGGTAAACAACACCGAGTCAGTGAAGGTCAAACAGTTCACCTGGAAAAGTTAAATATTGCAACAGGTGAGACTGTTGAATTCAATGAAATATTGATGATCGTCAACGGCGATGATATTAAAATCGGCACCCCTGTCGTTGAAGGCATCAAAGTTAAAGCTGAAGTTATTATGCATGGTCGTGGTGAAAAAATTAAAATTATTAAATTTCGACGTCGTAAACATAGCCGTAAACAACAGGGACACCGTCAATGGTTTACTGATATTAAAATTATTGGTATTGCCTAAGAATTAGGAGAATAGATTAATGGCACATAAAAAGGCTGGTGGCTCAACACGTAACGGTCGCGACTCTGAAGGAAGACGCCTAGGTGTAAAACGTTTTAGTGGTGAATCCGTGTTGGTAGGTAGCATTATTGTTCGTCAGCGTGGTACTAAATTCCATGCTAGCAACAATGTTGGTTGTGGTCGCGACCATACTCTATTTGCATTGACTAACGGAAAAGTTAAATTTGAAATTAAAGGACCCAAAAATCGTAAATATGTCAGTATTGAAGCTGAATAATTTTTTTGATCTTTAAAATAGCATTTCAAAAGCCCTGCAATTTTGCGGGGCTTTCAATATTACCTTATCGGATACTATCTCTGAATAAATTAGCGTCTAGCGTATAATTTCTAGTCTGTACGGAGAAAATAATGAAATTTGTTGATGAAGCAAAAATATTAGTTATAGCTGGCGATGGCGGCAATGGCTGTGTTAGCTTCCGCCGTGAAAAATATATCCCTAAGGGCGGGTCTGATGGTGGAGATGGTGGAGATGGTGGAGATGTTTATCTATTGGCTGATGAAAATTTTAATACGTTAATTGATTATCGATTTAAAACAATCTTCCAGGCTGAACGCGGACAAAATGGTCAAAGTCGTGATTGTACTGGCAAACGTGGTCAAGATAATATCATTAAAGTTCCGGTTGGGACACGGATATGTGATTTTTTAACTAAAGAAATTATTGGTGATATGACACGTCACGGGCAGTATTTAATGGTTGCGAAAGGTGGATATCATGGTTTAGGTAATACCCGATTTAAATCATCAATCAACCGTGCTCCTCGTCAAAAAACGATGGGAACAAAAGGAGAAACAAGAGAATTGCTACTTGAATTGATGTTACTTGCTGATGTAGGTATACTAGGAATGCCGAATGCGGGTAAATCAACTTTCATTCGCTCAGTCTCGGCGGCAAAACCTAAAGTTGCTGATTATCCATTTACTACTTTAATTCCAAGTTTAGGCGTAGTACGCATGGATAGTGAGCAAAGCTTTGTTATTGCTGATATTCCTGGTTTAATTGAAGGAGCGGCAGAAGGAATAGGCCTTGGTATTCGTTTCTTAAAACATTTAGAACGTTGCACAATACTTTTACATCTTATTGATATTTATCCTATTGATGGCTCTAACCCTGTTCAGAATGCCAAAATAATTGATGTAGAACTGGAAAAATATAGTAAAAAATTATCTCAAAAACCGCGATGGTTAGTTTTTAATAAAGTTGATCTTTTGACCTCTGAAGAGGCAAATAATCGTGCAAAATACATTACTGAAGAATTAGGATGGCAAAAGAAGTATTATCAAATTTCTGCAATAAATCAACTAGGTATTAAAACACTTTGTTGTGATATTATGACCTTTATAGAAGTCCATCTTAAAAATATATCCATAGATAGCATTGGGGTCAAACAAAGCTAAATTTATGTGTGATAATTATCACAAAGAATAACTTTTTGATAATAAAAGAATTTAAATTGAGATGATGTAGAGAGAACAGATTTATTTATAAAAATTAATTAATACGAATTATTTTAGTGGGCCATGTTGAGTAGATACTCTTTACTTATTAGAAATTAAGATAAAGATCTTTTAAAGATGACTAGACAAAATGGCCAGAAAGAAATACAGCAACTATTGTATAATGCTGATACCGAGCTATAAAATAAATTGTACAAAATAGATATTTTGACCATATCGGACGCTAATAAAGTCGACAAGTGCTTTCCTCATTGAAAGCACTGGTTTTAGCTAAAACATTATCATTAACACTTTCATTATCCAATGCTACCAAAATAACATAAAGCGCCATGATAACTAGCTAATTGATAAATTAGTAAAAAATTTTATTGACTGTTATGTTTAACATCATATTTCTATATAGAAATCATAGCCGTTAATGTGATTAAATTATTACGAGATGTCATAGATTAAACAATCTACCATAATTGTATTGGATAAGTTAATATTGATTTTCTGTTTTAAAATCTAGTAGATAGCATCAGAATCAGAAGAATTAGGTACCCGCGGGAAATCAATAATATTCACGACCTATAGATCCAAAGATCGCATCAGCTATCATATTATTATATTTTAAACTTACCCTGAAAAGGTTGTTGTTTTGCTCGTATAGCAATTTATACCCATCTCGTATTTTAATTATTGTGGTTTTAAGCATTCTTCTTCAAGTAGATAACTCGGTAGATAAAACAACTCTATATCATGGAATCTACTCAGTTATTCCTTAATTAGGTGATATAACTGTTCACATTTTAAAGTAGGATTTATTTCCAATAACTCTATAATTACCTAATCTCATTAGGTGATAATGATTAATTTTATATTCGCTGACAAAGGTTGTTCTGTACTATTATTTAACTTTATCTGGAAAAGGATGGACTATTATCGATAATTAGCTCAAAAAACGGATAATATACTTTACATTAAACTCTTCAAGAATTTCATTGATCATATGACTTCTTTCGATCTTTAGCGATTAAGTTGGGAAATTCATTCTTTATATCTTCTTCGCTCGCGCGTTTTCTGGCTTTCCTTAATAGGAAGCAATGCTTTCCCCCCCTTAAAAGATCAGAAAAAATATTTAATTGATTTTAACAATAGAACTTAGTACATTTATATTGACTGTCGTCACTAAAGCAAGAAAGCAGCCTCGCCATTTAAACGCTAGCTTAAAATCAATACCTGTTTATTATCACTGATTCTTTTAAAGTTAAGATATTCAACATATATCATAAATAACTAAGGCATTATATCCTTCTTAATTATTTGCATTTTTACCAGATGATCTTCCAGTATGATTGTTAAATCTTTTCCTAGAATCGGGAATTTTGCAACGATATCGCTATAACCCTAAATTAATGCCTTAGGTGAATATTATGTTCAGTGTAATAATATGGGAAAAATAAAATAAGTTACTTCAATGCATGAATCAATATCATCCGATAGATTGATGCCGAGCTATCTAAAGATACAACTTTATGTTGGCAGGGAATGAGGGAAAAATCTCTTTAATCTGTATGATTATTTGCTTTTTTATTCTAATCTTTGCTCTGTAGCGAAAATCCTTTATACAGAGTATAAGGGATTTCTACCAATAATCTTTGCTTTAACCATAACTGTTTAACGGATTATATACTCATTTTTGATGTATGAACTTTCGAAAATAACGGTGATATCTCCATCCTACTGAATTGATTTCGTAAATGATTTCACTAACAGTGAATATTCTATAAAAATGTATCATACAGGTATCCAATAAAGCAGAATTACTTGTGATACCTTGCATGAACTTATCCGTAATGGTTGTTCCATAGGTACTGCTGTTGAGCCTCCGCTCAAAGGCATACTGCGAGAAGATACTGAATACCGATTTTATCAATAAGCTACCTATAACCTTGTCCATAATGGTTATTTACCATAGCAAACCATACAGATGAATATTAACTATGTTGAGATTACAGTGCCTAAGGTTTAGGGATTGCAGTGGAAACGGAATATTCTTCAAGAACTCGTTACTGTCTTACGCTGAAGCCTGAAAAATCGGAGAAGAGTTACTAACCTATTACCTATATATGCCAGTCATCTCCATCAATTATTTGACGAAAGCTCTATAGATTCTTTCTATGAAAGGACGTAGTTCCTCTGCCATTACCCCCATCAGAATATTGAAATACTAATGTCTTGAAGAACATTAGTGATACTGCCAGCATAATTTAATCCATACACGCTATATTATTTCTTGACTAAAGCCATATATTATTCTTTTAGGTAAGCTAATCGACTTTGCTTCTACTTATTAATTATCGGCAATACCTGCGCATGAACGTAATGAGCTCGTTGCACCTGAAGAGAATTATTGAAAGTCAGAGTGAAGATGAGCATAATTTTTAATGTCTGATGAGCACGTTACTTAACCATACCTCACAAAATTGTTACGGAGATGGTACCTTTAGTTTTCAAAATACAATGACAAAATATTCATAGCTAAACACGCAGCATCAACACTGTTAGTATACAGAATAGCTAATACACTAGTTTTACTCCCACAAAAGCATGTAACTAAATTAAGGGTAAGCTGCTGAAGATTTGGTTAGCAGAAATCTGTGATGTTGCTAATATAAATTCCTTGGTATTTTGTTAACAAAGTTTTCAGCGTATCCTCCTAATGCGATGAGTAAGTTGGATAATAATTAAAAACTACTAGCATTCTACGATTTTTCATCAGTGTACTCTGTGTAGGAGGTTTCTCCCGTTAATGAGAACGCCGAATACTATTGAATCGGATTTTGTAATAGTGAACATGCAAAGCTGACACACGCAAACACTGTAATTCAAGAAAATAACTCTTTTAATAATATTTAAGATTGTTACAGTCTGCTAAGAAAAATTAGAACCAGCTAAGGGCGATTTAACCTGTTAATTCTGGTGATAAAAAATGTTTATTTTAAGGATGGAGAATAGATTTATAAAGCATCAAAGTGAAATGTAACCTGACTACCATATACTAAATTTACTAATAATTCTTTTTTAAGATTACTATAAAAACTAATGTAGCAGTTTAGATTTTATTGTAAACAGAATAGATTTTATTGTAGGCAGAATATTTTATATATGCCAAAAATAGGTAATCCATTGTTTAATGCGGCCGATAATCATGATTTTAGCATCTATATCAGGATCTAATATCATTTTTAATAAAAGTCCTACTATAGATTTCCCAGTTTCAAATGAAAAATGCTAATAGCAGCGACTCAGAGCACGTTAAGTTAAGTAACCTGTTAAGTATATAACAATTTAGTTCGTCTGCTATAACATCTAATGCACAATAACATGCATCAGTTTAATCTTTTGCTAACGTAACAACTTGACCAAATATTTTAATAGAGTAAAAGGAATAGTATTGACATATGCGATATACAATACCGCTAGGTTTTTGGTTACTATGTAAAAAGTGACTGAGAAACAATTTTTATCTATAATAACAAGATAGCAGTGCTTAATGGAGAAACTAAAAGATTTTATCATAGCATTTCATACCATCATGAGGCTATCTTAACCAATGAAAGTTGATATATATCGATATTAAATCGCTTTCAACTTGTTCAATAGCAAATTGCTTTAATTCAGCTACCATATTCCAAGCTTGTTGACGCGTTAAAATTGAATTGCTAGTTAAGCGTACAACTAAATCACTTTTTAAAAAAAAGACCAATAATTTTATTTCAGTTTTTAAATGGCTAAAAAATTAATAATCAATACCTAATTGAAGTAATATGCTAGTGCTGTAATAATTTTTGAGTACTTGCAGGTAAGTGAGATTTGTTGACTATCTAATCGGATTAATGGATATATCACACTCTATATTTTTTAAAAGAAGTCATAAGTGCTGCATGTAAAATATGCATAATAGAGATACCAAAGTGTAATGCAAAAAAGTAAACAGTGATCTAGTATCAAGTGTGCATTAACACAATATATTAAATATAGACTCATAAAGTTTCAAATTAATAATTAACGAGATTTACCTTTTTTGTTTACCAAAAATGTTGTTTTATTATAGAAGTATTCATTTTTAAAAACAGAAAAATCAGGAAGATATTTAATTTTTATTTAAAAAAGAATCAGAGGCATTTATTAATGAAACAGATTCCAATGACAGTACATGGTGTAGAAAAACTGCGTAAAGAGTTAGAATTTTTAAAGAATATTCACCGTCCTAAAATTATTGCTGCTATTGCAGAAGCCCGTGAACATGGTGATTTAAAAGAAAATTCGGAATACCTTGCAGCACGTGAGCAGCAAGGGTTTTGCGAAGGGCGTATCCAAGATATTGAATCTAAATTATCTAATGCGCAAATTATTGATGTAACAAAAATGAAATATGAGGGTCGTGTAATATTTGGCGCGACAGTTACTGTATTTAATGTAACGACAAATGAAGATCAGATTTACCGTATTGTAGGTGATGATGAAGCTGATATCAAAGAAAACCTTATTTCTGTTAATTCACCAATAGCTCAAGGCTTAATTGGTAAGACTATGAATGATATGGCAATTATCACCACCCCTGGGGGGGAAGTTGAATATGAAATTTTACAAGTGGAATATATTTAATTTTCATTAAATCTTAAAGTGTTATGTTTTTAGTTAACTTTAAAGTAAAAGAGGCAAAATGGCCTTTTACCCTGAAGCGAGATAATGGCATTTTTGTATAAATGTAGAAAACTTTTTAGGTAAAATGATCTTATCTACTTCAGAAGTACGGTAGAGTATAAAATTTTATCAATAATTTTCATATTGATATCATCAGTATTTCGAATAATAGTGTAATTATTAATTTTTCTACTGCGATCTCTTAACTCGCTATTTTAATTTATTATATTCATTATATGACAAGAATTATTAGATTTTAGCTAAAACAGATTCAGTTAAACTGTTGTTATCTATCATTACAACATAGTTTAAATGATGAGTGAGACTTTTTTAATACTATATTTACTTTTTATTAAGTGTTATTGTTTTTTGCTTTAGTGGGTTGAAATAATATATTCTACCGCCATCTTTAATATGTATAACCATAAATTCTATAATTTCTCTATATCAAAAATGCCAAAGATAGGTGTATTTATAAGTTATAGTTGGAAACAATGACTAATAAAAAGCGTTCAGCAAATTCTAATCGTTGGTTGCGGGAACATTTTAGTGATAAATATGTTCTTCAAGCACAAAAAAAAAGATTTTACTCACGTGCATGGTTTAAATTAGATGAGATCCAGCAAAGTGATAAAATATTTAAACCTGGTATAACCGTTGTTGATTTGGGTGCAGCGCCTGGAGGTTGGTCTCAATATGTAGCAAAGAAAATTAGTCAGACAGGACGAGTTATTGCATGCGACTTATTATTAATGAATCCCATCGTTGGTGTTGATTTCTTACAAGGAGATTTTAGGAATAAGCAGATATTAAAAGCATTACTTGAACGAGTTGGTGATAAAAAAGTTCAGGTTGTTATGTCAGATATGGCTCCTAATATGAGTGGGATACATGCGATCGATATTCCTCGATCCATGTATCTAGTTGAGCTAGCATTGAATATGTGTCGCAACGTACTGGCTACTAAGGGAAGTTTTATTGTTAAAGTGTTTCATGGAGAAGGCTTTGATGAATATCTTAAGGAAATTTGCTCTCTATTTTTAAAAGTTAAAATTTGTAAACCAAATGCTTCACGATCACGGTCACGTGAAGTATATATTGTAGCAACAGGACATAAAATATAGTACCCTGTCGTTATTATTTAATATAGTTGTAATGAAGAGGTTCATTCCTTGAGTGACATGGCGAAAAACCTGATTCTCTGGGTAGTCATTGCAGTAGTTCTAATGTCTTTATTCCAGAGTTTTGGTCCTAGCGATTCGAATAGTCGCAGGGTAGATTATTCTACCTTTATGAATGAGTTAACTCAAGATCAGATACGTGAAGTGCGAATTTCTGATCGTGAAATTAGTGTTAAAAAAACAGATAATAGTCGTTATACGACTTATATTCCAATGAGAGAAGATCCAAGATTGTTGGATACCTTGCTTGAAAGACATGTCACCATTATTGGTGAGCCACCTCAAGAGCAAAGTTTCTTAGCAACTATTTTTATTTCCTGGTTCCCAATGTTATTACTAATTGGGGTTTGGATCTTTTTTATGCGTCAGATGCAAGGAGGAGGTAGCAAAGGAGCTATGTCCTTTGGTAAAAGTAAGGCGCGCATGCTGACAGAAGATCAAGTTAAAACAACTTTTGCTGATGTTGCCGGTTGTGATGAAGCAAAAGAAGAGGTTGCTGAACTAGTTGAATATTTACGTGAACCTGGACGTTTTCAAAAATTAGGTGGTAAAATTCCTAAGGGAATTTTGATGGTAGGGCCACCAGGAACTGGTAAAACTTTATTGGCAAAAGCGATCGCTGGTGAAGCAAAAGTTCCTTTTTTTACTATCTCCGGTTCAGATTTTGTAGAAATGTTCGTTGGGATTGGTGCTTCTCGAGTTCGTGATATGTTTGAACAAGCAAAAAAAGCAGCACCTTGTATTATTTTTATTGACGAAATAGATGCTGTTGGCCGACAACGGGGAGCGGGTTTGGGAGGAGGTCACGATGAACGTGAACAAACTCTTAACCAAATGTTGGTAGAGATGGATGGATTTGAAGGTAATGAAGGTATTATTGTTATTGCAGCTACTAATCGTCCTGATGTGTTAGATCCAGCATTATTGCGTCCTGGACGTTTTGATCGACAAGTTGTTGTAGGTTTACCTGATGTACGTGGTCGTGAGCAGATTTTGAAAGTTCATATGCGCCGTGTGCCTTTAGATCCTAGTGTTGATACTTCAGTATTGGCACGAGGTACGCCAGGTTTTTCTGGTGCTGATTTAGCTAATTTAGTTAATGAAGCAGCTCTTTTTGCGGCGCGTGGAAATAAGCGTGTTGTTAATATGGTGGAATTCGAAAAAGCAAAAGACAAGATCATGATGGGTGCTGAACGTCGCTCTATGGTTATGACAGAAGAACAAAAAGAAACTACTGCTTATCATGAGGCTGGTCATGCGATTATAGGACGTATTGTTCCAGAGCATGATCCTGTTCATAAAGTGACAATTATCCCGCGTGGTCGTGCGTTAGGTGTCACATTCTTCTTGCCAAAAGGTGATCAAATTAGTGCCAGTCGCCAAAAGCTAGAAAGTCAAATTTCTACGCTTTATGGTGGCAGGTTAGCAGAAGAAATTATTTATGGTTCAGAAAAGGTATCTACAGGCGCATCAAACGATATTAAAATAGCAACTAATCTTGCTCGTAATATGGTGACACAATGGGGGTTTTCTGAGAAATTAGGGCCATTGCTATATGCTGAGGAAGAAGGTGAGATCTTCTTGGGCCGTTCGGTTGCAAAAGCTAATCATATGTCAGACGACACTGCACGAGCAATTGATGAAGAAATCAAAGCAATTATTGATTCTAATTATCAACGTGCTCGTCAGATTTTGAATGATAATATGGATATTCTGCATGCAATGAAGGATGCATTAATGAAATACGAAACTATTGATGCCCCTCAAATTGATGATTTAATGAATCGCCGACCAATTAGAACACCAGCTGGCTGGAATGATAATGATAGTAATCCTACTTCAACTCCCTCATCAGAAGGAGAACCAGAAAAGAATATTTCTCCCACTACTTATAGTTCAAGATAAAGATGGTGTGCATGAAAATATTAATGCTAGTAATACAGAGAATAGTTAATGATTATTGGTTCTTTAGCAAAATGAATAAATAATCAAACCCCAGAGGCTATTTCATTGGGGGGTTTTATTTAGTTGAATACAAGTTGATTATGAAAATTTTTTCCAGAAAAAAAGAGCTTAATCTTAATCGTCCTATCGTTATGGGAATATTAAATGTTACTCCAGATTCTTTTTTTGATGGTGGTATATATAATCATTATGACCATGCTCTAAACCATGTAGCTAGCATGGTTAACCATGGTGCAGAAATTATCGATATTGGTGGTGAATCAACCCGTCCAGGTGCTAGTGAAATTAGCCTACAGCAAGAACTTGATCGGGTTATCCCCATAATTGAAGCAGTAACTGATCGTTTTGATGTTTGGATTTCTATTGATACATCTAAAGCTGTTATTATGACAGAAGCTGCTAGAGCAGGTGCTCATATTATTAATGATATCAGATCGTTACATGAAGCTGGTGCATTAGAGGCTGCAGCTAAAACAGAGTTACTGATCTGTATCATGCATATGTTAGGTCAACCTAAGACAATGCAACAAGCACCTAATTATAAAAATGTAGTTACAGAAGTAAAACAGTATTTATCGGATGAAATTGAACGCTGTGAAGCAGCTGGGATTACAAAAAATTCTCTGATTATTGACCCAGGTTTTGGTTTTGGTAAAAACTTGTCGCATAATTATCAATTATTAGCGAAATTGAATGAATTTCATGCTCTAGGAGTGCCGCTACTAGTTGGTATATCACGTAAATCTATGATTGGTGAATTATTAGATGTACCACTAGAAGAACGGCTTATTGGCGGTATTGCGTGCGCAGTTATCGCAGCTATGCAAGGAGTACAGATTATTCGTGCTCATGATGTGAAAGAAACTGTACAAGCTATGAAGATTATTCAAGAAACTTTTTTAATAAAGGAAACTAGATAATTATGAATAAGCTAAAATATTTTCGCACCGATGGTATTCGTGGTAAAGTAGGAGAAAACCCAATTACTCCTGATTTTGTTTTGAAATTGGGTTGGGCAGCTGGCAAGGTTTTATCTCGACATGGTTCTCGTAAAATAATCATAGGTAAAGATACACGGATTTCAGGTTATATGTTGGAATCTTCTTTAGAAGCGGGTCTTGCTGCAGCTGGATTATCCGCTGCATTTACAGGACCTATGCCTACGCCAGCAATTGCTTATTTAACACGCACATACCGTGCAGAGGCGGGTATTGTTATTTCTGCTTCCCATAATCCATATTATGATAATGGAATCAAATTCTTTTCAATTAATGGAACTAAATTACCTGATGACGTAGAAGAAGCAATAGAATCTGAAATGGAGAAACCACTTACTTGTGTTGAGTCTGCCGCATTAGGGCGAGCGAGTCGTATTGTTGATGCTGCTGGACGTTATATAGAGTATTGCAAAGGGACATTTCCCAGTAACCAAAATTTAAATAGATTAAAAATAGTTTTAGATTGTGCTAATGGTGCAACATATCATATTGCACCGAATGTTTTAACTGAGCTTGGTGCAGAGGTTATCGCAATTGGCTGTGAACCAAATGGACTAAATATTAATCAGGATTGTGGGGCGACTGACGTTTTTCTGTTGCAAAAACGTGTAGTAACAGAAAAAGCGGACATTGGTCTTGCTTTTGATGGTGATGGTGATCGGGTAATAATGGTTGATCATCATGGTAATAAAATAGATGGGGATCAAATTCTTTATATTATTGCACGTGATGCACTTCGACAAGGTCAATTGCACGGTGGTGTTGTTGGCACCTTAATGAGTAATACTGGATTAAAATTAGCCCTACAACAGTTGGGTATACCTTTTATTCGGGCAAAAGTCGGTGACCGTTATATTCTCGAAAAATTACAAGAGCAAGGATGGCGACTAGGTGCTGAAAATTCAGGGCACATTATTTTATTAGATAAAACTACAACAGGTGATGGTATTATTGCTGGCTTACAAGTTCTAAGTGCGATGATTCGTAATCATATGAGCCTTTATGATCTCTGCAGAGAGATTAAATTGATGCCTCAGGCATTGGTAAATGTAAGTTTTTCCGGTGATTATAATCCATTGAATAAAAAAGATGTTTTAAGTATAGTAAACCAAGTAGAAAATAAACTAGCAGGTAGAGGACGGGTTTTATTACGTAAATCAGGTACTGAGCCTTTAATTCGAATTATGGTGGAAGGTGAGAATGAAAACCAGGTTACAGCAATGGCTAATTGCATTGCTAATGCAATCAAATAAGTAAAATACACCATATTTATTTTATAAATAATCGTATGATTATATAGTATTTAATTATTTTTCCAACTGAATTCGCAAAATAATGTTTATTACTTTTTATAAAAAGTGCAGAATAAGATAAAAATAATCTTGCTTATCAACTAAAATTTAGTTAATATTAAAAACCACTTTTAAAGTAACGGCTTATGGAATAAGTTGCAGTAAAATGGGTTATTCCAAACTTTATTCTAAAACAGGTAGTTAACTATGTACATAATCCTTTTAGTTATCTTTTTATTAGTTTCAATTACGCTGATTGGTATGGTCATGTTGCAGCAAGGAAAAGGTGCTGATATAGGAGCTTCATTCGGTGCAGGTGCTTCTACAACATTATTTGGTTCATCAGGATCAGGTAATTTTATGACACAGATGACGGCTATCTTTGCAACATTATTCTTTATTATCAGTTTAATTTTAGGTAATTTAAGCATCAATAAAAGTGTGACTGGAAGTAAATGGGAAAACATTGGTAAACCTGTTAAAGCTGAGAAATCAGCAGGAAGAGAGGTCCCTACAGCGGCGCCTGTAGCAACAACAAGCGATATTCCTCATTAATTAAATAAAAGCTTGTGCAGTGAAGCAGTTATTAAAAAATTTCCTTACTGGTGTATATTGCCGAGGTGGTGAAATTGGTATACACGCTACCTTGAGGTGGTAGTGCCTATCAAAACAAGGTATACGGGTTCAAATCCCGTTCTCGGCACCATATATCAAAGATAACTTGCATTTCAAATTTTATCAGCGTAATATTTGCAAAATTTCCGAACGCGGGATGGAGCAGCTTGGTAGCTCATCGGGCTCATAACCCGAAGGTCGTCGGTTCAAATCCGGCTCCCGCAACCACTTCTTAGATTATAAAGTATTCCAGCGTTTTATTGAATTATCTTCGTTTAGAAGAGTACTGAATCAGGGGGGGTTAACACCTAAACCTACTAGCAGTATTATAGGGTCCAGTTGATAAAACCCCCGGTTTTCGGGGTTTTTTGTTATTTAAAACAAAATTACTGGGCTTTTAGCCTTTTTTATATCTGGATATGGAATTTTGTTCACATTAAAAAAAAATAATATCAATGACTTCACAGTACCAGTAGAAAGCTCTAGGTTTTGAATTTGTTTATCTGAAGTTTTATTCCAACACAATTTTCGACATTAGGCATTTTATATTAATAATAAAAATGATATTACTGTTGATGATTGTGGTGATGTTAACCACCATGTCAATACAGTACTAAATATTAAAAATCCGGTCTCAAAGCTATATAACCTCTGAAAATATCTTCACTAGGACTTGAGCGTTCGCTCTTTACTATTGCACGCTATCAGCGTTTTATTTGTAAATAGGTAAATTTAACATTAAGAATAGCAATATAGAATCGTTGTAAATGGCAAGTATAATTAAAGCTGTTGATGACAACATAATTATGGTTACTGTGGATGGCAAGGATAAAATGTTTGCACTAAAAACATCCAGAAAGCTAACCTGGTACCCCCACTTTTAATAAAGTTAATGAGGCAACTAGGATGAATAAAGAAATTCTGGCTGTTGTGGAAGCAGTTTCTAATGAAAAATCGCTTCCTCGCGAAAAAATCTTTGAGGCACTTGAAACCGCATTAGCAACAGCTACTAAAAAAAAATATGAACAAGAAATTGATGTTCGCGTTAATATTGATCGTAAAACGGGAGATTTTGATACATTTCGACGTTGGTTAGTAGTTGAAGAAGTCACGAAGCCAACACGTGAAATTACTTTAGATGCAGCAAAATTTGAAGATTCAGAGATCAAATCAGGCGATTATATAGAGGATCAAATAGAGTCTGTTACGTTTGACCGAATTACCACTCAAACTGCAAAACAGGTTATTGTTCAAAAGGTACGTGAAGCTGAAAGAGCAATGGTTGTTGAGCAATTTCGTGAACAGCAAGGTGAAATTATTACCGGGGTAGTAAAAAAAGTTAATCGTGAAAATATTATCTTGGATTTAAGTAATAATGCCGAAGCGGTAATTTTGCGAGAAGATATGTTACCACGTGAAAATTTTCGACTAGGTGATCGTGTACGTGGTCTATTATATAATGTACGCCCAGAAGCGCGTGGAGCACAACTGTTTGTTAGCCGTTCTTGTCCTGAAATGTTAGTGGAACTATTTCGCATAGAAGTACCTGAAATCGGTGAAGAAATTATTGAAATTAAAGCTGCTGTTCGTGACCCAGGATCTCGGGCAAAAATTGCTGTAAAGACAAATGATAAACGTATTGATCCAGTAGGCGCTTGTGTTGGGATGCGTGGCGCAAGAGTACAAGCAGTATCAAACGAACTTGGTGGTGAGCGTATTGATATTATTCTATGGGATGATAATCCTGCACAATTTGTAATTAATGCAATGGCACCAGCTGATGTTGTTTCTATTGTTGTTGATGAAGATAAATGTACGATAGATGTTGCCGTTGAAAGTAGTAATTTGGCTCAGGCAATTGGCCGCAATGGACAAAATGTTCGCTTAGCTTCTCAGTTACTGAAAAAACATCGTGGAGATGACAGATGGGAATTAAATACAATGACAGCAGAAGAACTTGAGGCTAATCATCAAGCAGAAGCAGATGTATCTATTAATACTTTTATTAACCATCTTGATCTTGATAAAGAATTTGCTACTTCTCTAGTTGAAGAAGGTTTTTCTACATTAGAAGAATTAGCTTATGTACCAATCAACGAACTATTAGAAATTGAAGGTCTTGATGAAACAACGATTGAAGTTTTGCGTGAAAGAGCGAAAACGGCACTGACGACATTAAAATTAGCTCAAAAAGAAAGTATGGCTAATAATAAGCCAACTAAAGATCTGTTAAATCTACTAGGTATGAATTATGTTTTAGGAAAGAACCTAGCTTCTCATGGTATTTGTACATTGGAAGATCTTGCTGAGCAGGGAATCGATGATCTGAGAGATATTGAAGAAGGGCTAAATGATGAACAGGCTGGTGAAATTATTATGGCTGCACGCAATATTTGCTGGTTTGGTAACGATCCAAAATAATTTGTATCAGGAAGGAACAGAATGACAGATGAAACTGTAAAATCATTGGCAGCAGAGGTTCAAACTTCAGTTGAACGCTTGGTACAGCAGTTTGCTGATGCTGGAATAAAGAAAACTGAAAATGATCCTGTTTTTCAAAATGAAAAAGAAACTTTACTTGCACACTTAAATCGTGAGGATGGAACGACAGGTAATCAAACTGGCAAATTAACACTACAGCGAAAAACTCGTAGCACACTAAGTGTGCCGAGTGCTGGTGGAAAAAGCAAATCAGTCAATATTGAAGTTCGTAAAAAATACACATATATTGACCGGTATTACTTAGAAAAGACGAAAGCTAAAGAGCAAGTCAAGCATGAAACAGAAAAAAAAGAAAAACGTGAAGCAGCTGAAAAAGAAAAAATAAAACAAAGTAAAAATAAGCAAAAAACAGTTAAAGCTAATCAATATTTAGCTGCTTATACTAAAAAACAGTGTCGTGAAGCTGAGGCAATAGAGCTTAAACGTAAAGCTGAAGAAGAAATGCAACGTAAAGTCGAAGCTGAAGCTAAACGGGTTGCTGAAGAAGCTCGTCGTATGGCAGAGGAAAACTCCAAGAGTTGGAGTATTGATGATGAAGTGGAAGATAATATAGATTATCATACCACGACTTCTCGTCATGCTCGTGAAGCAGAAGATGAAAATGATGCTCAAGAAGAAGGCCGTCGAGCTCGAAATCGAGGAGGAAAGGCTACTCGGCAGAAAAAAAATAATAAACATTCTGAAAAAACTGACCGTGAAGAAGAACGAGCAGTTGGCCGCACTAATAAAATCAAAGGTAAACAGAAAAAATCCAGTTCATTACATCAAAGTTTTACAAAACCGGTTACGGTTATTAATCGTGATGTTCTTATTGGCGAAACTATCTCGGTAGCTGAATTAGCAAATAAGATGGCAGTTAAAGGTTCCCAAGTTATCAAGACCATGATGAAAATGGGTGCAATGGTGACTATTAATCGGATTATTGATCAAGAAACAGCACAACTTGTAGCAGAAGAGATGGGGCATAAAGTTATTTTATGGCGTGAAAATGAGCTGGAAGAAGCAATTTTAAATGATCGTGATACAGGTAAAGCAATTGCAGAACCTCGAGCGCCAGTTGTTACGATCATGGGGCATGTTGACCATGGTAAAACCTCATTACTTGACTATATTCGTTCAACTAAAGTTGCATCGGATGAAGCCGGTGGTATCACGCAACACATAGGCGCTTATCATGTTAAGACAGATAAAGGTATGATTACCTTTTTAGATACACCAGGACATGCTGCATTTACTTCAATGCGTGCACGTGGTGCTAAAGCAACGGATATTGTTGTTTTAGTTGTTGCGGCAGATGATGGTGTGATGCCTCAAACGATAGAAGCAATTCAGCATGCTAAAGCTGCTAATGTGCCCGTTGTTGTTGCAGTTAATAAAATTGATAAGCATGAAGCTGATCCTGATCGCGTAAAAAATGAGTTATCACAACATGGTATATTGGCTGAAGAGTGGGGTGGTGAAAATCAATTTATCAATGTATCTGCTAAAAAAGGAACAGGTATTGATGAATTATTAGAAGCAATCTTGTTGCAAGCTGAAGTATTAGAACTGAAAGCGGTTCGCACTGGTATGGCAAGTGGTATTGTTATCGAGTCTTATTTAGATAAAGGCCGTGGTTCGGTTGCTACGATTTTAGTTCAAGAAGGCACTCTTAATAAAGGTGATATTGTACTGTGTGGTTTTGAGTATGGCCGCATTCGTGCAATGCGTAATGAATTAGGTAAAGATATTGAATCTGCTGGTCCATCGATTCCGCTTGAAATTTTGGGGTTATCAAATATACCTTCAGCAGGTGATAAAGCAACAGTTGTTCGTGATGAAAAGAAAGCACGCGAGGTTGCACTTTATCGTCAAGGTAAATTCCGAGAAATAAAATTAGCACACCAGCAAAAGTTAAAACTAGAAAATATGTTTTCTAACATGGAAGATGATAAGATTTCTGAATTAAATATTGTATTAAAAACCGATGTACAAGGTAGCTGTGAAGCTATTATTGATTCCTTGCAAACATTATCAACTGATGAAGTAAAAGTAAAAATTATTGGTTCTGGTGTCGGTAGTATTACTGAAACAGATGTTACATTGGCTGCCGCTTCCAATGCAATTATTATTGGATTTAATGTCCGAGCAGATGCTGCGGCAAGGCGTATTATCGAAAGTGAAAATTTAGATCTACGCTATTATTCGGTTATTTATAGTCTTATCGATGAGATTAAACAGGCGATGAGTGGTATGTTGGTGCCTGAATATAAACAGCAAATTATTGGATTAGCAGAAGTACGTTATGTATTTAAATCAGTTAAATTTGGAGCCATTGCTGGTTGCATGGTTACTGAAGGCATAATCAAGCGTAATAACTCTATTCATGTATTACGGGATAATGTAGTTATTTATGAAGGTGAATTGGAATCTTTACGTCGTTTTAAAGATGATATTAACGAAGTACGTAATGGTATGGAGTGTGGTATTGGTGTGAAGAATTACAATGATATACGTGTTGGTGATATAATAGAAGTATTTAAAATCATTGAAGTAAAACGCTCTATTGATAATTAATATTTACTTTTTTAATACTTATTAAAAGGCCATAACATTAGTTATGGCCTTTTAGCTAAAGAGTTATAATAACCATTTAGATCAAGTATATTGGTTATCGATTATTAGGATGACATTAATTATAATATAAAATGTATATAAGTATTAAATTTTAATTTTCTAAAAAAATATAATAATAATTAATGATCATTATATTTAGTTTTACCCTGTGAGGAGGATATCATAATGGCAAAAGAGTTTAGTCGTCCTAATCGTATTGCCCAAGAAATACAAAAAAAGATCGCCATTATTCTTCATCAAGAAATTAAAGATCCACGTGTTAAAATGACTACTGTTTCAGGAGTAGAAGTTTCTCGCGATTTGGCTTATGCCAAAATATTCGTAACTTTTTTAAAGATATCCGTAAAAGAGCATGAAATAGATATACTTAAAAATGGTATTAAAGTTTTGAATGGCGATATGGCAAAACATATTCGTTCTTTGCTAGGTAAAGCGATGCGTTTATCTATGGTTCCTAAATTAACTTTTTTTTACGATAACTCTTTGGTAGAAGGTATGCGTATGTCTAATTTAATTAGCAACGTGATCCGTGATGATGAAAAGCGTCATCATAAAAATAAAAATGATAAAGAGAGGAAATAATGAGATTTACTCGTGAAGTTCACGGAGTTTTCTTATTAGATAAACCGGCAAAACTTTCATCTAATGATTCTTTACAAAAAGTACGTCGTTTATTTAATGCTAAAAAAGCTGGTCACACAGGAGCACTAGATCCTTTAGCAACCGGCATGTTGCCTATTTGTTTAGGTGAAGCTACGAAATTTTCACAATTTTTACTTGATTCAGATAAATACTATCATGTTATTGCTCGTTTAGGACAACGTACTGATACTTCAGATGCGGATGGCAAAATAATTTGCCAACGTCCGATTAAAATAACTCAGCAGCAACTTCATAGGGCATTAGATAAATTTCGTGGTAATTTAATCCAGATACCATCTATGTATTCTTCTCTTAAATATCAGGGTAAGCCACTTTATGAATATGCTCGTCAAGGAATTACTATTAAACGTGAAGGTCGGCAAATTACTATTTATGATTTGCAATTTGAGAGCTGGCATGAGAATGAATTAGAATTAACAATTCATTGTTCTAAAGGAACTTATATACGAACTATTATTGATGATTTAGGTGAATTATTGGGTTGTGGTGCTCATGTAGTTTACCTAAGGCGCTTACAGGTAGCTAATTATTCCAGTGAACATATGGTAACAATAGAGCAATTATCCCTGCTTAAGCAGGAAGTGGAATTAGGGAGAACTTCCTTAGAGATACAATTAGATCCTTTGTTATTACCAATAGATGCAACTGTTAATCATTTTCCTGAAGTTAATATTTCATCGATTATTGCAACCTATTTTAAACAAGGGCAAACAATTGTTGTTACTAATTATTGTCCTTCTAAAGGAAATAAAGTTCGAGTAACAGAAGGTGATATACATAAATTTATTGGTATTGCTGAGATTGATGAACAAAATAGGATAGCTCCTTATCGTTTAACTATTGAAAGTAAAATGTTTAATAAAATTTAGATCTTAGCTTGCATAATGATAATGTAAAGAGTATAATAATGCTCCCTTTATTAGAAAGGGCTGAATTAGAGATCGGCTTTTCTTGTATTTAATAAAAAATTTGGAGTTACTTATGTCTCTAAGTATTGAAGCAAAAGCCCAAATTATTGCGGACTATGGTCGTGATAAAAATGATACAGGTTCTAGTGAAGTTCAAATTGCTCTTTTGACTGCGGAAATTAATTATTTGCAAGATCACTTTGCAGTGCATAAAAAAGATCATCACAGCCGTCGAGGGCTATTGCATATGGTTGCTCAGCGTCGTAAACTATTAAATTATCTGAAGTATAAAAATGTTGCTTGCTATACTACACTTATTGAACGCTTAGGATTACGTCGTTGATTAGTTAGTTTCAAAAGAAAGGGGCTTCTAGCCCCTTTTCTTCTAGAAGATAGAAAAAATATTTAAAATTGGTTTACACTTGCAAAGTAATTTTAAGAAATAAATTTTTGTCATTTTTTTCTAAATAATATGAACTTTTTAACTACAGGGGCCACTTCTCAGCTAATGAGCTTACTGATACTTACAAGATAAGTAAAAATATTCAGTTTGTTATTAATTATGAGGAGAGTATGTAGCAAAAAAGAAAATATTGGTGTTGTTATATAAATAAACAGCTATTAAAAGGATATTATTTTGCTTAATCCTATTATTCATAAATTTCAATATGGCCAAAATATCGTCACTATCGAAACGGGTATGATTGCGCGTCAAGCGACTGCTGCAGTTATGGTTAATATAGATGATACAGCCGTATTTGTCACTGTTGTTGGACAGAAAAAAGTAAAAGAAGGACAGGATTTCTTTCCACTGACAGTTAATTATCAAGAACGATCATATGCTGCAGGTCGAATTCCTGGTAGTTTTTTTCGTCGTGAAGGTCGTCCTGGTGAAAGTGAAACACTGATTGCCAGACTGATCGATCGTCCACTTCGCCCTTTATTTCCAGATGGATTTATTAATGAAATACAAATTATTATTACTGTTGTATCTATTAATCCACAAGTAAATCCAGATATTGTTGCTATGATCGGCGCATCTGCTGCATTAACTATATCGGGTATTCCATTTAATGGCCCAATTGGTGCAGCGCGCGTTGGTTATATTGATGACCAGTATGTTTTAAATCCTACTGTTGATGAATTAAAAAGTAGTCGCTTAGATTTAGTTGTCGCAGGTACGTCGAATGCGGTATTAATGGTGGAGTCTGAAGCTGATTTATTAACGGAAGAGCAAATGCTTGGTGCAGTTATTTTTGGTTACGAGCAGCAACAAATTGTGATTAAGAATATTAATACCTTAGCAGCTGAAACGGGCAAAGAAAAATGGAATTGGCAACCTGAATCGATTAATCAAGAATTACATAAGTGGATCACTGAATTAGCTGAACAGAGGTTAGGTTATGCTTATCGTATTTCTGAAAAACAAGAACGTTATACTAATGTTAATGCGATTAAAGAAGATGTCACTAATACCCTTTTAGCAAAAAATGAATCTTTAGATCCTGCTAAAATAAATAAAATTCTTTCCAGTTTAGAGAAAAAAGTTGTTCGTACTCGAATATTAAAAGGTGAACCACGGATTGATGGGCGAGAAAAAGACATGGTACGTTCACTTGATGTCCGTACCGGTGTATTACCTCGTACCCATGGTTCAGCATTATTTACTCGCGGAGAAACTCAGGCGTTGGTCACAGTAACTCTTGGTACTGAACGTGATGCGCAAACTATTGACGAGCTTATGGGTGAATATACTGATCGTTTCCTATTCCATTATAATTTCCCTCCTTATTCAGTAGGTGAAACAGGCCTTGTTGGTTCACCAAAACGTCGTGAAATTGGCCATGGACGTTTAGCTAAGCGTGGAGTATTAGCGGTGATGCCAAAGCAGTCAGAGTTTCCCTATACTATACGTATAGTATCTGAAATTACCGAATCTAATGGCTCTTCTTCTATGGCTTCTATCTGTGGGGCATCACTAGCATTAATGGATGCCGGTGTTCCAATTAAGACAGCGGTAGCAGGTATTGCAATGGGGTTAATGAAAGAAAACGATAATTTTGTTGTGCTTTCTGATATTTTGAGTGATGAAGATTATTTAGGCGATATGGATTTTAAAGTTGCAGGCAGTCGTGAAGGTATTAGTGCTCTACAGATGGATATTAAGATTGAAGGTATTACGCGTGAAATTATGCAAGTTGCCTTAAACCAGGCAAAAGGGGCTCGTTTACACATTTTAAGTGTTATGGAAGAGGCTATTAATAGTCCTCGTGAAGAAATTTCTGAATTTGCACCACGTATTCATACTATCCACATCAATCCTGACAAGATCAAAGATGTGATAGGTAAAGGTGGTTCTGTTATTAGAGCATTAACTGAAGAAACTGGTACTACGATCGAAATTGATGATGATGGTACCGTAAAAATTGCTGCAACCGATAACTCTAAAGCAAAAGCAGCTATTAGTCGTATTGAAAATATTACCGCAGAAGTTCAAGTTGGTCGCGTTTATCTTGGTAAAGTCACACGTATTGTTGACTTTGGCGCTTTTGTTGCTATCGGCGGCGTCAAAGAAGGATTAGTACATATCTCTCAGATAGCAGAAAAACGCGTTGAAAAAGTGATTGATTATTTACAGTTAGGTCAGGAAGTGCCAGTTAAAGTGTTAGAAATTGATCGACAGGGTCGTATTCGCCTTAGTATAAAAGAGGCACTTTCTACAGAAAGTTAGCTGAAATAGAAATACAGATTTTTGTAGAATAATTTGACGTAATGTTTGATGTTCTATAAAAAAGCACCTACTCAGTTTTTTTAAATAACTGAATCTCTGGTAATTATGGAGATTCACGGGATATATTGATTTCTCCCCTCCCTTAATAAAGGAAAATAATTTTTTTTTGCTTTGGAACATTATACTGCTGCTATTATTTTATTGTCAGTTGCAGCAGTAAAACTAAAATAAAAAGTAAAATTTTTACTATTCTATTATCACAAGAAGTGATATTAGCTTGTATTGAACAGATTTTTGGAAATCTATCATCTTTGATGATAAATTCATATAACTTTTATATGAATGCTGTATTGTTGTATGATAGTCTTGGATTAATGACGGTAGCAGGTAACGTTTTGCTTATAGCACTAGTTTATAGCTCCTGATATTTCGAAAATTTTTAATTTTTTTTGGAATATATTTTTTACAAGCAGATAATTTTGTTATTTTGCCTATCGAACGTTTAATTTAATTTTAAAGCTTGATCTAACTTAGAAGTTCGTATTACCTGAATCGGGATATTATCCTGTATTATAATAATAGATATCAATTGACTTATGGTGATCTGCTGAACTCGCGTATTATCGACAAGATTAAAATTATTTTTCCGCAGCTTATAACTTTATTTACCAGAGAAAGAATAGAGTCAAAATACTACAAACTAATTTATTATCTCAATTATAATCAAGCGAAAATTGGCAATGTGTAGGGACTCTGGAATAGAATTAAATTCTATTAAGTAAAATCAATGAAAAAACATTGGTGGTTGATTCGTCTGAAAAACTTAACAGATAATACTACTCTCGCTGAGCATCTTAGTAAAACTAACTTCTATTTAGATAAAAACCTAAGTCTTGGGGGGTAATCATAGCGCTATATACTATTATTTAAATTAATAGTAGATAGGAAGTGCACACATAACTTTATTGAGCATCACTGTGATCTGTTGGAACTGTTTTTGTTAGTCAGAGCACAACACAACACCTTTCAATATCAGGCTAGGCAGTATCGACGAACATATCTCATCACTACTTTTTAAGTCTTTATCGATTGTGATAAGAGCTTATTGTTCTTTTAATAAAAATTATTTTAGCTAGTTCATATTTTAAGTGAAAATAATCGAAATTTTTCGCAGAGTTATGTAAACTGGCCACCATAATAAGTGAGGACTTTTGAATGACTAATGAGACTGAAATCTCTTTTGTTGATTTAGGTTTATCAATACCAATTCTTTCTGCACTAAATGACCTTGGTTATAAAAACCCATCGCCAATACAACAACAATGCATCCCCTATTTATTAGATGGATATGATGTATTAGGTATGGCACAAACCGGTAGTGGTAAAACTGCTGCTTTTAGCTTACCACTATTACATAATATAGATATTACATTGAAAGCCCCTCAAATCTTAATGTTGGTACCAACGCGTGAGTTAGCTGTACAAGTTGCAGAAGCTATAACTGAATTTTCCAAACATATGCGTTCAGTAAATGTGATCGCACTATATGGTGGACAACGTTATGATTCGCAGTTATACGCACTAAAGCAAGGTCCGCAAATTATAGTAGGAACACCGGGTCGCTTATTAGACCACTTAAAAAGAGGGAAGTTAAATTTATCTCATTTACGTGGGTTAGTTCTTGATGAAGCGGATGAAATGTTACGTATGGGATTTATTGAAGACGTTGAAAATATTATTAGTCAGATCCCTACAGAGCATCAAACGGCACTATTTTCTGCCACAATGCCGGAAGCGATTCGTCATATTACGCGTCGCTTTATGAAATCACCAAAAGAAATTAATATTCAATCCAGTTTGACAACACGTCCAGATATTACCCAAAGTTATTGGTCTGTTTATGGCATGCGTAAAAATGAAGCATTAGTTCGTTTTTTAGAGGCTGAAGATTTTGATGCGGCAATTATTTTTGTACGCACTAAAAATGCCACATTAGAGGTTGCTGAAGCGCTTGAACGTAGTGGATATAACAGTTCAGCTCTAAATGGCGATATGAATCAAGCTCTACGTGAACAAACATTAGAGCGTTTAAAAGATGGTCGTCTTGACATATTAATTGCCACTGATGTTGCAGCACGTGGTTTAGATGTTGAACGTGTTAGTTTAGTTGTTAACTATGACATACCGATGGATGCAGAATCTTATGTTCATCGAATTGGTCGTACAGGTCGGGCAGGCCGAGCTGGACGTGCTCTTTTATTTGTTGATAATCATGAACGTCGACTATTGCGAAATATTGAACGTACCATGAAGCAGCTAATTATAGAAGTTGAGTTACCCAGTTCTGCGCTTTTAAGTAAACGTCGGCAAACTATATTTTCTAAAAATATTCAAAAGCAATTAGAAAGCGGTGATTTAGAAAAATATCGTACATTACTGACTAAATTAGTTTCAGATGATGATCTAGATATGGAAACATTAGCTTCAGCACTATTAAAAATGGCGCAAGGTGATCGACCACTAATATTGCCAGCTGATCCTGTTCGTCGTGCAAAACGTGAGTTTAATTCACGTGATAGGCGTTATCGCAATAATGGCACTTCTGAGGAGCGTGAGCGTACTTCACATCGAGAGCGCTCTGATTTCGGTGATATGGAATTATACCGTATTGAAGTTGGTCGTGATGATGGCATCGAAGTTCGCCACATTGTGGGGACAATTGCTAACGAAGCAGATATTAATAGTCGTTATATTGGTAACATTAAGTTGTATGCCTCGTATTCAACGATAGAATTACCAAAAGGTATGCCAAAAGAATTACTTAATCATTTGACACGTACTCGTATTTTGAATAAGCCAATGCAATTGCAATTACTAGGTGAAGCACAATCGTTTCAACGTCATAGTAATAGTAGACATCGTAATGGTCCTGAATTACGCGAACGAGGACACCGTTTTGATAATGAACGTCGCACTGAGCGTGAACAATTCCGTAGTCGTAATAACAGACATAATAGCACTGGATTACGTACTCGTAGTAATCATAACATCTAATTAATAGAATATTAATTTATTTAAATTTTTATTATTAAATAACGTTATCCATAGAATGGGCATTATCCTAATGCCTTTTTAAAAGCTTTTAGCTAATGACGATTGTTCGTCGGAATATATTAACAATTATTTAATACTAATTTTTGCTTGTTTACTTTCAGTAAAGTACTTTTTTAGTTGAGTCATATTAATCAAATATTAATTAATAGCAATCAATTAAATATAGTATACATTTTAATAGTTACGTAGTGTCAGCTCAGTAAACTCTTCTTAAATGCTTGCTATTAAGATAACAAATGGCTTATTTTCAAGAGTTGCTGCTTGCTCGTAGAGAAATATAGAACTTACGTCTATATTTTAATTGTTCTGGTTCAATCAATCTTCTCTAGGCCAACTAATTTAGTAAATAAAAGCACCCTGTACTATGAAACCTACTCAGGTAGTCTTATAATCAGCTGACATAACTGTTTACATTTTAAATGTCAATTCCTTACCAATAGTTCTGATAGTTATCAAGCCTTATTAAGCTATAGTGAGTAATTTTATGGTTTCTAGCAAAGATTTTATCTATTTTTGCTTCATTCAAGTAAAAGGTGTACTATGATCGATGATCAGCTTAAGAAAATAATTAACACACTCTACCCTGTATTAAACTCTTTAAGAATCTCATCATCACACACCCTATCGATCTGTGGCAATTAAAACTATGATTCATTCTTCTTTATCTCCTCTACTCTCTGCGTTTTCTGGCTTTCATATGTGGAATATAACGTTTCTATTTAAAGAATTCATGAAAAAATACTTTATCGACTTCATTAATACCACTTAGTATATTTATCTTACCTATTAAGCTCAAACAAGAAGAAGCCAATGATGCTCTATCTAAATACTATTTTAAAATCAATCTCTGTTTGTTTGCTGACTCCAATAAAGTTAAGCTATTCAACATATATCGTAAATAACAAAACTATTTATCCTTCTGATTGTAGTTTTATCAAAGAATTTCCAATAAAATTATTAAACATTTTCTGCAATATAGGATTTTATAACGATATCGTTATAATTCTAATTAATGTGTGTAGGTGCTCTATAAGAGATAACATCTTTCCTGTGATTTATGAACAGGATAAAGTAGAATAAGTTTCTTTAATGCATGATTTGATATCATCAAATAGATTCTCGCCGAGCTAACTAATGAGATACATCTTTATGTTGGGATGGAGTAACTCAAAAGTCTTTTAAGCTGTATGACTGTTTTCTTTTCCATAGCAAACCACTATAGCGAAAATCCTTCATGCAATATAATGAGTTTATAGGAACAACTTTTTCTAAAATAGACAAAATTAATATATCGCTGAGTATAATAATACTCAGATCATGAACACTTCCCAGAAGTAAGGGAAGCTGCGTTTCTTATATTATTTTAGCTATGTTTTAAAATATATATACTGTAGTGCAATTTTCTAAAATTTTTAGAAAAGAAAATGCTTGGAGTTATAATCCTCTCCTAATAGTTCTTTCTTTTATTCTTATTGCTTTAATATTAGCGTTTGATATTAATTTTTGTTCATTATTTAGAATGCTTCTTAAACTATCAGAAAAATAAATTTGCATAAAACGAAAAATATCTCGATAACTTAAACCAATATTTAGTGATGAAAAATATAATCCAATCAAATCTTTATCTTTCCAACGTTTTGGTACATGTTGACGTATCTGTGCGCGATGTAAGTCAATGATTGAAATCTTTAATTTTTTTTCATCACCATCAAATGGTAAATATAATAAAAAATGACAAATATAGCAATCGCGATGATTAATACCACACCTATGCATTTTACGCACTATTTCAGCCATTCGAAAAATTAATATTTTTTTAGTATTAAATTTAGGAGCTGAATTTTTCCAATTTGCGCAGTACTCTTCTAAGCTAATAGTCGGAATAAGCGCTTCGGTAATAATGAATGACTTACGTCGTAAAGGGTTAATTCCTTTTTTACCGAAAGCTTTACCATGCATTGTATCAATTCCTGCCTCATATAGACAATGAATTGCTTTCCATTCTCTATCTACACCTAATACTGGTAAGCGTAAAGAAAATAGATTTTTTAAAATTTCTTTTAAAGAAGTACCATAATGAATTTTAAGAAAATAATTTTTTGCTTTAACCTTAAAGCATAATGTTTTACGTGTCTCTAATTGACGAAAAATTTTACCATCTAATTTTTCTATTTCTATAAAAGGATCTTTATCTTTCCATAAATTTTTGAAAGGTTGCTTAAGTTGAAGCATGCTGATGGTACCCTAAAATAATATCTGCAGCTTTTTTAGGTAAACTGTATAAATCTTGAGTATCAGAAAAGCGGCATGCAGATTTAAACCATTGATTTAATAGAGATTTATTAGATAAACTTCTTCTCAAAGCATTATTAAGATTTTTTTGTCTATAAGGCTCATTTATTACTATGCCACAATTTGCATGTTTGATATAGGATGCATAGCCACAAATCTCTGTTGTAATTACAGGTAAGCCCGCTGCAATAGCTTCAATTAATACTATGCCAGCAGCTTCTTGATAGGCTGGATGGATTAAGATATCAGCAGCAGCCATCAATTCAGATATATCATTACGTCCATAAAAAAATAAAACTTGTTTATCTATTCTCAATTTTTTTGCTAATCGTTGATAACTGGTAGGTGAATCTTGTCCTACCACCATTAAGATAGTTTTATTTTTTATAATGTCAGGCAATGAAGCTATTGATTTAAGTGTTCTATCTACACCTTTACGTTTAAAATCTGAACCGACTTGTAATAAAAGAAATTGATCTTTAGAAATAGCATTTTTTTTACGATAAATTAGTTTTGCGTCAATAATTTGCTGATCATATTTTTTACTAGGATCAATGCCAGGAGGTAATAAATAAAAGCGTTCGTCAGATGTATTATAATGTTTTTTAAAATTATTAATTTGATGTTGGGTGAGCATTAATAATTTGGTGTAACTATCTGCGTCAAAAACAGCTTTTTCATAAGCAATATAATGTTTATATCGTTTGGTCAGTTTATAAAAAAAACCTTTTTCTTTTTCTGCATAACAAATATCTGCTGCATAATAAATATCTAATCCTGGCATTTTATTAAAACCAACAATAATATCAGCAAGATGTTGCGTTAAATGTATTCTGACCTGATTATAAAATGCTTCATTACGTCCATGATTTGTATATGATTTAACTGGGATTATAATAACGTTAATATGAGCAGGGATTTCACCATCCCATACCATTGTGTAAACACGTATTCGATGTCCCCATTTTTGGCAAGCAAATAGAATCTGGATAAAATCTCTTTGTAGTCCGCCAAAAGGAAAATATTTATATAAACAAAATGCAATTTCTATGAAATTATATCCTTATCTTAGATTTAATAGTTTATATATGACTATGTTAGTAGAAATTCCTTCTAGAAGAAGAAAGATTTTTAATACAGAGGTTGCCATAAAAATGCAAATACTCATATAGATCAAAGAGATTTTTTCTTCATTCCATGCAAGAAAAATCTTTATCTTATTAGATGTAAGATGGATTTGAGACAATTCTGCCATATGATGTTAATTCACAGATTTAAATAACTCATTTTACTTTATCCTATCCATATTATCACAGTTAACGTAATACCACTGAGAGATATTTATTAGGGTTATAGCGAATATCGTTGCGAAATTCTCAATTGCACGAAAAGATTTAACAACTTTATTGAAAGCCCTCTAATAAAAATTACATCGCAAGGATAGATAATATAGTTATTTGTAATGTACGTTAAATAATATGATTTTATGGAAATCAATAAAATACATAGGTGTTTATTTTAAAACAATGTTTAAATGATATTACTATTTGCTTGCTTTAGCGGAGACAGTTAACATAAATGCACTAAGTAATATTCTTAAAATTAATGAAATATTTTTCTCTAATGCTTTAAAGAAAAGCATTACTTTCCACATAGGAAAGGTAGGAAACGCGGGAAAGGAGTAAAAGAAAAGAGCAAATCTTGTTATTAATCATCCAAGATTAAGAGGCTAATCGTGAGCAATAATATTTAAAAAGTTTAATGCAGAGTATATTAGTTATTTTGAGTCAATTATTGATAAGAGTTGATCCTTTCTCGAATGAAGCTAAATGATATGAACCTTTACCAACGAGTATGAAATTAGTCACCATAGCCTAATAAAGCTTGATAACTATAGAATTATTGCTAAAGAATTTTATATTTAAAATATGACCAGTTATATCAGATAATTATAAGGATAGCTAAGTAGCTTCGAGAGTTATTAGCAGATTTTAGTATATAGCTTGATCAGCCTTCACTCCTATGCTTCGTAAATTTCTTCTTCATTTTTAAATTAGATATTATTTATCACCATTGAGTCAGTAAGCAAATTCCCTGAACTGGTTCATAATTAAAAACTGAGCTCTCCTTTAAGAAGAATAAAAACCATCTTTTTTTGCTAAAAAGGAGATAAAATCAGTTTACTAGATCTGTTATAAATTAAAATTTCATAGAAGCATGTATTATTGACCTAATGCACTAATTTTAAGGATATTAATCCTAAGTTTGATTTAATAACTATCATTTTTTCCATTTTATATATTTTCTGAGAACAATTCTATTTTCTGTTTGCTAATTTGAGCGATAATAAAAGTAGCCTGTTGCCATACAGAATGTATTTATATGAATCTCTACGCAGTAATTCTTTCATTAAAACAAGTGGAATCTCGATTTTCCTGATTTTTTCCAGCTGTTATCTTCAATGCTTTATACACATATACCACCTTCAATAATAATTTATCTTATTTACGATGGAATAAAAACCATAGAGTAACACACCAGCTTAATAGGCTGTATCGAAATATGATTAATATAGAGACAAATTATCTCTTTTTATATTAGAATCTAGTACCGATACTATTGAGTATGATGCTTATAGTAATGATAATATAGCTAGTCTCACCTCAATAATGCCGTAGTTTTATACTAGATACTGTGACGTTTAAGATAGGAAGCACAAAAGTATTCAGACTATGTAACGCCCTCCTTTCATCTTTCTATCAAGTGTGTACTTTTTAGTAACATCCGAATTATACCTTCAGGTAACCCTACCATACTGTTAATTTCTGGCGCGGATTTTCTTCCAAATCAAGAAACACTAGAATTTATCAGGTTATTACTATGAGGCATCAGTCGGATAACAGCAGATCAGCGGATTTTTCCCCTCTTTTTTAAGGAATAACTTATGTTATACAGCATATTTAATATCCAGACTACTATGAATGACGGAGATATTAACAGACAAATGTTGATTGAGTTGTTAACCATAAAATATAAAAAGCACAGAAGATAGCAATTTCAATACCTTGTTTACGTACTTTTGTAATATAATAAAATAGTAGCGCGAAACAGAGGATTGAGAATAACCAATTATTATTAAAAAGGCTAAAAAATGAGTAAAAGTTAAATAATATATTGCTATAGTTAGAGGTGGTAAAATATAAACCTACGTTGCTAACTACTGCTCAGTAGTTTTGATGTCGCCTGACCTATAGGATTTTGATTTAGACCATTAATAGAAAAATGTCAGCAGAAACATTTAGGAGAAATACAGGAGTATTAGCGGATATCTCAATATAATACAAGTGCTGTGAAGGTAAGTATTTGCTTAACAGCTAGACGGATTAATTAATATTTTTATCGTCTTTTTTAAGAAAGTTATTCTAGCCTTCATAAATAGTGAAAAATAGTTTATTTACACAAGAGATATGCACCTGGTATTTTTCCAGAAGCATAGAAACTCTCATCCTGTTTAGATTCATCAGGTTTATCGGCGCACCAATATCTTTATCTTTCTCTCTGATAAAAAGTAAAGTGGAGAATTATTCCTGGTTTCCTATAGGTGATAAATTTATCGGAAAGCATACTGTTAGTCATTATCTATAAATGCAGTTATATCTAGCGTTATCGGCTTGATCCTGTCGATCTCGGGTTTAATCAAAACCTTGAATAATCGTGACTAGAGGTGAATAATACTTGTATGTCGAAAAAAAATGGTAACTGGATAGTTGAACATATTTTTATATAGCCTCTTTTTACCTGTTATAAAAATCAGTCAATCTGTTATCATTCATTTCAGGAGGGAGATCATAAATTGTTTTCAATGAATAAGGATGTAACATGTGAAATCTAGTGTTATCTTTCTAATTTATCTAGTTTACGCTTTCTAAGAGATTTATTCTGAGCCATCTGATTGAATTTCTAAAAATTAATATATTGCAGAGTATAAATCAATATTCATATTATGAATATCTCTGAAGTAGGGTAACTGCGCCGTTTATACTATTGTGCTACATTCTCTACCTTTTCTGAACACACTGAATAGAGCAGTTTCAATACTCATTTGAAATGGTTATTTTCTTAAATCACAGTGATTCAAGTATCGGCTTCGTATCCTCAACTGTTTTGAAATCCGATTAATCGTATTCGTTGTTTTATTGACAACCAGTGTGCTAACGGGAAATCGTAGAATGTCAGACGTTCTTTTTGATTACTCTCCAGCTTCTTCATAGCTGAACGATACGCTATGAAAAGCTTACAAAAAATATCAATGGTTTTATCAGTAGCATCATGACTCTTGACTAGCCAGAATCTCCAGAAGATCAACCTTAACTTTCGGTTGCATGAACTTTGTGAAGTTAAAGGCAGTCCATTAACTATATAAAACAGCTAATAGCATTTACCCTGCATGTTCAAGAATATTTTTACTATTATATCATAAAAACTAAGAGCATCATCTCTTACAGAAATGCCAGAAATGCGGTTAAGCTGAGCGCTTGCAAACCATAATGCAGTGATGTCGATAATAACAGCAGGCAAAGGCGATCAGCATTCCTGAAAGAATATTATATAACTATCGGTCAAGAAATAAATCTACTGGAAATGGTTTGAAAAGCTCAGGCACCCATTGAGTATATTCTTAAAGTCATTATTGTTTTAATCTGCTAATGGAATACTGTAGAGAAACAATAAGCTTTCCTTTATGTTAGTAAGGTTATTATTTTATTCGTAGAATAATTTGTAGATATATCTGTATTTCAATTATTGTAGTTTTACACAATCTTCTATATGAAAATAATTTAATAAATAAAACCATATACTATAAAATCAACTTAAGCATCTTTTTAATCACATGATATAACTGTCTAAATTTTGAATCTAGAATTTCTTATAAATAATAAATAACTTTTTGATTTACTAACCTTATTTAAGCAATGATAATTAATTTATACTAGCCGGAAAAGTTCCGTACCATTTAGTCTTATCCGAGATAAGGATAGACTCTTTATCGATAATCGGCTTAAAAAAATAGACAACACATATTCTATATTAAACTCTTCAAAATATCATTCTTCATATAATCCTATTAATCTAAGGGAATTAAGAGCGTAATTCGTTCTTTATTTCTTTTCCTCTCCCGATTTTTCTAGCTTTTCTATGTGGAATATAACGATTCTATTTAAAGAATTCATGGAAAAATATTCCGTTATCTTTAACAAATAACATTTAGTGCATTTATATTAACTGTCTCCACTGAAGCAAGAAAGCAGTGATGCCATCTAAATACTATTTTAAAATCAATACTTCTTTGTTTTGTTCACTCCTCCGTAAAATTAAGCTATTCAAGCTACATTATAGATAATTAAATCATTTATCCTTCTGATATAGTTTCGCTAGAGGACTTCTAAACAGATTGTTAAATATTTTCTGCAATCGGAGATTTTGCAACGATATATTACTGTGTAACTTGCCAACAATGGATATTGTGTTCAATGTAATAATATGATAAAGATAAAGTAAAATAAGTTATTTTAATACATGAATCGACATTATTCGACAGATTATTACCAAGCTAACTAATGAGATTCAGTTTTATGTTGGCAGGGAGTAAGGAAGGGTCTCTTTGATCTATAACTCTTTTATTTTTTATGGCAACCTCTATAGAAAAAATTTTTATACAGTATAAGAGATTTCTATCAATAACCTTTTAAAAGATAGTTGAAAGCATATGGTCTTTTTTAAGTACCATCAGCAGACTGAAATAGCAATAGCTTAAAGAATAACAGGCAATAGTAGCTGTATGATTTAAGCGATATCGTTATGTTTATTTTTGCGGAAGATATATGTCATCCTTTGTCAGACAACCTAATTACCTCTCCCTGCTAGTTATATTGGCGTATTAAGGATGGATCTAAAGAGCTTCTTGTAATCAAAGATGTATATTAAAAATCAGAAGCAAATTAGGCCGAACTTATTAATGACCTGCAAACGCGTCATTAACTATATCTCTCAGAGCTGCTACGGGAGACAATGCCTTTGATTTTTAAAATGCAATAATAAAGATATTCCTGTGCACGAAGTACCAATGTTGGTAGGTATCCAAAATAACTAATGTGCTGCCTTCACTCCATTAAGTTCATGCAATCGAAAGATTAAGTCTAAGTTATAGAAAGGATCTTGCTAACAAAGACCTGTGATGCCACTAATAAATCCCTTTGATGTTTTGTTGGAAAAATTTTTAGCGAGCATACTGTAGCAATGAGGTATTGGAGAAAAATTTATAAGAATAGCTAGCATTCTACGGCTTCCCGTTAGTGTACTGTGGCATCAATAAGAATGACGAATCTGATTGAGTCGGCTTTTATGATAGTGAGCTATGAATCCGAAGCGTGGATCGTATAATTCAAGAAAACAACCCTTTAAATGATACTTAAACTACTCTCATCTGTTCAAAAAAAAGCTAGAACTGGCTAATTAGATTTGACTTGTTTGACTCTCCTAGTAAACAATGTCTAATTAAGAATGGAAAACAGATTTATGAAACATCAGAGTAGAACGTAGCCTGGACCCCATTTGATAATATCAGACCTACTAATAACTTTTAGGTAAGTCATCATAGGTAAAACCCTTCGTGGCTTTTTTATACGCTTCAAATAAGATGGTAGCACGAGCTCTTAAAGGATATTCTGTCGCACTGTGATCCCACAACCTAATCTTAGGAATTTTAATCTCAACATCGCCAATACTCGTCTTGTAAGGTTGGTTGCAGCAAAATAACCGTTACGGATTACGGGTTTCCACCTGTAGACAAAAGGCAATGGGGGTTTGGGAGGTTAATATCGCAGTATGGATTCTAGCTTCATCTCACAGCAGTGTCTGTCAGTTTCCTGACATGCTATTACTAATGAGTTCATTTAAGGATGAAAGGTAATATTTTATTTTACAAATACCTTTCTGTAGGATACACTTTATGTGATATATCTATTTATTATTGACTTCATTAATTAAATCAATCAACAGGAAATACGCCATCATCTTTAAAACCTGATACACTAAAAATAAGGATAACCTTAGCATTATAAAATAACTATTCTATTTTTAGTAGAAAAATAGAATAGTTATAAATAAAAACCCTTGAAGATTAATTTAATAGATTTTTAATTACTGATTAAGCTATTGTAATAAAGAAATATCTGCTACCTGTAAAAATAAATTACGCAACTGACTTAGTAGAGTTAAACGATTTATCCTTACTATTTGATCGGCATCCATCACCATTACATTATCAAAAAAAGCATCGATAACTTCATGCAGTGAAGCCAATTCGATTAATACGCTCTGGTATTTCCTGTCAGCAAATAATGGTATCAGTTTATGTTGCAATCTAATTAGATGAACCGCTAATGTTATCTCTTCGGGTGATTTTAATACTGTCATGGAAACATTCTTATTTAGTATATCATCTGAGATATTTAGAATATTAGAAACTCGTTTATTAGCGGCCGTCAGCGCTTTTGCCGCTGCTAAAGTCTGAAAATGAGTAACGGCTTTTATACGAGCAACAATATCTATCGGTTTGGTTGGGGAGCAAGCTAAAACAGCTTGGATTGTATCAATGCGGTACCCTTGCTCTTGATACCAAGCACGAAAACGTCCTAACATAAATTTAACAACATCATCAACAACATTTTTATTGGTTAACTTATTACCATACAATTCAACCGCCTGCTGTGTTAATTCTAATAAATCTAGATCATAACCTTTTTCAACAATAATACGCAACACACCAAGCGCAGCACGACGTAAGGCAAAGGGATCTTTACTACTTTTAGGTGGTTGTCCAATACCAAAAATACCTACCAGAGTATCCATTTTATCAGCTAATGCTAACGCAACAGCAACATGATTAGATGGTAATTTATCACCAGCAAAACGGGGTTGATATTGCTCTTTTATTGCTACCGCTACATCTTCCGCTTCACCATCACGACGGGCATAATACATTCCCATAATAGCTTGTATGTCGGTAAATTCAAATACCATGTTGGTCATTAAATCACATTTTGATAACAGACCCGCACGAGTAGCATGATTAATATCTGCACCAATCTTAGCTGCAATCCAACCAGCTAAGACTTCTAAACGATTGGTTTTATCACGCAATGTACCAAGCTGCTTATGAAATAAAACTGCTTCCAGTTGTGGTAAATATTCTTCTAAACGTTTTTTACAATCTGTTTTAAAAAAAAATTCAGCATCTGCTAAACGTGGATGAATCACCTTTTCATTACCAGCAATGATTTGCTGTGGTTCAGAAGATTCAATATTGGCAACAAAAATAAAATTATCCATCAAATTCCCAGCTTGATCATACACTGGAAAGTATTTTTGATCGCCTTTCATGGTTTGAACTAAAGCTTCTGCTGGTACTGACAAAAATTTCTGTTTAAATTTTGCGGTTAATACCACTGGCCATTCAACCAATGATGTTACTTCTTCTAGTAAATTATCTGACAATTCAACAATACCACCTAGTTGCTGCGCTACCTTATTTGCCTCGTGCTTAATTAAGGCCTTACGTTCTTCATAATCAGCAATAACTTTAGCACGCTTACGTAAAATCAAAGGGTACTGTTCAGCTGAATCAATAGTTAATTCAGCTTCTCCCATAAATCGATGACCACGAATTACGCGACTGCTCCTAACACCCAATACTTCACCTTCAAGCAGATGATCACCCAATAACATGATTAAAGTATGAACAGGTCGGATAAACTGTGTTTCCTTATTTCCCCATCGAATCAGTTTTGGGGTCGGCAATTGATTTAATGCACTCGTTACCATATCAACAAGCAACTCTTTTGCTGCTCGGCCTTTACTGATCTCTCGATAAAGTAACCATGTACCCTTATCTGTAATTAAATGCTCCGCCTGCTCCATGATGATGCCACAGTTATGAGCCCAACCTTCAGCAGCCTCAGTTGGTTTACCTGTAGCATAAAAAGCTTGACTAATTGCTGGACCACGATTCTCAACTGTACGATCAGCTTGATATTCAGCTAAATCTGTTACTTTTAATGCTAAACGACGGGGAGAGGCATACCAAATCACTTCACCATACTGCAATTCTGCCTGTTTTAATTGATGTTTAAAATTTTCCGCAAAGGATTCAGCTAATAAACGAAGAGTCTTCGTGGGTAACTCCTCCGTTCCGATTTCCACCAAAAAAGTCTCTTTCATATAATAACAGCCTCTTAGTTTTTATTTTTACAAATTGGAAAACCTAACGCTTCACGAGCAGCATAATAAGCTGCTGCAACTCCTTTAGTTAAGGTACAAATATGTAAAATGTAACGTTTCCGCTCAGTGACTGAAATCGCTTTACGTGCATTTAATAAATTAAATGTATGAACAGCTTTTAAAATAAGCTCATAAGCAGGCAATGGAAGTGGTGTTTCTAGTGACAATAAATATTGTGCTTCTTTTTTATATTCTTCAAAACGTTTGAATAGAAAATCAACATTGGCATATTCAAAATTATAAGCCGACTGCTCAACTTCATTTTGATGATAAATATCACCATAGGTTGTTTTTCCTAAAGGACCATCAGACCAAATCAGATCATATACGCTATTGACAGCTTGAATATGCATAGCCAAACGCTCAAGGCCATAAGTGATCTCACCGGTAATCGGTTTGCACTCCAAACCACCTACTTGCTGAAAATAGGTAAACTGGGTGACTTCCATCCCATTTATCCAAATTTCCCAACCAAGTCCCCAAGCACCTAAAGTTGGATTTTCCCAATTATCTTCAACAAAACGAATATCATGAATAGTGAGATCTAACCCCAATACTTTTAATGAGTCAAGATATAACTCTTGAATATTATCTGGTGAGGGTTTAATAATGACTTGAAATTGATAATAGTGCTGAAGACGATTAGGATTTTCACCATAACGCCCATCAGTTGGCCGCCGCGATGGTTGTACATAAGCGGCAGCGATTGGTTCTGGGCCTAGTGCCCGCAAACAAGTTATTGGATGCGACGTCCCAGCACCAACTTCCATATCTAATGGCTGAAGAATGGTGCAACCTTGATGTGCCCAATAATCCTGTAATATTACAATCAATCCTTGGAAGGTTTTGGTATCAAACTTATGCATGTTAGATTTGTACGATAGAAAAATCGTGATTAAAAATGATTTAGTATACCCTTTAGCGAATAGATATACACAGCACTGATTATACATTAATATTGCTTTACCTGAAAAACAGTTTAATAAATCTTTAATAGTTTCAAGTCAGTTAATTAACTAATCCATCACTAATTAATTATTAATATTAAAAATAAATTTAAAGGTTATTAAAATAATATATTTTAATTTAGCTTATAGCAATATTTTTGCTTTACCTTGTTCATATGTTCGACTGAACAAGAGAATTTATAAAAAATTATTGTCAGTTATAATTTTACCTGCAACGTTAATAACGAAATCTTCATTAAAAGCATTATCATGATTGATATTGATATACTAAAATGATCTTTATGATTATAAATTATAATAATTTCAGAAGAATTACCTTGCAATTTAATCATAAAAACAAAATGAATAAAAATTTTTACCATTGTTCAAAATATTTTTGAACTGGCATTAATCGGAATTATTAATAAATCTGGTGTATATGATCAGGCTACGATCTACTCTAATGCTTCGTAAATCTACTCTACATCATTAAATTAGACATTCTTTACCAGCAAGATCGATAGGGTCACAAAATCCCTCTGAGTCTGTTTCAGTTTTCTGAACAGACAAGATCACCTTTCAATACCATTGAAAGGATGTTGTTTTATTGAAGCACAGTGCTTTCTTGCATCAGCTTCATAGGTTTACACTGTCGCGAAAGTCGATTCAATTAAATTCATCGCTCTTATTGTCTGGACCAGTGCGCTGACGCGCGATGTCATAAAATGCTAATAGTTCTTATTGATCTTTTCTTTACTTTCTTTATCCCTGGATAATACGCTGAAAACTTTGCTAATAAAATATCAAGGGGGGGAGGTTTATTATCGGCATCACGACTCTTTGATAGTATGACTCCCAAATCTCACCCTCACTTGGATTACATATCTTTGTGGAGTAAAACCAGTTCATTAGCTATTTACATAGCTAATGATGTTGGTGTCACATGTCCAGGACTGTCTTTGATATTAAATTTTTAAAAATCAAGTACTATCTCTCACGTAGCAAGTTTAAAATACAGTTAAGCTTCACACTCGCAAAGTCATCCCAGAAATTCAGCCAAGTCCGCTTCTGACTCTTAATAACGATCTTTAATCCCCCAACGAGCCCCTTACGTTCATGTGCAGTGCCGACGATTTTAACATCAGGCAAAGGCAATCAGCTTTCCTGACAGAAAACGATAAATTCTATTGGGTGAAGTAATAAATTTATCGTGTATCGCTAATCACGCAGATAGCATTGCTAATGCTCTTCAAGCATTATTGTTTTAATCTGGTGATAGGTTTCTTGGCAGAGAAAATCATGCACTTTCATCGAAAAATGCGTTCAAGTCTTTGTGAAATTACGGGGGGAAATGATTGATCAGTATACAGAAATGGTAGCAAATTTTCGCTGTCCTTATCATATTTCAGATAAGGTGGTAAGCAAGAGTTTTAGAAACATATTCAATTTCTACTCTGGTCTCCCTCTTTTAACTTTAGGCACTGTAATCTCAATATCGCTTATACTAGTCTGTATGATTCGCTGTAGCAAATACGTTACGGATGACGGGTTGCTGTCCGTCGACAAAGCAGGATTGAGAATGTTAAATAATATGGCTTTGAGCACCATATCAATAACGATATGTATCAACGTTTATCGCTACTTATTATAGATAAATTCATGCAAGAGATTACCTGTGATCTCTGGTTAGAGGATATCTATATAGTAGAATTTTCTGTAATATGATCTCTTAAATATTGAGATCATTTATCAATTAATTAGCAAAACATACGCAGCATCTTCGAAACTCCATACCACCAGAATTGAGTATAATTCTTGGACTTCACTTAAATTGTTATTGAAGTTGCTCACTATAAACAGATTTACGAAGCATTATAGTAGAATCTAATCATAATACACTAAATTTGCTAATAGCTAAATAGCAATAGCAACTAAGATAAATATTATAGTTTTAGCGTGATAATTCGCTATTTAAAGTATAAAATATACTGTATTTATTATCGGTTGTAGCTTACTAATAAATGCAGTTTTATTAACTTAATAATATTAATCATATTTTTATATATAAAGTTTAAAATGTCACTATTAATTACTCATCGCTGTATCAACTGTGATATGTGTGAACCAGAATGTCCTAATGAAGCTATCTCAATGGGAGAAGAGTTTTACCAAATTAATCCCAATCTTTGCACTGAATGCATTGGCCACTATGATAAACCAACTTGCCAATCCGTTTGCCCAATCAACAATACCATTCTTAAAGATCCTAATAACCACGAAACAGAAGAAGAATTATGGGATAAATTTATCTTATTACATAATGCTGATAAAATTTAACTTTCCATAATCACAGCAGCACAAGCATAATTTTGTTCATCAGCTAATGATACATGGATATGTTGCACACCCAATGAATCAGCTAATATTTTTGCTTGCCCTAATAAATTAAGTCCTGGCTTACCTAATTCATTATTAAAAACTTCAAATTGATTAAACGCTAAACCATTCCGAATTCCTGTTCCTAAAGCTTTTGCCGCTGCTTCTTTAACCGCAAAACGCTTAGCCAAAAAATGGACTGGATAAGAATGATTTTTATATTGTCGCCATTCTTGAATGGATAATATACGCTTTGCCAGACGCCCCTCTAAATACTCTATTATCTGCTCAATACGTATAATTTCAACCAGATCAGTACCTAATCCAATAATTGCCATTAACAACGCGCCTTATGAAGAATTTTTTTCATATCACTCACTGCTCTTACCATGCCACTAAAAAGTGCTCGCCCAATAATCGCATGGCCAATATTAAGTTCATATATATCAGGTAATTGAGCAATAGGTAGAACATTATGATAAGTTAAACCATGACCCGCATTTACTTTAAGATTGTTTTTAGTTGCATAACTTATCGCTTGCTTAATACGTTTAAACTCTTCTTGTTGCTTTAACTCATTCTTAGCGTCAGCATAAGCACCGGTATGAATTTCAATAAAAGGAACATTAATTTTTATTGCCGCATCAATCTGATGTTCATCAGGATCAATAAACAAAGAAACCGTTATACCGACTTCAGTTAACCGTTTAACAGCTGTTGCGACTAACTCTTGCTGCCTAATAACATCAAGTCCACCCTCCGTTGTAACTTCTTCACGTCGTTCTGGTACCAGGCAGCAAAATTGAGGCTTAATCTGACAGGCAAAATTTATCATATCATTAGTTATTGCCATCTCTAAATTCATTCGAGTTTGCAACATCTGCCGAAGAAACTTAACATCACGATCAGTAATATGACGGCGATCTTCACGCAAATGAACAGTGATTCCATCTGCGCCAGCCTGTTCAGCAAGAAATGCAGCATGCACCGGATCAGGATATTTTGTTTCACGTGCATTACGCACTGTTGCAACATGATCAATATTAACGCCTAATAATAACACTTGCATGCTTAACTCCTGTTATCCATTTCATGGTTTTAATTTTATTTATCCATTCAATTATAACATATTTAAATATGTCTTAATAACCATCTTTCAATACATTTTAAGCAAAATAAATTAATAAAAATATCATGGATTTTTGAATGGAATTTACATAAATAAAGGATTTAACGCAATGTAGGTAAAATGCTTAGCTGCTCTTAATATATCAGAAATTTAGGAAACTAACGACAAACAACAAACTTAAACTGCTTATCAGCAAAACTCAAATGATCAATAACACTAAACTAATAATAAAATCTTTCTCTTCTTGATAACAGTAAGTCATGCTATCTATATCACCAGTTCCTCACTACTTGAGCAGTATAAAAAAATGAATACTGTAATCTAAATCAGATAATAATGATAATTCAAAACGGAGCAATACATGTTCAAACGTATATTCATTGCCAGTTAATACCTAAAACAGGTAAAATATTCAAAAATATCGTTTAATAATGAATATTTATCTCTAGAAAACCTGCGCAAGCAATTCATTAACATATAAACTCCTGTACAACACCGCTACTAGTTAAAATAGTAGCGATAAAGAAATAGGTTTTGCACCACGCAACGCTTTATCTCTCTCTTTTCTATATAACGAGATCAGCAACAGAATAAAGATATAAACAGCCCTTTAAATTAAATCTATAGCTATGAGAGCGCCTTCGCTAATAGGCGAATACGACCCATTTTCATAAAAATCTAATAATAAACTCGCTTCACTATAAAGTCTATGAAATACAAACGCACGTTACTTAACTGTACACGGAAAATTTCCTAAATAAAGATCGTCAATATAGCCTAAACTACGCAGTGTATGTTCATCATCGGCCCATCCAGCTTTAATTTTTACCCAAAGTTCAAGATGAACTTTAGTAGCAAAAAATTTTTCTATATCTATCCGAGCTCCAATGCCAATTTTCTTAATTTTGCTACCTTTATAGCCAATAATTATTTTTTTCTGGCTACCTCTTTCAACGAAAATTATGGCATAAATATTATAACCACCACGTTCATTTACTATAAATTGCTTAATCTCAACTGTGATAGAATAGGGTAATTCATCGCCGAGAAAACGCATTAACTTCTCACGAATAATTTCAGCAGCCATAAAACGTTTTGAGCGATTGCTAATATAGTCCGATGGAAAATGATGTACCGATTCTGGGATATTTTGACGAAGAATTTTAGTAATAAAATCGATACCGGTACCTTTTTTCGTACTAATCGGAACAATATCTAGAAAATTCATTTGTTTGCTAAGAAATTCAATATGAGGAAGTAAAAGGGTTTTATCCGCAAGATTATCAATTTTATTGATCACTAATAATACCGGACAAAGCAAGTGACTCAATTTATTTATCACCATTTCATCATTGATTGTCCAATATATGCCTTCAACAACAAAAATAATTAGTTCTACATCAGTAATTGAATTACTTGCCGTCCGATTCATTAAACGATTTATTGCGCGCTTTTCTTCTATATGCAATCCTGGTGTATCAATATAAATCGTTTGATAATTACCTTCTGTATCAATTCCTATGATACGATGACGGGTTGTTTGAGGTTTACGTGAAGTAATAGAAATCTTTTGCCCCACTAATTGATTCAATAATGTTGATTTACCCACATTTGGGCGCCCTATAATGGCTACAAATCCACAATAGGTTTTTTGTTTGTTCATTCAAGCTCCAATATTTTTAATGCATGCTCAGCGGCTGCTTGTTCCGCTTTACGACGACTTGAACCTACTCCTTTAACCGATTCTTTTATATCACTAACTTGACAATGAATAGTAAACTCCTGATCGTGCGCTTCACCGCTAACTTGAAATATCAAATAACTCGGTAAAGGTAAATGACGTCCTTGTAAATACTCTTGTAAACGTGTTTTAGGATCCTTTTGCTTATAACCAGGGCTAATTTCTATTAATCGAGTATTATACCAAGCTAAAACAATTCGTTCAGTCGTTTGAATATTACTATCTAAAAAAATACTGCCAATTAAAGCTTCGATAGTATCTGCTAATATTGATTCTCGACGAAAACCACCGCTTTTTAATTCACCTAAGCCTAAACATAAACATTCTCCCAAATCAAACTCTCGTGCAAGCTCAGCCAGCGTATTACCTCTAACCAATGTTGCTCGCATACGACTCATATCACCTTCATCAACTTTAGGAAAACGATGATAAAGATCATTAGTAATCACAAAACTAAGAATTGAATCGCCTAAAAACTCTAATCTTTCATTGTGAATACTACTGGCACTACGATGAGTTAATGTTTGCTTCAATAATTCACTTTGTTTAAAAATATAGCCAAGCTTACACTGTAGCTGTTTAATTTCTTTCTGCTTTGACCACTCAATTAAAGAAGAATTCATATTCTACCAATTATTCATTATCAAATTACAAAAAGCATACGCAACAGATCCTGAAAAACAAATTTTTATAAAACTATTACGTTAGCAGGTTTTCTAATCTTATTTTAAGAAAGCATCATTTTGATTATAATGCGATATTCTATATTGATTACTATATAAATCAATTTAGTATTAATGATTAGTTAATCTCATTATTTATTAGTTGATTGCACCAATGCGACTTAAACGCACTCCAGTTGGTGGCCATTCACCCTCATGCTTATCAAGGCTAAACCAGATAATAACTGCACGTCCAACTAAATTTTCTTCTGATATAAAACCCCACATACGGCTATCTGCACTGTTATCGCGATTATCTCCCATCATAAAATAGTGTTTAGGAGGAACAATCCATTCATTATCTGGTAAACCAGGCTGTTGATAACGTGACTGGGTATATACTTGCGGGATAACTAAAATCTCATGAGTAGTGTCATCTAATTTTTCAATTTTTCCCGCTTGACGTAATGCATTACTTGGCACTGGTTCGCCCAATGGGATTAGATAACTTCCTTTTTGGCTTTCAATCATAGCGTCAATATTAAAAAATAAAGTCCATTCACTCTCTTTTAATGAAGAATAGATAATTGGTAACGCTTGTATACAGTTTAAAACTGAACAATTCGGGTATATACGTAACTCTTTTTGTTCAGGATCATAAACAATTTTATCACCAGGTAGACCAATAATACGTTTAACAAAATCCATACTAGGATTTTTAGGATATTTAAATACTGCAATATCATTGCGTTTAGGTTTTCCTGTTTCTAATAATGTTGTTTGTGTAACAGGGTCCTTTAATCCATAAGCAAATTTTTCTACTAGTATAAAATCACCGACCAATAAATTTGGCATCATTGAACCTGACGGAATTTGAAACGGTTCATAAATAAATGAACGTACTACTAATACAATCGATAATATTGGAAAAATAGATGAACAAGTATCAACCCATGATGGTTTATGAATACTTTCAACCAAAAGTATCTGCTCAACACTTCCCTCAGTAATTTTTTTCTGCTGCGCTATTTTTTTCTTACGAGCAGGTCCTAATTTAAAACGATCAATACCCCAGATAATCCCTGTAATAAAGGTTGCCAGCGTCAAGATCAAAGAAAAAGTATTAGCCATTATTGACTCCATTATAACGGTTAGTTATCTTTACCTACGTGAAGAATAGCAAGGAACGCTTCCTGCGGTAACTCAACATTACCAAGCTGCTTCATTCGTTTCTTACCTTCTTTCTGTTTCTGTAGTAATTTTTTCTTACGACTAACATCACCACCATAACATTTAGCTAATACATTTTTACGTAATTGTTTCACCATTGAACGCGCTATAATATGGGTTCCAATTGCAGCCTGGATTACAATATCAAACTGCTGACGCGGAATCAGATCTTTCATCTTATCTACCAGCTCACGCCCACGGTATAGTGCATTAGCACGATGAGTAATTAATGCTAAGGCATCTACTTTTTCTCCATTAATTAACACATCTACACGAACCATATCAGCTGCCTGAAAGCGGACAAAACTATAATCCAATGAAGCATATCCACGTGAAGTAGATTTCAAGCGATCAAAGAAATCTAAGACCACCTCAGCCATAGGAATTTCATAGATTAATGCCACCTGTTTACCATGATAAACCATATTAGTTTGAATACCGCGTTTTTCTATACATAGTGTGATAACATTACCAATATATTCCTTAGATATTAGCATGTTACATACTGCAATTGGTTCGCGTAATTCATTTATGTTATTAAGTGCTGGTAATTTTGAGGGGCTATCAACATAGATAACATCGCTATTTGTTAACTTAACTTCATAAATAACTGTAGGCGCAGTTGTAATAAGATTTAAGTTATATTCACGTTCTAAACGCTCCTGAATAATTTCCATATGAAGAAGACCAAGAAAACCACATCGAAATCCAAAACCTAATGTGGTTGAACTCTCTGATTCATAAAATAATGAAGCATCATTCAAACTTAATTTACCTAAAGCATCACGAAATTCTTCATAATCATCAGAACTAACGGGGAATAAACCGGCGTAAACCTGTGGTTTTATTTTTTTGAAGCCAGGTAACACATGCATTGCAGGATGACGAGCACCAGTTAATGTATCTCCAACCGGCGCACCGTGAATATCTTTTATACCAGAGACTAACCAACCTACTTCACCACAATTTAGTTGTTGACGATCAATTCGTTTTGGGGAAAAAATACCTAAGCGATCAACATTATAAAGTTGACTAGAGCTCATCACTTTAATTTTATCACCTTTACAAAGCGTACCATTTTTAATTCGCACCAGCGAAACAACACCTAAATAATTATCAAACCACGAATCAATAATTAACGCCTGTAAAGGTGCTACCGGATCGCCTTCTGGCGGCGGAATCTCTTTAACTAGCCGTTCAATTACATCTTGCACCCCTAATCCAGTTTTTGCTGAACATCGAACAGCGTCATGAGCATCTATACCAATAATATCTTCAATTTCTTTAGCTACCTGATCAGGCTTTGCCGCAAGTAAATCGATTTTATTAAGTACAGGAATAACTTCTAAATTCATCTCAATAGCAGTATAACAATTAGCAAGAGTTTGCGCTTCCACACCTTGCCCAGCATCAACAACCAGCAGTGCACCTTCACAAGCAGCTAATGAACGGGACACTTCATAAGAGAAGTCAACATGGCCAGGTGTATCAATAAAATTAAGCTGATAAGTTTCACCATTACTAGCTTTATAATTAAGAGCAACACTCTGCGCTTTTATTGTGATCCCTCGTTCTCGCTCTAAATCCATAGAGTCTAATACCTGAGCTGCCATTTCACGATTAGAAAGACCACCGCAGATCTGAATAATACGATCTGACAATGTTGATTTACCATGATCAATATGAGCGATGATAGAAAAATTTCTTACATTTTTGATCTTCAAGGTTATAATCTTCTTCTAAATGGCCTTATAAAATTTTTTTTAAATAGGCTTAGCTCTTAACTGGAGGCTAAAACTAATAAAAGCTGTTAAAATAATCTTGAGAATACATTTTACATATAAGCAATAAACAACTCAAAGAATCATTAAATAATGAAAATCGTTTTATGAATAAGGTATCTATAATGTATAGGTTAGTAACAATATGCTTTTATTAATGATAGGCATTTAAACTTACTATGTCCTTCATACCTGTTCTTTTAATTCATTAAACAGCAAACCTATATATAAAATTATTAATTAATATTGAGTTTCTTTTTCAAAAACGTGATTTTTTTGTAGAAACCTAATAATTCTCCTAATAATCTGAAACTAAAAAGATAATAAATTGATTTAAAAAAGAAATTTTATAACCCAATGCGATAAAATTTCAAGTAATGGAGTAAGATAAAACAATGTAATAAACTAGCTTTATGGATTCCTATTTCAATTTTTAACTAACTACCAGAAGCTAACTGACCTCGAGTTCTAATTAATACTCAGTTTTTGGTCATATTTACTTAGAATACAAGATTTGGAGGTTGCACTACTAGCAAAACTACTACAACTAAATTATAACCATATCACAAACAGCCAAAACATTATCCCAATATACTACTGTTGTTGCCCACTCTTTAACCGTTACTTGTTTTTTAAAACTAACATTAGCTACAAGCTGGCTAGCAATTACAAAGATAACTAACTTATAACCGTCATTTCCTATAACCATTTTACTGTATAAATTATTAAAGCATTTTTATAAAATGGCTGTTTAATCAGTTTACGATCGCCTGCTTTAGCAAAGTTAATAGAAAATTAAATAACTCATCACTAAATATCATAACCTCTAAAGATTTTTATCAGTTATCTCTTTATAACTACAAAAAATTTTTTGAATCCTAATAGAATTTAGTTTATTTTTAGTTATTAATAAATCTGGTGTATAGTATTAAAGCTCTACGTTTTGCTTTGATGCTTTTTGAATCTGTTCTCTATCTTTAGATTAGGCATTTTTTGCTAACATGATAAGCAGATCAAATCTTTTTAGTCGGAGTCCAGCTTTTCTGAGGATTGGGAGCAGCTTAAATAGCATTGAAAGAATTGCTTACTTAAACTGCAGCGCTTCACACATCGAATTCGTAGGTTCATTACCAAAAAAATCTAATTCAATCTAATTCCTCATTCTTATGACGCCTAGTGCAGTGGCAGGAAGCTATATATTGACAACCGTTTCTTCTTGATTTTTCTCCAGAATCTTTATCGCTACAGAGACACTC
>JBQMRR010000061.1:0-50928 GCA_052174495.1 Arsenophonus sp. NC-TX2-MAG3
ACGAAAAGATTTAATAATCTAATTAGAATTCTTTGCTAAAACTAAATCACAAAGATAATGATTCAGTTATTTGCTATGTATATTAAATAATTTAACTTTACGGGGGGAGTCTCAGGGATAAACAGTAATTGATTTAAAAACAGCGTTCATATTGAATAATGGCTTTCTTGCTTCACCGATAACAGCCAATATAAATCCACTAAATAGTATTATTGAAGTCGACGAAACATATTTCCTAAACATTTTAAAGGGAAGCGTTCTATCTGCATAGCAAAGATAGAAAAGCGGGAGAAGAAAAATAAAAAAAGAACAAATCTCTGTCTTAATTGCCTGAGATAAATAAGCTCATGTGAGCAATAAAATTTTTAAAAAGTTTAATGCAAGAGTATATTAGTTATTTTCTTAAGATAATTATTGATAAAGAGTCCATTCTTTGCTAGAAAGAAAATAAAAGTACGAAACTTTTCCCAGCAAGCATAAAATTAGTTATTATTGCCTAAATAATGTTGGTAATTATAGAGTTCTTAATAAGAATTTCACATTTAAAATGTGAATAGCTATATTGGCCGATTTAAAAAAAAGCAATTAGATTCTATGATCTATAGGGTTATTTTATTTATTAAATTATTCGACCTAAAAAATTGATTGAAACTACAATAATTGAAATACTGACATAACTATAAGTTGCTCTACGAACAAAGGAAGAATTTTTCAATATAGCGGAAAGGATATGCTATTTTGGTATACCATTACTTTAGTATACCATTAGTAGACTAAAACAGAAATATCTTGAAGAGAGCATACATTAATGGTGCCTATATGATTTAAGCAATACGTTAATATTTTATGACATGCAGTATAAATACTGTTAGTTATATAAAGATAATGTGCGAATGCTTTACTTTTTTAAAGGGATGCAACACTGAAAGCTAAGGATAAAGTGGATAGATTATAGATAGTAAAAAGTTGCGATGATACTAATAAACCTTTAATGCTTTGTTCGGAAGGTTTTAATCTATCCTAGGAATCAATAAAGAACGATGAATCTAACGCAGGAAGCATAAGTAATTTGAGAAAAAGAACTCTTTTAAAATGGCATTTAAGCTAATTCAAGTTGCTCAGCAAGCTGAGCAACTAATTTATTAGCAATACTAAATGATAATAATTTGCACCTATTATAAAAAAGAGGCAAATGCCTCTTTTAAATTTAATAGCTTATTTAAGAAATAATTTTAGAAACGACACCCGCACCGACTGTGCGACCACCTTCACGAATCGCAAAACGTAGTCCTTCATCCATCGCAATTGGTGCTATCAACGTCACTTTCATTTTGATGTTATCACCTGGCATTACCATCTCTACGGACTCTGGTAATTCGATTGTGCCAGTTATATCCGTTGTTCTAAAATAGAACTGTGGACGATAACCCTTAAAGAATGGCGTGTGACGACCGCCCTCATCTTTGCTTAAAATATAAACTTCTGATTCAAATTGAGTGTGTGGATTGATTGAACCTGGTTTCGCCAATACTTGACCACGCCCTACATCTTCACGCTTAGTACCACGTAATAAAACTCCTACGTTCTCACCTGCACGACCTTCGTCCAATAGCTTACGAAACATTTCTACGCCAGTACATGTCGTTTTTATCGTATCTTTAATTCCAACGATTTCAATTTCTTCACCAACCTTAACAATACCATGTTCTACACGTCCGGTTACCACGGTTCCGCGACCTGAAATCGAAAATACATCTTCGATTGGCAACAAGAATGGTTTATCTATTGCACGTTCTGGATTTGGGATATAGTAATCCAATGTATCCGCTAACTCTATAATTTTTTCTTCCCACTCTAGAACACCTTCTAGCGCTTTTAGCGCTGAACCCTTGATTACTGGTGTGTCGTCTCCTGGAAAATCATACTGAGAAAGCAATTCACGTACTTCCATTTCAACCAGTTCCAACAACTCTTCATCATCAACCATATCACATTTATTCAAAAAAACGATGATATAAGGAACGCCTACCTGGCGACCTAATAGGATATGCTCACGCGTTTGTGGCATTGGGCCATCTGTTGCCGCAACTACTAAAATTGCACCATCCATTTGTGCCGCACCGGTGATCATGTTTTTTATATAATCTGCGTGCCCTGGGCAATCAACGTGGGCATAATGGCGAGTCAATGTATCATATTCTACATGAGAAGTAGAAATGGTGATACCGCGCGCTTTTTCTTCTGGTGCATTATCAATCTGATCAAATGCACGCGCACTTCCACCATATTTTTTTGCTAAAATAGTGCTAATTGCTGCAGTTAAAGTTGTTTTACCATGGTCAACATGACCGATTGTACCAACATTAACGTGCGGTTTTTTACGTTCAAATTTTTCTTTAGACATTATATTATCCCTCTAAGATACGGAATCGGTGGCTTCACCCATTAACCAATCAGTGAAAATCATATACTCGTTTCTTATTTTTTCGCAGGAAAAATCAGGGAACAATTAAGAATACATTCTAGGAGTGGTGCTGATAGGCAGATTTGAACTGCCGACCACACCCTTACCAAGGGTGTGCTCTACCAACTGAGCTATATCAGCACATCTTGGAGCGGACAGCGGGAATCGAACCCGCATCATCAGCTTGGAAGGCTGAGGTAATAACCATTATACGATGCCCGCAATAAACCTCGGCTACCTGACTTTAATCAGCTGAAAATTTTATCTTAAGTATTTTGTATTAAGCATCTTAATCTGAAAACTTAAGATTAAACTTATGATGGTGGGAGAAGGATTCGAACCTTCGAAGTCTATGACGGCAGATTTACAGTCTGCTCCCTTTGGCCACTCGGGAATCCCACCATTTTATTTATTATATAAATTTTAATGGTGCCGGCACCAAGAATCGAACTCGGGACATACTGATTACAAGTCAGTTGCTCTACCAACTGAGCTATGCCGGCATCAAACAGATATTACGAATTTTAGGTAGAGAACGAGCACGTTGCAAGAAAAAATTAAAATTTTTGTTTATTTTCATTTTTTTGCTTATAAAAATCTTTAATTTAACCTTTCTCTGCTATTTTCTAAACTAAATACTTAAATACGATTTTGTTGAGAAATATTCTTGATATAAATCCATTATACTTTTAAAAATTATCGTTACAAAGATTACCATAAAAAAGCAAATAGTCATTCAGATTAAAAAAAAAAATCTCTTCTCACTCCCTTTACTAAAATAAAAACCTGAATCTCATTAGTTGGATTAGGTGACCATATTTAGATGGTATTAATTCATGTATTGAGCAATTTATTCCACTCTATCCTACCATATTGTTAAAGTGAACATGTTATCTGCTGGGAACATATTCATTATAGTTAGCAATATTGTTATAAATCCCTGATTGGAAAAACATTTAACAATCTTACTGAAATCTCATGACGAAACTTTATCACAAAGATAAATGGTTTAGTTATCTGTAATGTATTTTAATATCTTAACTTTACTAGAGCCAGTAAAATAAATAAAGATTAATTTAAAAACAGCATTTAGATAGCATCATTTCTTTTTACATTAACGATAGATAGCAAATATAAGCGTCTAAGTGGTATTTATTTTAGTTGACAAAATATTTTTTCTGAATCATTTTAAAGTAAAATATTATATCACAGATAAGGGAAAGCTAGGAAATGCGGGAGATAAGTAGATAAAAGAAAAGAACAAATTGCGCAGTGTTAATCGCTCTAGATTAACATGAGATTATTATAATCGATAAAATCTTAGAAGAGATTAATAGAGTGTATTACGATATTTTCTTAAGCTAATCATTGATAATGAGTTTATATTTTGCTTTGATATAACTAAAATGGTACAAAATTTTGCCAGAAAGCATAAAATTAGTTGTTATCACCTAATAAGGATATATAAACAGAGATTTATTAATAACGAATCTCATATTTAAAATATGAATGTAACATTCTATACGCTATGGGGGAGACACAGGTATATTACTTCGGAGATGTTCATGATCTTAGTAATGTTTTATATTCTAAGATATGTGAATTTTAGAAATTCAGCCAGATGCTCATAATAAAACTCCTACTAAAAGGAGTAATAAGAGTAAATTAGAAAGACAACAGACAACTTCACGCGTTACTCTCTACCGGATTATCCAAAATGTTTTATCATCTCTTTTCTGAGATTAATAATAAACGACTGAATTTTTATAATATCCCAAAAGAAATATAGTAATATATCTGACTTAGCTTTTAATTTTTTCTACACTCAAGTATTATCCGCTTTTAATCATGATTAAACAAGATTTTAAGTAAAAGTGCGCTTCAGGCAAAGGCCAGATAAAACCAATAGGTCCAAATGTCCATATTCATTGTTCATGTCTAGTAAATAATACTGGATACAACCACATTGAGAGGGAATAACTGAAAGTATGTTTGTCGATGGCCCTATCACCTATAAAGAGATAGGGCTAATTCCGTTTTTTTCTATAGAATAAAACGCAAAGATAACTAAGCAGATGAACCTAAAGAATGCGGACAGAATAATAATTTCTGTCTCTCTAGCAAGAGACACAGAAGGTAATTTACCAAAATTTGACTCCAAACTAAACTACTTTCCATTATTAATAATGCCTGTAATAATTTTTTAAAACATGGTAAAAGTGTCAATTTATTGACTATTTTATCTATCAGATAAATGATTATCTTCGGCATTTTTACCATAGCTGTTAGCCACTACTACTGCTGCTTAAAGATCGATTTAATTACCTGGCCATTAAAAAAGACGGTCAGCTACACCTCCATAACAAGCCTAGGAGGTACAGTTAAATAACAGCGTTCAAAGTGTATTGAGAGAAGTTCAGTACAATTTATTTCTGATTTTCGATAAGCATCTTTAACTGTAATGAAACTCTTTATGTCCATGCGCAGTGCGCTGATAATGAATAATAGATAAAAGAACTATTCACTATGCTTTATAACATAGCATGTTATGCCATCAGAACAGAAATAAACCTAGCGGGTATCACGTAAATTACGTAGTTACCATATTTGCTTCTACTCTTCAAGCTATTGTTCTTTCAGTCTTCTAATGGCTCTAGCAGAAAAACCATGTTTTTTCACTAAAAAAGGCTCTTTCTTTAGAACTTCGTGAAATCATCGGTGGATATGGCTCGCAGGTATAGGTATGATAAAGAGCAACTCTTTCTCGATTTTTTCATGCTTCAAACAATATATAAACGAACTATAAGCATATTTCGTTGTTTCTACAATTCCATAATCTTCAGCACTTTAATCTCAATATCGATAATAGAAACCTGTATAGTTTTATGTGACAAATAATCGTCATAGCAACGAAACGTCCACCCGTGAGAAGACATCAATTAAGCATATTGTTTTAGCATAGATTAGATCACTTCCCTTAACAACGGTACTATCAGCTGGCTGCTAGCATTATGGATTAGTTTATTAAAGATATTACCGTAATATCTGATTTCATGGATATCTACTTAAGATAAATTTTATGGCATGTTATCTCTCTATTACTAAAATTATCTATGAAATCAATCAGCAGGATACACCCGACAACATCTTCAAAACTCCATACATAAATAAGCATAACTCCTTAATATGATGATGGAGGCTCATCCTTATTATAATTTTGTCTAATTATATCTCCCTCAGCACCACCTTACCATGAATAAAGTTGTGAAACGAAGGTTTATGTAATGACACTAACCAAAACAACTAATAAAAAATTATTATTAATAATACAATATTTTTTTCTAAAAAACGGATAATTTGTGATCAATTATTTATTAATTACAAAAATTATAAAAACTTTACTTTTAAAGCTATGAATCGTTATTATGCAATCTATTTTATTAGTTATTAGTTATAAATAATTATGATAACCTGTTGTATACAGGTAAATATTGACTTATGAAAGAACAACAAAATGTTTTAATAACACCTTACTTAGAATTTGACCGTGAACATTGGGCAACATTACGTGACTCTATTCCACTAGATCTACTAACGGATAAAGAACTGCTAGAACTAAAAGGTATTAATGATGAAATTTCAATGGATGAAGTAAATAAAATTTATCTTCCTATTTCACGACTGCTTAATTTTTATATCAGTTCAAATTTACTTAGACAAACCGTTTTGGAACACTTCTTATGTATTAATAATACTAAAGTACCTTATGTTATTGGCATTGCAGGTAGTGTTGCTGTTGGTAAAAGCACAACAGCTCGCCTATTACAAACTTTATTAAGTCGGTGGCCTGAGCATCGTAAAGTTGATCTTATTGCAACAGATGGTTTCTTATACTCAAATCAAATTTTAAACGAACGTGGAATAATGAAGAAAAAAGGATTTCCACAATCCTACGATATGCATCGTTTAGTAAAATTTATTTTTGACATAAAATCAGGAGTTAAAAATGTTACCGCTCCAGTATACTCTCATTTTATTTATGATATTGTTCCTGATAAAAAGAAAGTAATTAAAGAACCTGATATTCTTATTTTAGAAGGCTTAAATATTTTTCAAAACAGAATGGATTATCCAGATATTCAGCATCATGTTTTCGTATCTGATTTTATCGATTTCTCTATTTATGTTGATGCCACAGAAAATTTATTGGAAAAATGGTATATTTGTCGATTTTTGAAACTTTGCCAAGGCTCTTTTTCCGATCCTAACACATATTTTTATCATTATTCTAAATTAAAAAAAAAAGAAGCAATCAATATAGCTAAAACAATATGGGAAGAAACTAATAAAATTAATTTAAAAGAGAATATAATACCAACCAAAGAAAGAGTCAACTTGATCGTGACTAAAGGCTCTAATCATTTAATTACAAATATTAGATTAAGAAAATAATTTTATTATTAAATCCGTTGATTAACTTTAACTCAAGTATTCTTAACTATATGGCCGTAATGAAATTTCACCACCTATATAAGAAACAATTTTACCATTTTGTTCTAATAAAATTGCACCGTGTTCATTAATACCTTTCACAATACCAACCTGAAGGTGGTCACCAATATGTAATTTTACTTTTTTAAGTAAAAAATTATCCAATACATGCCAACGTTTAATAAAAGGAATAAGACCATATTTTTCAAATTGCACTAATTCATGGCGCAATTTTAAAATAATTTGACCAGCGATCACATTTCTTTCTATTTGAATACCAGCATCCTGAAGATTAATCCATCCTTGATTTATATTTATTTCATAATTACAACTCATTGCAATATTGAGTCCAAGACCAATTACAATATGTGCTGAATCAACAGTTTTACCTATCATTTCAATTAAAATACCAGCAAGCTTTTTTTCATTAAGATAAAGATCATTAGGCCATTTAACTTTTATATTGCTACCGTTCAGTTTATTAAGAGTCTCTGCTATCACAATACCAGAAACTAAACTTAGCTTCATGACAGCAGCAGGGCCGCCTTGATATAAATACCAGTATAATGATAAATAAAGATTACAACCAAAAGGAGAAACCCAATATCTACCACATCTCCCTCTACCAGCTGTTTGATATTCAGCAATACAAGCATCACCTAAATTTAATTGATCAATACGTTCAAGCAGGTATTGATTAGTAGAATTAATAACTGGTTTTATAATTATATTTCCGGATCTCACTAAATTATAAATTTTTTCGTAGTCTAATAAATCTATTTTTTTAGTAAGTTGATACCCATTACTAGCAATAAGATTAATCTCAATACCCCATTTACATAGGGTATTAATATGTTTATTAATATCCACTCTCGTCATACCAAGTAATTCACCTAACTGTTCGCCTAAATGCATTTTACCATCAGAAAGTATTTTAATAAGTTTTAAAGGAAAAGTTATTTCTTTCATGAAATAGTATCCATAGCGTTTACTTCACCATATTTACCAATAAAACGCACTTCAGGTTCTAATTTAATAGCAAATTTCTCTATAACTTTTTTTCGGATATAACGGGCTAAATCTACAATATCTTCTCCAGTCGCATTATTTTTATTAATTAAAACCAACGCTTGTTCCATATGTACCGCAGCACCACCATATTGATAACCCTTCAGATCACATTGATCAATCAGCCATCCGGCAGAAAGCATTACTGTACCATCAATTTGAGAATACTCCGGACATAAAGAATAACGAGATTTTATCTTATTTGCAGCTATATTAGAAATAATAGGATTTTTAAAAAAACTACCTGCGTTTCCTACTAAAAATGGATTAGGTAATTTACTTTGTCGAATTTTACAAACTATATCAAAGATAGTTTCTGCTGTTACTGTTTGCGATACTAAGGATGTTAAACCAATATATGTTAATATAGGTTTCCATAGTTTATTAAGTTTTAAACCAACTGAGACAACAGCGAAATTTTCACGATATTTATGCTTAAAAATACTATCTCTATAACCGAATTGACATGCAGGGACATCTAAACAATATTGTTTACCATTATTTAGATTAACAATATCAACGTAATCACATATGTCTTTAAATTCCATGCCATAGGCACCGATATTCTGCACAGGAGCTGCTCCTACAGATCCTGGAATTAACGCCATATTTTCTAATCCATAGATACCATTTCTTATAAGTACTTCAACTAATTGATGCCAATTATTTCCTGCACCAACATGAATAAACCATTCTTTAGATGATTCAGTTATCTTTAAAGCCGTAATTCGATTTAAAATAACTAAGCCATCAAAATCACTAATAAAGAGAACATTACTCCCACTGCCCAACAATAAAACAGGCCATCCTTTAAGTCGTGCGTTCTTCCATAAGATAAGCAGTTCTCCTATTGAGAAAGCTGAATATATTTCTTTTGCCTTGGCTGAAAGACTGAAAGTATTATAATTTTTTAATTCACTATAATTATTAAAATGCATATATTAAAACTCAATTCATATATGGTTATTATATCTCTAAAGATAGTATGATTTTTTGAATGATTCACATTTAAGTTTGAACTAATTTTTTATAGACTGCAATAGTGTTTTATTGAGTTATGCTTATCTCTAGTGTTATGATGTTTTGGAAATGCTAGTGTAAGCACCTGATTGATTTGATAGATAATATTAACAATAGAGAGATGATATGCTATAAAAAGTCTACCATAAGAGCTATCCGCGAAACCAGATATTACCTTCATCTCCCTTACATGAATTCATTCGTAATTGTGTGCCAGATAGCTGATAGTAGCGCTGTTAAAACTAAGCTCAAAGCTATGTTGTAATAACAGCTGCTAAACGCAGCTGAGCGAACAATATTATTTTGTTGTCCATATAACGATTCCTTACTACATAGACCTATGCACCTAGTATAAGGTAATGTTAAGATTAAAAGTGTTTAAAATCGATCAGATAGTTAGTAGAAACGGAATATACTTCTAAAGCTACTTGTTACTAATTTAGTGAAATATACAAAAATATTAAAAGCTACTACTATGGCTGTATCTGTGAGGTATTTTTATTATTGATTTTCACGAATCTTTTGAAAGATGGGCGGGCTATTAGTAATATACCAATACCATGGTCTCTCTAGTCCTATTAGGAGACTGAACAGCAATGGCTTGGACCAGAATAGGGAAAATGGTAATACCTGCATAATTTAGCGGTATATCTAACGTTTATTTTTTGTCGATGGCATGTAATCTTCTTTCAGGCAAGTTGATTACCTTTCCCTACTGATTATTATCTGCATCACTGTACATGAACATAAACAGACAGTTGTGATTAAAGATGTTTATCGAAAATCAGAAACTAACTTGGCTGAATTTCTAGATGGCCTAACGAGTATATAACTTAATCATATCTTCCAAGTTTTCTACGAAAGTAGTGTATTCTTAGTTTTAGAATGCAATGGCACAAGATCTTTCTGCATAGCAGAAAGAAGGCCTATTAGGTATATATAGCTCATTGTTGTCTTTTACTCCCTAAAAACATGCAGCACTGAAAGTTAAGGTAAGCTTATTGAATAATAGTATCAGAGAGGCTTTTTCCGCTAATAAAACTTTTAATATTTTATTTGTAAAGTTTTCAGCTTTTCATTTAATGAGAAGAATTCTAAAGAAAGATCAAGAAAAACGATTGGAATTCTATGGCTTTCTGTCAGTACACTAGGCATTAATAAGAGCGACCAATTTAATTAAATTAATTTTTGTAACAGTGAGAGTAATCCTATGAAGACAATGCATAAAAAAGTATAATTCAAAGAAAATAATCTTTTTATGGTATTAAATCTGCTAGCGTCTACTTAAAAACTGGAATTGGATAGTAGCATTAGCCCTTTTTAACCCTATAAAAAACATTTAATTTAAAGATGGAGAACAAGATTTTTAAAACATTCAGATCGGATCATTTCGTAGCCTATCAGCTAGGCCAGATTTGCTAATAATTAAAATTTACTACCCAAAACTAACTTATATAATTCCTGATTATATAAGTTAAATATATTAATTCAAAGTAATCTCAAACTCTTCAGAATAATAAAATGATGATTTTGCAGCCCATCCTCCCCCCTTGTATTACGCAATTAAATTGCTCAACCATACCGCATTCATTTTAGAATACCTCAATGAGATGACTCGGTATTTCATACCAAGCTCTATATACAAACAATTAAATTGCTGTTTTCTGGTGATTAAATATTTTTTTTAAACCAAAAGAGCGGTCTATAAATTCTTTTCCATTACTTATAACTACCAATCAGGTAGTTATAAAAGATCTTCGATTAAGATCACATAAAAAGCGCCAAACATTGGCACAGTATTATCCTTTTAAAAATAGATAAAATACATTGAGTGCTTCTCGATCTATACTTATGAAAAGATAAAGTTATCAAGTTTCATTTAGCATTCACGGAAGACATTTTATATTACGTACAGATAACTAAATTATAGCTTTTAAATGCTTTATACTTTTAAATTAGGTCTTCCTACCTGATTTTAACGAAAATTTCTGTTCTGTTTCTGTCTAAATAGGAATCCAGATTTTTTATTCAGTAAAAAACGATCACCCATCATGAGAATCTATTTAGCCAACCTTTTAGTTGGCTGAGATAACTATTCATAGTTTAAATATAGAATTTCTTGCCAATAATACTCTGATTACCATTCTCTTATTAGACAATGGTGACTAATTTTATGCTCGTTAGTAACGATTTTGTAGCATTTAACTCCATCCGTAAAAGATAAACTTTTATAGATGATTAGCTCAAGAAAAGAGCTAACACACTCTGCATTAAATTCTTTAAGATCTTATCGCTCATATAATCCTTATCAATCTGAGGTCATTAAGACCATGAACGATCTCTTCTTCGTCTTTTATTTCCTGCTCTCCCGCGTTTCCTAGCTTTTTTATCTGAAAAATAACGCTTTCCTTTTAAGGATTCAGAAAAAATATTTTATCGACTTTAATAATAACACTTAGTGCACTTATATTGACTATCACAGTTGTAGAAAGAAAGGTAATGTCGTCATCTAAATTCTGATTTAAAATTAATGTTTATTTGTTTTTCTAACTTCCTTAAATTTAAGCTATTCAACTATATCGAAGATAAATAAACTATTTATCCTTCTAATAGAGTTTTATAAACAATCTTTCTTCCAGAAAGATTGTTAAATATTTTTCTGTAATGAGGAATTTTCAACGAAATCATCACTGTAACCCTAATAAATATCCTCATTAGATAAATATGTTCACTGTGAGAACAACTGTGAGAGTAATAAATAGGATAAAGTAGAATCAGTTGTTTCAATACATTATCGATGTAATTTAATATCATGTTATTGAACACATCTAATAAGATATAATTTATATTACTATATAATTAGGAAATACTTACTTTGATCTTTATGACTAATTGCTTTATAGCAATCTCTGTAACAAAATCTTTAATATAGTATATAGGTTTCTATGAATAACCTTTAGGAATATAGCCAATTATCAAAATATTGTTTTATTTTTGTTAAAAACAAAAATAAACTTAGATATGCTTTAGCGTTTAGCAAAGCAGGCATAGATTATTCTTTCCTAAATAATACCTATGATTTTAGGTATTGGAATTTGTCTGAAAATAAAGCCTCATCATAATGATATTCACCTTAGCTATAATCTCTCAATAGCTATCTTGCTATAAATATAACTGTGAAACGAGGTTTATATAATAACTCAGCACTATTTAACTAATAAAAGTAGATATATAGAAAATAGTCATAAACTTAAACAATAAATCCAAAAAAAACCACCAAAAAGGTGGTTTTAATATAATTAAAACCTGGCAGCTCCCTACTCTCACATGGGGAGACCCCACACTACCATCGGCGCTACGGCATTTCACTTCTGAGTTCGGCATGGTATCAGGTGGGACCACCGCGCTATTGCCGCCAGATAAATTCTTTTTTTCGCTGATTCTTTTCGACCTTTGCTTTTGGCCCTTTCACATACCTTAATATAATACCTAACTAATATTATAACCTTACTATATCAGCTGAATTCTGCAGAATTCAATCTTAAATCAATCTGAAATTGTTTTTCTCTCTCAAAACACCTTCGGTGTTGTTAGGTTAAGCCTCTCGGGGTTATTAGTACTGGTTAGCTTAACGTATCACTACGCTTACACACCCAGCCTATCTACGTCCTCGTCTCGAACACCCCTTATTGGACATTTCTGTCAGGGAAGACTCATCTTGAGGCAAGTTTCCCGCTTAGATGCTTTCAGCGGTTATCTCTTCCGCACTTAGCTACCAGGCAATGCCATTGGCATGACAACCTGTACACCAGTGGTGCGTCCACTCCGGTCCTCTCGTACTAGGAGCAGCCCCTCTCAATCTTCCTTCGCCCACGACAGATAGGGACCGAACTGTCTCACGACGTTCTAAACCCAGCTCGCGTACCACTTTAAATGGCGAACAGCCATACCCTTGGGACCTACTTCAGCCCCAGGATGTGATGAGCCGACATCGAGGTGCCAAACACCGCCGTCGATATGAACTCTTGGGCGGTATCAGCCTGTTATCCCCGGAGTACCTTTTATCCGTTGAGCGATGGCCCTTCCATTCAGAACCACCGGATCACTAAGACCTACTTTCGTATCTGCTCGCGCCGTCACGCTCACAGTCAAGCTGGCTTATGCCTTTGCACTAACCTCACGATTTCCGACCGTGATTAGCCAACCTTCGTGCTCCTCCGTTACTCTTTGGGAGGAGACCGCCCCAGTCAAACTATCCACCAGACACTGTCCTCAACCCGGATTACGGGCCTAAGTTAGAACATCAAACATTAAAGGGTGGTATTTCAACGTTGGCTCCATATAAACTAGCGTCTATACTTCAAAGCCTCCCACCTATCCTACACATCAAAGCTAAATATTCAGTGTCAAGCTATAGTAAAGGTTCACGGGGTCTTTCCGTCTTGTCGCGGGTACGCTGCATCTTCACAGCGAGTTCAATTTCACTGAGTCTCGGGTGGAGACAGTCTGACCATCATTACGCCATTCGTGCAGGTCGGAACTTACCCGACAAGGAATTTCGCTACCTTAGGACCGTTATAGTTACGGCCGCCGTTTACTGAGGCTTCGATCAAGAGCTTCGCCTTGATGGCTTAACCCCATCAATTAACCTTCCAGCACCGGGCAGGCGTCACACCGTATACGTCCACTTTCATGTTTGCACAGTGCTGTGTTTTTAATAAACAGTTGCAGCCAGCTGGTATCTGCGACTGGCTTCAGCTCTAGATGTAAAAACCCTTCACCTAATGCCAGCGTGCCTTCTCCCGAAGTTACAGCACCATTTTGCCTAGTTCCTTCACCCGAGTTCTCTCAAGCGCCTGAGTATTCTCTACCTAATCACCTGTGTCGGTTTGCGGTACGATTAAGGATTACCTATCGCTTAGAGGCTTTTCCTGGAAGCTTGGCATTAACTACTTCACCACCTTAGTGGCTCGTCATCACGCCTCAGTGTTATAGTAGTGCGGATTTGCCTGCACTACCCACCTACCTGCTTAAACCGAGACAACCGTCGCTCGGATAGCCTAGCCTTCTTCGTCCCCCCTTCGCAGTAACCCTTAGTACGGGAATATTAATCCGTTTCCCATCGACTACGCTTTTCAGCCTCGCCTTAGGGGTCGACTTACCCTGCCCCGATTAACGTTGGACAGGAACCCTTAGTCTTTCGGCGAGCGGGTTTTTCACCCGCTTTATCGTTACTTATGTCAGCATTCGCACTTCTGATACCTCCAGCAGATTTCTCAATCCACCTTCTACGGCTTACAGAACGCTCCCCTACCCAGTAACACTAAGTGTTACTGCCGCAGCTTCGGTACATGGTTTAGCCCCGTTACATCTTCCGCGCAGGCCGACTCGACCAGTGAGCTATTACGCTTTCTTTAAAGGATGGCTGCTTCTAAGCCAACATCCTGGCTGTCTAAGCCTTCCCACTTCGTTTCCCACTTAACCATGACTTTGGGACCTTAGCTGGCGGTCTGGGTTGTTTCCCTTTTCACGACGGACGTTAGCACCCGCCGTGTGTCTCCCGTGATAACATTCTTCGGTATTCGGAGTTTGCATCGGATTGGTAAGTCGGAATAACCCCCTAACCGAAACAGTGCTCTACCCCCAAAAGATGAATTCACGAGGCGCTACCTAAATAGCTTTCGGGGAGAACCAGCTATCTCCCGGTTTGATTGGCCTTTCACCCCCAGCCACAAGTCATCCGCTAATTTTTCAACATTAGTCGGTTCGGTCCTCCAGTTAGTGTTACCAAACCTTCAACCTACCCATGGCTAGATCACCGGGTTTCGGGTCTATACCCTGCAACTTAACGCCCATTTAAGACTCGGTTTCCCTACGGCTCCCCTATGCGGTTAACCTTGCTACAGAATATAAGTCGCTGACCCATTATACAAAAGGTACGCAGTCACCCCATCCTCAAATGTCCCACTTTTACTATAAATCTTATGCGCCTTCTTTATTAACTTCAGCACGGTAAGTGCACAACTGCGATTTTAAAATCCAACTAATCTTATTAGTAAGATATACCGCTGCTTTATTGTGATATGTGATGTCACATACTATATCAAGTTGAGGCACTTGAGTGATGGGGCTTCCACTGCTTGTACGTACACGGTTTCAGGTTCTATTTCACTCCCCTCGCCGGGGTTCTTTTCGCCTTTCCCTCACGGTACTGGTTCACTATCGGTCAGTCAGTAGTATTTAGCCTTGGAGGATGGTCCCCCCATATTCAGACAGGATAACACGTGTCCCGCCCTACTCTTCGAGCTCACTCTACTTATACCTTTAGATACGGGGCTATCACCCTTTATTGCTGGCCTTTCCAGACCCTTCTCCTGATGTAAATAGCGATGTTGACTCTGGGCTTCTTCCCCGTTCGCTCGCCGCTACTAAGGGAATCTCGGTTGATTTCTTTTCCTCGGGGTAATGAGATGTTTCAGTTCCCCCGGTTCGCCTCGTTTAACTATGAATTCATCAAACGATAGTGTATTAAATACACTGGGTTTCCCCATTCGGATATCGCCGGCTATTGCGCTTCATATCAACTTACCGACGCTTTTCGCAGATTAGCACGTCCTTCATCGCCTCTGACTGCCTAGGCATCCACCGTGTACGCTTAATTTGCTTAACCTCACAACCCGAAGGTGTTTTTTAGATGTATGATTACATGTTTTTACATTCATAATTTCATAATGCTAACGTACTTAATACAGCTGTCACTGTACGTTAGCGCTATTATCTAAGCGCTAGTTAAATAACGCTTTTTATCATAACAACAAAAACCCAACTGATTGGAGTTATGAGAGTTATACACACTACACTTAGTAGTGTGTATTTCAATTTTTAGCTTGTTCCAGATTATTAAAGAGCTTTTTAGTTAAATCAACTTATTATCAACTTATTACTTCACTGAATTTTATAATGTTATAGCTAGAAAAAATTATTTCCATGTACATCAGAAGCACGCTAAAATTGCGATGCTGCAACTTTCATTATCAATCACCATCACCGAAGTTTCATCTAGAAACGTTAACCACTGTTTCCACCTAAAACAGTGATGTTCTAGTCCCTTAATCCTAATAATATAAATAAGAGAATCTATGTGAATTTATTCTCCTTCTCCTCCTCCTAGATTAGAGGAGATCCAACTACAGGTTCTCCTACTGGAGTTAGCTTATTACGATTCTATCTAAATCATGGATTTTATCTAAATCATGAATTATAAAATGATAATCACCATCTCGAAGATTAAATATCTATTTCCGTCATAACATATTCCATGATATGACGGACTGTATTCGTACAAGTCCCTGTAAGATCTTCACTACAACATATTCAGTATGTTGATCTGCAGCAATTCTGACTATCTGAGAGATCCTCTATAAACCTCTATAAGAGGTTGTTAATTCTTTTACGTTGAAAACACTGTTAACTCATTTTATTCATATAGTCGATTTAATCCATTAGCATCGTAATCTAGAATTCTAAGCAGAACCTAGAAATCGGCATCGTTTATAGTGCTAGTTAACTACTAGCAGATAACTACTAGCATATCTCTAATCCTATGTGCTCCTACGATTCGCACAGAGCATCAGTCTTTATCTAGGGGCATACCATTCACTATCGATATTTTTTCATTTTATTAAAAATATGAAATTCTATATTTCTATGTCAAACCGGATTACCTGGAAATTTCACATCAAACTTAATAATTGTATGTCCAGTTATTTCGATTAACCCTTGCACCCTTCCGCATTACCGACAGAAACAGAATTAACTAGTGATTCTTTATATCACTAACGTCATTTACTGACGTAAAAAATCCTAATTCTTTTTCTAACTCAATTAATACGCGAGACATAACTGTATCAGGTTGTGATAATTGCGCAAGATTCCTATTGAGTCTGCAATAGAAATCTGAGTATATCTCAATATCTAGTGTTACTAACATTTATCAGGTGCTAGACAAAAATATCTCTCCTCCAAACTCCTTAGTGTGAGGAGTTTGATATTAACTATCATTTCTAATGATTATCTTTCTCCTTCGCCAAATCTCCAAATATCTTACTCATCCATCCGCCCCTATCACCGGTAATGAATCAAACATTTTTGCTGCTTCTTGTCTTGTATGTATTAAGTCTTCCGTCAGCACTCAACCTGATCTCCAGAAAAAACCTTTCAAATTAAAATTAAAATCTTGACTCTCAAATAATATATTACCGTTCGTAATACCTTTTTATTCAGGTAACGTTTTCAACATTTTATTGTTTTGCCACTGTCTAATAAAATCTCAGTTACTACTTATTAACTCATAATTTATTTATGAGTTAAATGGTTCGTTATTTTTCAATACTTTTAAATCAAATTATTTTTATTTTTAATGATATCTTAGAAGTACCACACAGATTATCTAATTTAATTGTTAAAGAGCGTGCTAGTGATCCGATTTCACTTAGTTGTGTATATTACACTTTTCATCTATAAAAAGTCAAGTAGTTATTTTTACTTTTATTTTATCTTAAGTCAATAAGATTCTATTCAATTGATCTTGATCTTCTTGAATCAAGAAGATCACATTATAAGCAATTTTATGCAATTAGCAAGCAATAATTTTCAAACTTTCTGTTTGCTCTTTCAATAGAAGTTAGAAATATCTTCGTTATATTGTTAGTTTTTGTAAATTTAAAATTTAAATTTATTCATAAAATGATGATAAACAAGCTATACCTATCATAAAACTACTATATACGCAATAATTTATTATATGTCTATATCTAAAATTTTAATTTTCTAAAAAAATAAAAAATAATCTATTCTAGAATTATTTAAGGTCATTAAATATTAAAACAATACAAAATATGTTTAAAACTTACCTTCCTTAAGCGTAGTGATGATGGACTTTTTATGGAAATCCTAGATGTAACTATTTAAATACTGGATTGGATGAAATAATCAAAAGTCTTAATCATTCTCTTTTTAACAATACAGTCCCTGCTATAATAAGTTATATATTAACTGTTCTTTTCCTTTATAATACCTGTTAAATAGATAATTAGCTGATCGCTTCAGTACAAAAAATTTTATAAAAGTAATAGGGAGTGTAATTCCCCCCATCTTAACTAATTTTCAATTAGTCTATTTTAGATTCTTTCTTAAATTCTGGATTTCATTATCTCCATTTATGAAAAAGATAACTTTTCTCGTTTTTAAAGAGCAACTAAATTTCCTAACTATGAGTAATCTCGGGGGAGATTAATTGTCAGAAATTAATAAGGTCGTGAGCTAGTAATAAGATTCTTAAAAAGCTTAAAGCTTAATACAGAGTGTGTTTGTGTTATCCGTCTTCTTTAACTGATCATCGATAAAAGTTTATCCTTAACTTAAATAGCTTAATGCTTAATATGGAGGAGATACGGAGATAATTAGTACAAAACTTGTATAATCAAGGAACATGAAATTAGTCACCATTATCTAATATAATTTAATAATCATAGAGTTATTGATAATGAATTCTTTCATACAAAATATGAATAATTATATCAGCTGATTAAAAGATGCCTAAGTAGATTTTATGGTGTAGAATCTTATTTATCGAATTATATCGAATTATCTAGCCTGGAGGAAATTGTTTGAAATAAAAATAATTAAAATACAGAGATAGCTATAAATTTCTTTGTGAAAAAAGTAACAATCTTTGTTAAAATAATCTATTATCCATAAATAGATCACATCTGTAATTTACAGACAACAATAATAAGCATTTTCAAAATAAAAGGGTTTATAATAACAAAAATAATATTGATATTATTGATATCTAGATAGCGCTATGTCAGCGCTGATGAATATATTACTTAGAATAAGAATATCCTTGAAATATTAAAAAATACAACTTTAATACTAAAGTACGTAGAATTAATTGTTAGAAAAACTATTAACAAAAAGTATTTAATTAATAATATATGGAGCAATTGAATTATCTGAAATATATAATATCTAACAAAAATAGATAGGTCAACAAATAAAACTTGATCTCACCTAAATTAATTACGGTGCAATGGGGAATAAGTAGTAAGAAGTATGATATTTCTTGCAGTGCAATCTACTAAGATAGATTAACTACTAAAAGATCATCATGTAAAGCTTATTGGAGTACTATTAGTTCTTGATATTTCAGAATATTAAGTACTAGAATATCTTGCAGAAATTTGAATCAAAAAGGGAAGGGTAATATTATGGAGTTAGATAAATAAAAGTTAGATAAGATAAATATGGATAACTTTGTGAAAAAGAGGAAGATAACTTATAGTTATCTATAGAATAATCTTAAATATCAAATCTAGTTGTGTATAACTAGCTATTTTAATCCCAACTTATACTGAGTATAAACACATGTTATTAACAACTAAAGATAATAACCAACATGATGATATTATTATGGTATTTATGATTACCCACACAATATTGCGATACTAGTAATCATAATAATAAGTATTTATAATTTATTGCAATAAGTAATAACTTATAATTCTCTCTTTAATAAAACTCTATAAAATTTTATTTTCTAAATAAAATTTAACACTAAGGTTATTATGTTTTATCCAAAACAATTTGACGTCATTATTATTGGTGGAGGACACGCTGGTACTGAAGCAGCTATGGCTACTACCCGTATGGGATGTCAAACTTTACTTCTAACCCATAATATTGATACGTTGGGGCAAATGTCATGCAATCCAGCCATTGGTGGGATCGGTAAAGGACATTTAGTTAAAGAAATCGATGCCTTAGGTGGCATTATGGCTATTGCAGCAGATAAAGCAGGGATACAATTTAGAACTCTTAATGCAAGTAAGGGTTCAGCAGTACAAGCAACTAGGGCTCAAATTGATCGCATACTGTATAAACAAGCAATTAGAACTGCTCTAGAAAATCAAAATAACCTAATGATCTTTCAACAAGATGTTGAAGACTTGGTCTTAGAAAATAATCAAGTTATTGGCGTGATAACTAACATAGGATTAAAATTCCATGCAAAGTCTATCATACTGACCGTAGGTACTTTTCTTAATGCTAAGATCCATATAGGATTAGAAAATTATAATTGTAATAGAGCAAATAATCATTCTACTACAAGTTTATCTTATAGGTTGAAAGAATTATCTTTACGAGTAGATCGCTTTAAAACAGGTACACCTCCTAGAATAAATTCAAGAACTATTAATTTTTCCCAATTAGCTCAACAATTTAGTGACGATCCCGTTCCTGTTTTTTCTTTTGTAGGATCTACTCAGCAACATCCACAACAATTACCTTGTCATATCACTTATACGAATGAAAAAACTCATCAGGTGATTTATGATAACTTAGATCGTAGTCCTATGTATACAGGTATCATTGAAGGAATAGGCCCCCGCTATTGTCCTTCCATTGAAGATAAAATTATGCGGTTTTCAGACCGTTCAGCGCATCAAATATTTCTTGAACCAGAAGGGTTAACAAGTAATGAAATTTATCCTAATGGAATTTCTACTAGTTTACCTTTTGATGTGCAAATGAAAATTATACATTCGATTAAGGGTTTAGAAAATGCTTGTATTATTAGACCGGGATATGCAATTGAATACGATTTTTTTGATCCTAGAGATTTAAAACTAACTTTAGAAAGCAAATTTATAAAAGGGCTATTTTTTGCAGGTCAGATTAATGGAACAACAGGTTATGAAGAAGCTGGAGCTCAAGGATTATTAGCGGGAATTAATGCAGCTCGTTATGCTTTTGAACAAGAGGGATGGTTCCCTCGTCGTGATCAAGCCTACATTGGTGTTTTAGTTGACGATCTTTGCACATTAGGCACAAAAGAACCTTATCGAATGTTTACTTCGAGAGCGGAGTATCGCCTTATGCTACGTGAAGATAATGCTGATCTTCGTTTGACTGAAAAAGGATATAAGCTTGGTTTAATTGATGAAAACCGTTGGCAAAAATTTTGTCGTAAAATTGAATTAATTGAACAAGAACGTCAACGTCTACGTAATATTTGGTTACATCCTAATTCGGAGAAAATTAGTGATCTTAATCAAGTATTAACTGTTCCGCTTTCAAAAGAAGCAAATGGAGAAGATTTACTTCGTCGTCCTGAAATGAATTATAAACTACTTACTTCGTTAAACTATTTTTCACCTGCAATTAATGATTTTCAAATCACAAATCAAGTTGAGGTTCAAGTAAAATATGAAGGTTATATTCTTCGTCAACAAGAAGAAATAGAAAGACAGCTTCGTAATGAATATACTAGATTATCTACTAACGTAGATTACAAACAAATAACAGGTCTTTCTAATGAAGTAATTGCTAAGCTTAATGATCACAAACCTACCTCTATTGGTCAAGCGTCGCGTATATCAGGTATTACGCCAGCTGCAATATCCATATTATTAGTATGGTTAAAAAAACAAGGTTTATTACGTCGTAGTACTTAAATAAGTTTTAATAACTATTTTAAAACTTGATAAAACAAATATTGTTTGACTGATTAGCAAATATACAATACCTTAGCCTACAATAAATTATTAAATAAGTATAATATTACTATAATTTAATTCATTAAATCATCTAAACAAATGCTTATTTGTTATATTTTAGATATCAATTTATTATCGATAATTATTTTTAATAAACGATGCATTGATAATTGATAATAGAATGCATTTTTACGAATCTTTGCGCAAATGAATTCTTTTATCAGACAGGCGACCGGGAAAATCAAATCCCTTGTTTCCTAGTTTTTTTTTGTAAACTATTATCTTCAGAAGCTTAATATACTTTAGTAGTAATAAGCGTCGTTAACGTTTCGATAAAAACTATAGTTAATGTATTATCTTAAAATACTTAGGCGAATATAGCTAATAAGGCTCGATCATCTATTCCTGCGTCAGAGTTTACTACCAGTACCGCTTAGTTTGTTGATCATAGTAATAATATACAACTTTTTCATCAGTTAATGTTGTGATTTTAATGTAGATATTGGGTTTAAAGATAGCGTATAAGATATTTTTTATTATGCTACGTTCAATTCTTTTTTTAAAAGTACTACTTTTTAGTAATGTTCGCACTTGTACTCTTCATAGTAGGAAGATAGCACGTTTCTAACGTGGATATACTTCAGATCAGAAAAGACCAGTGAGATTTATCAGATCATAGCCGACACATCCAGCCGGATGATAGTGTCTCGACTCAGATCCCCTTGACCGTTCTTTTTAAAAACAGTTTCATGCTAATACAATATATTTGATATCCAGACTGATAGTGAATGACGGAGATATAACATGTAGATTTAATTAAATTGTTTATATAAAGTATGTAAAGTCAGAAGATGGTAATCTAGATATCCTATTAGCGTTTCCATTGCGACATAAGTGGAAGTAGCGGCCTAAAAACAGAATATTGAATAGTCTCTAGTCATTGTTAAAATGACTAAATAAGATGAAGAGTAGTAAAAGTAATATGTTATTAGTTATAGTCAGGTAAATATAAACCTATTCTTTTAACCATCGGTCGTTAGTTTTAACGTAGTATGAACTGTAAGTTTTTCACTTAGACCTTTTAAAAAACGTAAGTAAGAATATTCAGGAGAAGCATAGGAGTAGGCATCATCACCCAATGAACAGTGCCGTAATCAAGTATTTGCTTAATAGATAGATCTATGAGTTGACACTTTCACTATATTTTCAAGAGAAAATTATTTCATTTGTTATTAAGGGTGGAAGGCAGTTTAGTTGATTGTTGAGGATATATTTTAGGTAAATTACTCTCTATGTGTATTATAGAGAAATAGTATCGACATCCTGTCTGCATTCATTTGTCAGATCTATCAGTTCAATTATTTTTGTGTTTGTTCCAGTAGGCTAAGAGGAGGAGAATTACCTTTATTTTCTTATGAGTTAAGAATTCATCGGCAAGCAGATACCTTTGATTAATTTCTTCTCAATGCAGTTATCCTTTGCCATCGACGGATCTGAGGGTTATCAAAAATCTAGGATAATAGTGTCTAGAAAGACGAATAATATTGCGTACTAAAAAAGTTAAGGACAATAAGTCGGCGAATAGATTACTTATAATGGCTTTTTTGTGGTATCATAAAATTTAGTCGGTTTGTTATTACTAATAACAGGTAACAGAAGTAAGATTATAAAACACTTTTAGTAAATAGACAATGTAACACCTGAAGTTGCTATTTTGTCTATTTCTGAGTTATCTAAATTATGCTTTCTAGAAGATTTATTCTGAGTAATCTGCTAAATTTTAAAAAATAACATACTGAAAAGTATAAAACAATACAAAACAATACTTAGATGATGAATATCCCCGAAGCACCGTATGACTGCACTGCTTATACTATCATAGAACCTAGAACCCGCTATATTCTTTAACCCTCTTGAGAATTAGTAGTAAATTGTTCATGTAGCAATTGAATCTGATCGCGCAAACTGGCTGCTTGTTCAAATTCAAAATCTTGCGCATAACGATACATTTCTGCTTCTAATACCTGAATTTTAAGCTCAAGTTCTTTGGTTGAAAGTTTACGATAATTTTCGATAATCGATGATACTTGGGGTTTCTTATGTTTAAGTTTTGTAGATACTAGTAAATCAACTTGTAAAATATCGTTAACTTTTTTATTTAAACTTTTAGGAACAATACCATGTTGTTGGTTAAAAGTAATTTGTTTTTCGCGACGACGTTCCGTTTCTATAATTGCTTTTGACATTGAATCAGTAATTTTATCAGCATATAAAATAGCTTTACCTCGTAGATTACGAGCTGCACGTCCAATTGTTTGAATTAATGAACGCTCTGAACGTAAAAATCCTTCTTTATCTGCATCTAAGATGGCAACTAACGATACCTCTGGCATATCCAATCCTTCACGTAACAAGTTAATGCCTACTAAGACATCAAATAACCCTAATCGCAAATCACGGATAATTTCTACCCGTTCAATGGTATCAATATCTGAATGCAAATAACGAATCTTAATGTCATGTTCTTGCAGATAATCGGTTAAATCTTCTGCCATTCTTTTAGTTAAAGTTATCACTAGAACTCGTTCATTTACTGCTATACGAAAATGGATCTCAGATAATAAATCATCAATCTGAGTGGAAACTGGACGAACTTCAATTTCAGGATCAAGTAATCCAGTTGGCCGAACAACTTGCTCAATAATTTTATTAGCCGACTTTCCCAATTCATACTTACCTGGTGTAGCAGAAATGTAAATGGCTTGTGGAGAAAGTATTTCAAACTCATCAAAACGTAACGGACGATTATCTAACGCAGAAGGTAATCGAAAACCATATTCTACCAATGTTTCTTTACGAGAGCGATCACCGTGATACATACCGCTAATCTGTGGGATAGTAACATGAGATTCATCTATAATTAATAGACCATCAGGGGATAAATAGTCAAATAATGTTGGTGGTGATTTTCCGGTTTCTCGGCCGGAAAGATAACGTGAGTAATTTTCAATGCCAGAACAATAACCAAGTTCATTCATCATCTCTAAATCAAACTGGGTACGCTGTGTTAACCTCTGTTCTTCAACTAGTTTATTGCTTTCCAGTAGGAATTTACGTCTTTTTGCCAATTCAATTTTAATCTGCTCTATGGCTTCAAGAATACGTTCACGCGGGGTTACATAGTGAGTTTTAGGATAAATTGTAAATCGTGATATATTATATTGAACCTGTCCGGTTAAGGGATCAAAAATAGCTAATCGTTCTACTTCCTCATCAAATAATTCAACTCGTAACGCATATTTATTTGACTCAGCTGGAAAAATATCAATTATTTCTCCTCTAACTCTAAATGTACCTCGCTGAAATGCTTGATCATTTCTGGTATATTGCAAATATGTAAGATGACGTAAAATAGAACGTTGATCAATAATCATACCATTAGTTAAAAGAAGTATATTTTTTAAATATTTATCAGGATCGCCCAAACCATAAATCGCTGATACCGAAGCAACAACAATAACATCACGTCTCTCAAGCAATGCTTTAGTGGCAGAAAGTCGCATCTGCTCAATATGGTCGTTAATAGAAGTGTCTTTTTCAATAAAAGTATCAGAGCTGGGAACATATGCTTCTGGTTGATAATAATCATAATAAGAAATAAAATATTCCACCGCATTGTCAGGAAAAAAAGCCTTCATTTCACAATATAATTGTGCAGCCAGCGTCTTATTATGAGCCATCAGTATTACTGGGCGATTAATCTGCTCAATAACATTAGCGATAGTAAATGTTTTTCCTGATCCTGTAACACCAAGCAACGTTTGATGAGTTAATCCATCTTTAATACCTTCGATTAATTTTTTTATTGCTGCAGGCTGATCGCCTGCAGGTTGAAAATCAGAATGTAATTTGAAAACTTTACTCATCTAGCTTTCTCTACTAAAAATATTTCTTTATCATTTTAAATAAAGCAGGTTTAATGATAGCAGAAATAACAAATCAGTTTTTATTATAAATGATTATATAGATGTATTTATTATGTTAATAACTTAGTTATATCCCCCCAAGATTTTGCTTTCTTTTAATTATATTTGATACTAATAATAAAATATTATTTTTGGCTTTGTTTGTATATAAAATATTAATTTTTTAAAAATTCCATTTTGGAATCGAAAATTATATTGATTACTCGTTAAGTCTTACGCCAGCTGATTAACCTAATCTTTCTATATCTAATCTATAAGATTATCCATATGAATAGTGGATAACTTCGAGATATTCTTTTTTTAGTATTTATAATTGAAAGATTTACACTTAAGGATTAGTAAAAATTTTTGCTAGAAAAAATAATTCATAAAATTTTTATAAAGAAAAAATAAAAAATAGCATTTAATTTGTTATGATTTAAATGCTTTTTAAGCAAAAATAGCTAAAAGAGCACAGTGTGCCTCTTCAGCCTAAAATTATTTTATTACAGTAAGCTATTTAAATTAATAAATTTTCCAATTGAATTGGATTGCCAATTTGGTAAATGTGGAATAACGCCTAAACATGGTGCTGATAGCCACTGCTTTAATGTTAGCAAATAATCATGCTGATACTGATTTGGTAAAACAATTTCATTTGCCACCCAGCCTACTAATAATAAACCGCTTTGCTTAATGGCCTCTGCGGTTAATATTGCATGATTGATGCAACCTAATTTAATAGCAACTGTTAATATGACTGGTAATTGCTGTTGTATAACCCAATCAGCCATGGTTTTATCATCAGAAAGTGGTGTGTACCATCCGCCAGCACCTTCGATAATGATCCAGTAACTAGATTCTTTTAATTTATTTAATCCTGCATGCATAATCTGCCAATCAATAAGCTTTCCTGTTAGTTGACTGGCAATATTGGGTGACGTTGTTTGAGTAAAAACAATCGGATTAACATCATAGTAATTCAGTTTTACGCTACTATTTATTCTTAATAACTGAGCATCTGAACTTCTTAAGCCAATCATTAATTGTTTGCCACCTGAAGCTACTGGCTTATAGCCTGCCGTTTGATACCCATTATCTGCGCCAGCCTGTAGTAGTGCGCAACTGACGACAGTTTTTCCTACATCTGTATCAGTTCCGGTGAGAAAAAAACATTTATTCACGATATAATATTCCATAAACCAGTTGATAAGTTAAGGGGAATTGCGCATTGATATGAGGATAATGATCAACCATTTTAGATAACTGATTTTTTGTCATCAACCCTCGCTGTTGACGCCCATCTGTTATATAAGTTGCACCAATGCCTTTTATAGATTGAAGTAAGCAAGTAAATGAAGGGTAAATTAAATGCCAGGATTGTTGTTCTAAACTATGTCGCCAATCTCGACAAGTTTCCTTAATTTGTTCAAACGTCATAAAAGAATTAATATGCCGGTTATTATCAACTTTTTTCCAACACTGCTGTAGCTCTTGTAATGAGCCATCAACTAAAGTAGAAAAGGCAACTACTCCACCTTTTTTTGTAATACGATATAGCTCACTTAATGGGATTGATAAATTACTGCACCACTGAATAGCAAGATGACTAAAACAGAGATCAATATTTTCATCGGCTAGCGGTAAATATTCCATGTCAGCCTGAATATAGCTCATAGCCGCTTGTTTTTGTTTAGCAATGGCTAACATTGATGCTGATAAATCAAGTGCAATAACCTGTTTTCCGGCTAACTGCCACTGCTCACTGAAATAGCCAGTGCCACATCCAGCATCCAGGACTGTGTCACCTGACATCACAGATAAGGAATCAAATAGATGTTGGCCACTTTGTTGTTGAAATAGGGCAATATTGTCATAATTTTTGGCTGCCCGCCCAAAAGCATGAGCAATCGCTTGCTTATTCATTAGCGTAGTTATTAAAGAATTGATTTAATGTTTCAATTAATTGCGCAATATCGGTTAATTGATGATTAGCCACTAAGGTGATCCTTAATCTTGCACTACCAGCTGGTACTGTTTGTGGCCGAATTGCTTGAACCCAAAATCCCTGTTGACGTAAAAATTGAGATAATTGTAAACAACATTGGTTATTACCAATAATCAGTGGTTGAATTGCACTATGGGAATTCAATAAGGGTAAATGATATTGATTAGCTAATTTACGAAAATAATTGATATTACGCTGTAGATTAGCTCTTAATTCATCGGCTTGACGAATTTGCTTAATGGCCTCAGTTAATGCGACTGCTTGAGCAGGTGGCATTGAAGTACTATATATTAAATGGCGAGCATATTGAAGAAAATAGTCAGCAGTATTTTCATCACAAAGCAATGCGGCACCACTAAGGCCAAAGGCTTTACCAAATGTCACAACTAGTAATTCAGGCTTTACCTTATGCAGATAACAACTACCTCGGCCTTCATCACCATTGACACCAATACCATGGGCATCATCTACTAATAACCAAGCTCGTGCTTGCCTTGCTATTATTTGCAATTGCTGTAAAGGAGCACTATCACCATCCATACTAAAGACGCCTTCTGTGATAACCAATGTTTTCCCAGTATTATTATTCATTGACAAAAGACGCTCTAAGGCATCAGGTTGATTATGGGGAAAACGTTGTAATATTGCTGGCGATAACACTGCGGCTTCTAGTAAAGATGCATGACTAAGTTTATCAGCAACAATGTGATCATTTTTATTCATTAATGCTATAATCACACTTTGATTTACTGCATAACCAGAAATAAATAATAAAGCACGGGGGTAACCTAACCAATCAGCAAGCTGTTGCTCTAATTTAGCATGAGCACAATTAAATCCAATAATATGTCCAGAGCTACCACTACCTGTTCCATATTGCCTTAATCCTGTTTGCCAGGCTTTAATAATTGCAGAATTATAGCTTAATCCAAGATAATCATTACTTGAAAAATTAATATACTGTTGTTGATCAAAGATTAAGGTACGTGCATCATTTTTTTTAATAACTTTCCTCTGACGCCATAATTCTTCCTGCTTGCACCTATCAAGTTGATGAGTTAAAAATGTTGACCAATTCATTATAATGCCGCGTTATAAAATTGTTCCGTATTTACTTGCATCATAGCTTTTCTAACGGCTCTATTTGCTGCCGGTTAGTTAAGGCAGTTTCAATGAGTTGTGGATTAATATTTAGCTTGTGGAAAAATTCCTGATCTTTATATTTTTTTGGATTAGCTGCCGTTAATAACTTACAGCCATAAAAGAGAGAGTTAGCGCCAGCCATAAAACAGAGTGCTTGCATCTGTTCATTCATTTGTTCACGGCCAGCGGAGAGCCGAACAAAAGAGGTTGGCATCATAATACGGGCAACAGCAATAGTTCGAATAAAGTCAAAAGGATCAATATCCTCATTATCTTCAAAGGGCGTACCTTTTATTTTTATTAGCATATTAATCGGCACACTTTCAGGAGCTTTCGGTAAATTAGCTAATTGAACCAATAGTGCTGCGCGATCAGTAACCTTTTCACCTAAACCGATAATTCCACCAGAACATACCTTCATGCCTGCTTGCCGAACTATATCTATCGTGTCTAAGCGATCTTGATAGGTTCGGGTAGTAATAACGTTGCTATAAAATTCGGGTGAAGTGTCCAAATTGTGATTATAATAATCAAGTCCTGCTTCCGCTAATCTGCAGGCCTGCTGGTTATTTAATTTACCTAGTGTCATACAGGTTTCTAAGCCTAATGCTTTAACTTCTTTTACTATAGTTTCTAAATATGCCATATCTCGTTCATGTGGATTTCGCCAGGCAGCGCCCATACAAAAACGCGTTGAGCCGGCTTTTTTAGCTTGTTTAGCCGACTCAATGATTTTTTGTACTTCTAAGAGTTTCTCCACTTTTAATTCTGTCTTATAGCGAGCACTTTGTGAGCAATATTTGCAATCTTCTGGGCAGGCTCCAGTTTTAATGGAGAGTAAAGTACTAATCTGGATCTGTTGCGGATCAAAATATTTACGATGAACTTTCTGAGCTTGAAAAAGTAATGCAAAAAAAGGTAAATCAAATAATGCTTGTGCCTGACTAAACGTCCATGATTTTTCCATCTTACATCATTCTCTCTTCTAAGACAAAATGTATTGCTAGTTTAAATAACTGCGTTATTATGTCAACTAAAATTAACTAAAATTAACTAAAATTAAGTAAAATTAACTAAAATTAAGTAAAATTAATTAAATTAAATTAGCTGACTAGATAAAATGAAACTCGACGATATTAGTTTTGATGCCAAACATATTTGGCACCCATATACTTCAATGACTCAACCATTACCGACTTATTCTATCGTGAAAGCATCTGGTGTTGAACTTGAATTAGCTGATGGTAAAAAATTAATTGATGGTATGGCTTCTTGGTGGGCAGCAATTCACGGCTATAATCATCCCGTACTTAATAAAGCTGCTACAGATCAATTAATAAAAATGTCTCATGTTATGTTTGGCGGTATCACGCATCCGGCAGCGACTGCTTTGTGTCGACAATTAATTGATATAACTGATGATAAATTAGAGTGTATTTTTCTAGCTGATTCTGGCTCAGTAGCTGTAGAGGTAGCATTGAAGATGGCATTACAATATTGGCAAGCACGAGGAGAAACGCGACACAATTTTATTGCCTTACAACGAGGATATCATGGTGATACCTTTGGCGCTATGTCAGTATGCGATCCGGAAAACTCAATGCATAGTCTTTATCATGGATTTCTACCAGCACATTTTTTTGTTCAAGCACCTCGATGCGGTTTTTATCAGAAATGGAAAGCTGATTATATGATCCCATTGGAAAAAATTCTAACTGAACAAAGTGATAAAATTGCCGCCATTATTATTGAGCCGATTATTCAGGGAGCGGGTGGTATGCGAATTTATCATCCTAATTACTTGACAGCAGTAAGGAAATTATGTGATCGCTATAATATTTTACTGATTGCCGATGAAATCGCCACCGGCTTTGGCCGTACTGGAAAATTATTTGCTTGTCAACATAGCGGAATTACACCGGATATTTTGTGTTTAGGTAAAGCACTAACTGGTGGTTATGTCACGCTATCAGCTACTCTAACCAGTCGGCATATCGCAAATACCATCAGCGAAGGTAAAGCTAGCTGTTTTATGCATGGGCCTACTTTTATGGCCAATCCATTAGCCTGTGCGATTGCTGATGCGAGCATTACCTTATTAAGGAATAGCCCATGGAAAAAATGGGTGAAAAATATTGAAACTCAATTAATATCTGAACTTTTTCCATTACGAGATCAACCACAAGTTACTGACGTACGTGTGTTAGGCGCAATCGGCGTTGTTGAAATGAAAAATAACCTCAATGTAACAGAATTACAAAATTATTTTGTTTCTGAGGGGGTATGGATCAGGCCATTTGGTAAATTAATTTATCTAATGCCACCCTATATCATTACCACTAAACAACTAACTAAGTTAACTCAAGCGATAAAAAAAATAGTTATTAAACTGTAAATTAAAATAATTTAGTTTTTAATTGAATGGGTCGTGATCCACATTGGACCAGTATTAACTGGATAACGATCTAATGTTTCTAACGCGCCAGTAACAGAATTTATTTTATAAACAACAATGTAATTGGATTTTTGGCCTGCAGCCAGTAAAAAATTACCACTTTGATCAATATTAAAACCACGTGGTTGAGTTTCAGTTTCATAAGCTGTCATCGGTAATAATTTGCGTCCTTCAGTTGTCACCTTGAAGTGGCGAATAATACTGGAAGAGCGTTCACTAGCATAAAGATGCTGTCCATTTGGAGTGATATGGATATCTGCAGCCCAAGGTTTATATTCCGATTCAGTAGATAAGATGTTACAATTTTGCATTTGCTTATAAGGTTTAAATGCAGAATAAACATTAATTGTCGCATCTAATTCATTTAAACAATAAAAAACGTTCTGATTAGGTAAAAATGTTAGATGACGGGGTCCTGCGCCTTTTTTGGTTGTAATACGTTGAGCAATACGTTCAGTTAAATGTCCATTGTTATTAATAGCATAAATACGAATGCAATCTTCCCCTAGACAAGGGACAAATAAGCGTGAATTATCAAAATTTACTCCTGAAGAATGGGGATGTTTCAAATCATCAATAACTTGAATTGCTGACTGAGCAATTCCTTGTTGATCAATTGGCAACACTATTAAATTACCTTGATGATAGGAGGAAATAAATAACCAACGACCAAGCTTATCAATTTCAATGTGGGTTGGCGTGCCGGGAATAGGGGTAATGCCCTGTTGCTTAATTTTTCCTTCAGGTGAAATAAGATAAGTAATAATCGCAAAATCAGGATGAATACCAACATAAAGCTGTCGACCATCACGACTAACCTGCATTGGCTGTACTTTACCTGGTAATATTAACTGTTGTAATAATATCAGTTCCCCTTTTTTATCTATTGACCAAGCATGAATTTTCTTGCTTTCTGGGCTAGCGACATATACCACCTGTTTCATTGATTAATTCCTTAGAAATAATTCAAAAATACTTATAGTTATAATATCTAATTTGATGCTAAATAATCATAAAACTACCTTAGTAGTTATTAATAATTTTCATTATCTGACTGATAATAGTATAATGGATTATTTTATTTTTATAAGTTATCGCAATGTAACTAATATTAGAGTTATGCTTATTTCTAGTCTATGGGATTTTAAAATGCTGACGGGGTATTTCCTCTGTCTAATTGATTTTATGGGTAATATCAACAAGAGAGATATTATGCCATGAAAAGTCTACCATACAGGTATTCAATAAAATAGATATTATTTGTAATATTTTGTATGAACTCATCCGTAATAGCGTAGTATGTCAAGCAAGAGGACCTGATAGGCACCGTTGTTGAGGCTCAGATTGAAGCTGTACTTATAACAATATTCTAAACACTCCTTAGTCTACGGATTTCATCTGTTATTCATAAGGATTATTTGCCACAGCTAACCATATAAACTGCTATTGACGATATTAAGATTAAAGCGCCTAAGATTTTAGGGTGGATTGCAGTGGCAATGAAATATGCTTCAATAATTCATGGTCTCGCCTTATCTGGACGTGTGCAAAATCGGCAAAGAGTTACTATTATGGCCTGTATATGGAAAGGATATTATCCGCCGGTGATTTAATAAAAGCTCTAGGGTTTTTCTCGATGAAAGCGCATGGTATCTTGTCATGTGCTATAAGTAAACTAAAGGAGCGATTTCTTAAAGAGTACAGTTACAATGAGTGCCTGCGTAATTTTAGCGATATGTGCTACTTTTATTTTTTTGGCTAAAGGCGTATGTCATTCTGTTAGAGAAGCTGGCTGCCTTTTCTTTCTGATCAAATCGTTGCGTCACACTGAAAATGAACTTTAGCATCTAAATTATCCTCAAAAGATACATATTGAAAATCAAAAGCAAACTAAATCTAAATTATTAATTATCTCTGAACATGTGACTTAATTATATCTCCCAGGATTACTATAGTAGATGGTGCTATTAGTTTTAAATACAATGAAAATATATTTTTGGATATACAGGATTAATGCTATTAGCTACGCAAAATAATTGATGTCCTGGCTTCTTTCTCAAGGGATGCAACATCGAAAGTTAATGTGATTTACGGGAGTTAATCTTAAGAGAGAGTTGCTATGCCTCTGATAAAGCCCTTGATGTTTTGTTACAAGGTTTTAGCGTATCTTAAAGGTATAAAAAGTTTAAGAAAGATTGAGAAGAATGCTTGGTATTCTATAGCTTTCCATTAGCGCATTGGTTGTAAATAAAAATGACGAATTCAATTGAATTGGTTTTTGTGATAATGAGCCTACGAATCCGAGGTGTAAAGCACTATGTGTTTCGAAAAAAATAATCATTTCAATGCTATTTAAGCTGCTGCTATCGTCTGCTTAGAAAAGTTGAAGCTGATTAAATTAATTTTTACTGTTAACCATTGCTGGAAATAATGTCTAATTTAAGGATGGATAGTAGATTTACAAATCATCAGAGTAAAATTTAATCTGATCCTCACCTATACACTAAATTTGCTAATAATTTAATAAAGAAATTATTAATGGAAATAGAATTGCCTCAGTAAACTTTTTATGAACAGGAGGTAGATCGTTTCTTACCTAATTTGCATGCAAAAATTTTGCTTTTTATAATAGAAAAGATAATTGAAGTATTATAATATGTTACATAGCAAATTTATTAACTTTAATAGAATGTTTCTCTTTTCCAAAAAGAGATTTATTTTATCCTTCATAAGATATCCACAAAGATTTTAATAAAGAGAATTACGTTTAATTGAAAGAATTTATACTTATCAGACTGCTTCTGAATTACAAAATATTTTGCTAATTAAGGTAATGCTAAGTGAGTAATAGGGGAATACAAGCTTACCAGTTGGATCCTTATTGTTTACCACTCTATGGTCAGCGATTGATAGAGGCTTCAGCAGGAACAGGAAAAACTTATACGATAGTTTTACTTTATTTACGATTATTATTAGGTATTGGAAAAAAAAATGCATTTTTTCGCCCATTAAGTGTTGAAGAGATTTTAGTGGTTACATTTACTGAAATGGCAACCAATGAACTACGATCACGTATTCGCTACAATGTTCATCAGATGAGAATGGCTTGCATTAGAGATGGTATTGGTTTTTATGAAAATTCAATGTTCCAAACTTTGCTATCTTCTATTTCAGATAGAAATATGGCTGCTGAATGGTTACTTTCTGCTGAACGTCAAATGGATGAGGCGGCAATTTATACCATCCATGGCTTCTGTAAACGCATGTTAGTGCATAATGCTTTTGAGTCAGGATTGCTATTTAAGCAATCAATAATAAAAGATGAACATACTTTACAGAAACAGGCTTGTGCTGATTTTTGGCGTCGTAATTGCTATCCACTGGATTATTATATATCAAAAATTATAGTTGATGAATGGAGTGATCCAGAGGCACTTTTAGTTGAAATAAAGCCTTATTTACAAGGTGATATTCCGATTTTTATTAATGAACCCATTGAAATTCAATCAATAAAGCAACGTCATCAGATCCTGATTGATACTATAAAAAAAGTAAAAGTTTTATGGCTTTTAAATTCAGGAAGCTTCATTGATTTAATTACTGAGTCTACTATTAATAAACGTAGTTATAGTCGCCGTAATTTATCGAGTTGGGTAGAGGCGGTCACTAGTTGGGCGCGGTCACCAACAGTCGATTATAAAACACCAAAAGAACTAGCACGTTTTTGCCAATCTGAATTGATAGATAGAACATCCTCAGGTAATGCACCAGAACATAAAGTTTTTCTTGCTATTAATAATTTATTGAAACAATCACGTACATTGCGTGATCTTATTATTTCAAAAGCTATTATTAATGTTCGCCAAACAATTATTAAGGAAAAAAGACGACGTGGAGAGATTGGATTTGATGATTTATTAACTCATTTAGATCAAGCGCTACATACAGAAGATGGAGAGCAATTAGCTAATGCAATCCGCAATCATTATCCCGTTGCTATGGTTGATGAGTTTCAAGATACTGATCCGCAACAATATCGAATTTTTCAACGTATTTATCGGGATAACAATCATTGTTGCTTATTATTTATTGGAGATCCTAAGCAAGCTATTTATGCTTTTCGTGGAGCAGATATTTTTACTTATTTTAAAGCTAAAAATCAAATTCAATCACATTATACTCTTAATATTAATTGGCGTTCTTCATCAAGTATGGTTGCAGCTATTAATCAATTATTTAGTCGGGTAAAGAAACCGTTTTTATTTAAGCAAATACCATTTAATATAGTTAAATCAGTCTCTTTAAATAAGAATTTAGTTTTTATTCATAAAGGAGAAAAATTATCAGCTTTAAATTTTTGTTATTTAGATAAAGAAAATGTTTCAATCTTAGATTATCAACAAACAATGGCTTATCAATGTGCTAGTCAGATTTTTAATTGGCTTAAAGAGGGTGAGAATGAAGCAACTTGGCTATATCGAGATGATGTTAAGCATCCAATAACAGCTGCGGATATTATGGTGTTAGTCAAAAGCCGCCGGGAAGCAGTAATGATAAAAGAAGCGTTAAATAAATTTAATATTTCATCAGTTTTTCTTTCTAATCAAGAAAGCGTCTTTTCTACTGATGAAGCGCGGGATATATTATACTTATTGCAAGCTGTGATCTCACCAGAAAAGGAGGACACGTTGCGTTGTGCCTTAGCTACTCGTTTAATCGGGCTAACTGCACAAGATATTGAACAATTAAATCAGGATGAAAATCAATGGGAGATACGGGTTGAAGAGTTTGCAAATTATTTATTAAAATGGCAGCAATATGGTATTTATCCTGCATTACGAGATATTATGATTAACCATCGGATTCCTGAAAACCTACTAATGGATCATATAGATGGTGAAAGGCGCTTAATGGATGTGATGCATTTAAGTGAATTATTACAAGAAGCTGAATTACAACTTGAAAGTAAGCATGCTCTAGTTCACTGGTTAGCTCGGCAGATCGATCAACCAGATCCTTTAGTAGAGAATCACCAAATACGTTTAGAAAACGATAGTCACTTGGTTAACATTAGCACAATCCATAAATCTAAAGGTTTAGAATACCCTATTGTTTTGTTACCTTTTGCCTGTCAATTTTCACATCAAAAATTGGCAACTTTTCATGATCGTAAAAATTTTCAAAGATGCCTTGATCTAATTCAAAATGAAAAGAGCATTAGGTTGTCTAATGAAGAACGTTTAGCTGAAGATTTACGGCTGTTGTATGTTGCACTAACGCGCTCAGTTTATCATTGTAGTGTTGGTGTAGCCCCTTTAGTAAAAGGGCGGACTAGTGGAGAAAATGGTGACACTGATTTGCATCAAAGCGCATTAGGTTACTTATTGCAAAATGGACAACCAGGTAATGCAACTTTATTACGTAAAGCTTTATACACATTAGCTAGTGAAAATATTAGTATCACACCTATTAATGATATTAACTTATCTCCTTGGTACCATAAAAAAAATAAATCCGTAAAATTATTAGCTCGAAATTTTACCGGTCAGATCTCAGATACTTGGCAGGTTACTAGTTATTCGGAATTAACTTGTCATGATATGAATTTATTATCTGATAAATTTACTGCTAGTGATATAAATATTGGAATTGCTATACACGATTTGGCACCTAAAATAGATATTAATGTAGAAGTTGACAGTTTCTTAGCTGAAGGTGGAATAAAAGATAGGAGTATTCATGCCTTTCCTAAAGGTCTTACAGCAGGAACTTTTTTGCACTCTCTATTAGAATTGCTGCCATTTAATGAACATCCGCAAGAGTCTTGGTTAGCTGAAAAATTAGAACAATCTATTTTTTCTGTTGATTGGGTATCAATACTTAAAATGTGGCTAATAAATATTTTTAATACTCCTTTACTTAAAGATAGTTTTAGCTTGTCAAAACTTAGACCTGAGTATCAATTAAATGAAATGGAATTCTATTTACCAATAGAAAAATTATTATTGCCATCTGGATTAGATTCTATAACTCATCAATATGATGTTTTATCTAGACGTTGTCCACCACTTAACTTTAAACCAGTAATGGGCATTTTAAAAGGTTTTATTGATTTAGTTTTTTGCTACCAAGATAAATTTTATTTGCTTGATTATAAATCAAACTGGTTAGGAGAAAATGATCTAGCATATAGTCAGGAGGCAATACAAAATACCATGATTTATCATAGATATGATTTACAGTATCAGCTTTATACATTAGCTATCCATCGTTATTTACGAAATCGTTTACTTAATTATGATTATCAAAAACATTTTGGTGGTGTTATCTATCTTTTTTTACGGGGAATTAATGTTAATAATCCTGATTATGGTATTTATCATACTATTCCATCTTGCTCCTTTATTAATAGTCTTGATGAATTATTTAATGCAACTATTTGATGAATTATTAGAAAATCTGCTGTATGTACGGTCGTGCTCCTCTCTAATGCTTCATAAATCTATTCTTCATCTTTAAAAATTTAGTGTTATTTATCACCAAATAGTTGGTTTCTTAAATCTTATTAGTTTGCGGTTCTAACTTTTATTAGTATACGGAAAAAGCTAAATAGCATAAGAGTTGCTTTTATCGAATCACATTACTCACGTATCGAATTCGTAGCTTCAGTATTGTAAAAACCGACTCAATCAAATTTTTCGTTCTTATTAAGAATTAAGCTTAATCTGGTGTATGAAGTTTTGAAGATGCTGGCGTATTTTTTCTTGCCCCTGTTGATTAATTTCATGAATGATATTAAGAATAGAGAGATAACATGTTATCAAAAGTCTATCTTATACAGGTATTCAAAAATCAAATATTACCCTGATCCATTATATGGACTCATACGCAATGATAACAGGTAGCTATAGCACTGCTGTTTAGGATTGTGAGCTTGAAGCCATCAAACTGCAATAACATACTTCAACGCTGTTTTATCAACAAGGTCTTATGCCGTCGTCCATAAAGATTATTTTCTACAGCGAAAATACAAGATTGGTAATGGCTATGTTGAGATTACAGTGTCTAAGATTAGGAAATTTAAAGTAGTAACGGAATATCCTTCAAATAGCTCATCGTTGGCCTTCTTATCTGAAGTCTATAAAATATTAAAGAGTTATTACTATTGCTTGTGTATGCGAGGCAATAAACGTTATTACAGGGTAGAGCTTAAGCATTATACGCACCAGATTTTTTGTTAATAACTTACACAAGATCTAGTAAACCGATTCTATCTTCTTTTAAAAAAAAATAGATCAATTTTAGTCTTCTTTTAAATAACGATTTAATTTTTAACCATAAATATTTAGTTATCTGCAATGTAGATAAATAGCTTAAATTTACAGAAGTTAGCGAAATAAATAATTTTTTTTTAAAGCAGCCTTTAGATGGGCTTGCTGCTTTCTTGCTTTAGAGTGAAGATACCTAATATAAATATGGTAAGTGCATTGTTAAAATCAATGAAATATTTCCTTCAATACTTTAAAGGGAAGTGTTATCTACCAGTATAGAAAAGGTAAAAAATTCAGGAGAAGATAGGAGATAAACAAAGAACAAATTGTGCTCTTAATCTCCTAATATTAACAGGGTTATGTGACTGATAAGATTTTTGAAAAATTTAATGTAGAGTGTATTAGCCTTTTTTAAAAGCCAATTATCAATAAGGGTTCATTCTTAGCTAGAATGGAGTTAAATAGTACGAAATCCTTGCTAGCTAGCAAGAAATTAGTCACTATCGCTTAATAAGATTAAGTAATTAAAAAGTTATTAATAATGAATTCTACATTTAAAATGTGAGTTATATCAATCAATTAAATATATGCTAAAGAAGATTTCCTGATTTAGGTTTTTTATTTACAGAATTATTTAACCTAGAAAAGATTGTTTGAAACTATAAAACAATTAAAATACAGAGATAGCTATAAATCACTCTGTGAAAAAGTAACAATATTTACTAAATAGGCATTAAATTATAGTTTCTATCTGTAGAATCACAATTTCAATTTCATTATTATATGACATAAGATAATAGCAACTTTAAAATTAAATTATTTATTAAATTTATATTTTGCTAAATATATTTATATATATCTTAAATTTTCTGATCAGTGGTATATTTTTTCTGATATTTAAATGATAACCTATAAAGTAATTAATTAGTTCATTTATTGAAAATACTTTATAAAATGAAAATTATTCATATTTAGTGGTTAATTAACTTCCTTTTTAAGGAGAAAAGTGGTGAGTGTAGCTATTATAATTAGCACTCATGGCGTTGCTGCAAAACAGTTGCTCATGACCGCTGAAATGTTGATTGGTAAACAAAAAAATATCGCTTATATCAATTTTGTTTTAGGTGAAAGCATCAATATTTTAATTGAAAAATATAATCAAAATCTTAATAAGCTCGATGTTTCTCAAGGTGTGTTATTTTTAGTAGATATCTGGGGAGGCAGTCCATTTAATGCTGCTAGTCGAATTATAGAAAGTAAAGATAAGGACAACTATGATATAGTTACTGGTATTAACGTCCCTATGTTAATTGCTACGTTACTATCCCGTGATGATGATCCTATTTTTAGTGAATTAGTTAGGACTGCTATTGAAACAGGACGCAGCGAAATTAAAGCTCTCAATAGTCAGCAAACTAAAAATAAACTGCAAAATTCACCATCACAGGTACAGATAGCTAATTCAGCTACACAAAGTCATATGTTTATTGCTCTTGCACGAATTGATGATCGTTTAATTCATGGTCAAGTAGCTACTCGCTGGACCAAAGAGACAAGAGTTAAACTTATTATCGTGGTAAGTGATGAAGTTGCCAAAGATCATATTCGTTCAACTTTATTAAAACAAGTTGCACCGCCAGGTGTCACTGCGCATGTGGTTGACGTAAAAAAATGTATTCGTGTCTACAATAATCCTAAGTATGCTGGTGAACGCGTTATGTTGTTATTTACCAATCCAACAGATGTTCTACACGTCGTAGAGGGTGGTGTCAAAATAGAATCTGTTAATATTGGTGGAATGGCATATCGTGATGGTAAAACGCAGATTAATAGTGTCATATCGGTTGATAATAAAGATATTGATGCTTTTAATCAGTTATCTAAACGAGGCATTGAGCTTGAAGCGCGTAAAGTTTCTAGTGATAGAAAATTGGATATGTTAACTCTTATAAAAAAAGTAAAAAATTAAGTTTTCTTTTTGGTTATCTATATTACAACTTAAACATAGATTCACTAACGCTATTGGTTTAGGAGATAAACAATGGAACTTACCGTTGTTCAAATCATACTTGTTTTTCTTGTTGCCTCTATTGCAGGCATAGGTTCTGTTCTAGATGAATTCCAATTTCATCGTCCTTTAATTGCTTGCACACTAATCGGTCTTGTACTCGGTGATATAAAAACAGGAATAATTGTCGGCGGTACATTGGAAATGATTGCGCTTGGATGGATGAATATCGGTGCAGCTATAGCTCCAGATGCTGCCTTAGCTTCAATTATTTCTACTATTTTAGTCATTGTTGGCGGGCAACATATCAGTACTGGTATTGCACTAGCAATACCTTTGGCGGCAGCAGGACAAGTATTGACTGTTATTGTCCGAACAATAACAGTTGCTTTTCAACATGCATCTAATCGCGCTGCATCATCTGCTAATTTACGTGCATTAACCATAATTCACATTCTAGCTTTATTATTACAAGCTATGCGTATTGCTGTTCCCTCTTTAATTGTTGCTATCTCTGTAGGTACTTCAGAAGTTCAATACCTACTGGATTCAATTCCTAAGGTTATCACTAATGGATTGAATATTGCTGGCGGTATAATTGTTGTTGTCGGTTACGCTATGGTAATTAATATGATGCGTGCAGGTTATTTAATGCCATTCTTCTATTTGGGTTTTGTAACTGCTGCATTTACTAATTTTAACCTAGTTGCACTAGGTGTTATTGGTATTATAATGGCTATTCTCTATATTCAACTCAACCCTAAATACAACCAATCAAAAGTTACTGATTCGAGAAGTAGTAGTAATAATGACTTAGATAATGAATTAGATTAATTAAGGAATTGAATAATGATAAATATAAATTCAGTAAATCAAATAAATAAAAAAAAGCTTACTACTAGTGATATTCATAAAGTTTTTTTACGTTCTAACCTTTTTCAAGGATCGTGGAACTTTGAACGTATGCAAGCCCTTGGTTTTTGTTTTTCAATGATCCCAGTGATTCGCCGTTTATATCCTGAAAATAGTAAAGAACGTAAACAAGCTATTAAACGTCACCTTGAGTTTTTTAATACACATCCTTATGTTGCAGCACCTGTTTTAGGTGTCACCATAGCGATAGAAGAACAAAGAGCTAATGGTGCAGATATCGATGATGGTGCAATTAATAGTATCAAAGTAGGTTTAATGGGCCCTTTAGCTGGCGTTGGTGATCCTATTTTCTGGGGAACAGTGCGTCCAGTATTTGCGGCTTTAGGCGCAGGAATTGCAGTGTCAGGTAATCTACTAGGACCTTTACTATTTTTTATTTTATTTAATTTAGTTCGATTATTGACCCGTTATTATGGTATTATTTATGGCTATAAAAAAGGGCTTGATATAGTTCATGATATGAGTGGTGGTTTTCTAAAAAAAATGACTGAAGGTGCTTCTATCTTAGGGCTATTTGTCATGGGCGCATTAGTCAATAAGTGGACTAATGTTAATATCCCTTTAGTCGTATCAGAAATAAAAGATCCCACTACTTCTGAAGTGACAATTACAACTGTACAAACTGTTCTCAATCAATTAATGCCTGGTTTAGTGCCATTATTGCTAACTTTTGGCTGTATGTGGTTGTTACGACACAAGGTTAATCCATTATGGATTATTATTGGTTTCTTTATTCTAGGTATTGTTGGATATTGGGCTGGATTTTTAATCTAATAAACTCAATATCTTAATTGTCAATTAGGATAGGGTTTAAAACTTCTTTCTTCTATTTTTTATTTCATTTTTACAGCAGAAAAATGATCGATTTGACTCTTTGTTCATGAATATAAATAATATTATATTGACTATCTTGTGATTTTACTGATGCTGACTCATACTATCTATGATAGTATGATTATCAATTTATTAAATGGAAAAACAAAATTAAAAATAAAATTAAAGCGTAAAAAATAGAATTTATATCATCATTTTATGATGTTTATTGCGATTAATATTAATAATAATGTTATTCAACATTATTAAAGTCAGCTAACAATCTATTTATTAATAATTATAGTTATTGTTTCTGTTTATTTAACATTATTTCGTTATTCTAAACTTTCTTTTAAAGAAAAGATTTTATTACAATAATGTGTATATATTATACGAATGTATTAAAACAATTAATCTATCTAAAGATAGAAACTTAATAGTTGGCTTAATAAAAAAAATTTTTTTATTATTAAATAGTTTGTTTATTTAGATAAAATTTATAATTTTATAGTAATTTTTAAATGATAAATGATATAATTAATTATTATAGGTTTAAAAAATATTTTTAAAAAATTAATAATTACTTTCATTATTTTATTATATTTTTAATCAAAAATTGAAGGAATAATCTATTTAAAATCAGATTATGTATTAGTGATTAATTTAAAATTTATGTTAACATACTAGTTATGTTACCTTAAAATAGCCTGAAAACCTGATAAAATTGGAAAACAATAGATAAATTTTACTTTAAGTTTAGAAGTAAAAATATTTATTAGAATAACACTATCCTACTAGATAGTGTTATGATTTTATACGTGGTTTTTAACTAGCTGATAACCACTGCATTTGAGAGGGAGCTCGAAGATGTGCTTCACAGTGATATGTTGCATGCCATTTTGTCAACAGACGTTATCTGTCGACCATAACGATTAGCTGTATCAGATAATCAGATAAACTGCCATGGACGATGTTGATAAAATCGCCTAATGTCAGGCGATGTAGCGGCATCAGAATATTTTATAAAGCTTGTGGTTGCCTTATCTGAAGCGTACAAAATATCGAAAAGAGTTGCAACCATAGTTGCACATCCGAACTTATTAGTAAATCTGGTTTATGATGAGCAGACTATGTTCTGCTATAATGCTTCAGATAATCTGCTTTCCATTCTTAAGTTATATTTCATTTATTATAAGGATGAGCAAGAAAATTCTACTTAACTGTTTTCTGATTTCTAATCAGACAAGAATAACTTAAGTACCATTGAAGTGATTGTTTTTCTAGAGTTACAGCGCTTCGCGCACTGCCGCTTTGTATCCTCACTGTTATACCAATTTAATCGTATTTCTCGTTCTTATTAATCCTCAGTGCACTGAGGAAAAAATAGTAAAACCACAGGCCATTATTCTTAATATTTCTTCAATTTCTTGTATAGTTTCCAGGATATCCGAAACTGTCGCTAACAAAATATCAATAGCTTTATTAGCAGTATCAGTAACTCTCTTCTAGCCAGATTTTCTGTAGCTCAACTTTAATTTTCGATTTTGAATGTCTTTTAGGGTAAAGCTAGTGTATTACATATTTTATGTATCTAATAGTATTCATGTTATGTGCCAAGGAATATTTTTCCATTGCATTCCAAAGCTAATACGACCCGTTTTCCATAGAGCAAATTTTGAAAGGCAGTTATAAGTCGCGCGATCTCAAGCTATTGATAAATTTAATCCAAGTTAGATTCTTACTCTCAATAAGCATCTTCGAATGCAGTGAAGATCATTACGTTTATGCGCAATGTTTCCGATAAAGTTTTCTTTTCCAGTAGATCAGTAGCAAACTGAAACAGTAATGAGTTAAAAAGAATAGGGAATTGTATCTAGGTGTTTTAAACCTACACTTAGGTTTTTTGTTTAAGGTGTAGTCATTATCCTGTCAGTTAAGCTAATCGCCTTTGCCTGTTTTTAGATTGTATGTCCTTTCATCGAGAAAGGCGGCAGAGCTTCTTGAAATTACCGATGAATATTCGTAGAGCAACCATGCTAGCAACTCTTTGCTGCTTTATACGCTCAGATATAAGGGTGTAGTAGCAATGAGTTTTTGGAACATATTTTGTTGTTGCTGTGGATCTTCCTGAACTTTAGGTAGTTTAATTTTAATATCGCCCATACCACCAAAAAAGTCTATATATGATTCGCTATGTCAGATAATCGTTATGGTAGACGGATAACGCTCGTTGACAAGGCTGTGTTTTAGTATCTTATTGCAAGCAGATAGTTGTAATGTCATGCTTGACAGCAGTGCCATCAACTAGTATCACCATTACAAATAAGTTTATGTAATGGATCATTATATATCTAATTTTTGTGGATATCTGCAGACTATGCTTTTCATGGTATATCATCTTTCTGCTATTGATATTATTGAAAAAATCAATTAGCAGGATACAGCACCATCTCTGAAATTCTATCATCAAAAATAAGTATAAGTCTAAAAAATATTTTTAATATTTTATTTTTTAACTTAAATGACTCCATTTTATATAAATATTTCTAGTGCGATTATAGTAAATACACCTTTAACAATTAAAATAAATATAGTTCCCCAAATAGCTGCTGATAATAAGCAAATACTGTATACCTTAGTTCTATTCATTAATAACATACCGGAGACTAAGGGGATCATGTACCTTAATACAGCAATAAAACGTGAGGTAAATAATACCGTCACTCCTTGGTTTTTTAACTTATTATAAGCATTATTAATAGTTGACTGATAGCGATTAAAAAATCGATTAAATAATTTTCTAGTAGTTATTTGATTACCTAAATAGTAAGAAATTATTGAACCTAAGGTTGCACCTAAAGTGATGGCCAACCAAACTAAACTAATATTTAGTTTTGGTAGACTTGCAGTGATACTTGTTAATAACATAATGGATGCAGGAGGTAGAAAAGAAGATAAAATAACAGTAGATTTACTCATTGAAATGCTAAATAATATGGTAAATAACCATATTGGATCTAAATTAAACTCTGACCAAAATATATTTAAATATGTCATAAATTCTTCTGTTTTCATTGCCTTATTTTCTCTTTAATTAATTTTTTTGAAAAAATAAAAAAATTATAATAATATAATCTATAGAGTTATGCTTATTTCTGCTGTACTGGGGTTTTGGAGATGGATGACGTATCCTGCTAATTGATTTAATGAATAATTTCAATAACAGAGAGATGATATGTCATGAAAGTCTGCTATACAGGTATCCGAAAATCAGATATTACAGTAATCTTTTGTATGAATTCATCCGTAATGGTGGATTCCAAGCAGGTGTGATAGGTAGCACTACGATTAAGAATGAACTCAATGAGATGCTATGCATACTCAATGCCCTGTTATCAACGAGGTCGTATGCCACCTCCTGATAAGAGGAAAACTGATCGCTTTTACCCGTTAGTTAAAAGGGTATGGCATCTCTCCGCATGGAGATAAAGGAAATCGTTGCAGTAGAAAATCGTTATCAAAAATCAGAAGAAACTAATCTGAATTTTCTTAATGAGCCTATGATCGTGTTGTTTAAGTATATCTACCAGGCCTTCCTACAGAAGGTGGGTTCGCTTAGTTTTAGCGTGCAATAGTAAAGATATTTTTGATCATTTAGCACCAGCGCCATTAGCTACATAAAATGGCTAATATAGTAGTTCACTCCTAAAGGTATAGAATAGAAACTTAAAGGGTGAGGTACAAAAAAATCTGCCTACCAAAAGAGTCGTCACGATGTTGCTAATAAAAACTTTCATGCTTTGTTAGCAAGTTTAAATATATCCTTCAGCGATGAAGGAGCTACAGAAAGATTGAGAAGAATATCTAGCATTCTATCATTTCTCGTTAGCCATATTAGCATCATAAGAACGACGAATCCGATTAAATCAGCTTTTGCGATAGTAAATCTACAAAGCCAACTCTAGTTCAAGAAAAACAATCTTTCAATGGTATTTAAGATGCTCTCGTCTTATTAGAAATCTAAAGCTGTTAAGTAGAATTTCTTTTCTAACCTGATGATAAATAATATCAAATTTAAGAGAGTGAATAAATTTACGAAGCATTATAACGCGAGGATAGCTTGACCATTATACATAAGATTTACTAATAATTCCGAGAAAGATGAATTATTTATTAACAATTAACTCAAGAAAACGACTAACATACTCTGCACTAAATTCTTAAAAATCTGATCACTCATATGATATTTCTTGATTTCTGGCGATTAAAGTTATGATTCATTCTTTTCTTTTATTTTCTCACTTCCCCTCCCGCATTTTCTACTTTTCCTATGTGAAAAATAATATTTCCCTTTAAAAGGATGAGAGAAAAATATTTCATCGACTTAATAATACCACTTAGATATTTACTATTAGCTATATTTTTCTAAAATAAGAAATAGTGTCACCCAATCTAAAAGCTATTTTAAAATCAATGCCTGTTTCTTTTACTGGACTCCGTAAAGTTAAACTATTCAATCTACATCGTAGATAACTAAGCTAGTTGTCCTTGTTATCTAGTTTCACAAAAGGACTTTCAATCAGATTGTTAAATGTTTTCTTACAATTGCGAATTCTGCAACGATCTTACTGTAACAATGATAAATCTCTCCCTCAGCGTTTACATACTTACTGTGACAATATGAGCAGAATAAAGTGAAATGAGTTCCTTCAATACATAGATCGATATCATCCAACAGGATTCTTGCCGAGCTAACTAATGAGATGCAGTTTTATGTTATAAGAAGTAAAGAAAAAGTCTTTTTAAGGTGTATAACTCATTTACTTTTTCATAGCAACTGCTGTAGCAAAAATTGTTTTTAGAGTGTAAGGGTTTTTATTAAAAACCTTTACCAATATGGCCATTTTAATTCGTGTTTATAACAGAAAGATTGGGGCCAATATTTAACAATTCTTATTTGATCTAAGTAAGAATGCATAGCTATTCATCAGGTACTACAGATAATAGTAAAAAATTTATAGACTGCCTTTTGCTATGAAAAAATGTTTAGGCACTGGAAAAACAGAAATTTGCCTCGTTTGTTGTACAGAATTTGGTATAGAGTAACGACTTTATCCCGCAAGATATCCTTAAATGAATGATATGGTTGAGTGATTTAATCGTATATAGAAAATAAATTGAAAAGCTATCATTTTAATTCTGGTAAAAATCTTAAGATCAGTTTGTATTAATATGGTTAACTGTATAATCTCAGGAATTATTACAATCAGTGATAGGTATTAAGCTTCATTACAGTTTATGAAAGATTGCTTCAAAGTTAAATATAAATTATTAAAAAAACTATAATCTTTAGTATACAACACGCGTTAGGATAGAAAATATTGATGATTTATTTAATGTTTTAGAACAAGATTTAATTTTAATACTCAGTTAAAGAAAGAGGTGTATACACAAATGAATAACTATGGAATTTGGACAGTAATTACGCCACTTATCACTATTATACTCGCAATAATGACACGCCAAGTTATCTTATCGTTATTGATGGGTATTTTAGTTGGTTATACTGTTATTAACAATTATAATATTTTATCAGGTATTAAAGCAACACTTATAGGAATTATTGCTACTTTTGCTTCCACAGAAAATACACAAACTATTATTTTTATTTTATTAATTGGCGGAATTATGCGATTAATTAGTGTTACCGGCGGTGTTAGAAGTTTAGTATATTTTTTCACTACTAAAACTAGTTTAATAAAAAATAAAAAAGCAATTCAGCTGCTAGCTATGTTTATTTCAATAATCATTTTTATTGAGAGCTCTATTAATCAATTAGTCGCTGGCGCTTCTACTAAAAATATTGCTTATTATTATGGTGTTTCCCCAGAGAAAATGGCTTATATTGTTCAAACCTCTAGTGTCTCTGTATGCTCTTCTGTCATGATAAATGGTTGGGGAGCTGCAATGATGGGTGTTATTGGTGTACAAGTCTCTAAGGGCTTTATTTCAGGTGAACCTTTTAAAATTCTAGCTACTGCTATGCCATATAATATTATGGCTTGGTTATCATTAGTATCAGTATTATTTTATATCTTTACCGATTATTCATGGGGCCCAATGAAAATAGCCGAACAGAAAACTATTCTCAATCAAGATAAATCTTATCAGTTATATGCTACTTCTGATGAAGAAGTTATTGATCATCCAGCAACTCACACGGTATTGAACTTCTTTATTCCTATTCTGGCAACGGGTTTAATGGTACCTATCGCTCTATATATCACAGGTGATGGCGAGTTCATTAAAGGCAGTGGTTCAACCTCGGTTTACTGGGCAGTAATGTTTGGCACTTTAGTTTCTTTTATCTGGTTTTTAGCCCGTCGAATTTTGACGATTGAAAATTTTTTTAAGGAAATTTATATTGGTTACGCCAGTATGATCAAAATTAGTTCAGTCATGATTTTAGCTTTTTTAATGGGTAATGTTTCTGCTGATCTTAATACTGGTACATATATTGCACAAATTTCCTCCAGTGCGTTACCAGCAGAATTTTCTATCGCTTTTATTTTCTTAATCAGCGCTATTATGTCATTAGCAACTGGCACTTCTTGGGGGACTTTTGCTATTATTATCCCTATTGGCGTTCAATTAGGCATCTCAGTCAATATGCCTACCGAATTAATGATAGGAGCAGCGATTACCGGTTCAATTTTTGGTGATATGACCTCTCCAATCTCTAGCGACGCCATTGTTGCTTCAATGGCGACTGATTGTAATCATATTGAGCATATCAGAACACAAATGCCTTATACTATTGTTACTGGAATAATCGTATTAATTATTTATCTTTATTTAGGATTCAATCAGTAATATGAAATGGTATATATAGAAAGCTATGTTGGCAAATGTTATTAGTAAAAATCTATTTTATTGTATAAATAATTTTTGTGCAAAAGTTGAGATAAAAAACAAATAGTAATAAGATTAAATTAGCTTTTCCTTATTCTGTGTCCAACAGAGATCTGCATATCATTAATTGATCTCTGTGCCAATATGTTAGATGATGTAATCTATCCATCGAAGCAAATTCACTCTACTTTATTCTACTCATGTTATTACAGTGAGTATGTTAACTACTGGAGACCATTTATTAGGGTTACAGAGATGTCATTGAAAAATCCTCAATTATAGAAAACATTTAATAATCTTATTAGAAGATCTATGGAAAACTACATTAGAAGGATAAATGGTTCAGTTTTATATTCGATGTACGTTGAGAATAGCTTAATCATATAGGAATAAACGAAATAAATAGACATTGATTTAAAGCAGTGTTTAAATGGTCTTACTGCTTCCTTATTTTAGCGGAGATAGACAAAATAAATCTAAGTAATATTCTTTTAAAATCTATAAAATATTTTTCTTTAAATCCTTTTAAAATGAAGATTCTTCTATATAGAAAAGCTAGAAAATACAGAACAGAAAGAGATAAAAGAAAAGAGAATGGCAATCTATAATTTATAGTGCGAAGTACCATTCAGAACTATACTGTCTCTGGGGTGTTTATTGGCTGAGTACTGTTTTATATTCTGCAATATGTTAATATTAAAGGAATTCATCTAGATGAATTGAAATAAATCTCCTAAAAAGCGTAAATCTAATAAATTAGGACAATCATGCGACTTCATATGTTAACCACTTGTTTATCCGAAGCAATTTATGAATCTTACTTTCAAAATAAAACTAAATGTAGATTGATTGAATTTTTTATGACATCAAAAAAGAGAGGCTATACAGCAATATGTTCAATCCTAAGTTCTTATTTTTTAGACACGCAACTATTATTCTACTTTAGTGATGATTTATCCTGGATTTTTGATAACGCTCGGATCAAATTAATGAGAAAGGATGAACTGCATTGAGTAGAAATTAATGAAAGTATGTTTGTCAATGAATTCATAACCTATAAAGAAATAGGAATAATTCTCGTCTCCCTAGCCTACTGGCGAAAACACAAAATAACTGAACCGATAGATCTGACAAATGTAAATAGAATGAGGATTCTATTTCTCTAGTAAGATGGTTAGAGAGTAATTTACCAAGATGTATATCTTTTAAAATCAATTAAACTTCCTTTTACTATTTATGAAAAACTCGAATAAATTTCTTGAAAACATACTGAAATCATTAACCTGTAGACCTGTTTATCTGTAGAGCGAACGGTTGTCTGTAGCAGTTTGTGTAATGAGTATTTATATGATCGCTCTACTGCTGAGCCCTCTCTTGAATGGTTCCAATCACTATTTTTCTGACAAAGCTCTAAATCAAAAGTCTGGATTTGATATGATTTAAAATATACCTGCACTATCAGCATAACAGGTTCATGTTTTATCCGACTGCAACTCGTAAAATCGTATTACTTTTTATTATATTATTTCTTTGGCCTTTATTAAAAACAACTAGACGATACTCAATGTTCTGTTTTAGTTCGTCATACTCATACTTATGCTACAGTAAGTGCGCAAATAGGATATCGAAATTGATATCTTTTGTGCTTCACATACTTTTTGTTCATAACTTAATCAATATTCACATATTCATTTCTTCGTCATCCTGTAGAAGTCTAAATATTAAGCATGCTGTATAGCGTTGAGTTACTCTTTAAAAAGGAGCGGTATAATGGATTTAGCAAGGCCATGTCATCTGATTGTTGCATAAGAATTATG
>JBQMRR010000062.1:0-810 GCA_052174495.1 Arsenophonus sp. NC-TX2-MAG3
TGCTAGAAGACATACACTTGTCAAAACTGTATGAAACATGTCTGCTGAAATAATTCATGTTTAACTAGTTCTATGATTGTTTGCCAATCTGTTTATTTATGTCCCAGTTTTTCTTATGAAAAGAATTAACATAATAAGTAGATTTACATTTGTGCTTATTAGACATATTTTTAAGGTTTAAATATTCAATATTGCTAATCATTTAACAACCAAAAAGTTATGTTTTTTAAATAGTATATATAACTTATTTTTTAAACTCCATTTACACTTTGCTATTTAACAAGATAGATTTTAATTTTTATTAAGTTTTTTATTATTTTAAATTGTCGTATTGAATGTAATAATTTTTATTGTTATACATTTAAATAATTTTATAAATGAAGACAAGTTTGATTCTAGGCTAGGGCATGTAAGGTAGAAGCTGCCAGAGATGATATGTTTTCTGGGAAAAAGATAAATTTTACAGAAAATCGTGCTGTGTTACATATTGCTTTACGTAATCGTAGCAATAAACCAATTGAAGTTGATGGAAGTGATGTCATGCCTGAAGTTAACAAAGTATTAGCTCACATGAAGGAATTTACAAATCAGGTAAGGAATAAATCGTGTTATCCTTAATAATACATATTTCCTTAATGAGTAAAATCAATACAGTTTTTTGCTATTCTTCAGGAATTCATAGTATAGATTTTATGAATCCGTATCATTTTAATAAAATGGGATGCAGATATTCTACGACAGTGATGGTCTAAAATGGAATTTGTGTAAGATTAAAAGAATTTTTGTAGTTTACAGTTCTAAATCATTTTC
>JBQMRR010000063.1:0-1524 GCA_052174495.1 Arsenophonus sp. NC-TX2-MAG3
TATCCTGCTTTTTTTAATTTGCGTGACATTCTTTCAGTGTTGTTATTAATGTAGGTTAGGATTTTGTATTTGTTGATTGTTTTTGTTTTTGTCTATTGAGTGTTCTGTGTTTTGTGTAGGAGTTTGCTGACTATTGTTTTATTGTATCCGTTGGATTCTGTTTAATATTTCATTGTGTTTAATTCGTCTTTGTAGTCTTTACGTCTAGTGGGATGTTGTTGAGTCTGTGTATCATGGTTCTAAATGCGACTAGTTTGTGTTGTGTGGGGTGGTTGGAGGAGCTGTTTATAAGTGTGTCAGTTGTGGTAGGTTTTTAGTATATTTTTTATTTGCGCCTGTGCTCAAATTTTGTAATTGATAGGTCTAAAAAATTGATACTATTGTTGTGTTCATATTCTGCAGTAAAAGGCTATATTCTGAAGAAGCCTGTACACCAGGCAAGACTAGTTAGGCAGTATGTAAAATTTGCGTAAATAACAATAGTGAATCAAAGTCAGTAGATGAGAAATTAAAAGTGTATTTATTAACGGTCACGTCATGGACAAAAAGTCCAAGAATTTAATATTTATACTCAAACAATTAGAAATATACAAACATACAAAAACACGCAAAAACACACAATATTGTTTGAACACATCACACAGACAGAAACGATCGTTCGAGAGTCGATACCGTTGCCAAAATCGAGACGGACATCGCCACCAGTCGCCTCTGAAGAAGCCTGTACACCAGGCAAAACTAGTTAGGCAGTAACTAAAATTGCAAAAATAATATTAGTGAACCGAAGTTAGTAGATAGGAAACTTAAAGTGTATAAATATTAATTATCATGTTTACATAGTTATATACTGTTGAGCCATTGTTTATGATTTTCGTGTGTTTTTCTGCTTTCACGGAAAGTAAATAATATAAAAGTTGTGGCTAACGCATGAGTTCTATTTGAACAGAAAATTATTACTTATTTTCTTCTCTCCTCCAATCAAAAGAACACATTCACAACAAAACAGCCTCTGTCTATAACTTACAACAATCAATATTTCTATTCCAATTCCCATTAGGACAGAAGTGAAATACCTTGGGTTACATCTTGACGCAAAATTAACATGGAGAATACACATCTCAACAAACAGAGCTAAATGTTTAAAGATGTGTATTGGATGATTAATAAAAAATTCCAGCTGTTCTTGAAAAATAAAATCTATAAAACCATACTGAAGCCAGTCTGGACATACGGGATTGAGGTATGGGGCTGCAGCAAACAATCAAACACAAAAATTCTGCAAACATTCCGATCAAACACTCCTCGCAACAGAGTAATTGCAACCTGGTGTGTCTCAAACAAAACTCTCCATAACAACATAAGCATACTCTCTAAGCGCGATGAGAGTTGCTGCGTACAATATAAAATCAGAAGCAAGGACCACCCCACCATGAAACCGATATGTGGGCTCATAGATTTTTGTGCATAGGTATAAGCTGATCCCGCCGAAGGGAATCGTTTTACCAATTTACCATAACTCAATGC
>JBQMRR010000064.1:0-334 GCA_052174495.1 Arsenophonus sp. NC-TX2-MAG3
ACCTTCTTGTACCGCATCTTTAGAAATGGCGACAATTTTGCTTAATATTAAACCTGGCGATGAAGTCATTATGCCAAGTTTTACTTTTGTTTCTACCGCCATAGTTGTTTTGGTGGGAAATATTATTGGGTAATGAAATGGATATGTTGGAATGGGCGAAAACACAACGGAGAGACAGAAAGAAAAATGATGCGAACAACAGAAGTTATCGAAACAACGGTTTAAAGCACGACAGATGGAATAAGAACAACAAGAGCAAAAAGAGAACTCAAACAATGAGTTCGTACTTCCAATTACGTTGTCAAGTAGTTCAAAAGAAAGCCGAGACTACGAC
>JBQMRR010000065.1:0-452 GCA_052174495.1 Arsenophonus sp. NC-TX2-MAG3
AATATTTGTGTACAAGAAACAAAAACAAACAGATGTAGAACACTCAACCTTCCACTTATGTCTGATAAATACTGAAAACTATAAACTTATATCAAATTTTCTAAATAGTACTTATTAAAAAAAAAGAGTATTTGGTAGTACTTTGAAATTCATTTTAAAACTCTTCTTTAACATATACTTTTATAATTTGTACATCTCACATCTATCAAAACTGGGTATATGTCAGCCCACTAATTCTGCAATATGTATACAACTTTTACTTTATAAACACCAATATTTTTGTATAATATTGCAGCAATTCGAGTATCAATATGAGGTAAATGTTCGCGTAGATTTAAAAGGGGATTTCCTACTAATGAACCTCCATAATAGGCTTTTACTGCAACAATACTTACTTTACCAGAGCAGCTTGTTATTGATTATATTTATAAATTAATTCAATACCCTGGTGC
>JBQMRR010000066.1:0-842 GCA_052174495.1 Arsenophonus sp. NC-TX2-MAG3
GTGCTGCTGTACAAGCCGCTATTCTTCATGGTGACAAGTCTGAAGAAGTACAGGATCTGCTGCTGTTGGATGTTACTCCACTCTCTCTTGGTATTGAAACTGCTGGAGGTGTAATGACTGTTTTGATTAAGAGAAACACAACAATTCCAACGAAACAAACTCAAGTATTCACCACTTACGCTGATAACCAACCCGGAGTGTTAATACAAGTATATGAAGGTGAACGTGCAATGACTAAGGACAACAACCTTCTTGGAAAATTTGAATTAACTGGAATACCCCCAGCACCACGAGGTGTTCCTCAGATTGAAGTTACTTTTGATATTGATGCCAATGGTATTTTGAATGTTACAGCAGTAGAAAAGTCCACACAAAAAGAAAATAAAATCACAATCACTAATGATAAGGGACGTCTCAGCAAGGAAGAAATCGAAAAAATGGTTAACGATGCAGAAAAATATAAAGCCGAAGATGAGAAACAGAAAGCGGTCATTGCTGCAAAGAACTCTTTGGAATCATATTGTTTCAACATGAAGAGCTCAATGGAGGATGAGAAACTGAAAGATAAGATCTCAAAGGAAGATAAAGAGACTGTAATTAACAAGTGCAATGAAGTTATTCGCTGGCTAGACTCCAACCAGCTTGCTGAGAAAGAAGAGTTTGAACACAAACAGAAGGAATTAGAAAGTGTATGCAATCCTATTATGACTAAAATGTATTCACAAGCAGGAGGAGCTGGAGGAATGCCAGGTGGTATGCCTGGATTCCCAGGCGCAGGAGGTGCCGCTCCAGGTGCTGGTGCTGGTGCTGGAGCTGGAACTGGAGGATCAGGTCCAACAATT
>JBQMRR010000067.1:0-674 GCA_052174495.1 Arsenophonus sp. NC-TX2-MAG3
GATGAGATGAGGGACTGTTGCTGCAATCAATCCTAGGATTGTAGAAGAAGAAGTTATAAGTCTAATAATAAATATTCTTCAGATGACTTGGGAAGTGATACGACTTTAATGTTTTATAACAATTGTCAGGAAGTATACGCTATAGAAAATAATATATATGTGGAGTACAATGTATGCAGTTTTAAATTTTGCATACATTCAATACAAAGACGAGTAAAGTACATTTTGCCATGTGCGTTGATCGATTCAATGCTGGTATCTAATTAAATATTTTTATATTTATTTTTAAGGTATTTCTTGTGTAAGTGTAATTTTTTTATTTTATTTCTACTTCAACGTGGTAATTGACTTAAATGAAAGTAATGTAAATGATGCTAAGTTCGCTGTTTTGTATACATTGTAAATAATCTCTGCAGACTTGTACACTTCTAATACTGTAGTCCTAGTTTACAAGATTACGAGTCGAAGAATCAATTAGAGATAGTTTAAAGAAGAGATTTCAGTACTGCCCTGGGATGTTGATGTTCCTTCGTTTGGAAGGGTCGGTTTGTTTGCTTAGTGGGTGTTTCCAGCGATCGATATTTCATAGTTGACTAACTTCAAAAGCTGTTAGATAAGGAATGGATATTTATTACACCATTCTTGAAAATCCAATGCCCCACCTCGATGAGATA
>JBQMRR010000068.1:0-16066 GCA_052174495.1 Arsenophonus sp. NC-TX2-MAG3
CTAAGATTATTTCAAAACACCATTAAGCAAAAATCAGGTAGAGAGAGAATTAATTTCTTTTTAAATGATTAGTTGATTAATAAACATCCGCTTGTAGTGAAATAAGCGATAGAGAAAGAAGAATTCTTGAATCGATTATTGGACTATATCGTCATTACTACTGCCGCGGTTGGTAGTATGGTATTAATTAGTTAATTAATTCACTAAATTATAAAAACCCGCGGGCTTTTATAATTTATTTTATTAAAAATAAAATATTAATTAAATTAGCTTTATATTCAATTAATAGTTGAAAAATAATTCAAACATAATATTATTTATCCATTATAAATTTATTTTATGTTTGCAAACAAACTTAATTGCAACATTAAATTAATGAACATAACTCAATCGTATGGTTAAGTTGATGTTTTATAAGAAGATCATACATAAACGGGTGAATTCCTATTTTCGATGCTTGAATGTTTTGCAGACCAAAAAACAGTCTGTAAATTCTTTATCATTCTCTGTAAGTACTCGATGAATAGTCATGGTATGCACAATTAAGATAACCTAAGGAGAGTTGAGTATTACCGGCCGTTTTGAGTTTTTATAAAGATAGATAAAAATAATAGAGAGGCGTGAGATTTTTATGCCTACAAAAAGATAACGTCATGAAATTTTGTGTATAACAAATCAGCCTACGTTCCACTCTAATATTCCGTAAACCTATTTCATTCTTAAATTTAATGTTCTTTAATAACAAAGAATTAGCCTCCTAACTCTGTGGAGGCAACAACATTTAATTAAAAATGAAGAATAGATTACGAAGCATTATCACTTGGCGATGTGGCATAGTCAAGCATACACTAAATTTAGAAAATAACCTCATACTTTTTACCGAAGCAAGTTTGCTTGAGACTTTGGTGATAGTGTAAAATTTTATCATTGAAGATAGAATTAAAACTCTACTCAACGCGAAAGATAGAGATAAAAATGAACACGGTAGAATTAATACACCTGTAATTCCTAGCATAGTAGGATAGAAAAACTTAAGACCCGTGAATTTATTGTTTTGAATAAAAAACCATATTCCTATGCAAAAATAATTTGATTTTTTCTAGTCGCTATTGCATTTTGCTATAAATCCTAGACAAAATCGCTATTTAGCAGAAAAACAGAAACAGATTAAACAAGAAAATTTCACTGTTGATGAATTTATTGAATAATTATATAGTTATATTAAATCATCTATTATCCAATAATTATTAGATAAACCATAATGATAATAAATACCCTTAACAAATCATAAGACAAGCAGTGCTATGTGTTACCCTAATTGCAACAAGGTATTACTGAATAAGCTTAAACTTGTTGTTTTCAATCCAATATAGCTATAAAACATGAAAAACAATATCTGATAAACTCTCACCATAAAACAGGTTGAATCACTGATCAAAAAGGAAAAAGAAATGTTATAAAAGGTTTTAAAAGTAAAGTGAGAAAAAACTTTAGATGCAGCGTTGATATTAAAGGATAAGACCATAGGGTCACCCTAAAATAATAGGTAAATTAATATGAGTAAAACATCCAGTAAGACGCTAAAAAGCGAAGATATTAAATTATCTCTAAATATTTAAATAGCATTACTACTATACGAAAGTTTGCGTTAACGAAAGATTTCGACTGGCTACAAGAAGTTAAAAGCAAGCTGGAAACAGCTATTTAGGAAAGTAGAGAACTCTTTGAACAGATAAAAAAGAAGCTGAAAAAAGAGAAACAATATCTTCAGCTGATTAAACTGATTGAAGACAGTGGGGGATTTAGCCTTAATTCACTGTTAAGTCATATGCACTACTAGTAAAATTAATACAAAGAAAAATAGTATAAATGCAAGAAAGCTAAAATAGCAATTCCTCAATAAAATGGCGATATTAAACATGGTCAGGCAATGGCAGGCCACCAGCAACACTATAAAATTACTCGATGATAAAAATTATTTTGAAGAGTTCTTAATAAAAAACTAAGAATTTTTTATAAAAATTGGTATTGAAATAAAATTTCACATATAAAACTTTAAAAGTAAAAGAATCAGGAAATAACTAGAATTTTTATTTAAATTAAAAAACAGACAATTATTTATTTGCACTTATCTTATCTTTACTTTAAGATAAGAAATGCTTTCATAAAATATTTAAAAGAATTTTAATATAAATTATTTTTAAATTCCTTTTCTAAAAACTGAAAACTTTTTTCTATTTTATATATTTAGAATTAATATTAGTAAAGTTATTTATTGAGTGTGAAGTTAAAAGATAGTAAGGATTACTATTCATATATGATGTTTCTCTATATTATAATTTACAGATATCAAAAAGTAAATATATTATAAAAATATAATTTAGCTAAAATTATTAAACTTGATGTAATCAACTACAGTTTTTACAAAAAAATAAGAAAAAATTTATTATTTACTTATAAAAATAAATGGTATTTAAATTAAAATTTATTTTTACCTAATCATTATTAGGATTAGGATAATAATTTTGATAAAAATTGCTCTCGTTCAATAATTGATATAACTTTAAATAATAAAGAAAAAAATTTATCTAAAATAGATAACTATCTGTGTTTGATCACGGATCATTATTATAAAACCTTCTTGCATAGATCTCTATTCAAGGTAATATGATTACTGTTGGGTATAATTAAGATAAATCTCATAATGATAAGATTCCATTATTTAGGTAATTACAACATCTGAATCGGAGCCGTTCTTCAGAAAAGAAGAGGCCTGCATCTCCTTTGACTAAGCGTTATGCATCTCCGAACTTATATCATTGCTAACTGGCAAAACAAGATGATGTTGATGAATATAGCCATATTTCTCCTCATTTTCTGACGATGTTATAATTTGCTTAAGAAAGAGCCGTAGCTGATTTCCTGCGAAAAACCTTTTTCTCTCTAACGATCTACTAGAAGTTAGTATAAATTTCTGAACCCCCCGTTATATCTCTATCTGGCCTAGATCGCTATTTAGACAGGGATGGAATGAAGAATTTGCGTGAAATGAGGTAGGAATTACCAAAGCTGAACATAAAATATTTAAAAGAGTTATTTTCATTTCTGGTACATGTAGTTTTAGAAATTGCTGCTGTGGGTGATAGGGTTACTCCTCCTGCTGATTGATTTCATGGATGATGTTAACAACAGAGAGATAATATGCCATGAAAAGTTTACCCTATAGGTATTTCTGAAACCAGATATTACCCTCTGATCCATTCCATCAACTCATCCGTAATGGTTATTTGCCAAAGCGAACATACGAAACAAGTATTGTTGATGTTGAGATTAAAGTGCCTAAGATTAGAATGTCGCAGCAGCAACGAAATATATTTTAACAGTTTCATTATTACTGCTCTATTTAAATCATGCAAAATGATGAAGAGTTCCTACCATAGCCTGTATATGTGAGGCTATCTATCGATGATTTTTCGAAGCCTTGAGACGATTCTCGATGAAAAGCACTTGCTCTCTCAGTCAGTGCTATTAGCAGACCGAGCACTAATGCCTTTAAGGCACAACTATTTCTACCCTGTGTGATTTAAGGAATACTGCTACGTTTATTTCTTTGGCCGATGATATATAATATCGTTTTGTCAGATATCATGATTGCACTTTTATTTGCTAGTAAAATCGGCGGCACTACGCATGGACGCAAGGAACTCATTGCAGTCGAAGATGGTTATCGATAACTAGAAGCAAACTGAGTTTAACACTTTAATAACCTGGAAGCGGGTTGCTTAACCGTATTCTCAGGGTTGTTGCGGAAGACGGGGGTCTCTTTGGTTTTGCATCATAGCAAAGACATAATAAGGCATATAGCAGAATGGGTGTTGAGTAAATAAAAAGTTAATGTACTCCCCCCCCATTCCTTTGTGAAGGAATGTAATCGAAATAAGGATAAGCTGCTTGAACTCTTTCGGTAGCAAACAGTCGCGATGAAGAAGCTCCGGAAAGATCAAGAAGAATGCTTTGCATTCTATTTCTTCTCGTCAGCGAACTAGATATCAATAAAAGTGATGAATCCCATTGAATCAGCTTTTGTGGCAGTATGAGGCTATGAAGCTGATACACGAAGTATTTGTGCTTCAAGAAAATAACCCTTAATTTTTTTTAGCATTAAGAGATCCTTACAGACTGCTCAGAAAATCTAGAATCGCAGCCTAATGGGATTTAGCTGTTGATACTAGTAGTAAACAACGTCCAATTTAAGAATGCAGAAATAGATTACAAATCATAAGAACGTAGCCATGATAATCATACACTAGGTTTGCTAATAACTCTTATCTATTCTACTTTTATTATCTCTGAATTTGGTATAGCTTATATTAATAGAATAAGTAAAAATTCTAAAGACTAATTTAATTATATTCTACTTGAAATACTTCATGCAAAATAGTCAATTTCAATCACTGCAATTTCTTGAAGGGATTATTGAACGAATCACTTTTCATAGTGAGATATCCGGCTTTTTTGTCATTAAGGTTAAGGTTTCTACACATAAAAATTTAATTACTGTCACGGGTAATACTGTTTACATTACTACTGGAGAATATATTGAATGTATGGGTGCCTGGATTAACGACGTTAATTATGGGTTACAGTTTAAAACCCATCATATAAAAACTATTGCTCCTGCAACTCTGGAAGGCATGGGAAAATATCTAGGTTCAGGAATGGTGAAAGGAATAGGCCCTATTTTTGCCAAACAACTTATCCAATACTTTGGTACAAATATTTTTGATATCATTGAACAGAACCCTGATAAATTACTTGAAGTTAAAGGTATTGGGAAAAAACGACAGCAAAAAATTCATGCTGCCTGGGTAGAACAAAAAATGGTCAGAGAAATCATGGTTTTTTTACAATCTAATGGAGTGGGAATCTCATTAGCCGTTCGTATATATAAAACTTATGGTGAATCAGCAATTTTAAAAGTACGAGAAAATCCTTATCAACTTTCGATTGATATCTATGGTATTGGGTTTAAAACAGCTGATAAAATCGCACAAAATCTAGGCATTGATAAACAATCTCTGATTCGTGCTCAAGCCGCTATCCGTTATATTTTACAGGAATTATCTAATCAGGGTCATTGTGCAGAAGAAGAAGAAGCATTAATTAGCAAAATCAATAGATTACTAAATATTCATGAAAACATTATACGTCAGGCTATTAAGATTGAATTAACAGAACACCGGATTATTTTACAATCGGTTAAAAATAAAATCTGGGTATTTCTGTCATCATTAGCTTTTGCTGAGCAAGGTGTTGCGGGTCATTTAAAGCGATTGGTTTCTAAAACACTTCCCTGGAAGAATATTATACTGGAAAAAGCTATTCCTTTGATTGAGAAACAAAATAATATAAAATTATCCTATACGCAAAAGGTTGCTATCAAAAAAACATTAAAAAGTAAAGTGAGTGTAATAACAGGCGGGCCCGGCGTTGGAAAGACTACGGTGATTAATAGTATATTAGATATTGTAAAAATTAAGGGAATAAAACCAACACTTTGTGCGCCAACAGGGCGAGCTGCTAAACGATTGAGTGAATCAACTAAAGAAAATGCTACCACCATTCATCGTCTTCTGGATTTTAATCCCTCACAATTTGATTTTAAACACAATACTGGGAATCCTATTGATACCAAATTACTGGTTGTTGATGAATCTTCAATGATTGATATTGTATTGATGAATAAATTATTGCGCGCATTACCTAATCATTCAGCGTTATTGTTGGTGGGGGATATTGATCAGCTACCATCAGTAGGACCCGGGAATGTTTTATCTGATATTATTCATAGTCAACAAATTCCTGTTAGTCGATTAACCGAAGTATTCCGGCAAGCGACTTATTCTAAAATTATTATCAGTGCTCATGCTATTAATATGGGACGATTACCTGAAATTCCAAAAAAAGGCGAGGAAAGTGATTTTTTCTTTATTCATTCGGAGCATATTGAAGATATGAAAAATAAACTTTTAAATATCATCTTACATCGATTACCGATGAGGTTTGGATTTGATCCTATTAGGGATATCCAAGTCTTAACTGCAACGAATAGGGGCGGAATTGGCGCGCATAGTATTAATGATATGTTACAATCTCAGCTTAATAATAATGACATCACCTCAAAAGTGACACGTTATGGGCGGACCTTTTCTTTAGGTGATAAAGTCATTCAATTAGTGAATAATTATAATAAAGATGTTTTTAATGGTGATATTGGAATTATTATTTTAATTGATACAGTTAAATCTGAAGTGATCATCGATTTTGGTGGCAAAACAATCCAATATGATTTTAATGAGCTTGATGAGATATCATTAGCTTATGCAACAACTATTCATAAGAGCCAGGGTTCTGAATATCCTTGTGTTGTGATTCCAATTGCCATGCAAAATTATCTTATGCTTGAACGAAATTTAATTTATACCGGGATCACCAGAGGTAAAAAAATGGTGGTTATGATTGGGCAAAGGAAAGCGTTAAGTCTCGCTATCAAAAAACAGAACTCAATTAAACGAAAAACATGGTTATTAGAGCGATTGAAAATAGCATTCAATAAATCATAGTGGTATTTTTAACTATTTTATTTTTAATAAAAATCATATTACCTACGTATTTGCATCAAATCAATTATTTTCGTTTGTGCTAACGACGTACTTATTAAGTGAGAAAGGTTTTTAATTAGATTTCTGAATCCGATCTATGGCGATACGTATAGTGATCAACTAAAGTACCTACTATTTGACTATTCAAGTACTAACCGTTTTTATTTATTTGATATTAATCGATTGTTATATCAGTTAGAGAAAAAAGGGGGTTCCCCTATATCACAATAGTAATAGGTAATGTAATCGAATAATGGTTGATTGTTCTGGACTGAGGCTTTAGAAACCAGTTCTCGAGTACACATTCGAGTTTTCAGAGGCTACAGAAAAATCGCTACATCAGGTTATTGTCTCAATAGTTCCTTTGTGGCTCATTCCTTGCATCATATAAAATCCCACAATGCCTATTTATATTAATATTGGTGTAATGGATACCTGGTCACTATGGAATATAATCTGTTTTGAGTAGCTACGCAAGTTATGCTTATTTTTGATGTATGTGGTCTTAGATATGGTGGCATTATCCTACTGATTGATTTCGTGAATGATCTCAAGAATGATCTCAATAATATATTGATCATATATTATGAAAAGTTTACCATAAAGGTATCGTGAAACTAGATATTATTCTGAGATTCATTATATAAACTCATTCGTAATGGTGTCAGAAGCTGATAGCACTGTTGTTGATGTTGTTCTCGAACAACATCCTGCAATAACCTGCTGGACACTGAGTTGTTGACGGGCGTTATTGCCTATCAACTATAACGGTTATTTGCCACAGAGAACTATACAGACTGGTATTGGCGATGTTGAAATTAAAACCTGTAAGGTTTCTATAGGAAGAAACCCCGCATTGGGAAAGGAATATGCCTCAAGAGCTCGTTGCTACTGTTTTATCAGAATGGTACAAAAACGTTGAAGAGTTATTGCCATATCTATACCTATGATAGATATTTATCAACAATTTCATAAAGCTCTGGAAATTCTCGGTGAAAAGTATATGATCTTTTCTATCAGAGAATCTATCAGCATATTGAAACAGTAATACCTTTAAGAACATAGGTAAAAAATATATCTGCGTGATTTAAGCAATACACGTTACGTTTATTTTTGTGCTGATGGTATATACAGCTTTGTCAAGAAAACTGATTGTGCCTTTATCTGCTGGTTAAATCGGCGAAACTGCATGAACACGTATAATAAGCTATCTGCGATCGAAGCGGTTGGAACGTAGCGCACTATGGTACGGAGGGCAGCGAAGCTAATATATTGCTCATGGATATTTATGATCTGAGTATTGTTTATACTCTTCAATATATTAATTTTTAGGAATCAACCAGATAGCTAAAAATAAATCTCTTAGAAATTATAAACCAGTAAATTATGGATGATAATAAGCGACTTCACGTGTTAAAAGTGCCTATTTATCTAAAGCGCTTTATGATCTCTCAAAATGAATACTCAGAAACTGCCTAAATTTAGAACACTTCAAAATAGACCGTACAGCATTGTTCCCGACTCCTGGATTCGCAATTTTTTTGACCCGCGTATTTAACCCATCATAGTCACGATCATCCGGAGTTTTGATAACGCTTAAGTCTAAGCAGATGTCCTAAATACAACTTGTATTAAAGGATAATAACTGAAAGCAGCCTTAGCTGATAAATTCATTACTTTTAGAGAAAAGTAGGGATAATTTTTATTTTCTTTACCATCTAAAATAGTCAGAAAGATAACTGGGCGGATAGTCTAACGAATGCAGACAAGATGATGATTTTTATTTCTCTCGTAAGATACCTAGAGAGTAATCTACCTAGATATATCCTACTGGATCAATTAAAGTGGGTTTTACCGTTGATAACGGATAAAATAAATTTCTTGAAAAATACAGTAAAAGTATAAACTCGTAAATCCGTCTATTTGTTAAGCAAACGCTTTCCTGCAATACTTGCGCTATGAGATTTTATCTTGTGAATACTGCTCTGCCTCTCCTGAATGTTTTCATCACCGTTTTCTGCTAAAGCTACAAGTTAAAAAAGTCTGGAGTTCATATAGCTTTAAAGCTACCGAGTACTATTAGCATAACAGATCCATATTTTACCCGACTGCAATTTGCAACATATTATTTTTAGTATGCCTATTTTTTGGTCTTTTTTTAAGAATAACTGGCGCTCTGAACGTTCTGTTTCGCGCATTTCAACCCTATGATTATCGTATATAAGTAGGTGCAAATAAGATATCTAAATTAGTATCTTCTGTACTTCACACGCTTATCTAAAAAACTCAATCAATATGTAAATATTCATGCTCCATCACTAATGACGGGCAGGATATTAACATCCTATATAGGGAGTAATCTATTCTTGAAAAATAATTGGGAAAGGGGTTTTTCTCTCAAACAATACGTCATTACCCACCTTCCGCATCACAGTGATAACCTAATAAATTCCAGTCTTTCCTAGTCATATCGTATATTCGCGCTAGAAAGTAGTGTAGCATTATCTGAATACACAGTACGGATGTTACTGAAAAGCGCATTTCTCTAAAAAGACAAAAGGGGGTTTCATGGTGTGAATGTCTAAGACTCTATCAAAGAGACTCCAGGTATCTGCATTAAAGCTACGCATTACCAAACAGGAGAGGTGTTGTACATAATTACTATGATCATCTAATTATAAATAGTACCCCCATAGTAGACTCTGAAGCAAGAAGAGATCATTGGATACTATATTATCTATATTCTTTGCAAGGCGTTTTAAGATGCTGCGTTACATGGATTCTTGTCTAAGAATAAACGAGGCATTTTATATATCAAAAGTGTATAAGATACTGGAGATAATAGATCGAAAAAAACCGAAAAAATCGGAGTTTTCTTTTCTTATGAAGGGGGGAAATCCCCTGAATACAGATCTATAAAATACATTTTGTGTGATGACCCAGCTACTTTAGTAACGATTCAGCTTAACAAGTAAACAATGCAATTGTTGTTAGAAAGCATGAATAAAATGGAAAATGATGATTATTAAGTCAAATATAGGACTAATGTCTCTAACATTAGTACATTAAGTCAAAGAATATACACGCTGATGAAATCCTTTACTAAAAGATGCAGCAAACTAATTATATCTGCTTTTAACAAAAATGGATTGTTTTGTTTTTACTTAAAGAACGATTCAATTTCCTAACAATGAACAAATTCACGAAGCATCAGAGTGGGAGCCTAACAGTTGTGCGTCATACGCCAAATTTGTTAATAATTCATTATTTATATATAAAAAATTAGTTTTTCCCATCAACAAATATAAAAATAGCTACCAATAGCGCTAACTTAACATTAAAATAGATCTCTAGATGGTAATGCATCTAATTCAGTTTCTCCGAATTTTTAAGGTAATAAGACATCTATGACCACTCATCTTTTTACTTCTGAATCAGTATCAGAAGGTCATCCTGATAAAATTGCAGATCAAATTTCAGATGCAGTTCTTGATGCAATTCTTGCGCAGGATCCAAAAGCACGCGTTGCATGCGAAACCTATGTTAAAACAGGTATGGTAATGGTTGGCGGTGAAATTATGACCAGCGCCTGGGTAGATATTGAAGAAATTACGCGTCACACGATACGTGAAATTGGTTATACCAGCTCTGAGATGGGTTTCGATGCCAATTCCTGCGCTGTTATCAGTGCAATTGGCAAACAATCTCCTGATATTAATCAAGGAGTAAATCCCGCAAATACTTTAAAACAAGGAGCAGGCGATCAAGGGATCATGTTTGGTTATGCTAATAACGAAACTGATGTTCTTATGCCGGCGCCGATTACCTGTGCCCATCGATTAGTCAAACATCAAGCTGAAGTGCGAAAAAATGGGACATTACCTTGGTTACGTCCAGATGCTAAAAGCCAAATCACTTTCCAATATGAAAACAATAAAATAGTGGGAATTGATACTATTGTTTTATCTACTCAGCATGCTGAAGAAATTAGCCAGAATACCTTATTAGAAGCTGTAATGGACGAAATTATTAAACCAGTATTACCTACAGAATGGCTACATAAAAATACCAAATATTTTATTAATCCAACAGGTCGTTTTGTTATAGGAGGTCCAATGGGTGATTGTGGTTTAACTGGTCGTAAAATTATCGTCGATACTTATGGGGGAATGGCTCGGCATGGTGGTGGTGCTTTTTCTGGAAAAGATCCTTCTAAGGTTGATCGTTCTGCTGCTTATGCCGCACGCTATGTAGCAAAGAATATTGTTGCCGCAGAACTTGCTGATCGTTGTGAAATTCAAATTTCTTATGCGATTGGTATCGCTGAGCCAACATCCATCATGATTGAAACTTTCGGTACAGAAAAAATAGCTAATGAAACGCTTGTTCATTTAGTGCATGAAATTTTTGATTTACGCCCTTATGGTTTAATTAAAATGCTTAATTTATTACAGCCTATTTACCTTCAAACCGCAGCATATGGACATTTTGGTCGCTCTCAATTCCCATGGGAAAAAACAGATAAAGTTTCTGAGCTTCGCGCAGCTGTTGGTTTTAACTAATTACTTGTCAATTTATTTAGTTGAAACTACAAAGAGTGAGTTATGCTCACTGCTGGATGTATGGGTTTTAGAGATCATCATATATCTTGATCATTAATTTCGTAGATGATTTTAACAACAGAGAAATGATATGGCATAAAAAATCTACCTTACAGGTAGACGCGAAACTAGAAATTATCTCTGATTCCTTATATGAACTTATTCGTAACGGTTATTTGCTATAGCGTATTTATACAGACTGGTATTGGCATATTAAGATTAAAGTGTGTAAGATCAGGGATCAAGCAGCAATATAATATACTTCTAAAAATTTCTTACTACATTTTATCTAAAATGTATAAAACCTAGAAAATTATTACTCTAATTTTTAGAGGTACAACCCTCTTATCGAGATATAGCAGTGATTTCATAAAACTCTGGAAGTACTTATTGATAAAAACATATGGTCTTCTCTACCAAGTATTTATCAGCAGATTGAAATAGTGATAGCTTTGAAGATCGTAGGTAATGGTAGCTGCGTGATTTAAGCAATATCTCTGACTAAATTTATTACATGGTTGAAAGCATATAACCGACTGTCAGATAAGCTGATTATCTTTTTATACTGGGTTAGTATTGGAAACATTGAAGATGAACGTAAGGAGGTAGGTTGCAATAGAAGATGCTTATTAAGAGTCAGAAAAAGCATACGCACTGCGTTGAACTTCTCAATGGCATGAAAGCGCGGGGCTTAACCGTATATCACAGGTTTCCTTCGGAAGATATTTCCCTTGATTTTAAAATGCAATCTCAAGCCATTTCAAGACACGCAGCACTAACTCTATTGGTATATAATAGAGACATCTCATGTTCTCCCTTTACTCAAAGGGCATATAACCAAAAGTTTAAAGTGAGCTGCAGGAGGTCTTGGCTAGCAGAGAGCTGCGATGCCGATGTGCTAATAAATCTCTTGATGCTTTCTTGGCAAGGTTTTTAGCGTATTCTAAAGCGATGAAGAAGCTGGGGAAATAGTGAGAAGAGTGGCTGGTATTTTCTATGACATCCTGTTAATCACTATGTGTAGCCCACTCTCTCCTTTAATAAGAGAGGGGAATCTGATTGAATTAGCTTTTGCTATAGTGAGATTATGAAGCTGATGCACGAAGCACTATTGTTTCTCGAGGAGAGCAATCCTTTCAATGGTATTTTAGTTGCTCCCGTTTGCTCAGAAAAACTGAAAGTAGCTAAGAGAGGCTGCCTCCTGCTGAACTAAAGCCTACTGTGGCAAAATATCTAATTTAAGGATACAAAACAGATTCATGAAGCATCAGAATAAAACGCAGCCTCTAACCATCATACATTAAATTTACTAATAATTTTCATCTAAATGATCTTTTATTTCAAAAAAATTATTTAGATATATGAACTAAAAGGATAACTTTATTGATGACAAATTTATTGATCTATTTTAATATGAATTAATTAAGATTTTTTTTTGAAAATTAATTAAATTTAGCTTCATTCATATTGCTCATTTCATTTTTCAGCACTTAGAAAGTATTTTAGTCGCTGCAATATCTACAATGCAATACTGGTTTTAAAAAATAAAATGTTTAGATTATTTATCTTCTATCTAATTGATTAAACAGTTATCAATCAACAGTTTTACCTATTAATGATTCTTTATTAGATATTACAGCCAGAAAGATAGTATGCTTTTTAAATAATTCAGCTTTAACTTTCAAGCAATCTTTCGTAGATTGTAATGAAGATTTACTATCAATTACTGATTAGGCTAATTCCTGATTGTACACTAAAACATATCGATGCAGAGTGATCTCAACCTCTTGACAAGAATTTAAATAATGAACTTGCAGATTACCTTATATACGTCCATTAAATTCCTCAACCATACTATTTATTTGATGATGCATTGATAGGATCATTCGATGCTCTATACGAAGCTATGTACACAAATAATTGAATTTCTCTTTTCCGGTTCTGAATATTTCCGCAGACCAAAAGGTGATCTGTAAATTCTTTGCTATTCTCTGTATGTATTCGATGGATAGCTATGTGGAGATTGCTTGGTTAAGAACACGTAATAAGCATCAAGCCATTGTCCGCACAGTATTGGCTTTTCAAAAGATATTTCATATCTATGGGCAGAATAGGAAGACTCGTAGTTTTTAACACTTTATGCTTCAACTTGGATCTTTCCCTCCCTAATTTCATGCAAATTTCTCCTCTGTGTCTGCATAAACAGTGATCTAAGTCAGATCAAAATATTTCTAGGTTTAGAGAAATTCGCGTACTGAAACACCTGCAATCAGGTCCCTCAATAGGGGAGGGAAGAAACATTTTTTGAAAGAAAACGACTACGGCTTTTTGAATAGGTGATAGTATCATTGATAAACGATGACAATATAGCTGCGATCGTCAAGGACGTGGTAATGATTATTTCTTTGTTTACAGAGTGATTCATAACAAGCAAACTAATAACCTTTGCCAATATAAGCAAATAATTACGACATCACTAATATAACCGATTAGTAATCGGTACCATTACCATAACCTATATTACAACCTTAGAAAGAGAAAATTGTTTTTAGTGTTTAATTTATCTACGATACAAAAGTAATTTTTTCTGTGTAGATAAAAACTAATCTATCACCAATCACTGCCATGAGGTTTTATCCTAAATCTGCAAATGCTTTCAGGACAGGTATTGTTTTATCAAGGATAAAAATACTATTATTTCGATAGTTCTACAGATTATTTTCCTATCCATGTTACTTCGATTACTCAAAACGGTTTCTTACAGTAAATGGCGCTACGAATAGCGATAATAAAACAGTGGCCGCTACACCTAAAAAACTATTAAAGTCCCTTTATAACTTGCAAAAGAAGTAAAACTTACTGAAATTCTAGATAGAAAACGACAAATGATAGTTTAAAAAAAGAAAAGAGTTAATTTTAGAGATAAAATTTATAAAATCAAACGGGTAATAACACAGAAAAACTAATCCTTAATATCAAAGTTGTCCTATTCAAGAAACTTTTAAATGCAGCAATAACCAGTTAGAAACGTTGGACAAAGCTACAAAACCTTCATTAATAGCCGCTTTTAAAATAATAGTTTTTTATTAGCTTCTTCAGGGGTGGAAGATGCAAGTCTTCTGGTAAGCAATAAGATATTAAAATGAGTTACAAATTTAGTGCAAGCACCACAATTTTTTATCCGTACCAATACTCAATAACTACAGAAAGACGGTCACATTGCTTGATGATTTAATTGAATTGAATGAGATAATATTTGCAAAGTTCTGTTCAACACTAACCAGGGAACGCAGAGGGTACACACCTCCTAAAATTACCCAATTGCATTCATAGATATTCCACCCACCTATGTCAAAAAAAGCAGAAATTAATGCATAATTAATAAGGCTACGAAAGATGGATTAGAAAAGAATAATCATTCTGTCCATTAAGTATGTTATTGATTTAGAGATCAGCACTGAATAGGAAAAGCAAAAACTCATCGTTTAGAAGAAATATCGGGTACGAATTTAATCGTCTAGATATCTCAACCATCCTGGATATTAACTGACCTAAGAAACCGGATTTATAATAGCGTTTATTTATTTCGTCGTGATAAACATTGTTGATTATTGTCCACATCATCAGCTTTAGTGATTTTCCTATCTATCTAGGATGGGGTTATCATAACGAAATGCGCCTAATTTAGATAAAAATATGAGAATCAGTATTCTCTGCCAAATACTTCTTTCTAAAAAGGATATTAAACGCCTTCTTGCTTATCAGTAATTCCATTTTTCCTTTACCTCTTAGCACAATTTCCTGTTAGATGTTAATTTTTATTTAGCATAGCTTATTATCAGTAAAAATATAAGCTTAAATTATACTAATTTATGAAATTCTCTGTTCTTAGGCTGCTGTTTTCTACTTTGTAATGATCAGTTTTTACCTACTTTTTATCTAAGACTCAACCAGATATTTTATAGTGCAGGATTTTTACTTGGATATGCACTTCCTGTGAAACCTTTTATAGCAATTTATGTTAAACTTTTTATTCTCTGATTTTTAATCTTTAATTTTTAACAGGTTAGTTATTTTAGTATCAGTGAGACTAGTTGACAATTTTACTATATCTTTTCAAGACCTTCTTCAAGAATTTAGTGCGCTATTTTCATAAAACTTGGTTTGCCTTTAATTTTCCCTTCTTATATGTCTTGTTTTATATCTTTTTATCGTATATAAAATTAATATTTATGAATGACCCTCATTTTTTCTTAAAAATACTATCAAGTAACTAGATCATATCCCGTCTGCAAATGTATTTCTGTATTAACATTAATAATGTCTTCGCCTACGCTACATAATCTTACTGTTCTTAAATGTTGTTATATCAATAAGTTTAAACGATTTTATATAGATATTTTAGCTGTTATTTTTTTAATAAAATAATCAAGCCAGTTTGTGCTGTAAGGGTTAGGACTTTGTTCCCCCCACAATAGAAAAGAATATGAAAAACTAGCAGAAATTTTTATATCCTATATTCTAAATGCTTATAGACAGAAGCAATGTTATATAATGCATGAGAGTCGCCATTTCATAAAGCTTATCATGATTTGACTGATACTCTATGAACAATGTGCTCTTTAAGGCATTAATATTTCAGTATGCTGATGGGAGTACTAGCAAGTAAACCATGTATTTTCATCGAGAAAAGCCATAGAGCTTTTGTTAAATTAATGGTGAATAATGCTCTTCACATATATAGGTCATTATAGCGACTCTTTGCTGCTTTTGCATACTTCAGATAAGGCAGTATGCAAGGAA
>JBQMRR010000069.1:0-13456 GCA_052174495.1 Arsenophonus sp. NC-TX2-MAG3
TTTTTGTGTGGGGAGTGAAACCAACTAGATTACTTATTTTGTGTACTTAACAGCATTGGTGCTGCATATTTAGGAACATCTTTGCTGTTGGATTCCGAAACTAAGCACACCCTCTATCGTACCAAGGTCTAGTAGATACGATTAAGTTTGGCGCTCACTAACCCATTAAAAAAGTTATGCCAATTTCCTTCTAACTTTTAATAATTATTTTCAATTACAATGAGCTTCTTATGTTCATAAATAGTGCTGCCGATAATGAGTAGCAGGCAAAAGATGATTAGTTTGCCCTGATAGGACGGTTATATGCCTATCGGTAGAAAATAAACATAACACATATCGCTTTAAATCATATAACTACTACTGTCTATGACCTTTAAGGTATTACTATTTCAGTTTTTTTATGATACTAAGAAAGAGCTTATATTATTTTTTATCAAGAGTCCGCATTCTTCTAAGAACTTCATTAAAATCACTAGTGAATATGCCTTGCAGTAGGTTATGATAAAACTCTTTAACATTTTTTTTGGACGCTTCAGATAAAGCGTAACACAAGGGATTTTTAGAAGGATATTTCGTTGCTGCTTAAGAATCTTTTATCTTAAGCGCTTTAATCTCAATATCACTAATACCAGTCTGTATAAGTTTACGGTAGAAAATAACCGCTATAAACGACGATATGTACACCCGTTGATAAAAGGGTGTTCAGGATATTATTGCAACCGTGATTTCAAGTCTAGTTAAAAGCCTCAACAGCGGTGCCTATCAGCACCTAGCACTATTAGGAATAAGTTCACGCAAGTGATCAGAGGTAATATCTAGTTTCGCGGATACCTATAGTCTAGATTTTTCATGGTATATCATCTTTCTGTTGTTGAGATCATCTACAAAATTAATCAGAAGGATACATGCTAGAATTTCCGAAATACCATACATTAGAAATGAGTATATTCCCTTTTAATATGATTATTTTAGGATCATTTTTTACTAAAATGGGCTAATATTCTTACCAATTAAATCATGTTTTGCAATAGATTGAATTTTATGTGCAGAGAGAGGTTCTAAACAAAAATCTGTATTGTTCCGACTTTTTAAATTATTAAATAGCAAGGTGAGAGAAGGATTGTTTGGTTTGTTTTTTATTATTAAATAATAACAGATTTATATTTGTAAACTAGAAAAGCTATTATTTTGAGAAATTTTACTTAACTAATTGCTTTATTTGTTATTTTATTGTTTTTAAAATTCTATTGTGTTTAAGGTGCCCATACTTAATTTTTAATTAGAGAAAAAGTAGAAAAATAAGAATAGAAAATATATTTAAAGTAATAGCGCTTACTGAGGTAAGTACGGTATTCAATCATTACTGAGACGATCTAAACATGATGATAGATGTTTTCTAAACTCTAAGTGTTAGGTAATCGTGGTTAAGGATAAAACTCAAAGTCGTTTATTGCTATTCTTAAATGTCGATATTTTAAATGTTGCTTCATTCTATTGCAAAGACCAGCTCACCAGAATGAGGGCATCCAATTCAATATTTGGAACAGCAATATCTCTTCTTGAATTCAGGAAATCATACTGTATCCAATTCTCTACGCGGAGAACAAATGCACTATCAATTAATCTTATCGTCTACTAAGACGTAAAGAAAATTGTCTTAACAATTCGTCAACTATTATAAAAATAGTAAAATAATTAGTGGTTATATGAGGTTAAATATATAGAATTAGAAAAACGCCGAGATTTTGTATTATCGTGAGTAAAGCTAACCTAAGATTATTAATCTTGCTAAACAAGAAAATAATCTTATCGAAGCATAAAATCTAATGCCTTCATTTTATTTTAGAATTAGATACTGATCCTAAATAGTTATTAAAAGGTATTTATTCAAATGCTAAAGCAACATAACCAATGAAAGTAAATTATTTCGTAGGAAAGTAGTATCAGTGACTAGAGTACTAGGATTATTGGTGCTATCTCTTTTGCTGGGTACCAGAAGTCAATAAAAATTAATTAAACATATTAATCTTTATAGTCCACTTACTCCAATCTAAAAAATCTTTTCGATAAAATTTCTTAATTATATTTGTGATCTAATAAAAATACCGAGAAAAGACCTAATGCCATTAATGCAAAATAATGCAAATAAATGCAACGTGCTATATTTCGACATGGACGGTTACCTATTGCCGGCGAGAAAAATACTTACAGTTATTTTAGTTTCTATTAATATTGGTTATACTATTATTATCCATGAACATTCTATTTTTTATGAGTGAGCAGCACTAGCTCATTGGTTTTTTTATTGCTCCCTTGATGTCACTGAACCTGAGTACAAAGTACTAGAACAACAGAGTAACTAGGGGAGTTGATGGATTATTTTAAATTTGCTTAGTAATTTAGCAATTAACTGAAACAGCTCATTCTATGAGCCTTCGCATATGGTTTTTTGTCTTATTAAAAAACTAAGTACAAAAGTTTTGAAGGCACTTTGGTTAATGTTGATACGATTTTAGATTTAGATAATACGCCCATTATTCAGCACAGTGATATTCCTAATATCGATAATAATAATTTAACTCCCTTAATCGATTTGCAAAATATTAATGAGCATATTTTGAAGGATTTATTGAGATGAAATTTAAAGACTTGACAAAATCGATGTAATTAAAGTGATCTAATAAAAGAGAGGAAAATAAACGTAGTACGTTATATATATGAGTGGGAGTAGCTATACTGCATCAAGAGATATTCATGACTGAGTACTATTTTCATACTCTGCGGCATGTTAATTTCTAGATACGTTAGCAACGGTTATTTCTTTGCTCACAAAACAATTTTAGCCACGCTATATTTTAATGATTGTGGTTTCAAATAATCTTCAGCAAGGAAACTAATAACCTTTGCCAATATAACTGAATAATTACAACATCACTAACATAACCGACTAAAAAGCGGCATGGTTATACTAACCTACATTACACAACCTTAGAAAGAGAAAATTATCTTCACTGCTCAACTTGTCGACGATACAACAGTAATTTTTTCTGTATGGATAAAACTGAACTATTACCAATCACTGTCATGGTGTTCACCATAAACCTGTAAAATTCTTTCAGGAACAGGTATTCTTTTGTCAAGGGTAAAAATACTATTATTCCGATAGTTCTACAGATTATTTTCTATCCATGTTATTTTGCTTACTTTAAACGATCTCTTACAGTAAGTAAGATCACGAATAGCAATGATAAAACAGTGACCGCTACACCTTTAAAGCCATTAAAGCCGTTTTATAACTTAGCAAAAGAAGTAACAACTTATTGAAATTCTAGATAGAAAACAACAATTGATAGGTTAAGGAAGAAAAAAAGTTAATTTTAGAGATGAAATTTATAAATTCAGACGGGTCATAACCACAGAAAAAGTCATCCTTAATATAAAGGTATGCAAGAAACTTTTAAATGTAACAATAACGATTAGAAACCTTGGACAAAGCTATAAAACCTTCATTAATCCTCGTATTTTTAATTTTTATAATTTTTTATTAGCTTATTTAGTATGAATGGAAAATGAAGTCTGCTGGTAAGAAACTAAAGGCAGCCATTATTGCTAAAAAGCCGATAAAATTGCTTTTTTGTCTATTGTTAGAGTAAGTTAAATTTAACTTGAGTATGCACTTTTTAATCTAAAATGCACTAATTTTAAAAAATTAACTTAGGTTAATAATTTAATAAACACTCGGTTTCCTATTTTATGCATTTTTTTGATAATAATTTCGTTGCCTGTATACTAAGCTAAGTATCGGTAAAAGTAGGATATTGCTATACAGCATACGCTTCCATGGATCTGTAGACATAACCCTTTTATAAAAAAGGGTAAAGCCAGGTTTTGCAATCATTATCTTCAACATCTTTTATATACATCTTCGATAATAGTTTACCTCATTTGCAATTCAATAAGAAATCATAGTAATGTACCATTTTAAAATATTTACCAGAATATAACTAATATATACTGCCCGATCATCTTTCTTAGGTTAGGGTCTACTGCTAGTACTGTTTGAATCCGATGCTCGTAGTTATATGTACAAGTACTCTTCCCTCCCTCATTAATACCGCTGTTTTAAGACGGATACAATTTAGAGTGACGTTTAAGATAGTAGATCTGAGATATTTCACGCTATACAATCCACCTTTTCCGCCTTTTAACAAAGTGCATTTTCTAATAACGTTCGTACAGTAGCTCAAGGTATCCCTGCTGCTGATTCCTGGCGCGGATATATTCCAAACCAGGAAAATGGTGGATATATTAGGTTATTGCTGTGATGTACCAGCCAGATGACTGACAGCGCCTCCCCAGATTTCTTTGATCAATCTTTTTTTAAACAGATCATGCCATACAATATGTTTATTTCTGTGTATACTGTAGGATAGTGAGGGAAGAAATAGAGCATTGAGTCCTCTATTAGTTATTCTTAAAAAAGGAGAAAGAAGATTGACATATAATAAAAGTAATGTGTTCTTAGTTACAGTCCGTAAGATATAAACCTGTTCTGCTAAGTACTATCTCGGTAATTTTGAAGTCAAATAAACTGCAGGCTTTTAACTTATAGATTTGGTAGAAAAACGGTGGTAGGAATATTCAGAATAGACGCAATAGTAACGACCAGATAAACCCCCATGATACAAGTGCCAACAGACAAGCTTCACTCTATATAAATAGAGGATCCACAAGTTGATACTTTTACTGCATCTTTAAGAAATTTATTTCAACCTTTATCAATACTAAAATCAGTTTAGTTTGAGGATATATATTTGAATAATTACCTTTTTAGGTATTTTGCTAGAAAAATAGAAATATCATTCTGCCCGCATTTATTAGGTGTCTATCGATCCAGTCATCTTTATATTTGCTCCAGTAAGCGAAAGAGACCGTAGATTATCCTTAGTCCTCCTATAAGTGATAAATTTATCCGAAATCATAATGTCACTCATTTACCCCCTCTTCAATGTAGTTATATTCAGGATCATTGATTTTGCCTAAGAGTTCTTAAAAATCTAGGATAATGGTAATTAGAGGAGGATAATGCAGATGCGTGTCGAGAAAATATTGATGACAAAATTAGACGCATTACTATATCTCATTTTTGGTATCATAAAAATTCAGTTAATCTGTCTTCATTTATTTCGGAATGGAGATCATAAAACACTTTAGATAAAGAGGTTATGTAAACACGTGAGTTACTTAGTATCTTTCTGATTTTACTAGATTTATCCTTTTTAACAGGATTCATCTTAAGCCATCTGAATAAATTCTTGAAAATTAACATACCACAGAATATATAAAACAGCACTCAGATCATCAACATGCTCCAAAGCAGCGTATCTGCGCTGCTCACACTATAGTGTGCTACGTTCTAGAACATATGCTCTATTAATTGGATAGTAATATGTATAAGCAATCTGATAAATTAGATGTGTTAATTGATTGGGTTCTAAGTGATATCAAAGATATCAATAAGATACAAAAAATGCTAAAAACAAACGAAATTACTTCAATGTGCTAAAGAGGTCAATGAATACATTATTGTAAAATCAAAAATTAATGCGAGAAAAGATTATTAGAATGAGTGATTTTTGTAATTAAGCAAAGTTTAAAACTAAAAGATTCCAATTTAATTACTATATGTTTAGTTTAAGATCATTATATAAAATATCGTTCCACAGCTATATTCTCTATCTGATTTCTCAGACGACCGCTCTCATTTACTCAGAAAGCTTAATCGTTTTCCTGCAAAAACATAGATCCTCTCTTGATAATCTGCTGCAGTCGTATGCGAATTTCTGAACCCCGTTGTATCTTGATCTGGCCTAAATTGCTGTGTTACGCAGGCCAAAAGTATGAAATTTGCGTGAAATGAGGCAGTAGAAGCTCTAAAGCTGAAGAAGTAATGCATTTAAAAACTAAGAACTTGGTTATCTGTACGTAGATATGAAATATTTTCGCAAATGCCAATAAAATTTTATAATCTTATCTTTTCGTAAGTGCATATAGATCGCGTAACTCGATGGATTTTTTATTTGTTTTTATAATACCAAGACCTCAGCTGATATTTGAGTTTCTTACGTGATCTTAGATTGAGCATTTCCTATGGCTATTCATCTGATACACACAGAGAATGGTAAAGAATTTGTAGATCACCTTTTGATCTTCTAAAATATTCAGCTATTGAAAAACAGAAATTCAATTGTTTATATGCATATCTTGGTATATATCACCGACTTATCCTGTCAATGCATTATCAAACAAAATGGTATAGTCAATCAATTTAATGAGCGGATAGAGGAGATAGGATATAAAGATATCATTTAATTCTGCTCAAGAGCTTGAGATCACTCAACATCATTGATATGTTTTGGCTATATAATTAGGAATTGTCAATAAGTATTGATAGTAAACTCCATTGCAGTCTATGAAACTTTATTTAAAGTTAAACCTAAATTGTTTAAAAAACTATTCTATCTTTCTGATAGAATCTTATTAATCTTTATATTTAGATAAAGAATTTCGACTTTTAACTTGAAGAGATCTAACCGTAAATCTTCTCTAATATTTTTTATTTTTTTAATCTTTTTTTTAAAACTTAGTTGTTAATAAAATAGTTATTAGAAAATTTAGTATAAGTGTGGTCAGGCTACGTTTCACTCTAATGCTTTATAAATCTATTCTTCGTTTTAAATTAGACATTGTTTTCCAGCATAGTCAGCAGGTCAAATCCTCTTAGCCAGTCCAACTATTTCTGAGTAGACAAGAGTAACTTAAGCGGCATTGAAAGTGTTGTTTTTCTTGAGCTATAGTGCTTTGTATGTCAACTTTCATAGCCTCACTGTCATGAAAGCCGATTCAATTTGATCGTTGTTCTTATTGACAGCAAATTTGCTTCTGACTATCAATAACTTTCTTTGAGCGCAATGAGCTTCTTACGTCTATGCGCAGTGCTACCGATAATGACAGAGGAAAAGCGATCACCCTGCCTAACAGAAATAAAAGTAATATGTCATCGCCATAAAATAAACGTAACGCGTATTGCTTAAATCACGCAGGGAAGCCACATCCATTCTTTCTCCTCTTCAAGGTATTAATATTTCAGTCTTCTCATGGGTACCTTGAAAAAGAAACCATGTGATTTTATCGAGAAAAGCCCTAGAGATTAGTAAAAATTATGAGTGTGGATATTCGTAGAATAGTTATAGAGAACTTTTCGCTGCTTTTTCGCACTTCAGATAAGACAGTGGAAAGAGCTTTAAAAGCATATTTCATTGCCACTGCGATTCCTGATCTTCGGCACTTTTAGTCTCAACACCGATAAACCAGTCTGTATATGGTTTATTGTATAGCAAATAACCGTTACGGATGACGACATATAACCCGTCTACAAGACAGCGTTCAGCATATTGTTACAGAATGACTTCAAGATCAACCTTAACAGCAGTGCTATCAGCTACTTGGGATCATTATAGATAAGTTCATGCAAAAAGGAACACAGGTTATATCTTGTTTCGCAGATACCCTGTAGGATAAATTTCATGGAATATCATCTCTTTCTTGTTTACATCATCCCCCAAAATCAATCAATATGGATAACGTTGCCATTTCTAAAATTCTATACACTAGAAATGAGCATAAATTGATAATTAAATAAAGAATTTATCCTTGTCCTCTAGATCAGCAGAGGACTTCTAATAAGATTGTTAAATTTTTCCTGTAATTGCGAATTTTCCAATGATCTTACTGTAACTCTAATAAATCTCCTTTAACGTTTACATGCTTACTGTAACAATATGAGTAGAATAAAGTAAATTGAGTTGTTTCAATGCATAAGTTCACATCATCCGATAGATTATCGCCGACCGAACTTAATGGATTTTTACTAATAACCTCTTACAAAAATAGCCCATTATTAGCATGACAGTAATAATACGCTCTTTTGAGCGATTAGTTTAATAACTATCATTATAGTTATAAATATATCGTTTTGTAGCTTATTGAATTGCCTGACATAACCTCCTAAAAGAATGAACTCCTATTTATTTCAAATATTCATTATACTTTTACTCTCCTATAAAGGCGCCAATGTTAGAACCATAAGAGCACATAATACTTCTATAAATCCAGGATGGATTTATAGCTTTTCGATTTTTTTAAGATGTGATCTCTTAAATGTAATCTTCGATCTACCTAATATATTTAATCTTCATCGCACCTCATTAAAAGCAGCAAAAACGGTATTTGAGCGGTAGTAAATATTTTTTACCATTATAGAGGTAGAAATATTTTTGTCATCAAAAAACTCCATGAAATAGCGGACACCACTGATGATTAAAATAGGACCAAAAAGAAAAACCACATACTCAGCTCTACCATTTTAACTAGATATCATACTAAAACTAAACTGTGCATAACTATTCCGACGATAAACGAAGATTCATAGTGTCAAAAACATACTAAAGGACTTAACACCAATGAGAAGAGTAGTTAATCTGCTTTAGGGGATAGAAAATACCAGATAGGCTCTTTCCCCGTCACAGAAAATTCCAGCGTAAAATAGTGTGGTAAGCATCTATTGACACATCCCCAGATAGATGAACAGAGATAAAAAGCTAAGAAAAGCAAAAAACAGGCGCTTGTAGTTATTATGGCGTAAAAATGATTAACAGGATGGATAATATAATAAAATAATTACCGTTACTTCAGCACTCTACCAATCTCAAACAACAGGCGTTCGTGATAAAAATTTAAAAATGTTTTATGATATAACCACGCTAATTTGTGCGGTGATACGCACATCCACAGCAACATCAGACTTACTTGCTCTCATGGTTTTTCTCTTTTATCGCTTATAAGCTGCCAATAGTGAGCATAAATCTGCTTGGGCATAGCGCAGGCGTTTTTTGATTCCTGAGATAGAGGCTAGCGTTATATAACCCAATGCAAGCTAAGTTACTAGTAAGCTCGCGTAAGTATTTCGGCAACATCCCTGTACTAATTTTAACGTTGAAACATAACTGATTAAGTAAACCTTGGTAATTATCAGTCAGCAGTCATTTTAAAAGCTTTGAATATACGTCGAATTAACCTGCATCAGCCCATAAACATAATCCAAGCTCAATACCACCTCTGTTTATTATTATAATTGATGTTTATGGTTTTTCTGATAGATAGCTTTCTTACTGTATGATTGCTTTTAACAGTTTTGGTTCAACCTGGGTATACGCTGCCTGCCTTATTAAACCAAAACGTATAAGCTTGACGTGATGGTTAAGCTTATAATAAGCTAAAATATGATAATTTTCGCTATATAATACTTCCTACTTAAATGCAGAAAAAGAAAAGATCCCTCCCTTTGCTGCATTGCATCGAAAGGATTTAAAATTAAAAAGAATGTAAAAATTAATTATTAAATTTAAAAATGAGGCTATTAATAAAACCTTGATCTATACCGAGCAGTTATCTGGCTTATTGTGTTCCGACTTTTTCGGTTGTAATGTCACCAATATTATTTGCACAGGAAATAAAAACCTTATGTAATATTGTGCTATCATTCAATTTCGTTGCAATTCTCCTATAGACTTCCTGTAGCATATTTTATAAGTAATGGAAAACCTTCTTTATTATTAGTTAAGCTTTATACTTTTCTCAAGCAATGAGAATCATCACCGATAGCTAAAACCATTAGCTATTTTTATGATCTTTGATTTCTTATCGTTAATGGTCATATTTCCGAAGATGCTCTAAACTGCATCAATGTGCCTGTCATTTTTGCACTATTGGTAAATAGATATTTTTATCCTGTGTCTTTAGTATGTCGCGTGATTATATCAGTAATGCTTGTACGTTAACGATTTCATCATTAAAGGCAGTTATAAACATACCGGAAAACGTGCTAACAGCAAGTAAAATAACAACCACTATGATGGCCTAGTATATCCATCATCATTTTTAGATTTAAAAATTTCTGATGAAGTGTTGCTTTTTTATTTTTCTCTTTAATAGTTTTGATAAAATGCGATTGAATTATTTTTATTGCTGTAATGCCAGTAGTTTACTTGACAATCATATTTAAATCGCAGCTGAATAACAACAGCAGAAACACATAATCAAATATCAATAAAAACAAAGCGCGGTTAACTAGATTATTTTTCTTAACCTATTTGATCCTGATATCCAATAAACAGCCAGCATAATGCTCAATACTGTTTTTACGCCTGTATATCTTTAATTAAGAGTATCATTTAATTAACATAATTCCGTAAAGGAAAGTGATAACCGTTGTTTTAAAGCCAGCCCAAGATGTTCGCCTTGCAAAATATAATGAAGGGTCTCATTAATACCTTTTTCAACTATTGTTTTCAGTCTCGATAAACATATCGACCTGCATTATTACGGCGATATTCAATAAAAATAACCATTTCACGGCGAGAATTACTGATCACGGAAGGACAGATTGTCGCAATTTTTCGATTGATCCAATGACTCATTGGATCATGCGATGAATTTAAACAACAGCGCCAAAGCCAAAATAATAGTAAGCATTCAAAATTAACAAATAAATTCAGAAAGAAAAATTAATTGGCTGAGTAGAGAGCCACCTCCCATTTATAATATGACATCAAGTTTTGACAGGTTAGGAATAAAATTTTTTTATATCATATGCATAATCACTATGCAATAACCAAGGAAAATAAGGATAGTATAATGCACCTACTGTATAGAGCAGGTACCCTTGCTTTTTTGCTCTTCAAAAATCTGGCTTGCCACGATCCAAAAGACAATCGAAAGGTTTCCATAAAAAGATGGGGGCCTGAGCCAACCAATGCTGGCGTCCTAAACGACACTATTTGTGCAATATTTTTTAAAGGCGTCCCCCATTTATTTCTATCCAATGATGACAAGAAATCGTTAACAGCATGACATTAAGGATAATATTTGCAGATAAAATCGATGATAATATTATGCATATAGATAAAGGCTTGTTGCAACGATTTATTGTTATCCAAGAAAAACCAGCATGCATGTACAAAAAACTTCAATCTTTAGTGAAAAAGGTTTTGAGTAAATCCATATCAGTATTGCGTAATGTGAAGTTTGACGATAAAACGGTTTAGATTAGTTGAAGGTAAAATTATTTTCTCTCTTGTATTCCTGTCGCACTTGAAAACGTATTAACTGACCCATATTTATCAAGGTAAACCTGAGTAAACATTCTATTATTCTATTAAAGGAGAATACTATGGCCTATCGTTCTTTTTCTCTTATTCCGACATTTAGCAATCATCTGCTATCTGATCGTTTTACTCAAATAGATAATTTATTTAGTCGTTTAACCGGTGAAAATCCGCTGGCTGATACGCCAGCCTATAATCTTCTACAAAAAGATAAAGAACATTATGAAATGACGGTGAGCATACCAGGATATACGCAAGATGAACTCGATATTTCGATCCTTAATAACCATTTAACCCTTATAGGTAAACCAAAGATTGAAGAAACGAATATTGTTGAAAAAAAAGATGGCAGCAAATGGTTGCATCAGGGTATTAGAAAAAGTGAGTTTTCTTTAAGTTTTAGTCTTGAGCATCGGATAACAATCCAGGAGGCAAATCTAGATAAAGGACTATTAATCCTGCAATTTACCTACGATATTCCTGAACAGGAAAAACCGCAAAAGATTGCTATTAGTGTTCAGAATCAATCAGGCCCTGTGTGTGCTTGAACACGATCCCTCTTAAACGTAGCGCCCCTAAGTGGGCGCTTTAATATTCTAACGGCAACACTGTATAGCTATCTTTATCAATCATGGAAATAAAATGCACTGCTAGCTGGTCATCTCCTTCAGGACAGATATAGTATAATACGTGCTAATTGCGACGAGTATATCTCATTCAATATTCGATGCTAGTAAGTTTTTACTTCCGCATTGCTTTTAGTCTGATACAATTCAAAAAATTGTGCATCTGAAGGCAATCAATTCAACCACTACAATGTGTTCGATAATTCCGTAATAACAGTATTCGCTGCCGCTAAAATAGTAAATAAGTACTTTTCAAGCTAGCAAATAATGCTTTATTAGATCGTGATCGTCTACCTCAATCTACTCGGTGATAGTAGACTTTGCAGTCCGTATATAAGAGTTGTATCAGTCATTGCTTATTAGCTCAATTAACAATTGAGGATCAGCTAATAGCTTTGCAGATACCTTTTTAATTCCCAACCGATCAATAATAATTGAGTCCGTTGTTGACATAAACTCTTGTCATCAGTAGATATTCAGTCATTATTCTTTTAATGATGATTAATGCAGATACCTCATCGAATATTTTAATATTTGAAATAACGTTCAAATTACAACGCAAGGCATAAAGGCCATCAATAAGAGTAACGCGTATTTGATTTTCTAGATGTTTTCTTATTGGCGATAATTAGTATCTAAATCTCCATATAAATACGGCCTTTTGTGAATCTTCAATGGAACAGTTAATTATATCAGTAAGCTTTTTAATTATAAGGTATAATATACAAGATAGAGAGCAACATAGGCACTACTAGTGTAGTAAACTTTCCGAAGCCTGGTTGGCCAAAAATTATCACCCCCTTAAGCTGAATAAACGGGGTTTCAGTATGCGAATTTGATCAAGAAAAGCTCAATAATTAAAATCTAGTGGCGAATCGCCGTTATTCTTAATCAGGCGTACATAACTACATATAACTCACCACGGAAAGATAGGCATGCATATGATGTACATAAATATCCTAAGCAGGCTTGAAATTATTCAGTAATGCGGTTTTTCTGATGAAAATTGAAGTAAAACTACTCTCGGTAACGTTACAGATTGACAGAATTAATGGTAGGATTCGGCCAAAGCGTCACTCCTTCGTTCTTGCCGATATAGTCCAGACAAGCAATCTGTCGTGAACTCGGATCTCAACATAGCAAACTACCATCATCGTGCCAAACACCAAAATACATCTAGATGTCGATAGCACAATAGCCTTGAAGAAATAGGATTAATATTACTGTTACTGGTTAACGCTCTTAACCTGAGTGTCGCTCGATAGCTCGATAGATAGAAGTATCGCTACGTTGATAATTTCATCCAGTAACAGATTAGCTCTAACGAGCGGGCACCCACGCCTAGAAAAGACTTTCTTATACCAGGCTAAAAAGTCCTCACCTTGAATTATCACGATAATTGTTTGCGATAAAACATGAATCATCTCGTTATAGAGATTTATCAGTCGCACAAAGCGATCGATATCGATATCGGACTATAAAGAAATATGTTGATTATCATGGTTTTCTCCGTTTTAATAAAAACAGCTACCGAAGGATCTGCTTCGTGCGCCCTATCACAGTTCGGTTCGCTGGCTATCGGAGGGGTCCAGCCGCACTATTTTA
>JBQMRR010000070.1:0-1191 GCA_052174495.1 Arsenophonus sp. NC-TX2-MAG3
GGTTTATATAAATCATTTGAAAAATGTTTCAGTACATTCTGCCAGCAATTGTACATATCAATTATCAGCCTAGACTGTTAAGAGGTGATGGACCAATAGCACTTGTTCTGGCTCCTACTAGAGAGTTGGCACAACAGATTCAGCAAGTGGCAACTGACTTTGGTTCTTCAACATCAGTACGTAATACTTGTCTGTATGGTGGAGCTCCCAAAGGTCCTCAAGCCCGTGATTTAGAACGAGGTGTTGAGATTGTAATAGCAACTCCAGGGCGTCTTATAGACTTTTTAGAAAGAGGAACAACTAATCTTAAAAGATGTACTTATTTAGTGTTAGATGAAGCTGATCGAATGTTAGATATGGGATTTGAACCACAGATACGAAAAATTATTGAGCAAATTAGAGTAAGTACTTAGCTTTATTGTTTAATGAAATTAAGCTTGGCACATGCATGTAACACTAAACATTTTATCTAAACATTAATCTGTATCAGTCAAGAAATTGCATTGGAGCATTATAGTCTTTTTTTTGTTTACTAGCTTTTTTAACATAGGTTTGTTCTGGTTCCATGTAATGATTATACTAATCCAAAATAGTGTCATTAAAAGTACAGAGAAATTTAAAAAAATTGTTTTGATACATCTTTTTTTATTTAATGATTATCAAAAATTCTAGTTTAGTTAAATTAGATTTGAAGATAATATCTTAAAACATTCAATAGTTTGTTCACACATAGTTCGAGGTAGGTAAGTAGATGAATGAAAAACCAGACACCATTAAAAAAATTCAGAAGATGTATTTGTTTATTTAATTTACTAAACTAGTATTTTTCCTCAGTTACAGGTAAATTTGGATTACTTATTAGTGTAAAAACTGGTATAAAATAGTTCTTATAATTTAATCATTGATAATTGTTAAACTTTTAACTTATTAGAATCTGAAAAAACCATGGTAGTAGTGTAAGATAAAATGCCATTAAAATATTTCGAATGACAATGTCTAATCTGCCTAAGTAAATTCTAGGAATTTTTTAATACTGCACTAATGTGTAACAGTTGATAATAAAAATTGTTATACAAAAAAATAACTCTTGACATTTGTAGAAATTCAGTGGAAATTTAAGCAGAACAATACTTTTAATTATGTCACTACATTGATGGGGGACTTATTTTTTAAGCTGTTGTTCACTATTTA
>JBQMRR010000071.1:0-674 GCA_052174495.1 Arsenophonus sp. NC-TX2-MAG3
CAAGTACAACACAAGAAAGGATTGGGTGAAGATGGGTCCACAGAGGGCCCGAAACATGTCCCAATAACGACACAAAACATCTTGAAAGGTACGAAAAAGAAAAAAGTAAAATTTATATATATGTTGTGAACTTTATATTTAATGCATAAATTACATTGTATTCACTACATATTTATATTTTGTATAATTACTACATACAAGTAAATACAATAATTTTATATAATGCTCATGTATATCATATTATATGATGAAGGGCTATGAGACATTGGTGGGAGAGAGAGGTACACAACTGTCAGGAGGTCAGAGGCAACGCGTTGCTATAGCTAGAGCAATTATAAGAAATCCCAAAATACTTCTTCTTGATGAAGCGACATCTGCACTTGATACTGAGAATGAAAAGGTACATAACAGCCCTTTAATTTATGCTTAAACATGTTGCCTCTTAAAAATAATATATGTTTCAAACAGTAATCTTTATGAAACAGTGTATTTTTGCAGATTGTACAAGAAGCATTGGATAGAGCCAGAAAAGGAAGAACCTGCATTATAATAGCTCATCGGCTGTCAACAATCAAAAATGCAAACAGTATTGTGGTAATTCACAGGGGACGAATAGTAGAACTAGGAACTCATGAATCCCTGATGAAGAAACATGCTCGCTATTATCACCTTGC
>JBQMRR010000072.1:0-311 GCA_052174495.1 Arsenophonus sp. NC-TX2-MAG3
TATTCAGATAATATAGAATTTTTCAGAAATTCTACCAAAAAGTTACCTTAAAAAGAGGCAAAAACTTGGCTCAAAAAGCTTAAAAAACTACCATTTTTGCACTTTAATTTTAAAAATTTTCTGGGGGAGGACTTTGCTCTACTAGTGGGTATTACAGACCCCCAGACCCCCCGATATTGGTATGGGTGCACAGCTTTGTCAAAATTGCCAAGGGCGCATAAGTACCTTGTTACACCGCTAACATCGTTCCTTGGTATTTCCTTGCAGGCCAGATTGGTTTTAATATTCGTATATTACCTATTAATGATACT
>JBQMRR010000073.1:0-566 GCA_052174495.1 Arsenophonus sp. NC-TX2-MAG3
AAGTATAGCGGTGAAAGATTTTTCTTGAATAGAGACATCTATGGCTGGGCAAGGTTGGTCCAGGTCCGCCACAATCTGTTCAAATTTTCATCTTTTAACCACTGAGTTCTAGGTTTCTGGGAAGATACAAATTTCCCGTAACCATCCTTCCCCAATCCAAAATGGTCTGCCTTTAGTTTTCTGCCTTCGGACATTGGTTTCGCATATGTCTTGGTCCGCCACACTTGTAGCACTTCCTTACGCTTCCCTCATCAATGTTGGTCTTATTTCTAGAAGTGCTATCTTCTTCAAGCTGCCTAATAATTTCCCTTAAGTCTTCAAATGTTTTTGATGAGACACTTTCATCAACGACCTTATTTTATCATTTAGTAACTCAATTATGAAAGGTACTGCCTCATCACAGTTTTGGTCTGTGTAAATCCATTTTGAATAGTTGGAAGTTTTTAATTACGAATGCCCCAGCCTTCATTCCAGTGGGTTGATTCTCCGTTAGGAACTTCTTGTGTACCGAAAACCGTATTGGTCAAGTGACAGGTTTAGCTTGGACAGAAGCTGGTGGCGATTTA
>JBQMRR010000074.1:0-1502 GCA_052174495.1 Arsenophonus sp. NC-TX2-MAG3
AACATTTCGTGGGTTTACTATGTCTTATATCAATATCAAAAAATAACAATTTGTGAAATCAGTTTAAAAGAAAATATTTGTATGAACACATACATGATGCAATATACTCACATACAAGCAAGAAGCTAATTTAGAAGCTGGTGTACCTTAAGATTTTGATAACGTGAGGTGGCGCACCAACTAAATGCTAGTGGCGCAAACAACTAGAAACTGGTATACCAACAAATAACTGATATTCTGCTATACTCAAAGAGTTACAAACTCGAGACATAGACCAACTGATGGCCAATGAATTCACTTCATCATGGTACACAATCTTTTCATATCATCACTGAAGAGTGCTGATAGAATTGTATTCTATCTTTGTTGCAAGTACAGCTTTCCAGGACACTGAAAACTAATTTTTTCATTTACGAAACACGCAATCTGAGTAAAATGTGTCAGTTCAATTTACTACCATCATGAATCATGATTGCATATAATTATACATATGGTAACTGTCAAGATAGCTGTCTAGATAACTTAAGACTGTTAGCTATCCTAGTTCAACAGAGAACTGTGTAATTTCATGTATCAAAATGAAGCTATAATCCTAATCAAAACTTTAAAAAAATCATGTCTGTATTTTATAAAATAAACCTTTTTCTTTTTTAAGCCCTTTATATACTCATTTATGCCTCCCACTCTTCAGGTATGGCGCCCATACCAGCTGTCCCCCCCCCTTAATATGCTACTGTTAATCGGTCATACCTCTGCTTGTGCTAACTCATTATCATGATGTGGAAACTTCAAATCAACACCGCCTGTATGTATGTCCAGAGACTCTCCACATATAGCAGATGCCATGGCAGAGCATTCAATATGCCAACCAGGGCGGCCATGTCCCCATGGAGATTCCCACCATGGTTCTCCTGGTTTAGACTTTTTCCAAAGAGCAAAATCAGTAGGAGATCGTTTTTCACCATCTCCGGATGACAAATCGCCTGTGAAACATCAGATATATCTAACTGAAAGTATAATCAAAACATTTCAAATATTATTTTTATAAAATATGCGATTACATACAAATTTTGACTTGATAGGAATTTCTATGATGATTTCTATGATGAATTTCTATTACTACTCCTATGAAATACCCTAAAATTTTGTAGTAAAAACAATTATTTCTCATTAAAAAATCTTTTTAAAATGTCCAACCTCCATACACATATGTAGAATTAAAACATTTACTGCAATTATTCATTTTCCAAATATGCATTTCAGTATTTACCTAAATTGTTTTAAAAACTTTGGATTTAATTATGTTTAGAACAGTGTTTTTTCAAATAACCAAAATACTGCTGTTTACAAGACAAAATGTGAATGTGAACAGGGTATAGAGCTAAATAATATTTCAAAGAAGTAAAGTCAACTCAAAATCAGTGTTTGACTTTAAACAATTTATAAATTGGCACCATACAAACTGAGTACATCTGAGCCATCATCACCAGCAGTGACATAAT
>JBQMRR010000075.1:0-666 GCA_052174495.1 Arsenophonus sp. NC-TX2-MAG3
AAGGTAAGATTTTATTTAGTGGCATTAAAAATGCAGGTCAGAAACTTGAATTAAATGGTGAACTTCCTTACCAATTTAATATTGGTATACCAGCCAATGTTAATCTACTATTCAAAGGTAAGTCCATCAGACGGACTACACTTTGTCATTAAACGCACTCTTTCTTTTCCCACCTCTTTACAACACATATCAATCACATAAACCAAAAAGCGCAACGTACAGCAAATATTGATCTTAAATCTTATAACGGAGAAAGTAAATAACGTGTTGGCGTGTGGGAAATTATTGTCTGTTAGGTTAGGAGACGACAGTCTAGCAGAGCCAGCGTTGCCAATCACTACAAAAAACTGAACGAAATTTTTTGGCTCTCGTTGGACCAACTCCAAAATCTCTGATCTTAAATAATCCTGGACACAACCCCGAGGACAGAATTGAATCCTGGACTGTTCAGGGAAATCTCGGATTTATGGTAAGAGGCGGACCTTATACGCACGCACTCCCTCTTTTATCTCGAACATGTAGAGTTTTTGTACGTGTGATAATGCACGTTAATTTTGTTTTTCCTGCACTTGGGTTCAGCCTTCACTGACGTAAAACTACTCTCCACCGCCATTCGTACATTTTCCGTTTTCAGGTTTTCCATGTAGCTTGATTAATTTTAATGAC